>NZ_CP156795.1:1883984-2511979 GCF_039862785.1 Acinetobacter sp. ANC 7912
AAAAAAATGAGCGTATTTACATACACTCATTTTTACTACATTTTACTAATATTTGCTTAACTGACTGGCATTACCTCTGATAGGTGCTTTTTTATTTTCTGAATATCGCGTTAAGCCCACTAACCTTTAGAAAATTCCGGCCGAATGCCCATTTTCATTTCAATCTGGTCATAACACCACTGAAAGATAAAGGTATAAACCAAAATACACAGCGTCATACTCAGATCAGTCAGGATCGCCTGCCACAAACTCATTTCCAGAGCATAAGCCACCATCGGAATGGTTGCCAGCATAAGACCACCTTCAAAGACAATCGCATGCACAATCCGGACTTTTATCGTTCGTTTCAGCTGATACCTGGCTTCAAACTTTTCAAAATAATGGTTAAATAACATATTCCAAAGTACAGAAGTAAGGGCCATGGCAATACCCAAAGTACCCGTCACTTCTATTGGCACATGGAAAATAAAACTCAAGGTAATCGCAATGATGATCAACAGAATGATCTCATAGCTCAGCGCATGTACTATCCTTCTGGTTGAAATAAACATCTTTTCTGACTCAAATCACTTAATCATGCCCGCTAGTTTATTTTCAATAATTTGATTATTCGAGTTAGAATCTTTCAAAAATATTGAAAGATAAAACATGAATATCAATCAGGAACAATTGCTACTGTTTAAAGCCGTGATGGAAACCGGATCATTCTCTGCAGCTGCACGTAAACTCGGTAAAGTCCCCTCCACCGTAAGCATGGCAATTGCCAATATGGAAATTGATTTGGACTTGCAACTGTTTGAACGCATTGGTCGTGAGCCTCAGCCGACGGCGGCCGCACAAGCACTGTATGAAAAAACCGAACAGCTACTGGTAGAAATAAACCAGTGGAAACAGCACGCACAGGCGCTGAGTTCCGGACTTGAATCCGAGCTGAATATCGTGGTGGTGTCGGAACTACTGCATACCCGCTGGGTGGATTATATTGTGCTGCTCGAACAGCAGTTCCCAGATCTACAAATCAATATCTTCTCTGCCCCGCAGGAAGATGCACATCGGATGTTGTTTGAAGGTTCGGCACAGCTGGCCCTGATGTTTGAACGTGAACAACTGGAAACCCGGGAACAGTTTGTTGAGTTAAAAAAGGAAAGTCTGGTCGCGGTAGCTGCCAAATCTCATCCCTTGAGTCAGCATGCTCAAGTCAGCTATGAAGAGATCATTAATAGCCGGCAGATTGTGGTGGCGAGCCGGGATAGCAAGATCAAACCCGAACTTTTATTTTCCAAGTTTTACTGGCGTACCGATAATCACCACTCTGCCTATCGTCTGATTAAGCAGGGATTGGGCTGGGGAATTCTACCGATAGAGATGCTGCATGAGCATCCGCATATTCAGGAACAGCTATATATCCTGAATCTGTATGATTTCACGCCAAAGTTTGACTATTTCGTCGATCTGGTCTGGAGCCGGGAAACCAAACTCGGTAAAGCTGCACATTTTTTGATTAATCACATCAGAAATCAACGTAAAAACAGCAATTCGCTACCAAAAGATAGTGTGTGAATGCTTGGGAAATAAACACTTTGTGATATAACAGAATGCATAAGCAATAACCTAAGAACTAGATCCAAATGACTCAAAGTGCGTTAAACCAACTAAAACAATTCACCACCATTGTTGCGGACAGCAGTGATTTAGCTGCGATTGAAAAATTTCGTCCACTCGATGCGACCACTAACCCTTCGCTGATTACCGCTGCAGCAAGCCAAGTTGAAAATAATGCTCTGATTGAAGCAGCCTTTAATCAGGCAAAAGGCGAAGGTTTGACCGGCAATGAACTGATTGAACGCACCATTGATATTCTGACCGTCAAATTCGGTGTCGAGATTCTCAAACTGATTGAAGGTCGCGTTTCGACGGAAGTGGATGCATCTTTGTCTTATGACACTGCAGCAACCATTACCAAAGCCAAAGAACTACTGGAACTGTATAAGCAAGACGGTATTTCTTCAGACCGTATCTTGATCAAGATTGCTTCGACTTGGGAAGGCATTCAGGCTGCACGTGCGCTGGAACAGGAAGGCATTCATACTAACCTGACTCTGCTGTTTGGTCTGCATCAGGCCAAAGCCTGTGCTGATGCCAAAGTGACCCTGATTTCTCCTTTTGTCGGCCGAATTCTGGACTGGTTTAAAAAAGCAGAAAATGTCGAAGCTTATCCAATTGATAAGGACCCAGGTGTACTGTCGGTGAAGCAGATTTATTTCTTCTACAAACAGCATGACATTCAAACTGAAATCATGGGTGCCAGCTTCCGCAGTATCGATCAGGTTCTGGGCCTGGCCGGCTGTGACCTGTTAACTGTAGCACCCAACCTGCTGGCACAGTTGGATCAAGATCAACGTGAAGTCGTTCGTCAGTTATCTTCAAACCATGCCCATGCACATACCGAACATGCGCATACCCCACTTAACCAAGCAAGCTTCCAAGCTGAACTGGAACAGGATCGTATGGCTTCCGAACTACTTGAAGGCGGAATCCAGGGCTTTATCAAGGCACGTGAACAGTTATCTGCTCTATTACGTGAACGTTTTGCCGTAGCCGCCTAACGCTTTACAGCATCTGACAGTCGATGTCGTTATAATACGCATCGGCTGTTTTGTTTTTTTATTTGTTTTTTAAGAGTAGGTTTCAGTGTTTGGGATCACGGATTTAACGACTTTTATTATTGGTACAACGTTAATTGTGATGCTGCCTGGACCGAACTCGCTGTATGTGATGTCCACCGCGTCGCGCTATGGCATCAAAACCGGTTATAAGGCTGCATTTGGTGTCTATGCGGGCGATATGGTGCTGATTTTTCTGACTGCACTTGGTGCGGCTTCCCTACTCCATGCTTTCCCGGTCCTGTTTACTATTTTAAAAATTATCGGGGCCATTTACCTCAGTTATCTCGGTATCAAACTGTTCATTGCGGCTTATCACACATGGAATACCATCCATACCAATGCCGAAATTAAACAGGCGGAACAGAATATTGAACAGCTGCATCCGTTCCGTACTGCAATGACAATCAGCATTCTGAATCCCAAAGCAATCCTGTTTTATCTGTCTTTCTTTGTCCAGTTCGTTGATCCACGCTATCCGTATCCAGCACTGACCTTTACCTTACTGGCGATTGTGCTACAGATCATCAGCATGTCTTACTTAAGCATCCTGATTTTCTCGGGTGCCCGTCTAGCGCAATTCTTTGGTCATCGCTACCGCTTAACCTCGATCTGTGTGGCAACGGTAGCCTTGCTGTTCTGTGGTTTTGGCATCAAGCTCGCCACCTCTACCATGTAAGCCCGCAAATTTATTGGCATCTGAGCATGATCTGTCTGCAATTTTGAAATGCCTTCAGTTTCTGGGACTTAATTTTTTATCTGCTTTTGCAGATTTTGCGCTGGCGTAGCTTCACCTGAGACATTCAGACTATTTTAATCCGCTGTGTTTGAATGCATTTGCAGAAATTCCAAGGTCTGTTGAAAGGTCTGCTGGCTTTCTTTTTTCCCCATATAAAACTGGTATTCATGAATCAGCCAGGTTTTGGACTCAGGATAGAAAATTTCTTTGACCGGCACCTGATTGGCTTTAAGTATCTGCACAAAAGGCAAAGACTGGCTATCGGTGAGAAAATCTTTATTGCCACCGCTGATCAGTACTGGTGGATAGTTCGGGGTAATATGCTGGATGGGAGAAATCTGCTTGAGAAAGGCAGCATCATTACGGCGCTCACCGGTATAGGCTTGCACCATATTATAAATGCCCCATTCCACCAATTTGATTTCGTCAGGTGCCATGTCTACAAAAGCATTGAGGTCGTAAATCCCGCAATGCAGAATCAGGCCTTTCAGCTGTGCAGGTTGAATTGAAGGTATAAATTCTGACGTTTGGGCAAAATCCGGATTCGTGAGTAAAGCTGCATAATGACTGGCCAGATTTGCTCCGGCAGAATCTCCGGCTAAATAAAGCTTGTTTGCATCAATCAAGTATTTCGCCGCATGGTTCTGTAAAAAAGCTAAAGCGGCATTAATCTGCTGTAGCTGGCTGGGATATTGCGACTGTGGTGCCAACTGATATTGCACTGATACTACATTGTAGCCTTGTGCTGCCAACAGCTTGAAATAGCCACGGGCATGTTCGCGTGAACCGGAAATCCAGCCACCGCCATGAATCCAGACCACTGTTGAACGTACGCCCAGTTCGGCAATGTTTTGTGGTTGGTATAGGTCCAGACCCAACTTCCGTTCTGGCTGATAAATAATATTGTTATGCACCAGCACATTGTCCGGCGCATGACGATCCAGCAATTTCTGCTGCACCGTGGTAGTCATGTTAAAGGCCGCAGCAATGATCTTGCTGTTCTGTGAGGTATTCTGACAGCCCGTAAGCAGCATTAGGCTAAGCAAAGCACTTCCGAATCCAACCTGCTGCAATCTGTTCATATCATTATGTCCCCACCACAATTTTAGCCCTGACATTACGCCAGAAATCTGTATTTTTTATTTTAGCCTAAAAGCATAAAAATGTTTAAAAACCAGGCATTTCAGTCTGATTTTTATGCCTATCATTTTGCAGTTTTTTGTAAAAAATTCAGCGTAATTAAATGAATTTTCTAATTTTTTAGTATTTTTCAATTGAACCACTATCCGCACTGTGCTATCAATAGTTGAAAGCAAGACAACAATGAGATTGGAGTATAAATAAGATGGCTTACCAACACCTTTTAGTCCCTGTGGACGGTTCTGATATTTCCTTTTCTGCAGTACGCCATGCGGCTCAAATCGCCAAAAGTTTTGGCAGCAAATTGACCATCATTAGTCTCATTGCAGAGAATCCTTTTACTGAAGCGGACTTCTATTACAGTTCTGCCATCATGAAAGAATACTTTGTCGAAGCGCATACCAATGCGAAAAAAGCACTGAAACAGGCGACCAACATTGCAGCAGAAGAAGGCATCACTGCTGAATCGCATATTGTGACTGGCCTGGTGAATGCCGAGCATGTGGTCGAAAAAGCGGAGGAAATTGGTGCCGACCTGATTGTGATGGGTTCACATGGTCGTAAAGGCTTCCAGAAACTGATTCTGGGCAGCTTTGCACAGGATGTACTGAGTTCATCTGAAATTCCAGTACTGATCATTAAAAAATAATACGACCTATGCGCATCGCTAAACTGTGGTGCGCATATTCATTTTATTAGAATTCAGACTACTGCATTGAAGTGGATTTATGCTTGGCTGCGTTCTGTTTCCATGCAAGCATCATTTTCAGGAATTACTATGGCTCACTATAAACACATCCTGGTCGCAATCGATGAATCCCCGATCTCTTATGCTGCTGCGGAACATGCATTGGATATTGCAAAATTATTTGGCGGCAAAGTCACCCTGATCAGCGTCATTGCGGTAGATCCATTCTCTGGTGTGGATTTTTACAAGGTTGCGCCAGCAGTGACGGATTACTTTATGCAGGCTGAACAGAATGCACTGGATCGCCTGAATGACCTGAAACAAACTTTTACCCGTGAAGGCATTGATCTGGATATCCGCATCATGCATGGCTTATCCCCTTCTGAAGGTATCCTGCAGACCAGCAAAGAACTGCCGATTGACCTGATTGTGATGGGTTCTCATGGCCGTAAGGGCTTCCAGAAACTGGTGCTCGGTAGCGTAGCGCAAAAGGTTCTTGGCGCTTCTGAAATCCCGGTGCTGATTGTGAAAGAATAAAATTATTTCCATTAAAAAAGCCTGTATTGAACAGGCTTTTTCTTTTAGTGAATCTTTTGATTAAGCTGATTCAGGAACATTTCTGCTTCAATTTGCGAACTGAAGACCTTGGTATATTCACCCGATTTCTGCACTGAGTTTGGCGTATATTCTAGCTGAACCTCGAATACACCACGACTGCTGTCCTTACTCACATGCACCGCAATAATATGTTGTGTATTTAAATAAAACCCGTCGTCAACTTTCAATAACATTTTTAATTCACTCAATCTGTTCTGATCACCATGATCTTCTTTGTGAAAATCCGAGAACGGCGTCACATTAACTCCATATATAAGAACTATCTTAAAGCAAAATCCAATACATCCTTTCTTTCATTACATATTTAATAAATATTACTGATGTTCTAAATAAAAAAGCCGGATATTTAATCCGGCTTTCTCTTTTTTTTAAATTACACGCTCAACATGCTATTCAATGTTTCACAGACATTTTTCGATTTCACCAGCGGTTTCAGTGCTTCTAGCTGCGCCTTCACTTCACCACGTTGTGGTTCTGCCAAGGTATACCAACGTGACAATACCTGCAGCAGACGAGAACCCACGATTGGGTTTTTCTCATCTAGGTATTTCGCCAAGCTAATGTAATGCTGAACACCAAAGCTCCAGGTATTCACCGGATTGTTGCTTAAACCGCCGCTGACTGCACGGATACGGTTTGGTACTTTCAGGTCGTAGTCTGGATGCTCGGTTAGCGCCTTGATGGTCGCAGCAGTTGCTTCCGGATGAGCCGCCTGCACCATAAACCACTGATCTAGGGACAAGGCTTCATTTTTGAAACGGGTATAGAAATCTTCCAGTACCGCTTGAGCTTGTAGCGCATCATTCCATACCAGTACACGTAAGGCACCCAGACGTTCAGACATATTGCCTGTGCTTGAATACTGTTCCTGTGCCAGCTCAAAGGCAGTTTCATCGCCCTGACGTGCCAGCATCATCAACATGATATTTTTCAGCGCACGCACACCCATCGCTTGAGAGAAATCAGATTGTAGCTCTGGATCCAGTGACAGATAAATTTCTTTCACTGTGTTGCCAAAAGCGTATGCCAGCTTGTTCAGCAAGGCATTACGTTTTTCTTTGATCTTGCTTGGCTGGTAATTCTCATCAATACGACTGCCCAGATAGCCTTCGGTTGGCACATCAAACAGACGTGAAGCCAGCAGTGGATCTTTCTGGATCAGATCAGGCAAGGTATTCAGCATTGCATTGATATAGATTTCGGCTGGCTGGTCATTCAGCAGGATACGTTCCAGCAGGGTTTGCGTTGCCTGCCACTGGTTAAAGCCATTGGTTTCATATTGCAACAGGAATGCTAATTCTTTATCGGTATAGTCAAATTCCAGATTGACTGGCGCCGAGAAATTACGCAGCAACGAAACGACTGGTTTAGAAGTTACACCAGAAAATTCAATGGTCGCTTCATCCTGATCAAACAGATATACGCCATCTTTCACCCCATTTGCAACCAGTGCAGTTGATTTCAGTGTGAGCTGTTCACCGGTTTCTGCATCAAACAGGGCCAGCGCCACCGGAATTGGTACAGCTTTCAGGTTCGGATATTTTGGATGTGGTTTCAGGCTTTGTTTGAAGGTCAGGCAATAAGTCTGGCTTTCTACATCATATTCAGATTTCACTTCCAGTTTTGGTGTACCCGGCTGGTTGTACCAGGTCAGGAAATTAGACAGATCTACACCTGAACCGGCACTGAGAGCATCCACCCAATCCTCAACTGTTACCGCCTCCCCATCATGACGGCGGAAATATTCATCCGTACCCTGACGGAATTTTTCCTTACCCAGCAAGGTTGCCATCATACGGTTAATTTCTGCACCTTTTTCATAAACAGTTGCGGTATAGAAGTTATTAATTTCCACAAAATGGTCTGGACGTGGCGGATGTGATAATGGACCAGAATCTTCAGGGAACTGATGTGCTTTCAGAACAGCAACGTCATCAATACGCTGTACCGCAGAAGACTGTAAATCTTCCGAGAAAGACTGATCACGGAAAACTGTTAGACCTTCTTTTAGACACAGCTGGAACCAGTCACGACAAGTGATCCGGTTACCGGTCCAGTTATGGAAATATTCGTGTGCAATCACGGACTGAACACGCATGATGGCAGCATCAGTGGTGTATTCTTCATCAGCCAACACACAAGAAGTGTTGAAAATATTCAGGCCTTTGTTTTCCATCGCGCCCATATTGAAGGCGCTGGTTGCCACAATCATATAATTATCTAGATCGTAGGCACGGCCATAATGCTCTTCATCCCAACGCATGGAATGCTTTAACGCTTCCATAGCAATTTTGCATTTTGGAATGTCTTTTTCTTCGGCATAGATTTCCAGCGCTACATCACGACCTTCGGATGTAGTGTAACGGTCTTTCATCACCGCCAAATCACCAATCACACAAGCAAACAGATAGCTTGGTTTTTTGGTTGGATCCTGCCAGATGGCATAATGACGGCCTTCACCCGCTTCACCAGTTTCAATCAGGTTACCATTGGCCAACAGTACTGGAAATTTTTTGTCGGCTTCCACACGGGTGGTAAATACTGACAAGATATCTGGACGATCTGGATAAAAAGTAATTTTACGGAAACCTTCCGGCTCATTTTGGGTCACAAACAGATCCGAACTAGCTTGGTATAAACCTTCCAGCTGAGTATTCGATTCAGGATGAATACGTACCACAGTTTGAATAGTGGCATGATCCGGTGCATTGGCAATCACCAGCTGCTCTGAATCTAGCTTGTACTCGCTTTCAGAAAGCTGCTGACCATTGACAGAAATCGACTGCAATTCCAGATCACGTCCTAACAATACCAGGTCACCTTCAGACTGGCGCTGTATCACCAGCGTTGAGCTGACCAAGGTGTGATCCACATAAACCTGAATATTGAGTTCAATCGAATCTACAATATAGGAAGGCTTTTGATAGTCTTTTAAATAAATGGTTTGATCTGCTTCGATCGCCGGATTTGCCGCAATATTCATGTCATGTCCTGATGTTATTGTCTACGTCGACATTTATCGTCGTTTCATCATACGCCAAGTTAGAGACACTGTCTGTGTCATTCACTGTATGTCATTAATATGGGCATTCTCTGCACTACTTTCAATTCATTCTGCTTAATTCAACAACAGTTATTTCGGTTAGGCGATAACTATGCCCAGCTCCTACAACAAATTTATATTTATTTACATTTTCTTAAACTATTGTTTATTCAATATTTAATATCTATCCAACCGTTTTATAGATCTTTATAATCGAAAATGTGCACACTTCTTGCTTCATTAATTTCGTGAACAAACACTATTCTAAAACAGATGTTAAACGGTAAATGACATTACCTGTTTAAACCAAGACAACAAGAACAATGAGGTGAACCATGTATCTAAAAGACCATATCGTACGTATTGAAAACATCAAAACGCTACAAGCTCTGGACCACGCCAATATCGACCATAAAGTGATTGCCCTATTTATGAGCTCTGAAGGCATCACCATGCAGCCCTATGAAGTCAGCGCAATTCTCAATACCTATGACGCCCTCGGTTTGAAAAAGATTCCGACCAAAAAAGTGCAGGCACTTATTAGTGCCAAACAGATGGGCGAAGAAGACGAAACTCTGCCTTGCCCGGTTTAAGATTTCTTTTAATCGATCAAGAGCCACATGTGTGGCTCTTTTCATTTTTAGTAATATTTGAGTTGTCATTTATCCATAAAACAGCCTGCCTGAATACATCCTCATTAGTAGCAGATGTGTATAATGAAATCCCTTTTCCCTGCTCAGATTATTTGTTCCGATGACCATAAATGTTTTGCAGAAACAGCTTGATGAAAGTACAGCATGCCCCCTGTGTCAGGCATCGATGTATTGGGTCGAGGCAGAGCAATATGATCAGGAACTGACTTATCATGAATGCAGTCATTGTCAGCACCGCGTTTATACGGATCAGGTACATAACTGCCATTGTGAAAGCTGTCTGGCCAACCGCAGACGGCAGATGAAAGAAACCCGGTTACAGGAAAACCGCCAATTTCAGCAGAAAAAAGACGTGTTTGAATATGAACTCAGTCAGCTGAGTTTTCTAAACAAACTCTTTTTGCTAGCAATTCTGGATGATCATGTGCATGAACATAGCCAGCATGCAGAATATATCGATTGGGACAGTATCAAATATCATCCGATCAGCCCAAATTATCTGATGCAAAATGCGCTGGTCAAACGCATGTGTAAGGAAAATATCCTGACGCTGAAAGATTTTAATACCGAACAACATCATTATTATATTAATGTGCGTCTAGATGGCTATTCTGAGCCAAGTCTGTTTAGTATTACCCAGCAGCTACGACATTGGTTCTATGAAAACCTGAGCATGGGTGTGCCTTTTAAAAGTGCAGATGAAGTCAAAGATGCACTGTACTATATGCTGTATCAGGAAGTGATTCAGTTCGCCCAGTTCTATTGCCGTAGCTGGGGTATCCAGATTGCTGGAAATAAAAGCTTTCAGGCGTTCTGCTACCGTATGCTGGATGTATTGGCTGTCGGCCAGATTTATTATCTGGTGCAAACCGCCCTGGAATACCTGCATACTCAAAAAGCGCTACAGCCACGCAATGAAAATTTTATCAATACCAATCTGCTAAAAAAGACCTTGCAACAGTACCGGGAACGTGCAGTAACCGAAAAATGGGAAACCTTTACCCTGCCACGTCCGCAGCAATTACCCTTAAGCAAAATGAGTGCAATTCTGTTCTACCATTTCCTCGGTTATGATGAAAATATTTTCTTCCAGCCGATCTGGCGATCATGGCAGAAAATTGAACCACGTCTGAAGTTCTACTCCAATAAGCGCTGTATGCACTGTGGTTCAGAAGAACTGACTGTAGATTATGATGCCAGTGACTATGTCAGCCTGTTCTGCCGCAACTGCAAACATCAGGATCATTACTTTACCCGTTAAAAACATCTTGCCTTTTAATGAATAACACTATGAATAAAACCAATACCGAACTGCACAACGAAATCTTAGATGCAGTATATGATGCCTGGACTGCCCTGCAACAGCAGCAACCGCTAGTCCATATCATGACCAATGCCGTAGCCAGTAATTATGTAGCGAATATCTTGCTGGCAGCCAACGCATCACCTGCGATGATTGATAATCCGTTTGAAGCTGAAAGTTTTACCCGTATTGCCGGTGCCGTGAGTCTAAATCTGGGTACACCGACTTCTGAACAGGTTCAGGCCATGCTGATCGCTGCGGAAACAGCAAATACTATTCAAAAGCCATGGGTGCTTGATCCGGTTGGTTATGGTGCGATTTTACATTGGCGTTCTGAAGTCACTGATCAGCTCATGGCCTTTCAACCAACCATTGTCCGTGGTAATGCTTCTGAAATTGGCACCCTGGCAGGTAAGCAAGTCACAGGTAAAGGTGTCGGAACTACATTAGATAGTTCCGAAGTCTATCAACAGGCGCAATCATTATTAAACCACTGTCAATGTGTGGCGATTTCAGGTGTATCTGACTTTATTGTTTCTAATGATTATCCAGTAATTCAGGTCAATGGCGGTTCTGAACTACAACCCCGAGTGACTGCGACCGGTTGTGCCTTAGGCGCCTTGATTGCTGCTTATAGTGCGGTGACTACACCTGTAATTGCGGCTACGGCTGCACATCTGCATTTTGCTATTGCCGGAAAACTGGCTGCTGCAACAACACAGTCACTTGGCAGTTTTAATGTGACCTTTATTGACCAGATACATCAGCTGAATCTTGAAGTGCTACGTGAGCATGCTGATTTTCAGTTGTTATAAATTCATTAACTTAGGCAACCTGATGGTCATAGACAAATTTATCACAGGTCAAATGAGGCTTATTTCCAAAAGATTTTAAGATCTACCTATACCTTCCCTTTTTAGAATGATTTAGCGCATGCTTGATAAGATACTAGAAACTCACGGGAATGAGTTTCAGTAAGTAAATCGATTTCTCAGTTGAGACTGTAAAGAGGAATTTTCACTAACTCCAACTTCATACTGCGTTCATATACTTGGTTCATTGTAGTCTTCGAAGCTCGACAACATTCATTGATATCACTCGATAGTTTATTAAATTCCGTGAATTTTCTAATACTTTTCAGAAAATTTTAGATACAAAACACATGACTAATAAACTTAGCCAAATCTCTAAATTTTTCCTATTCTTTAGTCTTGATAAAAAATAATAAACTTTAATTTATCTAATGTAATTTTATTCTTTTTAAGTTGTTGATATTTAATATAACCAATAGCAAATAATGTCGATCTCATCAAGTTTTATGAAAATTATGTCAGATAAATCCGATAAATGGTTTTAAGACAGATATAATGCAATAGAGGCTATTAACCTTTCTTAAAGTGTTTAGATCTTTCTACTATCGAGGTCACATTATTTAGAAATAAAAAAGCTGGCAAATATGTCTTTGCTGATCCTACCTATACCATATTATGAATATCATTCGAACCTAATAATGAGACTGGATAATGAATATTCCCCCTTTGGATCAGATTGCTCTCTATATCCACTTCGAACACTTCCACTTAAAGCTTAATCATTGGCCTAAAACCATCAGCAATTTTGTGATGATAACCTTTATAGAAAATATAGATCCTAGGGCTACAGGCTAAACAATGTTAGAAGTTAAACGAGTATAAGCAACGTGCATAGTAAAATTATGTCTTGATTTTCTCGGACAATTTATATGCAACCCTGACAGTACTTTGTAAAGAAGGTATAAGCTAAGCTCGAGTAGAACTCGAATAGAATCAATGCAGAATATGAGAGACTATCTTTGAAAGATCATATATCTGTAAATGTTTTAATCTATGAAATATAGCAAGGCTAATTCTAAGGATTTTAATCACCTCTCAATATTTAGGCTTATCAAGATTGAAAATATAACCGATTAGATGATCTCTTCGACTTAATTCATCCACTTTAGTCCAGCTCAGAATTGTTTAGATAAGCTATGTAATCCCACCATTTATTGATTTGCTAATGCATTCAAAATATCCAGAGGCATCATTAATCTTTACTGAACAAGCACCAAAAACCTCATTTCATGCAAAATTCATCACATTTTTAGGCTTATTTATGAATTGATACAAATTTATAGCGAGCCTGTGTCCACTATGAGAAATCTTTGATACTCACATGATAATTCTAAGCCCTTATTTCCATTCATATTATTTTCTTCTTAAGTATTTAAATCATCAAATTTCCCGACGTATGACCATATTTCACTGATAACATTGCACTAAAAAGACTGTAAACTATCGACTTTCCCAGCCATTATGCAGTTTGTGGGAATTGTTAGCGATATTAAAAACAATGCAGCACATTCTGTCGATTTTATAAGAAATAATGGTTGAATTTTATATAAACAATTGCATAAAATAAAACCGCCTGAGAAAAATAAATACAAGGAAACTGCTATGACTAAAAAGTATGCTAAGTTTTTACCATCTACTGAAGAATTCTCTTTAGAAAATTTCCCATACTACTGGGTTACTCAAGTCCACGCACAATATGTTCTCAATGTTGACCATGCCTTAAAAAAATACGGTGTAGATAATTCACGTCGTCGTATTCTATTGGCACTGAAAGCAAAACCACATGCAAGTGTTTCTGAGCTCTCAGAAATGGTGGTCTCTAAAATGTCAACGACGACTAAAATTGTTTACCGCTTAAAAGATGAGGGTCTAGTGGATACCTATTCTTGTGAAGATGATGCACGTATTACCCGTGTTGTCCTCACTGAGAAAGGACAAGAAATGACTCACAAAATCAACGATCTGACCAATATTGTTCTGGAACAATCATTTGAAGGCTTAACACCGCTTCAAATTGAAAAGACCATGGAAAGTCTTCGTCATATCTTCAAAAATCTTGCGCGCTGATCTCCTGCTATAACAATCAGGCCATGTCGTAAAGATTTAAGACAGAAAGATGAATTTTAGGCTAGGTTCATCTTTCTGTTTTTTCAATCCTCATCAAAAAAGTTCAGTTGGGGTGTTTCTTTATTCACCTTCTCTTTTGGAACATGAGAACATTCAAATTCCTCAACAGGAAATCCCTCCACAAAAGACTGAATATTCGGTGTTGTCATACTTAACCACTCATCCAAACGATGATGTGGAATCACAATCACTGATCGTTTGATATTTCCCGGTTCATGAAATTCCTTCATCATGGGATGGTCAATCGCGTCCATAGTAATCATGGTACTGGAACGGACAATTTCATCCTGTACTCGTGCAATCTCATATAAGGCTGCAATATAAAAGGCTTTGCCATCTTTACGCCGGACACCCCAGCGCTGTGGCTTATTATCAAAATATTTAGACTCATAAAATTCTGATACTGGAATTACGCCAAATTTGCATTTTGCGGTCGCCTCAGCAAAGGTTGGTTTTTGCAACAAGGTTTCATTACGCGCATTATAGGTACGTGTACCAATTGTTTTATCTTCTGCCCATTTCGGAATCAGACCAAAATTAACCAAGCGCCATTCCAGGCCCTGATCAGATTTGAATAATAACGGCAACTGGTAATGGGGATAGACTTCTTCAGGATATTCAAATGGAATGTCCGGAAGATTCAGATCATGCAATTGCTGCACAGTGAGTGGTTTAAAGTTGGCACACATAGAGTCTTTAAAAACAAAAAATCACCGAAACATTATAATGCTCCGGTGATCTCTGCCCTGTATGTTTTTGCTAACCAGATTAAACCTTTGGTACTGTCATCCAGTGTGTACGGGTAAATTCTTCAAAAATCCAACGACCGTTAAAACGGCCCAATCCCGAATTTTTCTCCCCACCAAAAGGTGCATTTGGCTGATCAGCGACAGTAATCCCATTGATATGGGTCATACCCGCATCGATCTGCATAGCAAAACGTTCTCCACGCTCAAGATTTGATGTACATACAGCACTCGACAAACCAAAACGTGAGTTATTCGCCAGGATCAAGGCATGCTCTTCATCATCTGCTTTGATAATTGGCAATATCGGGCCAAAACTTTCTTCCTGCGCAATCTCAAAATATGGATCAACATGAGTAAAGATATGCGGTGAAACCAGATTACCTTCAATACCAGCTTCATAGACGAGTTCTGCACCAATCTGTTTGGCATGCTCAATTATCTTACGATGTTTTTCAACCTGGCTCTGGTTGATGACCGGACCAATAATAGTATCCGGTAAGTTTGGATCACCGACTGGAATGGTTTTCACACGTTCCACCAATTTTTCGATATATGCATCATGCAAGCTTTCGTCGACAATGACCCGGTTAGTACTCATACAGATCTGACCTTGGTGCATAAAACGTCCCATTACCGTCAATTCTACCGCCAAATCCAGATCGGCATCATCCAGAATAACTAATGGAGCATTTCCACCGAGCTCCAATGCCAGTCGCTTAATACGGGAACTTGCCAAAGCTTTACTACCGACACTTTGACCTACTTCTGTAGAACCAGTAAATGAAATCAATTTTGGGATCGGATGTTCCACAAAATAGTCTCCGATTTCCTTACCTGTACCCACAACGACATTTAAAGCCCCATGTGGGGCTCCTGCTTCTTCAAACAGTTTACCCAATAAAGTTCCACCCGTTACAGGCGTATCACTCGCAGGTTTGAGCACTACTGTATTTCTGCAAGCGAGTGCAGTCACTACCGAGCGCATAGACAAATGAAACGGAAAATTCCACGGACTAATCACCGCAATCACACCAAGAGGTTTTCTTACCACAAAACTGCGACGTGCTGGATCAAGACTTTCTAATTCTTCTTTTTTGATAAGGTCTGGAAATTTAGAACTTTCTTGAATGATCCCGAGTGCAGCATCCACTTCAATATTGGCCTTAAAACGAGTACTGCCTGATTCCATAATCAGCCAGTTCACAATTTCCTCACGTCGACGCTGAATAATGCTGGTCAGATTCTGAATCAGTTTTATACGTACTGGAATTGAAGCTAAGGCTTCCTGTTCAAAAGTTAACAATGCAGCTTCGTAAGCATCATCCACATCCTCAGTGCTGGCTGCTTTTAAACTAAAGATTTCCTGCTGGGTATAGGGATTAATATTTTGAAGGGTATGAGTTGAGCCACCCTGCCGCCATTGCCCAGCAATAAATTGTTGATCTAGGTTTTGATAGGTTGTCATTTTCATCCCTGCAACTTGCCGATTTTTCTCTACTTTATCAGAACATTGCGTTAGAACGTAAGCGTCCGCTGAACACACCTTATGAATTCATCCTATAAGCCTTAATTTAGTCCCCACTTAAAAACAAGTGGGGACTAAAATTTATGACTACAAATCACCAGACATCCATCGCATCTCTTGCGAAAAAACGAAGAACATACAGTGCTGAATTTAAACAGCAGATCGTTCAGGCTTGTAAAGCACCGGACGTTTCAATTGCTTCGGTCGCTTTGCAACATGGATTGAATACAAATCTTGTATCCAAATGGATTCGCTTAATTGATGGTAAGCCAGGGAATGATCGCTCACCACTACCGAATAAACCTGCATTTATTGCCTTATCTTGCTCTGCACCATTAGATCCTACTCCTACTGACATGTTAACGGTTCAAATTACTTTACCCCACTCAAAAGTAGAAATTGGCTTGAAATGGCAAGTATCAGAAATATCTGCTTTAGCAGAATTACTCAAGGCACTTGCAACATGATCCGCATTGATGAAATCTGGCTTTCTAGCCAACCTCTGGATATGCGAGCAGGGATGGATACTATCATGGCTCAGGTGGTGAGAGCCTTTGGCTACATTAAACCGCATTGTGCTTACCTGTTCTGTAATAAACGTGGCCATCGCATGAAAGTGCTGGTACATGATGGACTGGGCATCTGGCTGTGTGCCCGGCGGCTGGAACAGGGAAAATTCCACTGGGCGCAGGTTCACCAGGGTGAAAGCATGGCGATCAGTCCGGAACAGTTACAGGCACTGATCCAAGGTTTGCCCTGGCAGCGCATTGGACGACAGCAGGTGGTGACGATGCTTTAAACCAGGCTGTTCCATTCTGCTATTCTCCAAACGTTCTATTTCATTCTTCTCATGACCTCAGGCATACTGCGGTCATGAATACGCTGCCTGACTTAAGCCAACTGACCCATGAACAACTGCTGGAATTCACCAGGCAGTTGGCGCTGCAGCATCAGTCTCTAGCACAATCAAACCAGCAATTAGATGCCAGAGTTCAACATCTTGAAGTCACCAATCAGCAATTAGATTCTAAAGTTCAACATCTTTCTATTCTCACTCAAAAATACGAGCATGAACTGGCGCTGTTTAAACGGCATAAGTTCGCCCAGAAGAATGAACACTTAACGACCAAACAAATCCACCTGTGGGACGAAGCGGTTGAAGAAGATATTGCCGCGGTTGATCTAGAACTGGAACGGCTAAATGCAGACAAAACCGATGCAGCGACACAGAAAGCCAAAACCAATAAACCTAAACGTCGACCACTGCCAGCTCATCTACACACCATCCGTATTGAGCATGAACCTGCATCAACCCAATGCGCTTGTGGCTGCCAACTCCGTCGTATCGGCGAAGATGTCAGTGAAAAACTGCATTTCAGACCGGCACAGTTCTATAAGGAACAGCATGTCCGTGGCAAATGGGTCTGTGATCAGTGTGACACCCTGACTCAGCAAGCGATGCCCGCCTATGTGATTGATAAAGGCATTGCTTCACCTGAACTGCTCAGCCATGTGTTGGTATCGAAATATGCCGATCATTTGCCGCTGTACCGTCAACGTCTGATCTATCAGCGGGCGGGAATCGAACTTTCTAGATCAACTTTATCTGACTGGATAGGTCGCTGCGGTGTAGAACTGGAACCTCTGGCCAATGCCTTAAAAGAGGTGGTACTACAACAGCAGGTGCTGCATGCAGATGAAACACCGGTCACCATCATGCGGATGGGTGAGAATGATAAAAAACCGAAGAAAGGTTATGTCTGGGCCTATGCCACTACACAGTACAATCCAGTTCAGGCAGTGATCTATGACTTTCAGGATAGTCGTTCAGGCCAGCATGCTGCAGAGTTCTTGAAAGGCTGGCAGGGCTATCTAGTCTGTGATGATTACAGTGGTTATAAAGCACGCTTTAAATCAGGCCAGGTCATAGAGGTGGGCTGCATGGCCCATGCACGTCGTAAATTCCATGAACTGCATGTGACCGGGAAAAGTCAGGTCGCTGAACAGGCATTAGTGCTGATTCAGAAACTGTATGCGATAGAAGCAGAACTCAGGAAAAAGACCGATGGTACAGCGGAAGACCGCCGCGAATACCGACAACAGCATAGTCAACCAGTGATGCAACAACTATATGAATGGCTCAACCAATATCATCTGACAGTGCCATCGAGTTCTCCCACCGCCAAGGCGATCAATTACACTCTGAAGCGTTGGCCAGCTTTAAGCCGCTATCTGGATGATGGCAATCTACCTATTTGCAATAATTGGGTCGAGAATCAGATGCGTCCCTGGGCGTTGGGGCGCAAGAACTGGCTGTTTGCAGGTTCGCTGCGCAGTGGTCAGCGAGCGGCAAACATCATGACGTTAATCCAGTCAGCAAAGCTAAATGGGCTGGATCCGTATGCCTATTTAAGTGATGTGCTGAAAAGGCTGCCGACGCATAAAGCGACCCAAATAGAAGAATTACTACCACATCGCTGGAAATCCAACTCAAATTAAAAAAATAGGCATGGGGTTCAGCGGACGCTTACGTTAGAACGCAGCTCAGCGACGTTTTGTTACGTTTAGCAAAATAAAGTTATATGTTCTGAGTACTATTATTTTAGTAAATCTATGAATAGCTGAAAAAATTTTAGATATATGAGGCAATAAAATCAGAAAATAAAAAAGCCTCCGAAGAGGCTTTTTTTATTTAGAAGGATTAGTCACCTGTATAACCTTTCAATTTTAAACGTGCAGCGTGCAGAAGTGGCTCTGTATAACCTGCAGGTTGCTCACCACCCTTGAAAATCAGGTCAGAAGCAGCCTGGAACGCGATGCTGTTGTCAAAGTCAGCTGACATTGGCTTGTACAGCGGGTCATTTGCATTTTGCTGATCCACAATTTTCGCCATACGTTTCAGTACATCTTCAACCTGTTCACGAGTCACGATACCATGACGTAACCAGTTCGCTACGTGCTGAGATGAAATACGCAGTGTTGCGCGGTCTTCCATCAGACCAACATCATTAATGTCTGGTACTTTCGAACAACCAACACCCAGATCAACCCAACGAACTACATAACCCAGGATACCCTGACAGTTATTTTCCAGTTCTTTGGTTTTCTCTTCTTCAGTCCAGTCGGTATCTGTCGCTAATGGCGGAGTCAACAGATCATCTAATGGCAATGCTTCAGTTGCAAGCAGCTCTTGCTGACGCTGAGCCACGTTAATTTGATGATAGTGAATCGCATGGATTACCGCACCTGTTGGAGATGGAACCCATGCACAGCTAGCACCCGCTTCTGGATGTTCAGTCTTAGTCTTGTACATGTCTAGCAGCATGTCTGGTTTTGGCCACATGCCTTTACCGATTTGCGCTTTACCACGTAAACCGGTTTGCAGACCGATCATCACGTTACGGTTTTCATAAGCCGGGAACCATTTTTGGCCTTTGATTTCACCCTTACGAACGAATGGACCTGCTTCCATGAAGGTATGGATTTCGTCACCAGTACGGTCCATGAAGCCAGTGTTAATGAAAATGGTACGGTCTTTCGCCTGAGCAATACAGTTTTTCAGGTTTACAGAGGTACGGCGTTCTTCATCCATGATACCGATTTTCAGTGATTTAGCAGGTAAACCTAGCGCCTGTTCAGCACGCTCGAACAGTTCAACTGCAAATGCCACTTCTTCAGGACCATGCATTTTTGGCTTAACGATGTACATTGAGCCTTTGCGTGAGTTACGTACTGTGTTTTCACCACGAATGTCAGCAACGGACAGCAGCGGCGTGATCAGCGCATCCATGATACCTTCATAGATTTCTTCGCCATCTACCAAGATCGCTGGGTTGGTCATCAGATGACCTACGTTACGCAGTAGCATCAATGAACGGCCGTGAAGTGTAGTCTCGCCGCCTTCTACATTTTTGAAAGTACGGTCAGCATTCAGCTTACGAGTAATGATTTTACCATTTTTCTCGATGCTTTCTTCCAGCGTACCGCGCATCAAGCCTAACCAGTTACGGTAGCCTTCAACTTTCTCTTCAGCATCTACGGCTGCTACAGAGTCTTCCAAATCCTGAATCGTAGTTACTGCAGCTTCAAGAATCACGTCTTTAACACCGGCAGCATCAGTTTGACCAATCGGGCTGGTTGCATCAATTTGAATCAGCGCATGCAGACCGTTGTTTTTCAGTACGATTTCAGAGGGTGCTGCAGCATCACCGTTATAACCTACAAATTTAGATGCATCGGCAACAGTCGTTGTAGAACCGTCTTTTAAGGTTACAATCAGTTTGTTACCTTCCACTGCATATTTGGTCGCATCAGCATGTGAGCCTTGAGCCAATGGGAAAGTTTCGTCCAGGAAGTTCTTCGCGAATGCGATAACTTTCTCACCACGTTTCGGGTTGTAACCCTTGCCTTTTTCCGCACCATCTTCTTCAGAGATTACGTCAAAGCCGTAAAGTGCATCGTACAGTGAACCCCAACGTGCGTTGGCAGCGTTCAGGCTGTAACGTGCATTACGTACAGGTACCACCAGCTGTGGACCTGCAATTTGTGCAATTTCGTCGTCTACGTTTTCAGTAGTAATTTGAAAATCTTCTACTTCTGGTAGCAAGTAGCCAATTTCAGTCAAGAAAGCTTTGTAAGCTTGTAATTCAAATTTGTTATTGCGGTGCCATTCGTCGATTTTGGCTTGAATGTCATCACGCTTAGCCAAAAGTGCTTTGTTTTTAGGGCTAAGATCAACAACGACTTGTTCAAAGTTTTTCCAGTATGTGTCACTGTTCAAACCAGAACCTGGTAGTGCTTCATTTTCGATAAAATCGTAAAGTTCCTTAGCAATCGCTAACTTGCCTTTTTGAATACGTGCAGTCATTGTCTTTCCTGATATTGCTACTTTTTATACAAGAGATTCTAGTATAACGATTAAAATTTAGCTGAATAGTACTATCACATTCCTAAATAATGATCATTTTATTCAGCGTCACCCTCATGCACGCAAAATAGATGATCAGAATGTTTAGTCATCAATTCAGTAAATACCCTAATGACAGTGTATAAAGTTTTCGAAATGTAGAAATTAGACTTAAGTTCAGATTTTCGTGCAAAAACTATGCACTTCGATATACAGTGTCATGTTTGTTGCCTGATTAAGCCACGAAATCAGGTTCTTGTCGATAAACTGGTCAGTAATTTTAGATGAAAAAAGCGCCGGAAAATCCGACGCTTTGTAAGCAATTATTCTGCCTGGGTTGAGGCTGTTTTCTGAATCTGCCGATGTTCAGAATGCAGATACTCATCCGACTGCATTTCCAGCAGACGTGAACGGGTCCGTTCAATTTCAAAAGCCAGTTTTTCACCCTGGTAAATGTCGATGATATTGTCTTCTGAGGTGAGTAACAATTTCACCCCACGATCATAAAATTCATCAACCAAATAGATGAAACGGCGTGTAGCATCATTCAGGAAATCAGTCAGATGCGGTACGTTGCTGACCAGCACTGTATTGTAGATATTCGCAATTTCAATAAAGTCGGCCGGGCTACGTGGTTTCAGACACAGATCAGAAAATTCACACCACAACACATCTTCGGTATGTGCCACAGTTTCCACAATACGGTTATTGATAATGATCGGTTCCTGAGACTGTTGCTGGCCCTGAGTCAGCGCACTGAAACGCTGCGCCATCCAGTTTTTATTGTCATGAGTCAGCGGGAACTTAAATAGTTGTGCCTGTTTCAGTACACGCAGACGATAATCCACACCGGCATCGACATTCAGAATCACACAGTTCTTTTTCACTAATTCAATGGTAGGAATAAAACGGTCACGGTGAATCCCATTTTTATATAAACCATCAGGCGCAATGTTTGAAGTGGCTACCAATGTAATGCCGCGCTCAAACAGTTTCTGGAACAGATCACTCAGGATCATAGCATCCGTCACATTCGACACGAAGAATTCGTCAAAACAGATGACAACCGCATCTTTATAGATCTGATCCGCCACCATATCCAGCGGGTTACGCTGACCAGACAGCTTATTTAGCTCACGATGCACATGCTGCATAAAATGGTGAAAGTGCATGCGGGTTTTACGGCGAAACGGAATCGAATCGAAAAACTGGTCCATCAGCCAGGTTTTACCGCGTCCTACACCGCCCCACATATACACACCCTTTGGTGCAGTCTGACGGCGGAAACGGCGGAATGCCTTTTTAGAAGCCTTAAAGCGCTGAATTAACTCCACCCAGACACGGTCTAACTCATGGACTGCCACTGCCTGTGCATCATCAGGCATGAACTGACCCGAAGACAGCGCCTGCGCATAGCGTTCCGCAGGAGATAAAGGACTAAAGGCATTGTGCTGATGTGAATTTAAGTCGGACATAAGGTTCATTACTGTTGCGATTCATTAAAAATTATAGCGAGAAATCAATTCCTAGCCATAACACTTTGGCATTAGCTAACTTAGGCTATTTCATATATTGACGTGGACTTTGCCCAAACCAACGTTTAAAAGCATGATTAAATGCAGCCGGTTCAGAGTATCCCAATAATTCTGCAATCATTTCAATTGAATATTGTTTATATTCAATCATTCTTAATGCTTTATCTTTGATAATCTCTTCACGGATCTGTTTATAGCTGGTATTCAACTGCTGTAACTGATGACGTAAGGTACGTTCCGGAATTTTCAATGCCTGCGCGGTTTCTGCCATGGTCGGCATTCCGCCAGTTTGCAATTCCAGATAATCCTGTACCCGCTGAATCAGCTCTGGAATCTGCTCATCTTCATGTAAACGTTCCAGTTCTGCGATACATTTCTGTTCATAAAGCTTGGATGTTTGTTCATCTGCAGCAGAAATCTTGACATCTAGTACCGCTTCATCAAACCAGAATGCCGCCTGCTCAGCATTAAGAATCACTTGTGAACCGTAATAATCATAATAAAGCTGTAACTGTTCTGGCACGTCAGGCTCTGGAAATGGCAATTCGATCCGTACTTCCGGTACAGATAACCCCATCATCTTGTATAAATCCTGAATAAACTTGAACGTTCCAGCAATTTCAGCCTGTGCCACCAGTTGACCTAAAGGACCCTGTAAATCTTTAGGACGGTAGCAAAGTGCCACATGATACTCATTCTGTTTCGTGCTAATTTCGCCCGTAAGATGAGTCAACTGCTGAAAGCGTATCACATGGTTCAGGGCATCTCGAACTGTAGGACTTGTCACCAGTAACATCAGCAATGGCCCATAACCAGCCAGTGCATAATGCTGTCCAATTAAAATCCCCTGTTCTGGTACAATCCCATCCCCCACAACTTTCAACACATCATATTCCAGACTCGGATGAATAATTGAGGTCGGATCCAGATCATCAATACGCAATCCGATCGTATCAAGTTTCTGCTCCAGCGCGATACCGGCCTTACGCATCCCCTGAATCAGGTACATCAGACTGAGTATGGATCTCTTCATGGGCTATTAAACTTAAATAGGGTTGTTTTTGTTTTACTACAAATCTTACAAATTCTCTATTGCCGTTTTGATCAATATTAGCGTCTTATTCATCCTATGACTATTTAAAACTATGACTATTTAAAAATTTACAATATTTTCATAACCAGCAGCCCAGTAGGTAATGCAAAATATTCAATCTGTATCAAGTATTTTGCCAAATCTATTTTAACAGCCGACTTATATTTAAAAAAATTGGCTCACGTTCAAATGGGCTACGCCAGCTGACTGCAAGCTGTTCAGCTCCCCGAATAAGACAACAGCATCAGACTTAAGGAAATGGCATAATAAACAAAATTTTAATTTTTCATGATTATGCAATCCTTCTGGCTTATCTTCCAACTATTGTTCTGTCTTGCGATTGGCTTCCTGTTTGCCAAAAAGCTGCCTAAAGTCGTAGTTAAACTTTCCTTTACTTTACTCCCCTATTTCAGTTATGTATTACTGATCGGCATCGCTTTTGAATTTTCTCAAATTGTGGATGAGTTACAGCATCCCTACCAGATTCTTAGTACCTCTCTTACGATTGCGAGCTTGACCTCATTAGGTGCCTTTAGCTGCTGTTACCTGCTGTTTAAATGGATTGGTTATCAGAAATCTACTGGACGAGTCTCTGCTGAACTGGTGATCAAATCACTAATCAATATCAGCTATGCCTTTATTGCGCTGGCTGTAGGTTATCTATTACAGCTCAGTTTGCATCATTTTGATCTTCAACTTCACATTAGTACCTGGTATTTACTGCTAGTATTCATGTTTTTAATCGGGCTAGACCTCGCCTATTCACCTTTGGATCGATCTTGGCTGAACTGGAAAATCCTGTTGGTACCATTGGGGTGTGTTGTTGGATCTGTACTTGGTGTGCTGCTATATGCGACCTGGCAATCCGATATCAAGCTGCAAGACCTGATCATGCTTTCTCAAGGCTATGGGTTCTATTCCATGAGCGGCATTGTGGTCACAGAACTGAAAAATGCTGAACTGGGTAGCATCGCCTTGATGAATGACCTGTTTCGGGAAATCATTGCCATCTTACTGATGTACTGTATCGGCTGGCGACATCCACGCGCTGCCATTGCAGCCGCAGGTGCAACCTCCATGGATGCTACATTACCAATGGTCAAACAGGCTTGTGGCAATGATTTTATTCCACATGCCATGTTGAGCGGATTTATTTTGTCACTGTTGGCACCCGTGGCAGTGAGTGTGCTGGCGGTAATTTAGTTTTAATACCCTAAATCTTCCCTTTTTTTAAAGAGGGGACTTCTCGTGTCTTTTAGAAGAAGGATCTCTTCCCTTTGTGAAAGGGAGGTCAGGAGGGATTACTAAAAATTTAAATCTACCCCACTCAAAACATCCCCTACGGTCTCCATCATCTCCGAAGCAAGCTCTACAATATCAGTACCATCCAAGCCTGACATCCAGTCCCAAGAACTTGATTGGCTCTGCTGTTGCTGCTTTTCCTGCTGTTCTAATTGATCTGCGATTCTATCCATTTCCAGACTTTGCTCGAGTAACTTTTGTTCTGGCGTCTTGATTATTCTCATCTTCATCCCTTTTTTATTTTTATCCTGTAGAACACAATGTATAAAAAAAGCCTTTCAAGTGAAAGGCTTTTTGTCGTATTGGCTTGTCCCGTCCTGAAATAAGTTTACACCTTAAGAGACTTATTTTATGGAACATAAACGAGAACAACGAGTTAAACGTACACAACGTGACTATAGCTTTGCCTTTAAAATGATGGTGGTACATGAAGTAGAAAAAGGGCAAATTACTTATAAGCAAGCTCAGGCAAAATATGGTATTCAAGGAAGATCAACTGTGCTGGTATGGTTACGCAAGCACGGACAACAGGACTGGACTTCGAATATGCCGACTTCTTCTAAACGCCAATTGACACCCCAACAACGAATCCGCCAATTAGAAAAGCAGTTAGCCGCAGAAAAGCTTAAAACTGAATTTATTCAGGATGTGATTTATCACATTGATAAAGAATGTGGGACTGATCTTGGAAAAAAGTATACCGAGCACGTTTCAAAGATTGGCAAAGCCAAAGAAGACTAAGCGTTTCACGTTATTGTCAGTGGTTGGGAATCACCCGACAAGCTTATTATCAAGCAGAAAAACGTGCTCAAATGACTGCACAAGCAACTGAACAAATACTTGAGTTGGTTATGGAATATCGCTGTCTCATGCCAAGTATCGGAACACGTAAGCTGTATTGGCTTATTAAAGGCAAATTGTTGCAACGTGGTTTAAAGTGTGGACGGGATCAGTTATTTAAAATATTGAAAGAAAATAACTTATTGATTCGCCCTAAGCGTCGCTATACAAAAACTACGGATAGCAAGCATTGGATGAAGAAGCATCCAAATTTATTAAAGGATTATGCAGCAGTGCAAGCCAATGAAGTCTTTGTTAGTGATATTACCTATGTTGAGAGTGCTGAAGGTGTGCATTATTTATCCTTGGTGACAGATGCTTATACCCGACAGATTAAAGGTTATAAGTTATCGAATGATATGCGTGCGGAGAATATTGTGCAGGCTCTACATATGGCGATGCAGCAAGCGACAGATCGAGCGACTAGGATGATTCATCATTCAGATAGAGGTGCTCAATATTGCTCTGAGCTATATCAATCGGCATTGCGCCATTATGGGATATGTCCTTCCATGACAGATGGCAAGGACTGTTATCAGAATGCATTAGCAGAGCGAATTAATGGAATATTAAAGCAGGAGTTTTTAACCACGCGATGTCAAACCATGAAGGAGTTAGATCACTTAATTGCGGAATCTATCATGATTTACAATTGTTATAGACCGCATTTAAGTTTAAATATGAACACCCCGAATCAGATGTATGAGCAAACAAAAACCGAGCTAATTGCTTAACTCGGTTTGAAGTGGAATACTGTCAATCTATTTCAGGACAAGACAGCTTACTAAATTACAAAGTAGCCAGAATATCTTTTAAGGTTTGACGCGGGTTCTCAGACTTAGTAATTGGGCGGCCAATGACTAGGTGGGTTGAGCCATCCAACATTGCCTGTTTAGGGGTCACGATACGTTTTTGGTCATCCGCATTTGAACCTTCAGGACGGATACCCGGGGTTACAAGAGCAAAGTCCTGACCTAGTGTTTCACGCAGCATTTTTGCTTCTTGCGCTGAACAGACTACACCATCCAGACCGCTTTCTTTGGTCAAGGTCGCCAGACGTTTTACATGCTCAAATGGCTCGATATCCAAACCGATGTCTTTCAGGTCTTCACGACCCATTGAAGTCAATACAGTTACCGCGACCAACTGAGTATTGTAGTTACCAGCTTTAAGGCGTTCGACACAGGTTTCCATCATTTTACGGCCACCTGAAGCATGTACGTTTACCATCCATACACCCAGGTCTGCAGCTGCGCACACTGCCTGTGCAGTAGTATTCGGGATGTCATGGAATTTCAGGTCCAGAAATACTTCAAAGCCCTTGTCTTGCAGCGCCTTAACCACAGATGGACCTTCATGAGTAAACAGCTCTTTACCCACTTTAACACGGCAAAGCTGAGGGTCTAACTGCTCGACAATCGTTAAAGCGTCATATTGGCTTTTGGCATCCAAGGCAACGATAATACTCATAACAAGACCCTTCAAATTGACAAAATTAACGCATTATACGGATTTCAGCTGCCTGTACAAAGATTTAAAGTATAAAAATCCTCTACTGATTTAATTTAAGTGCCTTATTCCTAAAGCGAAAATTTTAAATAATTATATTTATAATAGACTTATCAATATACTGGCATAAAAAAACACCCTGAGCAAAACCCAGAGTGCTTTAAAAAATCAGGAGAACTTCAAATATTCATAAGTCTGACATCACATCCTTATAAAGGGCTGGAAGGACGATCCTGTGGATGGATATCTACAATCGTCTTTTCATGACGGGTATGTGCAGCTGCTTCGGCTGCCATGAGCTTCGCTGTATTCAGCTGCTCTTTACGCAAGTGGTCAATATCTTTACGCAGTCGTTTTATTTCCCAGTTGGTCTGGAACACTTTGAATACCTGCACACCCAATAACAAGCCTAACACAACACCTAATGCCAGAGTCAGTAGCAATAGCAGGCCTAGGCGCATTGCAGGCACTTGAGTAAATAACAGGTCTACAGAAAGCTCAGTACCATTCTGCAATACCAGTGCCAGTGAATAACCAAATAAAACCAGTAGTAAAACGATCAACACGTAACGCATAGAACACTCCGGGAAATTATTTCTGGGCTGATTCGTTTACAGCATCACGTAATGCTTTACCCGGCTTGAAATGTGGTACTGCTTTCGCTGCAACTTCAACAGACTTTCCAGTCTTGGGGTTACGGCCAATACGTGGTTCACGATGATGTAACGCGAAACTACCAAACCCACGAATCTCGATACGGTTATCAGCAGATAGCGCTTCAATCATTTGGTCAATCATGATCTTCACCGCTTCTTCGACCAAAGGCTCAGCCAAATGCGGGTTCTTCAGCGCAATACGCTCTATTAAATCAGACTTATTAAGTGCTTCAGTAGTCATCTGCGACCTCTTTAATTATCAAGCTACTTGGACTCTCTATTCCGATAATAACCTGTTTAAATACAAAACGGTAGCGCAATAATTAAATACTACGCTACCGTTTACAGTAATCGTGCAGAAAATATTAGTTAAATTACATTAACAATACATTCCGACCCTTACTTAGTTGCTCATTTGAGCCTTGATCAGGTCACCAATAGTTTTAGGACCGTTGTCTTGGCTAGCTGCAGCTGATTTCAGGTTAGCTACTGCTTCTTTCTCTTCAGCTTCGTCTTTCGCTTTGATAGACAAGTTGATAGAGCGAGATTTACGATCTACATTGATGATCTTAGCTTCAACTTCTTGACCAACTTCAAGGAACTTAGTTGCATCTTCAACGCGGTCGCGGTTGATTTCAGATGCTTTCAGAGTTGCTTCAACTTCATCAGCTAACTTAACTGTAGCGCCTTTAGCGTCAACAGCAGTTACAGTACCTTTAACAAGCGCACCGCGTTCGTTAGCAGCAAGGAAGTCGTTGAATGGGTCGCTGTTCAGCTGTTTGATACCAAGGCTGATACGGTTGCCTTCAGCGTCTACAGACAGGATAACCGCTTCAACAGTGTCACCTTTCTTGTAACGACGAATCGCTTCTTCGCCTTGTTCGTTCCAAGAGATGTCAGACAGGTGAACTAGACCATCGATACCGCCTGGCAAACCGATGAAGATACCGAAGTCAGTGATTGACTTGATAGTACCTGATACTTTTTCGCCTTTCTCGTGGTTTTTAGCAAACTCTTCCCATGGGTTAGCACGAGTTTGTTTGATACCAAGAGAGATACGACGACGCTCTTCATCCACTTCCAGAACCATAACGTCAACTTCGTCACCGATCTGAACAACTTTAGATGGGTGGATGTTTTTGTTAGTGTGGTCCATTTCTGAAACGTGTACTAAGCCTTCAACGCCTTCAGCGATTTCAGCGAAGCAACCGTAGTCAGTCAGGTTAGTTACACGAGCTTTAACGATAGAACCTTTAGGGTAACGGCTCATGATCGCTAACCATGGATCTTCGCCAAGTTGTTTCAGGCCTAAAGATACGCGGTTACGTTCGCGGTCGAATTTAAGTACTTTAACAGTAACTTCTTGACCAACTTCAACAACTTCTGAAGGGTGCTTGATACGTTTCCAAGCCATGTCAGTGATGTGAAGAAGACCATCAATACCGCCAAGGTCAACGAATGCACCATAGTCAGTAAGATTTTTGATAGTACCAGTAACTGTTTGACCTTCTTCAAGCTGAGCAAGAAGAGCTTCACGGTCAGCTGAAGATTCAGCTTCCATAACAGCACGACGTGAAACAACAACGTTGTTACGTTTAGCATCAAGCTTGATTACTTTAAATTCAAGCTCTTTACCTTCAAGGTGAGTAGTGTCACGGATAGGACGAGTGTCTACCAGTGAACCAGGAAGGAACGCACGAACTGGACCGATGTCAACAGTGAAACCGCCTTTAACTTTACCAGAGATAACACCAGTAACGATTTCGCCGTCTTCAAAGATTTTTTCAAGTTTAGTCCAAGTTTCAGCACGTTTCGCTTTTTCACGTGATAAAACTGTTTGACCCATACCGTTGTCAAGAGCTTCAACAACTACGTCTACAGTATCGCCAACTTGAACTTCAAGTTCGCGTTGTTCATTTAAGAACTCAGCACGGTCAACAATACCTTCAGATTTAAGGCCAGTGTCAACAGTTACCCAGTCAGAGTCGATGCTAACTACAACGCCTTGGATGACTGCACCCTTTTCAACGTTGAGGTTTAATTCGCTTTCTTCAAAGAGGGCTGCAAAAGATTCGGTCATGATATTTCCGATAAAGTCAGCGGTCTTGGATCAGACAAGGCCGGTTTAGTTAAGCGTCTACATAGTCCATATAAAACTGATCAAGCTATGCGTCTGCTGTATTCGTTAATTAGCTAATTTGCTGTCGATATAAGCGGTCATCAGATTGAATACTTCATCGATGCTCAATTCTGAGCTGTCGATAATGTAGGCATCTGCTGCCGGCTTGAGCGGAGCGACAGTGCGTTCCATGTCTCGTTTATCTCGAGCTTGTATATTAGCTAAAATGTCGTTTATTTTAGCATCCAGCCCCATACCCTGCAACTGCTTTACACGTCTGTTCGCACGCGATTCAGCCGATGCAGTCAAATAAATTTTTGCCTTTGCATTCGGGAAGATACTGGTCGCCATGTCACGACCATCTGCCACCAGACCCGGGGTCTGGGCAAAAGCATGCTGACGACCCACCAAAGCAGCTCTAAGTTCAGGAATTGCCGCCACTTTTGAGGCATATTCACCAACCCGTTCGGTACGGATGGTCTGGGTCACATCTTCTCCATTCAGCCATACCTGTACACCACTCTCAGTTCCTGTAAATCGGATGTCTAAATTTGTAGCAATGTGTACGCATTTTTCCAGTTCTGTATCCAGTGAATCAATCAGGTCTTGTTGGTGCAATGACAATCCGAGCAAACGGTATAGCGCGCCAGAATCCAGCAGGTGAAAACCATAATGTTTGGCAATTTTTGCTGCCAGTGTTCCCTTGCCTGAACCACTTGGCCCATCAATGGTAATAATTTGAACTGTCATTGCTTTTCCATTGTTGTTTAAACAGATTTTGCGAGTTTCGCGAAGCCTAGTTTAATGCCTGCTTTTAACTGTGCAAGGATTAATTTGCTGACAAATGGCGCTCGTACCTGCAATTCGATGGTATAGGTCACCAGCGTCTTGTCATCGCCAAGCGCTTCAAACTCAATAATTCCAAGGTGATGTTTCACCAAAGGATTTTGAATAATTTTGTATTCGATACGGGAATTTGGTTCCAGCAGCGTAATCTGCTCTTTCAGCGGCTTAATAGGACCAAAACCCAGGCTGCGGACTGAACCTATTCCATCTGGACGTTCTGGATCAGCAGAATCCTGAATGCGTTCCACCTGAATAGGTGCAAAAGCTACGTTATAAGTCGAGTGTTTAGAAAGCAGATCGAATACCTGAGTCAAAGGTGCAGGAAATTCTTTTTTTACTTGTATGGTGTCCATAAGGCGTCCTGTTTTTAGGTTGTTATTTTCAAAGCTCATACTAAACAGAAATCAGGATTGATTCTGATCACCGTTTTGTCTTTCTTGTAACTTTTGTTGTCGTTTCTGCTCGCGGCGCATTTTAAAGAAAGCACTCAACTGCTGCGAACATTTTTCATGCAGGCAGCCGCCTTCAAATTCAAATACGTGATTATAGTAGCCGGTTTCAAACAGCTGACGAACGCTAACTAGCGAACCTGCTTTGGGCTCCATGGCACCAAATACCACTTTGGAAATACGCGCATGTACCAGTGCCCCAACACACATGGTGCATGGTTCTAAAGTCACATACAGGGCAGCATCTTCAGGCAGGCGGTAATTTTCAATGTTCTGGCAGGCTTCACGAATCGCCACAATTTCAGCATGTGCTGTCGGATCATTAGATGAAATTGGGGCATTAAAGCCGCGCCCAATAATCTGATTATTGCTGACAATTATGGCACCGACAGGGATTTCACCCTGCTCGGCGGCCAATGCAGCCTGCTCATAGGCAAACTGCATCCATTCTTCATCGGTTTGAATGTGGTCGGTCATGAATCAGCTGATCACGCTATACTGTCTTAACAAAGCATTCCAGCTGTCAATATTAGTCACTGGTGGATTGTTACCCAAAATGCCTTTTAAACTGAGATCAGTGCCTTTTTTCCATTCTGGAGATAGGTCTTTATCGACCAGACGTGCACGCACACCTTCTACAAAGTCTGGATGACGGATTTTCCAGTCTGAAATCTGGGTTTCCAGTGCAAATACTTCATTCCATGACGGTAGCCCTTTACCCCACTGCCAGAGTAACCAAGTCAAGGCTGCTGTTGCAGGAGAACCTTTTTGCAGGTTTTCACTCGCTTGACGCAGCCAGTCACTACGTGCATCGCTTAAACCTACAATAGCTTCATAGTCATGTTCAAAGTTCACACCACGGCAAACACTTTGGATGACATCCAGCGAGTTTTGCAGCGGTCCAGGACCAACCGGACGGTGCATGCTGTTGAGTGTGTCATCAATCGCACGGAAATCGCCTGCTGGATAATGATCCCAATCAATATTGACCATCTTGTCCAGCACTGCATCACGCTGCATATCACAGATATGGGTAGCCCAGCCGATCCCATAAGCACCCGCTGCGGTCATGATCGAACCGGTTAAACCGGTAAACAAACCAATCGCGCCACGGTCTGCCAGGAAGCGAGTTGCACCAACATCCGGATACAGCCCGATATTAATTTCTGGCATCGCCAAGCGTGAATATGGCGTTACTAGACGGAATGGTGCGGCCATAAACAGACCCAGACCACCACCCATAACATAACCTTCACCCCAGACCAGTACGGGTTTAGCATAGTTATGTAATAACAGGTCTAAAGCATATTCCTGTTCAAAAAATTTGTTGGCTGTTGCCACTTCATCATTAATGACCAGCTGACGCAATTTGCGTACATCTCCACCCGCACAAAATGCTTTTGGTGTGGTCGAATCTAGCCAGATCGCTTTTACACTGTTATCGTGATGAAAGTCCTCGAAGGCCTCAAGTAAAGCCGTTGCAATGGTTTCATCCAGTGCGTGTAAAGATTTCGGACGATTTAAACGTACGATTCGCCATCCATTTTGGGCTTCTTCGACAATCAGGTCCGAGTGGTATTGTTTTGATACGGGAGAATATGTCATGCGTCCAGCTGCCAGTCTATGGGCTCAATGCCATGTTGTTTAAGATAATTGTTTGCTTTCGAAAATACTTTACAGCCAAAAAAACCACCCCGGTTTGCCGATAACGGCGATGGGTGGGCGGCTTTCAATACTAGGTGCTTATTCTGGTCGATGCGTTGTCCTTTACGCTGCGCGTATGCACCCCAAAGAATAAAAACCACATTTTCACGCTGCTCATTAATGACATCAATCACATGGTCGGTAAATTCTTCCCAGCCACGTTTTTGATGCGAAGTCGGCTGACCCGCTTCTACTGTCAGAACAGCATTCAGAAGTAATACCCCTTGCTGCGCCCAGTGGGTCAGGTCACCATGTTTAGGAATAGGGACACCTAAATCAGAGTGTAACTCATGAAAAATATTACGTAAAGAAGGCGGTAATGCAACACCTTTTTGTACAGAAAAACTCAAGCCATGTGCCTGATTTGGTCCATGATAGGGATCCTGCCCCAAGATCACGACTTTGACCTTATCCAGTGGTGTTGTGTTTAGCGCATTAAAAATTAGATGATTTGGCGGATAAATCACTTTATCTGCGCGTTTTTCTTCAATCAGAAAGGTGCGTAATGATTCCATTTTTGAGCCAAGCAGGAAGTCGCTCAGCTCATATTTCCAGCTATCATCCAACTGGACTTTATTGAGTTTGGCAATCTGCTGTTCAGCTAATAAAGACATGCTTTCATCCTAAATTGATGTCATCTAGTTTAAAACCGGGACAGCTTAAACTTTTACCTGTAGATCTACGGTCGGATTATGGAATGGCACACCCTGTTTCAGTTTGTTGAACATATCAGGATCAGTCCATTCAGCCTGTACCTGTTCAGAGAATTCGATCTGATCCAGACTCAGAGTACCCATCTGCTCATTTTCAATATCTTCTAGGAAACTTTGTGCATAGCCTGTATCGGTTTCGTGAACAATCACCGAATACACCTCGACATCCCCTTCACCATTCTGGGTAATGGTGGAAGCTAGCACCTGCTGCGCCAAGAAGAAGAAAATACGGGAGAACTGTTCTGCAGATGGTGACACTGGCAACGACACCCAACGTGCACTAAAATTCTTGCATGCCTGAATATACTCAGGATTATCGTTCTGCCAGAAGCAGATCGCATGATCGAAAGAATCAAAAAAGTCTTTAATTACACCTTTTAATAAGCCGAAGTCATATACCATCTGGCCATGGTCGAGCTTAGATGCTTTCAATAATAATTCTACTTTATAACTATGACCATGAATCGAACGCTTGCAGCGATCCGATGTGCAATTCCGCACGATATGAGCATTTTCAAACTTAAATAACTTACGAATTAACATGTGCCGTAATGTCGTCAAAAAATAGGTGAATTCCCTGCAATTATAAAGCAAAAGTATAGACAGGAGGATTAATTTTGCAGTTCACGTTAATAGACAAAACGGATTAAACCGTAACATTCCCTACTCTTTGCTTAAGCTTAAAAATTTAAAATGGTGCCATACTACGATAAGCCACATAGACTTTATTGTCTTCACGTACCAGATCGCTCGTGAATTGGCGTTTACGTTCACTTAACAGCACTTCAATACGTGCTTTAAAGAAGTTTGACTTTACACCGAGTAGACTAGCAAATTGGTTTCTGTTTTCTACAGCGACCTGATCAAATGGTGGTGTCTGCCACAGATCAGAGACATTCGCAAAATGTTCCTGCTGACCAAATTTCTGATCCAATGCCTGTTGTACAGCATTCACATCCAGCTTTTCATCCAAACTGGCCAGCACAGCTGCCGGTGCCGTATTGATATTGACCTGACTGTCACTCAGTGGAGCTGTCGTCACATAAGGCATCAAAAGTTTATAGCGATTATCTTCAAAGCCGCGTACCAATTTCAGCTGTTCGACGCTATGAAACTTGGCATTCGGTGGCAAGGCCGCATTCGGCAGGCCTTGATAATAATTGGACTCTGCGCCCATTGGGCCAATTGGAAGTTCATCTGAATCCTGCCAGTCGATCACTGCTTCGCTGAGTTGTTCCGATAGTCCAACTCGCTTTAAGATCAGTTCAAACCATTTTTTTGCCGGTTCATTCACCGCACCATCAGCTGTTACCAGACTGTTCAGATTGAATTTTCCAGATTCATCTTCTAGCCTTCCCATGACATAACCATCTTCAACCGGAAAAGGTGGCATCGATTGTGCCCAGGTTTCATTCAGATGATCAACATCAGCCGCATTTTCAGCATCATCAACTAGTAGTTCAGAAAAAAAAGCTTCAGCACTTTTGGCATACATCAGTGACTGGTTTTGGCGCATCAGATAAGCTGTACTTTCAGCTGTTGCAGCCTGACGTTTGGCAATCGTCGCTGCCAAGATAGTTGCCAGAGCAATCATCACCAGAATGGTAATTAATGCGATGCCGTATTGCTGCTTCATGCTCTCACCCTAAGAACTGCTGGTGTTATTGTTATTATTAAGATAATCAGTATTCAGCAGGCTAAACAGCCACTCATACTGCCCCCCCTGCACCATCAGATTAATCTTGATGCCTTTAGGTAACAGTTGCTTGTTTTCAATTTTATTTAAATCTAATCCGCTTTCAGGCCATTGGCTTAATTCATTTGGATTGAGTGCGATAATCTGGAACTGCTCGACATCACTAATGAGCACACTGGATTCTGGCTGATCACGTCCAGTCTGGTTCAAATTCCTATATTTTAATCGATAGACTTTCTGCTCATCGGCACGGTACTGATATTCTACCCGCTCATCAGGGGCAATACCCTGCTCCAGTGGATCAGTCACACCAGTTTTACTGAAATTAAATTGGCCATTCTGCAATACCAAGGCTGGCTGAATATCACCATTAAAATTTGCGGTTAATGGTACGGTTTGCACCATATCTCGCAGAATCTGCTGATAGCCTTGCTGCAACTGGTTCAGTTTTTGCTCATGAACGGTATTCTGATCCCGTGTCACCCTTACATGATCAAAGACCCGCCAGCCCAATGCCGTCAGAATGGCAAAGATTGCAATCGCAACAAGAAGTTCAACCAGAGTAAAACCGTTCTTTTTCATTGTGTCTGATTCACCCGATGATTAAAGAACACCAGACTGCTGACGCCTGATTCCACCTGCCCGGTATCTGCATTGACGATGCTGACCTGAATCTCCACACGTTGCACATTGGGGCTAATCGTCGGTTCAGATTTTTTATCAATCTGCCAGGTTTCACCCTGATGTGTAGTTTGTCGAGATGAAGTTCCCGTAAGCCATTCCTGATTAATTTCCATTTGTGCAGCTTCATTTAAAGCTACAAACTGGGCTTTGGTACGCAAAATGGCATGCGCAGTCGACTGGGTATACTGCATCGCGACCTTGGTCAGCGCCATGGCTGCAGTCGCAAAGATGGCAAGTGCGACCATCACTTCAAGCAAAGTAAAACCTGAGGCACGATTAAGTCGAGTAATACTCGACCTGAGCGGCATTGTCGTGCAAGAAAGTCCAAAAGCTGTGCTTGAGGAGCATAAAACAAGCCCATTTCGTTTCTTAGCCTGAAAAGAGGATGCATTAGCTGAAAGGGATTTATTCTTCATCAACGATCTTACCCAGGTGGTCGATTTCAATCGCAGAACCGACTTCATTATTATCAAGATAGAATTGAATCCGTACCGGTTTGACTTCCCCATTACCCAACCAGATCAGCTTCGGCGCATCCTGTGCAGTCAGATCACGGTTTTGTGCATTCTCATAACGCTGATCTAAGGGTTGAATCTGAAAAGACACATGATCTGGCAAGGTTTGAGTTTTAAATTCAGTATAGGGAATCCATTTTTGTGGTGTGCTGTTCAGTCTGAAATCGGTATTTACCGGATTTTTCTGATATTCCACCACACTGTATTGAAATGGACTGACATCTGTAGCAGATTTAGTTTCTAAAGCCAGTACCCGCGCTTGATCATTAGCTTCACGTAAAATACGTTGCAAATCCAGCAATAATACTTCACGTGCTTGCATAGCTTTACGCTGATCGACACCACCAATATTCAGCAGCACTAGCGATGCCATGATGCCCATAATCACAATCACCACCATCAACTCGATGAGAGTAAAACCACGCTGTGATGGTAGCGATTGCCTGTTCATGGAATGCCTTTAAGCACACTGCTCGACCGAGCTAAACTTTTTTGGCAAAGCTAGCGCCTGATCAATATAAGCCACGCGTAACGTATCACGAGAACCAAGATAACGCTGGTAGAAGCTCGAGTTCAGGATTGCTGCAGCACCATGGGTCAGTGACCAGATTGAAGCCAAATAATCACGAACTGGCATGCTGCTTTGAATGGATGCCAGATAGCTTTCAGTCATACGAATGATTAGACGCAAACGCTGCTTGCGAATCTGGTACAGCTCGTTAAACAGTTGCTGAATACCGACACCAGTTGTAGATAAACGTTCTTCAATCTGGTGGAACAGCACGGTACGTTCAGGATGATGCAGGTGATGCAGCATGAAGAAAGCCAGGTGCTCTGGAAAGGCCTTATCCGTATCCTGAATCATTTCCAGCAGCATGCGTTCATTGCGGATGATGAGCAGCATGTACAGCTCATCCTTACTCTGGAAATGTTTATAGAGTGTTCCCTTGGCTAAATCCAGTTCCGCAGCCAACGCATCTAGCGTCATGCCGGCTTCGCCATTTTCCAGTAGCAATTGCTCAGCAACCTGAAAAATTAAGGTTTCTCTTGCTCGAAACTGAGCCTGACGATCCATCTTCACCCTATAACTCTCTTCTGCTCTTATTCAATTCAATTTTTTACTTTAAATTTAGAAGATTTTCAAAGTTCTGCATGGTAATTGCAGCCATCTCTTCCAAAGTCTTATCATATACGTCAGATAAGGCTTTGGCTACAAATGGAACGTATTTTGGTTCATTTGATTTACCACGATATGGCACTGGTGCCAGATAAGGACTATCGGTTTCAATCAGGACGCGATCTAGTGGTACCTGTTTCGCCACATCACGCAAATCCTGGGCATTTTTAAATGAAACAATACCGGAAAAAGACACATAATAACCGCAGTCTAAAACCGCTTTGGCTGTTTCCCAGTCTTCAGTAAAACAGTGCAGAATACCATGCGTTGATTTTTCCGCACGAATAATATCGACGGTGTCATATTTAGCAGAACGGGTATGCACCACCACCGGTTTTTTCACAATCTGAGAAGCATGAATATGACGAGCAAAACATTCTTTTTGTTCTTTAATAAAATCGGTGCTATGGAAATAATCCAGACCGGTTTCACCAATTGCCCAAGCTTTTTCCGGTTGAGCCAGCTCGACTAAATACTCAGTAGTAGCACGTGCCATAGTAGCCGGATCTTCACACGGATGCACGCCGACGCTATAACCGACATCAGCATGACGTGCAGCAATTTTTTCCAGCTCGATATGATCATCCAGATCCACCGAGATACTCATAAATTTTGAGACCCCGGCTTCACGCGCCTGTGCCAGCGCCAGATCCAGATCACCATCATAGGGAGTTAAGTCAAGTAAGGTTAAATGACAATGGGTATCTACAAACACGGCGCTTTCCTATGTACAGGGAGAATATCTACATAGTGTAACTTCTACGCCCTGTAGATTTAAGCCCTGCCACCAGACGTTCTGCTTCATTTTTGAAGAAAACACCTTTTTCACCGCTTAACTGAATGCCAAAGCCTTGCGGTTTAATGCCATTCTGCTTTTGCGATACCCAGACCACTTTTCCAGTTAAAGGAATTTTTTGAGATTGTTCAGGCAAGGTCGCCAGCACAAAGACTTCATCACCCAGACGCACACTTTGATTAGAAGGAATAAACAGGCCACCACCGGCGACAAATGGCATATAACTGGCAAACAGGGTCTCGATATCAGGAATATTGGCCTGAATAATACCGCCCATACGTGATTGCATATTGTTCTCCTTCTTTTATTCAAGATTCATCAGTCGGATACACAATTGATCCAGTACCAGATTGCTTTGCACATTCTGCTCCAGATATTGTTTGGACTGCTGAAACTCCCCATAAATATTAAAAAGTTGCTCTAATGAATATTGTTCAGCCAACAGCTCAAATTTTAAGTCAATATTTTTGATGGCCTGATTTAGCTTGACACAAATCAAATCCGACAACAAGTATTCAAACATTTGACTGAATTCACTGAAATTCAGGTTTTTATTCCATTTGGTCGCAATCGCTATCGGCATATTCTTGTCCATGACCAATTTTTGCCAATCCAGCAGAAAATCCTGACGCATCGACAACCAGGCACTTTGTGCCACTTCAATGGCTTGCAATGGCATTTGATTGGCCAGATTCATCAGTAACTGCTGCTGTGAATTACCCGCATCTGGCAGATGCTCAGCCAAAAACTGGCTGGCCTGTTCTGGACTAATACGGTCTAAAGCGAAATGTTGCAAACGACTACGGATGGTCGCTGGCAGTTTCAGGTAATGATCTGCCAGCAGAATAATCACGATATTTTCGCCCGGCTCTTCTAGCGTTTTCAGCAAAGCATTGGCTGAGGCGATATTTAATGCTTCAGCCGGTTCAATCACAATCACCCGCCAGCCATCAACGGTCTGCTGCACAAAGGGCAACAGCTCACGAATCTTTTCAATCTTGATCTTGGCATTCTGCTTTTTATTTTCCTCATCCGTACTGACATAGACATAGTTCGGATGGGTATCTGCTTTTAGCCACTGACAACTACCACATTCACCACAAGGCAGATTGCGCACATGCCGGTTCTGACAAAGCACCCATGCCAGAAATTGCTGGGTAAAGGCTTCTTTACCGCAGCCTTTTTTACCATAAAACAGCAAGCCATGCCCAAGTTTAGGAAAACGCCCAGTCAAGGTATCCCAAACCTGTTGCTGCCAAGAATAGATATGTGCAGTAGCATCAAGTGGCATGGCAAACTCTCAAGTTAAGCAAAAGCAGATGGATCAAGCTGGTTCAGACGATCCAGATCCTGTTGGGTATCCACGCCTGGTGGCAGACTCACTTCAGCCACTGCAATGGCAATACGGTGACCATTTTCCAGTACACGCAGCTGCTCCAGTGATTCCAGTTTTTCTAATACACCCATTTCCCAAGTCACATATTCCTGTAGCAACTTCACTCGGTATGCATACAGTCCTAAATGACGATAAGCCTGATCATGTAATTTCTGTTCAGCCTGTTTAGCACAATCACGATCATAAGGAATGGTCGCACGGCTAAAATACAGTGCCTGATTGTGCTTGGACATCACCACTTTCACGATGCTGTCACGCTGAAATTCTTCCAGTGCATGAATTGGTTCACACAAAGTCGACATAGAGGACTCTGGCTGATCGACTAATAGCTGAGCTACCTGCTGCACCAGTTGTGCTGGCAATAAAGGTTCATCACCCTGCACATTGACAATAATGTCGTCGCTATTCCAACCTTTAATTCGTGCCACTTCACTGAGACGATCGGTACCTGATGGATGATCTTTAGACGTAATCACCACATCAATGCCTTCAGCACGACAAACTTCAGCAATACGTTCATCATCCGTAGCGACACACAGGTCATCAAAGCCTTCAACTTTACGGGCCTGATCCACAACACGCAAAATCATCGGACGACCATGAATCTCAAGCAGCGGTTTACCCGGCAGACGTGAACTGGCATAACGGGCTGGAATGACAATGTGTTTCATAATAAATAGGCCTTAAGAAATAGAAATACCCTGTTCAAGCAGCTGCTGCTTCAAAACTTGATAGCATGCTGGTGATAATACAGCTTCTACTGGTACCACCCAGATATCACGATTGTACTCTGGATTCTGTTTCAGCAATGCCATGATTTTTACTGCATCTTTTTCTGTAGTAATAATCGGATAATGATCTTCAAAGTCCAGATCTTCGATTTCATAATCATGATGATCCGGAAATTCATGACATTGAAACTGTTGAATCCCTAGACTCTCCAAGGTGCGATAAAAACGCTGTGGAAAGCCTATACCAACCACGGCATAGTAAGGCAGGTTTGGATCAAAAGTTTGATATTCTGTACGATTGAGCAAATATGGCTGTGCAGGTGCAAGATGCATATGCAATTCAGATTGTGGATGAGCCGCATGTTCAATCACGGTTCCAGTTTTCAGACGATCAACTGGTTCACGCAGATAACCTTCAGGCAGTAATTTTTGATTACCCAGCCCACGATTATTATCCAGCACAATCCATTCAATCTGTCGATTTAAAGCCCAATGCTGCAAACCATCATCACAAATAATCAGATCCAGATCATGTTTGGACAGTAGCAGCTCAATACTCTGCTGACGATTTGGACCCACTGCCATTGGAACGCCTGTCGACTGCACAATCAGTGCGGGTTCATCTCCGACTGTTTCCGCTGTCGCCTGAGTATCTACATAACATGGAAATGGACCTTTACCACCATAACCACGGCTGATCACACCAACACGGACATGTTTTTGAGTTAGATACTCTACTAAATGGATTAACAGCGGAGTTTTCCCACTACCACCCACCGTAATATTCCCAATCACCATGACTGGCACAGGTGCGGTATAACTTTTTTTAAAACCTTTTTGATAAAGCGTTTTGTTCAAACTAAAACCAAACTTGTACAGACAAGAAAATGGCCGCAGCACAACCAGCCATTTCGCCTGCGTATTCCAGGCATCCTGAATGACCTGTGCCAGCGACATCATCAATGCTCCTCAAAGTTGCGTTGATGTAACTGATAATACGCACCTTTCTTATCCATTAATTGCTGATGGGTGCCCTGCTCTAAAATACGACCCTGATCCATCACCACAATCCGGTCTGCATTTTCAATGGTAGATAATCGGTGAGCAATCACAATGGTCGTACGATCCTGCATGGCGGCATCGAAAGCACGTTGGATAAAGTATTCGGACTCATTATCCAATGCACTGGTCGCTTCATCCAAAATCAAGATTGGTGCATTTTTCAGAATAGCACGAGCAATGGCGATACGCTGACGCTGACCACCGGAAAGATTCAGGCCTTGCGCACCAAGCTCGGTATCATAACCATGTGGCAAGGCCATAATGAAGTCATGTGCATAAGCAGCTTTGGCCGCTGCGATAATGTCTTCTTCAGCAGCGCCCTCAAGCTGACCATAGGCAATATTTTCACGTACTGTACGGTTAAACAGCACCACCTGCTGATTCACCATCGCAATCTGAGTACGCAGCGCATTCAGTTCAAAATCCTTGATGTCTTTACCATCAAACAGAATTCGACCAGAAGTGGCTTCCTGATAACGCATCAGCAGATTGACAAGTGAGGTTTTACCTGCACCGGAACGACCGACCAGCGCGATAGTTTCACCCGCTTTGACATCCAGACTAATATCATTCAGTGCCTGATGACCATCAGAATAAGTCAAGCTGACATGTTCCAGCTGGATATTACCTTTTAATAGATCGGTCAGTGTTCCAGTATTCTGTTCTTCAGGCATATCTAACAATTCAAATACGGAATAAGCAGCCGCCATACCACGCTGAATTTTTTCATTCACATCAGTTAAGGCTTTAATCGGCTTGGCCAACATACCTGCGGCAGTAATATAAGAAACAAATTCACCTGCTGAAGTATCACGCAGAATTTCCGGACGCAAGGCAATAAACATCACAATACTCAGCGCAATGGACATAATCAGCTGTACCACAGGACTATTCAGCTGCTGAACTACTACCATCTTCAGACCACGTTTCAGATTTTCCAAAGAATGTTTTTTGAAACGCTCCTGCTCATATATCTGCCCACCAAAAGCTTTCACTACCATATTGGCATATACAGATTCCTGTACTACATGGTTGACATCACCCATCGTATCCTGAACCTGTTTAGACAGCTTACGCATACGCCGTGAAGCCTGACTAATAATCCAGCCAATGACTGGTGCAAAAATCAGGATACACATGGTCAAGCGCCAGTTGGTATAAAGCAGATAGCCCAACAGCGCAATGGTAATTAAACCTTGTTGAATAATGGTTCTTAATGCTTCCGTTGTCGCAGCAGTCAGCTGCTCAACGTTGTACATAATCTTAGCAGTAATATGACCACTGGTATTGTCCAGAAAATATTGCGCTGGGAGACGCATCAATTTTGCAAATACTTCCTGACGGATATTAAAGACCAAATTACGGGAAATAACCGCGGTAAAATAACCACCGAGAAATAAGCCAGTCCCCCGAAAAAACATCAGCAAGACTACTAGGAATGGAAAGAGTGTGGTAAATCCACGATCTCGAGTCTGGATTGCCTCAATAATACGTTCTAACAGTTTTGCAACAGAAACCTCAGTTGCAGCATTCAAACCAAAGCCGAGAACGACCAGTAATGCCACTCCCCAAAACTGTTTTAAATAACTTAGAAGGCGAAAATAGACTTTTAAATCCTGCTTCACTAATAACCTCGAGTGGGGACTTTGGTACTGATATTGATGTTTACAAAGCCAAGCTGACCTGCTACATCCATAACGCGAATCACATCTTGATGTGCTGCTTTTGCATCAGCAGCAATCACAAACATTAAATCACGGCGTTCATTAGAAATCTGTTTAATTGCGGTATTTAAATCAGCGACTTCTTTACTCGCCAAAGATTGCCCATTTACCGCATAATGACCATTAGCATCCACAGTGACTTCGATTTTCTGGTCAAAATTTTTCGGCGGCACACCCTGTGCATCTGGCAAAGTCAAATTCATCCGACTCAGCTGACTAAAAGTCGTAGACAACAATAGAAAGACCAAAATAAACAGCAGACAGTCAATCATTGGCGTGAGATTAATATGAATCTCTTCTACCTGATTACGTTTAAATTTCATGCCCTACCTCAGCTTGCCTTCTGAAGGTTTACACCGACATCAGAGTGGTAGAAAAGATCTGCATGAAATAAAGTTGCCTGTTGCTCCAGCTCTGCCACATATTCCTGCACCAGACGTTGGAAATAACGATAAGCAAATAGTGCTGGAATGGCAATCAACATCCCTGCAGCTGTGGTAATCAGTGCTTTCGAAATCCCTGGCATCATCAACACTGGATCACTGGTCGTACCCACATCAATCATCAGGAAAGATTCAATAATCCCAAGCACAGTTCCTAAAAGACCTAGCAAAGGTGCAACTGCACTTAAGGTTCCCAAGAAATTGATATTCTTTTCCAGATACCCAACTTCCTGTGATGCCACCACTTCCATTTGAGCACGAGCATATTGTTCCGTCTGATGACCACTTGCTGCACCAGCAGCAAAAACGCGTCCTAGTGTTGTACGCTGTAAGGCAACATCGGAATTAAGTTTCTGGATCACCTGTGCAGCATTTTGCTGAGGACCAATCAGAAGAGTTTGGGGCAACACCACACTCTTTTTCAAACGAATGATTCGTTCCAGTGCGATTGCCACCATAAAAATCGAACACAATACCAAAGGCAGCATCAACCACCCGCCCGCTTTTACCAACTCCCACATCTGATTTATCCCCAATCAAGAAAATTATTCTACATCCAGGATCGATAGGATACCGTCCAGCTCTTCCAATGAATGATAGCTAATGACAAGTTTCCCTTTACCCTGCTTGTTATAATCAATTTTTACATCTGCACTAAAACGTTCAGATAAACGCTGAGTCAGTTGCTGAATATCCGGCGCAACAACTTGCTTTGGTTTATCTTGTTTTGGTGCATTTAAATCACGAACTAATTGTTCAGTCTGACGTACCGAAAGGCTTTTTTCAATCACCATTTCAGCAACTTTCAATTGATCTTTAGCTTTTAAAGTCAAAATCGCACGTGCATGCCCCATATCCAACAAACCTTGCTGCATAAAGTCTTTCACTGGTTCAGCCAGAGTTAGAAGGCGCAGTAAGTTACTGACTGTAGTACGTGCTTTCCCAACGGTATCCGCAATTTCCTGATGACTTAAACCAAATTCATCATGGAAGCGTTGTAATGCCAAAGCCTGATCAATCGGGTTCAGGTCCTGACGCTGAATATTTTCAATCAGGGCCAGTGCAATCGCGACCTGATCATTCAGTTCGCGTACAATTGCTGGAACTTCAGTCAGACCAGCTAACTGTGCTGCACGCCAGCGACGCTCACCGGCAATAATTTCATATGGATGACGTTCATCATCTACCGGACGAATCACGATCGGCTGCATGATGCCATGCTTTTCAATCGAAGCGGCCAGTTCCTGCAGATCCTGCTCATTAATATAGCGACGTGGCTGATATTCACCACGCTTCAGCAGATGCACATCAATCTGCTTGAGCTGACCATGATCCAGACCTTGTGCTTCTAACTGTAGTTTTTCTTTTTGAATTGACCCCAGTAATGCATCCAAACCACGACCTTTGGCGAGTCCACGTTTCTTCACGGTCATGCTTTACTTCCTTTTTTCACTTTACTTTTCTTTAACACTTCAGCCGCCAGATTAAGGTAAGCAACTGCACCCTTGGAACTTTTCTCAAAATAGATCACCGGTAAACCATGCGCTGGTGCTTCAGCCAGACGAATATTACGTGGAATCACAGTATCGTAGAGTTTCTTGCCAAAATATTGTTGTAATTCTTCAGAGACATCACGGGTTAAGGCATTACGCGGATCGAACATGGTCCGTAATACACCCACAATTTGCAGATCAGGATTCAATGCCTGTTGAATACGGTCAATCGTTTGAGTTAAATCTGCAAGGCCTTCGAGTGCATAGTATTCACATTGCATAGGAATGATCACACCATCAACAGCTGCCAGCGCATTGACGGTAATCAGGCTCAGACTAGGTGCACAGTCAACGAGGATATAGTCAAATAAAGATTCTATTTCCTGCAGTGCATCACGTAAGATAAATTCACGACCATCCTGTTCTGCAATCGCTAGTTCAACCCCTGCTAGATCACGATTCGCACCTAAGACCTTATATCCTACTTCGGCTTTAGTAATTGCTGTTTCAATCGGCACTTCACCCAGCAATACATCTGTCACGGAATACAGCAGGTCATTTTTCTGAATGCCCGACCCCATCGTGGCATTCCCTTGCGAATCCATATCCACCAGCAGCACACGTTTTTTTAATATTGCCAGAGATGCCGCCAAATTTACTGCGGTTGTGGTTTTGCCAACGCCACCCTTCTGGTTTGCAATCGCAATAATTTGTGCCATGTTGATCCCAATTCCTTTGAAAATCTTAAATTCGTTTTAATAGAAGTAAATGACGTTGTTCGTCTAAGCGCGGAACTTTGAGTTCAATAATCTCACAACTGAATTCATTTTTTAAAGTATCCACTTCATCATGAGGAATCAGCCCCTTCATAGAAGCAATAGTACTTTTTTCATGCATATACGGTTTCGATGCATCTACAAAATCAGTTAACGACGCAAATGCACGGCTGGTAATCACATCAAACTTGCCCAGTTCATTGATGCTATCTTCATTTTCAACTCGGGTTTGCACCGCAATGACATTTTTTAATTTTAGGTCAGCGATAAACTGTTTCAGGAAACGGATTTTTTTACCATTGGAATCAAGCAACACACAGTCACGTTCCGGCTGACATAGCGCAATAATCATGCCCGGCATACCACCACCTGTACCAATATCGAGCAGACGACCCGGTGGTAAGTCTTTTAAAATGCTGAGGCTGTCCAGCAAATGCTTGATCAGCATTTCTTTCGGATCACGGATCGCAGTCAGATTGTATGCCTTATTCCACAGCACCAAAGCGTCCTGGTACTTGAGTAATAAATTTAAAGCTTCATCACTCAATGCTAAACCTAAAGCCTGGCTACCCTGCTTTAATTCCTGAAAAAACGTATGCATAAACAATAAACGCTCGAAAAAATTGGGAGAAAGTATAACGCTTTCTCCATATTGGCACAGCAGGGAGTGCTTAGTGAATATTCACTTAAGCATACTTCCCTTCACGAATTGCAGCATCCAGTGCAACTAAACGCTCTGGCGTTCCAACATCCACCCAGTCACCGATCAGTTTGGAAGCAGAGACTTTATTTTCCAGCATCGCTTCTTTTAAAAGAGGGGCTAATGGACGTTTACCCTGCTCCAGACCATCAAACATTTTTGGATGAATCACAGATACACCACTAAAGGTTAGGTTTTCACCCTGAACATTCTGTTCGAAGGTATAAGCCTTTCCTTCAGCCAAGCTAAAATCCCCTTGCGGATGCTGAGGCGGGTTATCTACCAGTACTAGATGTGCCAAATTTTCACCCAGTTCTACCTTTAAGAGTGGAGCAAAATCCATGGTGGTCCAAACATCGCCATTGACCAGAATAAATGACTCCGTACCCAGCAAAGGTAAAGCATTAATAATCCCGCCTGCGGTTTCCAGCCCTTCCCCTTCATGTGACCATAAAATTTTGACACCGAACTGCGAACCATCACCTAAAGCCTGTGCCAGCTTTTCACCCAGCCAGGCAGTATTGATGACAATTTCAGTTACCCCCAAACCAGCTAGCTTTTCAATATGCCAGACAATTAAAGGTTTATCACCAACTTCCAAGAGAGGCTTTGGGGTATGCAGGGTCAAGGGACGCATGCGATTCCCCAGACCGGCTGCCAGAATCATCGCTTTCATTTATGCAGCCACCTCATAAATACCATATTTATCTTCAAAGGCTGGCAATACACGCTCACGAATAAACTGCATAAATGGCTGCAGCTCGGCATAAGGTTTGGTTTCTTCCAATAAATACCACATCACACGTGGCAGGTCTTTCAAGTAGCCCGACTTGCCATCACGTACAAACAAACGCACAAAAATACCCAATATCTTGATATGGCGTTGAATGGCCACCATATCCGCATCTTTCTTAAATTGTTCCAGATCACGACCTTCTTTGGATGAAGCTGGCAACAAGTGATAGAAAGTTTCAAACCAGCGATAGACACGGTCCGCATTCCACTGCACATAGGCATCACGGGTAATCGAGATCAGGTCATAAGTATCTGCACCAATCACCGCATCCTGAAAATCAATCACACCTAGCTCGGTTTCACCTTCAATTTTCATCAGGTTACGGCTATGGAAATCACGATGCACAATCACTTGTGGCTGAGCCAATGCCGCATTGGCTAGAATGGCAAAAGTACGTTTGATCAGTGCAGCTTCCGCTTCGTTAGGAACCACGTTTAATGCTGGCAACATCCAGTCGGTGAGTAACTCCATTTCCGAAATCAGCTTTTCATAAGCATATTCCGGGAAATGTCCTTCACCCGGAATGGACTGCATCTGAATTAACTGTTTAAAACTTTGTTCATAATAAGCATCAACAGTGTCGTCATTTAACAGATCTGACAACATCACGTTACCGAAGTCTTCTAGCAGCAACAGGCCATTTTCCAGGTCTTTGGCCACAATATGTGGCACACGAACCTCATTTGCATCAAAAAATTCATCAATCGTCACAAAAGGCACACAATCTTCTTTTTCTGGTGGTGCATCCATCAACATAAATGTTTTATTATTCAGTTTGATTCGTGCATAACGACGAAAACTGGCATCGCCTGCTAAAAAATGAGTTTCAAATTGATCTGAACCGAGTACAGATGCAATCCAAGATTGAATCAATTGTTCGCGTTGAGTATTCATTTGCAATAAATTCTAATACAGGCTGAGTTTTTAAAGTGCTAAGTGTAGCTACTTATCAACTTTTTCTCTATGATGCGACAATAATTAATTGCGATTAAGCATGATTGGTTAATGAGACAAATGAAGCATCAGTTTAAATATAATCCTTTAGCGACTGCGATTTTAACTTTGTTATGTGGTAGCTCAATCACCGGCTATGCTGCAGAAAATGACTCATCAACCAATACTACGCCGCAACAGAATAATAGCCTGCAGGAAAGTTATCCGGGTGAAGCCTTTTATTCCCAATATTATGTAGACAAATCCAGCCCGGAAGCGCAGCAACGTCAGGGACAATATTTAAGCTCAGCCTATTGTAAAGGCACTTGGATTACGCCAGTTTCTCCTGAAGTTGAAGCAGTAGATCCAGAACAAGCAACGTCGACCGTGACTGCTGATTATGGTCATTACAACCCCAATGGTGATTCCTATTTGGAAGGTAATGTGGTCATTGACCAGCAAGGTCGTCAGATTCGTGCGGATAAAGTGACCATTGATCAAACCCAAACTTATGCTAAAGCTCAGGGTCGTGTCCAGCTAGCACAAGCTGGTTTGCTCTCACAGAGTGATGACATTAATTACAATCTCAAAACTCAGCAAGGTGACCTGAATAACAGCTTCTATATTGCAGAACAGCAGCATGCACATGGTCGTGCTGACAAGATCGCCAAGACCTCGACTGACACAGTCGAATTGGAAAATGCAACTTATACCACTTGTCCACCGGATGAAAAACCAACCTGGAAAATTCAGGCCGATCGAATTAAGCTAAATCAGGAAACAGGCCGCGGTGAAACTCGTAACACCAAACTTTATGTTAAAGAAGTGCCTGTTTTAGCCCTACCCTATTTCAATTTCCCAATCGATGACCGTCGTACTACCGGCATTCTGACGCCAAGTTTTGGTTTTACCAATGACGGTGGCTTGGAGCTTGGTGTTCCAGTTTATCTGAACCTTGCACCGAACTATGATGCCACCATTACCCCACGCTTTATTGCAGATCGTGGTGCCATGCTGAATGGTGAATTCCGCTATCTAACCGAGAATTTCGGTTATGGTCAGATCTGGGGTAGCATTCTACCTTCAGATAAAAGCTATAATGACGAAGATCGTAAAGACTTGCATTTTCGCCATGACTGGCAGATTAACGAGCAGTTCTCGACCAATCTGGAATACAACTATGCTTCAGACAAAGACTTTTTCTCTGATCTGAATAATAGCCCAGATTCTAAAACTGATCTGAATTTACGTCGTGCATGGGAACTAAATTACAAAAATGGACTTCCTGGCTTAAAAGCACAGCTTAAAGTTGAAGATTTCCAAACGCTTGACCCTGATGTGGCAGATGAAGATCGTCCTTATGCTCGCCTTCCACAGTTTCTGGTGAACTATAAAACCGGTAATCCATTAGGCTGGCAATTTGAAGCCAATCACGATACTGCTTACTTTAAAAAAGATATTGGCAATCTACATCCATCTCTTGATAGTTATGAACCAAGCGGTACCCGTATCTATAATGATTTAGCAGTACGTTACAATTATCGTACTCCTGGAGCCTTCCTGATTCCACAAGCATCATTGCGTAATGTGAATACTTTTTATGATCAGGATACTCGTGACAATCTAGACAGTATCAATAGTTCAAGTGAAAGTACATCGATCGTAGTACCGGAATTCACGCTTGATGCAGGTTTAATTTTTGAAAAAGAAGGTCGTTACCTACAAACTTTAACACCACGCCTGTTCTATGCTTATGCCCCTTACGAGAATCAGGAAGGCCAACCCAACTTTGATTCCGTGAATGCATCCATCAGCTATGATCAGCTCTTTAGTCCACGACGCTTCTATGGTCATGACCGATTAGAAGACAACAACTTTGCCTCAGTCGGGCTGAGTTACAGCCTGTTTGATGATATTGGTCTGGAACGATTACGTGCCAGTGTCGGTCAAAGTTTTTTCTTTGAAGATCGCCGTGTCAACTTAGAACGTGATCTGGATGAATATGACCGTGAATCTCATACCGGCCCAGTGGTTCAATTAACCAGTCAACTTTCAGAAAACCTGCGCTTAGGCTTTAATTCGGCATGGATGTCAAATGGTGATAATGCCCAACGTGATGTTCAGGCTTATTACACAGGTGAAAAAGGCAATCTGTATAACATTGGTTATTTCTATCGCCAAGATATTGCTGATCGCCAGAAGAGCTATGATCAGGTGGTGGGTTCATTTATTCAACCAGTATCCAACAACTGGCGCCTGATCGGACATGCTCAATATGATATGGATAATCATGTTGCCCGCGAATATTTACTTGGCGTGAACTATGAGTCATGCTGTTGGGGTGTTTCGGTATATGGCCGCTCATATTACAATGACTTGGATGATGTCAATGAAGCAGGCGTCAAACCAAAACGTATGATTATGGCAGAAGTCAGCTTACGCGGATTAGGTGGTTTTAATAATAAACTGGCATCATTGCTAGAAAACCGTATTCTGGGCTTTAATAATATCAATCAGACTTGGACAGAACGTTAATGAAGACAAAACAGTTAAAACAATTTTTTAAAGCAACAACACTTGCGCTATGCCTATCTGCAGCAATTCCAAGCTTTGCTGTCGCACAGACCAAGGATGAAGTTGTAGCTGTTGTCGACAATAGCGTCATTCTACGTAGTGATCTCGAACAAGGGATTGCTGAAATTTCCCATCAACTAGAAAAGCAAAATAAAACTGTACCACCACAACAGATTTTGCAGCAACAGGCTTTAGAACAACTTATCTTGCGTCAGGCTCAATTGGAACAAGTTAAGCGCTATAACATCCGTCCAGATGAAAAAGCCCTGAATGATGCTGTATTAAAAGTTGCTCGTGACTCAGGCTCTTCAAGCCTGGAAGCATTCCAGCAAAAACTGGATGCCATTGCACCAAATACCTATGCATCACTTCGTAATCGTATTGCCGAAGATTTGGCGATTAACCGTTTACGTCAACAAGTCGTAACTTCACGGATCAAAGTAAGCGATCAGGACGTAGAAAACTTCCTGAAAACCCCACAAGGTCAAGCCTTATTAGGCAGCCAGGTACATGTACAACATGTTCGTGTGTCAGGTGAAAATGCAGCTCAAGTTGCGAGTAAAGTAAAAGCTGATCTAGTAAATACTACAGATCTAAAAGCACTAGAAAAGAAACATTCAAAAGATGGTATTAAAGTTGAAGCCGCTGATATGGGCTATCGCAATATCTCAGCTATTCCTGATGAACTTGCTTCACGTGTGACCACCCTGCAACCTGGTCAAACTTCTGAACCGATTGAAGCACGTGATGGTATTCATATCCTGAAACTGATCGACCGTAAAGCAGGTGATCAAAAAGCAATCGTTTCGCAATACCAGACCCGTCATATCTTGATTCAGCCATCTGAAGTCGTGACCCCTGAAAATGCGAAACAGATGATTGATAGTCTTCATAGCCGTTTAAAAAATGGTGAAGACTTTGCCGTATTGGCATCCACTTTCTCGAATGATCCAGGTTCAGCACGTGATGGTGGCAGCCTTGGTTGGGTCAGTCCAGGTGTCATGGTGCCAGAGTTTGAAGAGCGTATGAAAAATACACCTGTAGGTCAGATCAGTGAACCCTTCCAAAGTCAGTTTGGGTGGCATATCCTGCAAGTCACTGATACACGTCAGCAGGACATGACTCAGGAATATCAGGAACGTATGGCTCGCCAGTTACTTGGAGAACGTCAGTTTGATACCGAACTAGACAGCTGGTTACGTGAAATCCGTAACAATGCCTTTGTCGAGATTAAAGACCCTTCACTGGATCGCAAGAAGAACTAATCTTATACATCTACAAAAACCGGCTTAGGCCGGTTTTTTATTGCATCAAAATAAGAAACAACTATAAAAAAACCGCTCAAAAGAGCGGTTTTAAAATTCTCAAGATAAATTAACGATTGTTTTCGTCATCTGGAGTATCTTCGAATTTTGCATCATCAGCAAAGCCAGCGCCTTGACCACCGAAACCACCTTGACCACCGAAGCCACCTTGACCACCGAAGCCACCTTGACCACCAAAGCCAGCGCCTTGACCACCAAAGCCACCTTGACCACCGAAGCCACCTTGACCACCGAAGCCACCTTGACCACCGAAGCCACCTTGACCACCAAAACCAGGTTGACCGCCGAAGCCACCAGCTTGACCACCGAAGCCAGCACCTTGAGCACCAGCAGGCGCACCAGCAGGACGTGGGTTACGTGCAGGAACTACTGTAGAAATCGCGTGTTTGTAAACCATTTGGCTTACAGTATTTTTTAATAATACAACGTATTGGTCAAATGATTCGATATGACCTTGTAGTTTGATACCGTTAACGAGGAAGATAGAAACTGGAATGCGTTCTTTACGAAGGGAATTCAAGAACGGATCTTGTAAAGTTTGACCTTTAGACATTTTATAACTCCAAAAAATTTTAAAATCAGCGCAAAAAACTATCTCTATTTTTCAAATAAAAATTATAAAAAAGATAGTCTGTAAATTTTGCTTTATCCGTAACAGTTTCGCAAGTCTTCTTGCGCCTGCTGCGCTGTAAAATATGTTGTAAATTTATGCTTTTCTTGCAAAGATCTTAACCATGTGTATTGACGTTTTGCAAGTTGTCGTGTTGCAAACAATGCTTTATCTTCCATTTCCCGCTGTTTTTCACGACTTCGATCACTGTTTTTTAAAAATTCGATCGCTTGACGATAGCCAACAGAACGCATAGAAGGGAGATTTTCATCAAAATCGTATTTTTTCATCAATCCTTTGACTTCATTTAAAAATCCGATTTTCCACATTATTTCTAATCGTTTTTCAATGCGCTTGTGCAATTCTAGACGATCTGGCATCAGCGCATAATTATAAAAATTGTATCGATAAGGTTGATTTTTTGGCTGCTCTGCTTGTAGTTTTGTAATCGGCTGACCGGTGAGCTTAAACACTTCTAAAGCACGGATAATACGCTGTTTATCACTCACTTTAAATTTCTGGCCCGCGATTGGATCTACCTCGCAAAGCTCAGCATACACTGCTTCCCAGCCATCCTGTGCTGCTTTCGCTTCGATTTCTGCTCGCACTGCATAATCTGCACTTGGCAAGTTATCTGAGAGCCCTTCAAGCAAGGCTTTAAAATACAGCATAGTGCCACCAACCAGAATTGGAGTTTTACCACGCGCATGCATATCATCAATCAGACGACAGGCATCTGCAACAAAATTGGCTGCAGAGTACACTTCCAGAGGACTAATAATATCAATCAGATGATGCGGGTATTGCTCCAGTTCTGCTTTGGTTGGTTTAGCTGTACCAATGTCCATCTCACGATACACTAGCGCAGAATCTACAGAAATTAATTCAAAATTACCCTGCTCATACAGTTCACATGCCAAAGCGGTTTTACCACTTGCAGTAGGTCCCATCAGGTTGATGACCGGCAATTGATTTGACATGTACAACTACTCTCCTCGAGCAAAAAGTTTATCCAGCTGTGATAGCGGGAAGGCACGCCAAGTTGGACGACCATGATTACACTGGCTGGCAAATTCGGTTTGTTCCATCTGACGCAACAAGGCATTCATTTCAGACAGGCTTAAAATACGGTGTGCACGTACCGCACCATGACAGGCCATACCCGCCAGAATCTGGTCACGTTTCTGCTGCAAGCTCTGTACCTGATCACTGGGATCTAGATCATTCAATAATTCAGGTATCAACGCATCAAAATCCGCTTTAAGTAGAATCGCAGGTACACCACGCACAATCACCTGCTCATCGCCATACTGATCAATCTCCAGACCAAAGCGGGCTAGCTGTTCTTTCAGCTCTTCCACTCGCATGGCCTGCATGCGGCTGATATTCACCACTTTTGGAATGAGCAGTTGCTGAGAAGACCAGAATTCCGGTTTATCCCAAGCCGCTTTCATCTGTTGCAGCACAATGCGTTCATGTGCTGCATGCATGTCGACAATGATCAGGCCTTCAGAGTTTTGCGCCAAGATATAAATCCCGTGCAGCTGGGCAATCGCCATTCCAAGCGGATGCTCATCCACCTTTCGCTGCAGATGTTCATTAAATGACTGTTTAGCTGTTTTTAATTCTGTTTCTGGCATTTCTCTAAGGGGTGCCAGATAACTTTTAAGTGCATTATTCAGTTGCTGTGAACCAGCATAAGACTTGTTGTAATCCTGCGCGTAATTCACCGTCTGTGGACGTGATGATTCAAAATCAGTTAATACGTCCGAAGCTTCTGCTTCTACATAACTTGCATTTGCTTGTGCATTTGTATGCGAACGCATGGCATAAGGTTCAGCTGCCGGCTGATAGGCTGTCATTGCCTGATGCAGACTAAACTGTTCCTGATAACGTGGCTGTGGCGCAATCGGTTGTGACTCAGTTTCAACCTTCATCGCTTGCGCCAGATCTGCACTTGCGGTCTGAAACTGCGCTAAGGTTTCCTTGGCATAGTGACGCACAAATTCATGCACTTCACGTTGATTCAGAAACCGAATTTCATGTTTGGTTGGATGTACATTGACATCAATATTTTCCGGATCCACTTCCAGAAAGAGTAGATAAGCTGCATGCTGGTGTCCATGCAGAATCCCATCATAGGCCATGCGTAATGCATGCGAAATGGTCTTGTCTCGGACGATACGGCCATTCACATAGACATATTGCAGATCAGCCTGTGCACGTGCATCGGATGGATGCCCTAACCAGCCAGACAGCCGCATATTGATACTGTCCGCATCGATCCAGTACGCATTTTCAGTAAACTGCCGACCCAGTAACTGTTGTACACGCTGGAATCGCAGCTCACCGCTATCCGCAATCGGCAGATTCAGTTTGAGGCTTTGGTTATGTTCCAGCACAAAGCGAATATCGAAATGGGTCAAAGCCAGACGGCGTACAATTTCTTCGATATGTCCAAATTCAGTCCCAGGCTTTTTCAGAAATTTACGGCGTGCTGGGACATTAAAGAATAAATCCTGCACCCGGATATGCGCACCTTTAGACGCCGCGACCGGTTGCACTTCCTGATGATCAAAGGCGGTGCCATTGACTTCAACCTGATAGCCAATTCCATCTTCTGCTTGACTGCTGGTCAAGGTTAGTCGCGATACCGCTGCAATAGATGCTAGTGCTTCACCACGAAAACCTAGACTAGTAATCGCGTGTAAATCTTCAGAGGTCTGGATTTTACTGGTGGCGTGACGCATCACTGCTAAAGGTAAGTCTTCCGGATGAATACCACGACCGTTGTCGATAATTTCAATCAGCGTACTGCCACCCTGCTCCACACGGATAATCAGCTCGGTTGCCCCGGCATCGATGGAATTTTCAAGTAGCTCCTTGACCACGGAGGCAGGACGTTCAATAACTTCACCGGCCGCAATCTGGTTGGCCAGCGCAGGATCAAGGGTATGGATACGGCGTACGCTTAAATCATTCGACATGTGGGAATTGCTGCTCCAAAGCCTGTTGTAGTGCTGCACTGGATGAGGTCAGCGTAGCAGTACGCGTCAGCTCATCTTCAGATTTCAAAATTTCGATAACCAGATCAGCTTCAGGAATTTCATCACCACCTTTGGATGGCCATTCAAACAGAAATAATGCATTCGGGGTTTCCAGATAATCACGGATTCCCATTAATTCCAGTTCATATGGATCATTCAGGCGGTATAAATCAAAGTGGAAGATATCTTTGCCCCGAACGTTATAAGGTTCAACGAGGGTATAAGTCGGGCTTTTTACCGAACCCTGATGACCAAGCTGTTGCAAATAATAACGTGTCAATGTGGTCTTGCCTGCGCCCAGATCACCAATCAGATAGATCACACCCGTCGTAAAATTGGCTGCCAGTACCTTGGCCAGCTGCTGGGTATCTTCTTCTTGATTTAAGGAAACGCTAAATGAATAAGGCATATGACTCACGACATGATTCAAAGGAACAAATATGATAGCATCGCCGCAGTTTAAAAGCCTATTCCATGGCCGAAGAAACTGTATTTTTTCATAGCATTTGTTTCCAGATCAGATTTACCGGACACCATGAATACTTCTGCTGAATTTACTCCACCCATGCTCAATGGCGTCAGTGCCAGCAAAGTATTTCTGCAACCGTCCAATGCGGCAACAGTATATGAATATCTCTGCAAGCAGTTTCCGCATATTACAGCCAGCGAATGGCTGTCGCGTTTTCAGGATGGGCTGGTCTATGATGTACAAGGCAATACTTTAACCCTAGACAGTCCATTTCAGGCGAATAGCCACTGTTTCTATTATCGATTTCTGGCGCATGAAACTCATGTACCTTTTGAGCACCAAATCCTTTTTCAAAATGATCACTTTATGGTGATCGACAAGCCGCATTTCCTGACCATGAGTCCAACCGGGCAATATGTACAGGAAACCTTGCTGGTGCGCCTCAAGAAACAGACTGGAATTGAACATCTGACACCAATCCACCGTCTGGATCGGGAAACGGCTGGTGTAGTCCTCATCTCAAAAAATATCGCTTCACGCGGCCTGTATCAACAGCTGTTTGCGACCCGTCAGGTGCAAAAAACCTATCATGCCATTGCGGGCTATAGAGATGATTTAAAATTTCCACATACTGTTCGCCTGCGTATGGATAAGGGCGAGCCCTTCTATACCATGCAGGTTCTCGACGGCGAACCAAATAGTGAAACCGAAATCACGTTATTAACGCATAAAGATCACCTAGCTAAATATGAATTAAAACCACATACCGGCAAACAGCACCAGCTGCGGGTGCATTTAAACTTTTTGGGCATCCCGATTCTGAATGATCCATTTTATCCTATCATTAAGCATAAAGCTGATGATGACTTCTCTGCGCCACTGCAACTACTCGCCAAACATATTGAATTTATAGATCCGATGAGCAAAGAACTGATGCAATTTTCTTCTAGGCAAGAACTGACATTGTAATGTGTCTGTCATTACGATTTATTTTCAGAATTAAGTGTATAAGGATTGTATTTCAAATGTAATGGATTAAAATGAATGCGAAAAGTTAAGTATTTAAACGCTTGAATATATTATGAGAAAAACAGAAGTCTACCAAATACGCTTGGATTCTCAAGAAAAGAAACAAGCTTTTGCTGTGTTTAAACAATTAGGGATTACGCCAGCACAAGCTGTACGACTATTTTTCAAACAGGTCGTCCTGACTAAATCCATCCCCTTCTCGATTGAAAACCAGAATATCAATCTGGAACAGCTGATTAAGCTACGCAGCAAAATCAAACAGGCAGAAAACAAGCCATTAGCCTCACCTGCATTGGTCGCTGATAGTGCTGAACAGGAAAGCCTAGCGCTTCACAACGATGATGATCATCTGGACCTATTTGAAGAACTGAATGCCATCCTCGGCGAGAGTGACAAAATTTAACACTGTCGCATTTTCAAACAATTTAATACGTTACAGCTCCCCAAACTTCGCTATGCTTCATGTACATAATAATAATCAGACATGGAGTTTTGAATGCTTGTTCGACGCGCTCAGGTAGAAGACCTGCAACAACTTTCAGTATTATTTGATGAATATCGCCAGTTTTATGGGGCATCTTCCAATCAGGAACTTTCCTATCAGTTCCTGAAACAGCGTTTTGAAGACCAGCAGACCGTGATTTTCATCAATACCAAGGATGATATATTTACCGGCTTTATTCTGCTCTATTTAAGATTTTCTTCAGTCGCCTGTTCAACCTATTATGTACTAGATGATGTTTATATCAGTCCACCTTATCGCCGGCATGGCGCAGCAAAACAGTTGATTGATACCGCAATTTTATTTGCTAAACAGGAAAATGCCTTGAGGATCAGTTTGGAAACTCAGAAAAATAACTTTCAATCGCATAAACTGTATGAATCGATGGGATTCATGCGGGATGAAGAATTTGTCACTTTCCATTGTTTCCTGAAATAAAAATCAGGTTTTATTCTTCATGGTATTTTGCCTGCGCCACCTGCTCTTCGGTGAGATAGATCCATTCACCTTCTGGCAGATCGTTTAACGATAACTGACCAATCTGGGCACGGTGCAGTTTTTCAACTTTATTTCCTACTGCAGCTAGCATCCGTTTCACCTGATGATAGACCCCCTGATGAATGGTCATTTGCAAGCGTTTCTCATCCAGACGTTTTACATCTGTTGCAGCATAAATCCCCTTTTCATTGCGTAGTTCAACCCCTCGTTCAAGCTGCTGAATCTGCTCATCGGATATTGGATCAGCCGTTTCCATTTGGTAAACCTTCGCCACATGCTTTTTAGGATGCGTTAAAGCCTGCAGGAACTGACCATCATCAGTAAGTAGAAGCAGCCCAGTTGTATCCTGATCTAACCGTCCAACACACTGAATTCCACGATTCATCAACAGATCATCAAACAGATCAAAGACACTAAAGTGGTGTGTCGCTTGATGGGAGCACTCATAGCCTTTTGGTTTGTTCAGTGCAATATACACTTTTTCACGATATTGGTAAGTTTCCCCATATACACTAAATTCCAGCTGATTCAGATCCAGCTTATGCTTTGGATGATCAATGATTTCGTCCTGGATACTGACAGCACCGTTCTTGATCAGTTGCTGACAATGCTTACGCGAACCAAAACCCTGTGACTGCAACATTTTTTCCAGAAGCATAAATCTTAATCTCTACCTGTATATTCAGCCGTTATTCTATACTGAAATGCAGCTTTGCTGATTCAAGTTTATCCCGCATTCGTCTCGCTTGCTAAAAAAGTCTACAATAGTGTGATTCTTCCTCCTTATTTCTTCTTATGTCTCAATTTGATCTGAATTTAGTCGTTCTTCTGATTTTGCTGGCCTGTGGTATTTTTAGTCATAACACCGCGGTCACGATTGCAGCAGCGGTTTTACTGGTTTTAAAAATCACGCCGTTGCATGAAACGCTACTGCCTTATGTACAGGCGCATGGTTTAAATATCGGGGTAATCATTCTGACCATTGGCGTTTTGGCACCGATTGCCAGTGGCAAAATTTCTGGTGACGGTATCCTGAAATCATTTTTAAGCTGGAAATCTTTACTCGCCATCGCTGTAGGTATTTTTGTCGCTTGGCTTGGTGGACGCGGTGTCAAATTGATGACCAATCAACCGAATGTGGTGGCTGGCTTGCTGATTGGAACGGTGGCTGGCGTAGCTTTCGTGCGTGGAGTGCCGGTTGGACCATTAATTGCGGCGGGGATTTTATCGTTATTGATTAGTACGCAATAGATTCCTCCAACCTCATAGATTCAATCCCTTTATAATTAAACCTCATAGAACTTAAAAAGCTTATACGATTCAAATAATCATTAAATCACACGACATGCGACAAGGAGGTCGCACATTGATCTGCGGCACAGGGATGTGCCGTCAGATCAATAAAGGGCTTTTGTTACTTTTGGCCCGTCAAAAGTAAGGTGGTTATAACTCATCACATATTCGAATCATTACTTACTTATGAGTAGATAATTGTAATCACCCTTTAAGCTATGAATGAATACATCGTGTTCGCAGAAGTTTTTTTACATCAAATTCCTATTCTTACTCAACAAATAATAAAGCCAGACGCACCTGATCATAGCCCATCCGCGGACTGGTCAATTCCACAATTGGACGCAACTTGATAGAACCATCCTCATTAAAATGATCAACATCCTGACGCTTAGTCAGACGTTTATAAATCTTGCGCACCTGCTCCACCACTTCTTCACCCGGGTGGGCGACAGAAATATCCAGCCCCTGCTCTTTTTGCAGACGACCAAGGTGATTGATAATCGTCGCTGGGGTCAGGCCACGTTCAGTCGCGATATCCTGAATGTCATAACCTTCCTCAAATAAAGCTCGGGTTTCATCTAGTGTTGCAGCCGCATAATTCTGTTTACCACCATTTTTTGCCAGCTTTTTCTCGTTACGCTGAATTTCAGTTTCATTCAATGTACCACCACAATGACGGATAAAAGCTTTATGCTGTACAGTCAGATCAATATTTTCGAAGTGAATTTCAGCTTCTTCTGATAGTTCCTGAAAACGTCGGTCTGCTTTGATCGCCAGACTATCCAGTTCTAGGGCCTGTTCATTAAAGCCTTTTAGTCTTAAACCGTCTAAAGATTTTAGACGGGATAGTGCGACATAACCCTGGCCTTTTTCAAAGGTATGGCTCAGGTCAATTTCTGCAGCTTCCAGAGTCATGCCCTGAGATTTATGGATAGTAATTGCCCAGGCCAGACGTAGTGGAATCTGCTGGAAGCTGGCAATCACTTTACCGGCTTCATTTTCTACAGACCAGGTTTCTGGCTCGACCAGTAGCGTTGTACCATCAGTCAGCTTGACCTTAGGCAGCACTCCAAACTCATCATCATCTTCAAAACCCACTACCTCGCCGAGACTGCCATTGATATAGCCCAAGTCAAAGTTGTTTTTTACAAACATGACTTTGGCATGTTTTTTCAGACTCAGGGTTTCTGGTGCTCGTACGGAAGATTTCAGGGTTTCAATCAGTTTTTCATTTCCATCACAGCGCGCATCAAACTGACGTGGCTCATTGTCAATTTCATTCAAATGACGGAAGTTAATGCTGTCCACATCCATATTGTGAGTATATAGACGTGTATAAGTCTCGCCAATATTCTGGTTGCGGGTTGACTGTAAGGCTGCACGATGTTCCGGGCCAATCGCCTGTGCACGAATCGCATTCAGAATATCGTTGAGATAGTCATTACCCTGACGGTGCTGTTCAGTTAGATAACAGACGCGAAATTTCGCTTCGACCCAGGCTTCGGACATAAAACAGAACTTGTCGCGGTTACGCTCCTCATTTTTACCGACTGGTGGCAACTGAAAGAAATCTCCTGCCACAATCACTTGAATCCCGCCAAAGGCTTCTTCAGATTCTTTAAAATATTTGAGGACCTGATTGACTAGATTCAGCTGCTTGGCATGCAGCATTGAAATCTCGTCAATAATCAGAACCTGTGCATTTTCCAGATGTTCCTTCAAATACTTGCGCTCTTTCATGCGCTTTAAGTCTTCTTCAGAAAGAAAATCCTTGATGCCAATGCCAGCCCAGGTGTGAATGGTCATGCCATTCATATGTGTCGCTGCAATACCGGTGGAAGCCGTAATCGCCACCGATACCTTACGCGCTTTGAGGTAATTAATATATTGATTCAGGGTATAGGTTTTCCCTGCACCAGCCGAGCCTGTCAGAAATACATTTTCGCCCGCTTTAAGTAACTTGAGTGCAGTTTCCTGTTTCATATGACCTATACCGTGAAAGAACGGCTATAGCCTAACGACTTTTCCAGCAAAAGTTAAGCATTCACATCCAAATCTGTTTCCCGACACGACGTAGCCAGTCGTTGATTCAACCAGTCAGTAAATTCTTTAGCGATGTGGATATATTGCGGTTCAGCTTTTTGGTTATTTGGGTATTCCAGCTGATCAAAAATGAGTTGCCTATCCTGCACATTACAGCCGAGCAATAATGGAACAGACAGGCTCCCATAACTAACATAAAAAGCCACATATTCCCCTTCGATAATACGCTTCGCATAGCTAGCAGCCAAACAGTTTCGAAAACTCCTAGTCTGCTCAATGATCTGGTCGATGGTCTTAAGCTCCTGGAATGTCCAGTCCCGATAATAAATACAAGGCTCAGTCGTTAAACTTTTCCAGTCACGCAAAGCAAAATCTTTTTTTAATCGCTCAATGATTTCCTGCTTCTGAATCTGGGTATGCCAAGCCACTGCCTGATTAAATAATCCTTTCCAAGTCAGGTTCTTTGAAATATGAGTGTGCTGAATAAGATATTCCGCCAGATAATCTCGCACATAGCTGTCAAAAACTGATTCACGGATATTACCATCCTGTAAATAGAACAGCTGCCGAAACTCGCTTAACTTAATCCGGTGACGTTGTAATTCTGCATAGAAATCACGATCCTGCTGGTTTGAAGGATGAATATATTGCTGTACAGTTTCTGGTAAATGTATGGTGATTTTATGTAGATGCTGCAGATACGCCTGCATTACCCGACTTAAGCCTAGATAAACTTTCTTGATGCTCTGATCATCCATATTCACTACATCCCGCATCAAGCCCATCCATTCATCCAGATACAAAATTGAGGGACTAATCGCAATGCGGTGATCATTAACCGACTGACGTGTACCTTTTAACACCACGGACTGGTTCTGCGGATGCTGAAACCATTTGTGTTCAATCGCATATTGATAAACACTATGAATAAACAGTCGTGCCGAAACATACTGAAAGTATTGTAGAGTCGCCAGAATCACCTGTGGGTGCACTTGATGGGTATCCAAAAAACTGATCGCGGTCACAGCAACCCGCACACTACTATGCTGGATATTCATGCTGATCCAGTCCAGCACTTCGGCTGATTGACGGAATAACCAGTTCACCACACGGCTGCAATCAAATAGCGGTAATTTAGCAACTTTTTTCTGCCATAGCTGGTTGTTGCGTTCCAGAAAATGTTTTTTGCTGAGCAGGTCATCTCGCCTCCACATTTCCCGGTTCATCAGACGTGCGAAACCTAACAGATGAGGATGCTCCTGCGCATGTCGAAACAGTAACTCAATATCATGCACATGCTCATTCAGCTCATGCAGATTAAAACGTTCTTCAAAAGATAGGCTGATGATACAGTAAATTGCTGGATGCAGAAATTGCGGTGCACTAAAGCAGAATTCATCCAGGCTATGCATCAAACTCTGGATTGGTAAGAAATCCGATGGCACTAGATATTCCAACGTAAAGATTTTCTGGATCAGTTGTAAAAGTTGCTGTGGTAATTCCCGGCCAGACAACACGTATTGCTGCAGATAGGGTGTGGTATAAGTACTTGTCTCTATCATCACCTGATCAATCAGTTCAGCTTCGGCAAGTGAAATCTGCTTAAGAAACTCAGCAACTCGTTCTGGGCCATTGACCCAGCTATAGACCTGTTCAATAAACAATTTACGCAACTTTTGAGCTTTATCTCTTAAAAAAGGGGAATGTTGCGGTTTTTGATCACCGGTCAGGAAATAGATATCTTGCAGGAAAAATTCTTCCAGATTTTCAGATTTGACCTGCTGATTATGAAAATGCGGTTCAGCCAGTAATTTTGCGCTGCCCTCCTGAATCTGTTGTGGTGTATTGAATTGAATATGAAACAGAGCATTCGCCAGTACAATTCGATGCTGCTCACGATCCAGCTTAAACATGTTTTGAGCATTGACATGCTTCACCAGAGCCAACTGGTCTTGGTAAAACTCATACAGCAACGGAGAAATACGAAGCAGCTGTGTAGCCAGCTGTTGATACTGCGGTACTAAACGGTCCTGTTCCATACACGTACCTAAAAGAATGGATGACATCATTTAATCATATTCGTACTACGCAACACAGACCAATTAAGAAAATTGGAACTCACTGCAAATCACAAAACTCCAGCAAGCAGTAAAACAGTTCACAATTAATATGACTTTATTTTTTATTTAAGTCAGTTCTAAGACTTATGCTGATTCAGATCAGCTGCCCGAATCTCTTTTAAGTTATCGAGTGCATGATAGATCTGTTGCTGAATCTGCTCGCGAAAAAGTACCAAATCCTGCTGGTTTTGAATTTCAGGAATCACCTGACGAGGCTGAAACTGAAAATAGAAAGGAACCCGTTTAGGAAACGGATTTTTAGGTAAGGATGGAATGACATCCCCTTTACGTAGTAGCTTGTTCAATGCAGGGACTTTAAGAATTTTCTGGAAGTATTTGTTTTCTACAATATGACGCGCATCAAAACCGATCTCAAAAATTTCGTCACCGCCAAGCGCGGCAAAAGGCACGATATCGTAACCAAATTCTTGTGCCAGTTTTAAAAAGCCATAGCGTTCTTTCCAGATCAGCTGGTATTGCTCGCCTTCGCGTTTCAGCACTTCGCGACCACCACCGGGAAAGACTAAAATCGAATACCCTTGTCGCATGACTTCACGTACATATTCACGTATGCCATCAATTGCGCCAAACTTTTTAAAAATCTCTCGCCACAGCGGAATATAAAAATGGCTGTGATCGGCAATACTGACCACAGCCACTTTGTGTTCGTTGTAGAGGTAATCAATAACCAGTGGAGAATCGAATACTCCATAGATCGAATGATTACCCACATACATTGCAGGTCGCGAAGCATCGATATGCTCAGCACCGAGAAAAGTCGGTGTGAAATACAGCTTGGCTAAACTGCTTAAGCGTTTAATCCAAGCTGCATCATGCTTGACCTGCAAGATATAAATTCCTACTTAGGCCACAACGTGCTTTTTCACAAGGATTGAGCCTACAGAGTAGCCCGCACCGAATGAACACAATACGCCATATTCGCCATCATTCACTTCATGTGCAGTGCGGTGCAATGCAATGATCACACCTGCAGATGAAGTATTTGCGAATTCGTCCAGAATCAACGGAACCAGTTCTGACTTCGCGTGTTCTTTGCCCACGATCAGTTTTAGGATCAGCTCATTCATGTTCACGTTGGCTTGGTGCAACCAGAAACGTTTGACATTGGTTGGATCAATATTGTTCTTTTCCAGTTGCTTAGTGATCATCTTGGCAACAAGAGGACAAACTTCTTTGAACACTTTACGACCGTCCTGACGGAAACGGTTGTTGTCGATGTCTGCATCCACTTCGCTCATGTTCAGGTAACCGAAGTTATTACGGATATTGTTGGAGAACTGGGTGAACAGCTCAATATCTTCAACTTCGAAACCAGTTTTAGTTTCAGTATCTTCAATGATTGATGCAGTCGCAACATCACCAAAGATAAAGTGACAATCGCGTGAACGGAAATCAGTATGACCAGAAGTAATCTCTACGTTAACCAGCAAGACACGACGCGCGCCTGATTTGATCGCATCAGCAGCTTGTTTGATCCCGAAAGTTGCTGCAGAACATGCTACGTTCATGTCATAAGCATAACCTTGAATACCCAAAGCAGTCTGGATTTCAATCGCAACTGCCGGATAAGCACGTTGGATGTTCGAACATGACAGAATCACCACATCGATGTCTTCTGCAGTTACGCCTGCATTCTCCATCGCCTGTTTAGCTGCAGCCACGCCCCACTCTGCCTGAATAGACAGTTCGTCGTTAGAACGTTCATGCAATAAAGGACGAAGACGTTTTGGATCCAGAATACCGCTTTTTTCAGCTACATAACGGCGTTTGATGCCTGAAGCTTTTTCAATAAATTCTGCACTAGAACCACGCAATGCTTCAATTTCGCCCGCAGCGATCTTTTCCGCATTGACCTGGTTAAACTGTTCCACATAAGCATTTAAACTTTCAACTAACTCTTCATTGGTAATAGAATGTTCAGGATGGAACAGACCAGTACCTGTAATGCGGATGCCCATGTAAAACTCCTTTTAGAAATTACTCATATCTTAACTGATTCCAAGACGATCCCATACTTTTTGTAGGCGATTCGGAGAAACAGGCGCTTTAGTTTTCATCGGTTGTGAAAATAAAGAGATCCGTAATTCCTCGACCATGAAATACAGTTCTTTCAGGCGAGCGTCATTTTTAAATTTGAACAATTTTTCCATCCAAGGGTCGATTTGATCAATGGCAGAATCATCCCTTTGCAGATTATTTGGCAAACGGTCAAGTCGCAAAAGCAGCGCTTTTAGGTAGCGCGGAAATTCGATCCAGACGTCCGTCGGCTTGCTATAAACAAAGTCGGCCAAATTCATCAAATCGAGCTGATCCTCAATATCATCAATATTCTTACCAAAGACAGAATCGTCTAAAACCAAGAGTTTCCGGCGAATTTCCTGCCACTGGGTATAAATATCAGTGATATCTTTCAGCGCAGTCTGACCATGAGTTAAGAAAGATTTTTTTACATCTTCAACTAACTTTTGGAACTCTTGCGCATTGACAGGCAGCTCATTTATGGACAACTGTAGTGTGGCATAAACTAACATTTGTTCCAACTTCGCTTTGTCGCCAAGTGGTGAATAAGCCAAAGCCAACGGTTTGGAAATCTGTTTTTTCAGTTGACGCACCAGATCACCGAGCTGCATATGCACCAGTCGGATCACCCCGGCACGGTGCTGACGAATCGCTTCAACCTGATCGTTAAAGGTCTGGATCACCACACCGGATTCATCTTTTTGCTCTAATGCAGCGAAGTCTTTGGTCGGTACCAGTGCCTGATACTGCTTCACGACAACGCCTGTCACTTTTTGCGAAGCTTCAAAGACAAAGTTTTCAGGAAAAGTCGTATGTTCACCTTTAAGTTGTTTTACCGGACTATGGGTTTCCGTACGGCAACGGGCCTTCTGTTCATCCAGATCACGACCCTGTTCGATCACACGACCTTTCTCGTCAATTACCTTAATTAAAGGCAACAAATACTGCTCGACCCGCTCAAAAGAGAAGTCTTTTTCTGTGATCTGTTCACCACGCAACTGGAATGCCAGGAAACTAAAAATATGTTGTTGCAGATGTGTTGCATCAATGCGTGACAGCAACTTATGCACAGTATCCGGAATCGGTACCAGATTACGGCGTTTATCTTTCGGCAAGGCTTTTAACAAGGCTTCGATTAGCTCTTCACGCCAGCCCGGAATGCCCCAAGACCAGATATTTTCATCCACCTGTGGCAAAGCTTGCACCGGAATGCGAACCGTTGCACCATCTTCATCATGGCTTGGATCAAAACGATAGCTCACTGCCAGACGTAACTCGCCATTCCGCAGATAGTCCGGGAACTGCTGCGTTGTCGGACGGTCATTCATCCACAGTGCATCATCATCCACAAACAGATAACGTGGATTTTGCGGTTCAACCGTCGCGCGCCAGTCTTCAAAGCTACGGCGACTCGCTACCTCTGGCGGCACTTTAGAGGCATAGAACTGATAAATGGTTTCTTCATCCACGACCAGATCCCGACGGCGCAGTTTGTCTTCGACCCGTTCTACTTCCTCAAGCTTTAACAAGTTATGCTTTAGAAATGGCGGCATGATGCCTAGGTTACCGGTGGTCAGTGCATCGCGCAGGAAGATTTCATGCGCTGCAACCTGATCCACTTTTTCATAATTCACCTGACGTTTTGGCTCAATGATCAGGCCAAACAAGGAAATCTGGTCATAGGCATTTACCACACCTGCTTTTTTCGACCAGTGCGGTTCAAAATAATGATGTTTGACCAGATCACGCGCCGCCAGCAAAATCCATTCCGGTTCGATCTTTGCCAAAGTCCGCAGATAAACTTGTGAGGTTTCCACCATCTCGAAAGCCATTACCCACGGGGTATTGGTTTTGTGCAAAGTAGATGCTGGGAATACACGTGCTTTCTGCTGACGCACCGCCATAAACACGTTACGCTCATCAGTCTTGTTAGCAATAAACGATAATAGTCCGGTCAATAAGGCACGGTGCAAGTTTTCATAGCTAGCTTTCTTTTCATTAAAGGACAGCTTTAAGCCTTTAGCTAAATCAACCAGCTGTTCATGGGTTTTCTTCCACTCACGCAAACGCAACCAGCTGAGGAAGTGATTACGCGCAAAAGTACGGCGCTTGTTCTCACTCATGTTTTCGCGATTGTCGTGCAGCGTTTCCCACAACTTGATATAGAACAGGAAGTCTGAATCTGCTTCACGGAACAAGGCATGTTTCTGATCTGCCTGCATCTGTTTGTCAGCTGGGCGTTCACGCGGGTCCTGTACCGCCAACGCTGCGACAATGACTAGCGCTTCATTTAAGGCACCAAAATGCGCACCCCCAAGAATCATCCGTGCCAGACGCGGATCGATCGGCATTTTTGCCATCTGATAACCAATCTTGGTTAGTTCATTTTTCTTCTCGGATAAAGCACCTAGTTCAATCAGCAGCTTACGACCATCATTCACCAGTCGGTGATCTGGTGGCTCAATAAAATCGAACTCTTCTAATGAACCCAATTTCAGGCTCTGCATCTGCAGAATCACGGATGCCAGGTTGGTCCGCTTGATTTCCGGTTCGGTAAACTCTGGACGGCTTAAAAAATCTTCTTCTGAATAGAGTCGAATACACACACCCGGTGCAATACGGCCACAACGTCCTTTACGCTGGTTCGCTGCTGCCTGGGAAATGGCTTCGATTGGCAAACGCTGTACGCGGGAACGGTAGCTATAACGTGAAATACGGGCAAAACCACTATCAATCACATAACGGATATTCGGTACAGTCAGGGCGGTTTCTGCCACGTTGGTGGCAATAATGATACGTCGCCCACCACCCGATGGATTGAAAATTTTCTGCTGTTCTGCCAATGCCAGACGTGCATACAGTGGCAAGACTTCAGTGTGTCGTGGGCCATGCTTGATCAGGGTTTCCTGTAGTTCACGAATTTCCTGTTCGGTACTGGCGAAAATCAGGATATCGGCATGTTCCAGATGACCTTTCTCTTGTGCATCCTGAAGACATTCTTCTACAGCTGCAACAACAGCACGTGGCAGGTTTTCTTCGAAATCATCAAACTCGTCGTCATCACTGCCACCAATGGTCATTTCGGAAATTGGACGGTAACGCACTTCCACAGGATAGCTACGCCCTTCCACTTCGAAAATTGGGGCACCATTAAAGTAGTTACTAAAACGGTTTACATCCAGCGTTGCTGAGGTGATGATGACTTTCAGATCTTTACGGCGTGGCAGTAACTGCTTCAGATAGCCCATGATGAAGTCGATGTTCAGCGAACGTTCATGTGCCTCATCGATAATGATGGTGTCGTATTTGGTTAGGAATCGGTCATTGGCCAGTTCTGCCAACAGAATACCATCCGTCATCAAACGGACAATCGAATCCTGTGAGCCCTGTTCATTAAAACGGACTTTAAAGGAAATTGATTCACCGAGTTTTTCACCCACTTCTTCGGCAATACGCTGCGATACGCTCCGCGCTGCCAAACGACGCGGCTGGGTATGACCAATCAGACCGGTTAATCCACGACCTGCCAGCATGGCAATTTGAGGGAGCTGAGTCGTTTTACCAGAACCGGTTTCACCCGCAACAATAATGACCTGATGTTTCTGGATCGCTTCAATCAGCTTATCGGCATACTGGGTAACCGGCAAGTCCTGGTTTAGCTTGATATTGGGAATGCGCTCGACACGTTCCAGCACTTTAAGATGGGATTTTTCAAATAATTCCTGATACTGCTTTTCGTTGGCATCTTTACCTTTTCGTAAACGATTTAAACGGTGAAGGTCTCGTGCCATCACCAGATTTTCGACATTTAAATCTCTCGCAGCCAAGTCAGCGTCCTATCCCAATTCCAAAACACAATATTCTACTCACTTTCATGCATTTTCCCAACGAACTTATCTCAGTAGTTCTGCGGTATTTCAGTCAGCATAAATGAAGTGAACTCAGTTAATGGGGCTATTTATACAGATCACAAGTTTTTCCATATCTTTCCCATTTTCCGAATTAAACGTTGATAAGCATCTTTTCTTAGTTTTATGCACGATCATATAAAATGCTTAGGCTATTTTTAATATTTACCTTTAGAAACAGTTTGCTCTAAAAATAAGCATCACATCCTTTAATTCAAAAAATCCAAACCATTCATTTCAATAAATTTATTTAAATTTTTTTTGATTTTTTTAAGTTTTGCCCTTGAATTTTATCCTTTAAAGCTGCATGTTCTTAAGCGGGTTGATGACTGGACATTTTTGTCATCCAGACAGCGTGTTGCTGTGCGAATGAACATAACGATGACATGGGTAAATTGGCGGTTTTATTACATAATTCGGTTTTTCCGATTTTTGTAATGTAAAAATACCATTTTAGCTAAGGCCCAAAGTTCGATACTCTTACTGAAAATTAAAGACTAACCTCAATCATGGAGACAATGATGAGCTTGATTAATACTGAAGTTAAACCTTTCAAAGCACAAGCATTCCAAAACGGCAAATTCATCGAAGTTACTGAAGCTGACCTTAAAGGCAAATGGTCTGTAGTATTCTTCTATCCAGCTGACTTCACTTTCGTTTGCCCAACTGAACTAGGTGACCTTGCTGACAACTACGAAGAATTCAAAAAACTTGGTGTTGAAATTTACTCAGTTTCTACTGACACTCACTTCACTCACAAAGCTTGGCACGATTCTTCTGAAGAAATCAAAAAAATCCAATACGTAATGGTTGGCGATCCTACTTGGACTCTTGCTAAAAACTTCGAAGTGCTAATCGAAGCTGACGGCCTTGCAGATCGTGGTACTTTCGTTATCGATCCAGAAGGTAAAATCCAAATCATCGAAATCAACGCTGGCGGTATTGGCCGTGACGCTCAAGAACTGCTTCGCAAAGTTAAAGCAGCTCAATACGTACACGCTCACCCAGGCGAAGTTTGCCCAGCTAAATGGAAAGAAGGCGACGCAACTCTTGCTCCTTCAATCGACCTAGTTGGTAAAATCTAATCTGTATTAGATTGAACTGATTAAAAAAACCACGCCTTGGCGTGGTTTTTTTATTGCACGAATTTTTAAAGGGAATATTTAAGCAACCTTTCGCTGTGCACTGGCAGTTTTCTGAATGACATCATGAATGAATTTCAGTTTCTGCTGTACCACCGGATTAATCAGGAAAGGATAAAAGTCCTCCTGCCCCATGCTCCGATTCAGGCTATTCATAGCAAAGGCTACCGGTAACCAGGCCTGATAGATTTCATCAAAATCGTAGCTGTAATACGGGTTAATCGGTTGAGACAAGACCATCAACTGGTCATTCTGCTCATCTACCACATGCGGGCGAATTTGAATCCCGAAAGAATCAGCAGTCTCTAACACATCCACAATATGCAGGTAATGCGCCCAGGTTTCCGCCCAGTCTTCCCATGGATGCATAGTGGCATAAGTACTGATATAGCGCTCTGTCCAGTCAAACGGTGGACCTTGATGATAGTGCCGATCTAAGGCTTCTTGATAATCCATGCGCTCATCGCCAAACAGCTCCCGGCACGGTTCCAGAAACTCTGTGTTATCCACCAGCACATCCCAGTAATAATGCCCGATTTCATGACGAAAATGTCCTAATAAAGTCCGGTAAACTTCCTCCATATTTTTGCGTTCCATTGCGCATTCTACGTCATCTGCTTCAGCAATGTTTAGGGTAATCACACCATTGTCATGCCCTGTCATTACCTTGGGTTCATCCGGACTGTTGGGATTGGCTTTAAAGTCAAAAGCCAAACCAGATTCTGGATTGTCCAGACGCGACTGAATCGGTAATTTCCAGCGCAGTAATGAATACACTAAACGATGCTTAGCCAGTTCAATTTTGTGCCAGCGCTGGCGATACTGTGGTTCGTTTAGATTTGGAATAATACGGTTTAAGCGACAGGCCAGACAAAAATCGTGCGGATCTTCTTCTGGGATGACCCAGTTACAAACTCCATATTGCGCATTAGAACAAAGTCGATAGTTGGCTTGAGTATCTGATTCAATATAAAGAGTACCTTCCTGATTGGGTTCCAATGCCACCATCTGCATGTTCGAACTGTCAAACCCCAGGACATGATTGCAGGCCATACATAAATTATTATCAAAATAAACAGGTTGACGACAGTGGGAGCATTTAAATAATTGCATGATGCTAAAACTCGATTTGGTTTTTATTTTGCCTTCATCTTAGAGCAGATTTTTTCAACAACCTTAAAGTTTTTGTAGTGTTTTCTTTCATTCCGTATCCGGAATGAGCATATTTTTTGCTTGTGTAATTGATGCTAGTAGGTAGATGATAGAAAGAAAACACTTTCGCCATTTTCTGTCTGAAATTAGTAGAAAAATATAAGGAGAAATTACAAAACAACGCTATAGAAATTAGTATTCGCGATTTAAGTTCAAGACATAGACCGATAAGAATTAAACCTAAATCCTCAATTTTATTGGAGGTGTAGTATGGCTCTACTTTTAACGGTAATTTCCTGGAAATATAATGCTTCTAGCCGACACCTGAAAATTTTTTATAACAACGGATTGGCCGAGCTTTATCACCCTGTACCTGAATATATTTATGACAATCTGCTCAGGCGCGATGACAAGGCCGCGTTTATCAAAAAATACCTGGAATATGATTTAAATTTCACCCGAATTTACAGTGCTTAATTGTAACCTTATTGATAACTCAGCAATAACAGCCCGGCACCCATATTCACGGTTGAAGCAATAAACCGTCAATCAGCATCGACTAGCGCCTTAAATCCGATGACTTGATCGGCATGCGACTATACATTTCCTACCACCAGCAAACTGCCCTGCTGCTTGAGCAATTGCAGCAGGTCTTTCCAATAGATTCTGGTTCACTATTACGATAATGCAATAAATGCTCACTCATCAAACGTGCATAAAGTTCATACAATGTATATAAAGATCTCAAGCTTGATCGATGATGATCTTCTTTCTACCTTTGGATGTTTATTCTGGAATGACCAGTTTAAAACGCTCCAGCTCGCGGTCATCATCTAAAGTAATGGTTTCAGTAAACATACTGAGTGGACGCACCCAAATCGAATAATCACCATATAGGCATTGATAAACCACCAGTTTTTCTTCAGTTTCACTGTGGGTCGCGACATGTAAAACTTGATAAAGTTTACCCTTGTAATGTTGATAAATACCGCGCTGAAGTTGCATCGTTATACTCTTTCATTTTGGAAATGATCATCTTAACTAAAAATTGGCTTTAAACCAGAACAACACTTGAAATTTCCATTATTACCCCGATATAACACTGAAATTAATGATGAAATTTTCATTTTATCTGAAAATTCGATTGAATAAATAAAAACTACCTGTTTTACCTATTCAACCATTTCGCTTAATATGACTTCATCGAATGAATAATTACTCCTTTGGAGACGTTAGCAATGTTAGATCAAAATACAACAGCTCAACTTAAAACCCTTTTGGAACGCCTTGAAGGTCCAATCGAACTGGTTGCCACTCTGGACGCTTCTGACAAATCAGCCAAAATTAAAGAACTGGTAGAAGAAATCGCTGTGCTTTCACCACAAGTGACTGCACGTTTCGACGGTCAAAACAAACGTGCACCAAGCTTCGGTGTGGCAAAAGCTGGTGAACAGCCTCGTGTGTTCTTTGCAGGCTTGCCAATGGGTCACGAGTTCACATCTTTGATTCTGGCATTGCTACAAACTTCTGGTTATGCACCGAAAGTTTCTGATGAAGTTTTACAGTCTATTAAAGACCTGAATATCAAATCAGATTTTGATGTGTTTGTTTCTTTAAGCTGCCATAACTGTCCAGATGTGGTTCAGGCTTTGAATCTGATTGCGATTTACAACCCTGGCACAACTACGACCATGATCGATGGTGCTTTCTTCCAGGAAGAAGTGGAAGAACGCAAAATTATGGCAGTACCAATGGTATTCCAGGACGGTGAACACATCGGCCAAGGTCGTATGACTTTAGAAGAAATCATTGCCAAACTGGACACTAACTCTGCAGCCAAAGAAGCTGAAAAACTCAATGCTAAAGATGCATTTGATGTGCTTGTCATCGGTGGTGGCCCTGCAGGTAACACTGCAGCGATCTACGCAGCACGTAAAGGTATTAACACTGGCATCGTAGCTGAACGCATGGGCGGTCAGGTGATGGATACCATGGACATTGAGAACTTCACTTCAGTTCAAAAAACTCAAGGTCCAAAGTTTGCCGCTGAAATGGAGTCACATGTCCGTTCATACGGTGTGGATATCATGAACCTGCAACGTGTCTCTGACATCAAAGGTGCAGATGAAACTGCCAATGGTCTGGTTGAAGTCACTCTGGAAAATGGTGCAAAACTGGAATCTAAAACTGTAATTCTTTCAACTGGTGCCCGCTGGAGAGAGATGAACGTTCCGGGTGAAGCAGAATACCGTACCCGTGGTGTTGCGTATTGTCCACACTGTGATGGTCCATTGTTCAAAGGTAAACGTGTTGCAGTCATCGGTGGGGGTAACTCTGGTGTTGAAGCTGCGATTGACCTTGCTGGTATTGTTGAGCATGTGACTCTGGTTGAGTTTGATACCAAACTGCGTGCGGACCAAGTACTGCAAGACAAATTGAACAGCTTGCCGAACACCACCGTGATCAAAAATGCCCTGTCTACAGAAGTGATTGGTGATGGTTCACAAGTAACTGGCTTGAAATACAAAGACCGCGCAACTGATGAAGAGCACACCATTGAATTGGCGGGTATCTTTGTACAAATCGGTTTGTTACCTAACACTGATTTCTTAAAAGAAACTAAAGTTGAGTTAACCAACCGTGGTGAGATCGTGATTAACGAACGCAACGAAACCAATGTGAAAGGTGTATTTGCTGCAGGTGACTGTACCACTGTTCCATACAAACAGATCATCATCGCGACTGGTGAAGGTGCCAAAGCATCACTGTCTGCATTCGATTACATCATCCGCTCTGGTCAATAAGTCCAGATTGACACAAAAAGCCTGCTTCTGCAGGCTTTTTGCTTTTTAATCAGGTGATATATCAATAGATCATCTCCCCTTAAGTCATCCAATTCATAGACATCAACTCTCAAATCTTTAATTCAAACTAAGCTAAAGATCATTTTTCTTTTCTAATTGCGTTGTCGGCAATCTCTTACACCGCCCGCCTCAATCAAGACTATCGAATACAAACAATCCCTCACATAATATAAACAAACATCAAGGACATGATGTTTAAAAATAAAAACGATAAGAAAAAGATAATAAGGAGAAGATACAGTGCATTACCAATATCATTGTGCATGTTGCAATCGAACCGTTTCATCCACTGAAACTTCTTGCCCAGATTGTGGTTCGCATAGCATTCGCAGTCCGTATGGCTTCTGGATGTTCTGCCTGATCACCTGTCTGGCAGCGGCAATTGTAGTTAAGGTTGTGCCAGTCTATGTACAGACACATACCCAAGAAGTACCAGCTAAAGATACGATTTTCAGTGCTCTGCAACTTGAAACAAAACAAAAATCATCCTGATCATAATTCATCCTAACAATCACGTATAACGACAATTATTCTTCTAACGGTTAATTCTTCTCGGCGGCCTGATCTTTCTAGATCAGGCCTGAAAAACTGTTCGCATGTTGTCTGAGATATTTTTTTAAACTGTGCTTCTATATCATTCAACAGCAATCATCCCAATTGCATTACAATAAAACCAGTGTTGTATAGAATAGAAGCATAGAAAAGATTGATATGGTTCAACTGATTCGTAAAGGTGGTTTAAGAGAGCGTGCTAACCGCAGTCGTAGCTATCAAGGTTCAGAAAATACTGAAACTACGCTTAAACCGAACCGCTATAGTTCCAGTCAAAAACTGGCCGAAAAAAAAGAGGAAACTGCTGTTTCCCCTCTTGCTAATGATCAGGCTCAGTCTGATCAAAATTCTTAATTCATGAGGATTAAGGCATCATACCAAAGCCAGATCGCAAAGATCAGAAACAGTACCCCTGAAATCAGATCAATATAGCTACCGGCACGCTGATACAGCACTTTAATTTTAGGCTGGGAAATCAACAACATCAGCAATGCGAAAGTGATAAAAGTCTGTAGTGGAATAATCACTGCTAATTGGGATTTCAAATAATCCGAAGCAGAAGAACTTAGGGCTAATGAGAATACGCTACTGAAATAAATCAAGGTCTTGGGATTAGACAGATTGGTGAACAAACCCAACATAAAATAGCTTTTTGGCTCATTCACCACCAAAGAATCATCAGTCGTCACATTGCGCTGCTTGAATGCCTGCAATCCACCTTTTAGCATTCCCCAGCCCATTTTTGCCAGGAAAGCTCCCCCCACCAGCATGAGCACCTGTTGTATCCATGCAAACTGGTCAATCAATACGGTAAAACCAGCCAGCGTCAGGACGACCCAGACCACAATCCCGACCGATATCCCGGCAATGATTTTTAGTGCATTGGCACGTGAAGTTGATGCTGCACTACGAGCAATCAGGAGAACGTCCGGTCCCGGACTGAGTTGGGCAATAAAATGCAGACCGCAAATGGTTAAAAGCAAAGACATCTTTCTCCTTTCAGTGATCACTGAGACTGCAGCATTATAACTTTTGTTTAATTTTTCGTAGTAGTTTTATCTTGATTTAGGCACATAAAAAAGCCGGATCAGTTAATCCGGCTTAATATGATCAAATTTTATTTTTGATTCACGTCTTTCATTTCAATTTTTTTCGCATCTGGGGTTACTTCACGTGCCTCACCATCAATAATGGTTGAATCGCCACGACCGCCCTGCTGGTTCTGCATGTCTTGCATCTGGCGCATCATTTCTGCAAATGGGTTTTGACCTTGTGCTCCGCCCATATCGCCCATCATGCCACCCATCATTTTTTCCATCATGGCTTGCTGGCGTTTCATCATGACTTTCATCATTGCCGCTTTAAATGCCTGCTGTACCGGTGGAATCAGCATGAGTACAGCCAGCACATCTGTGATCAGACCTGGAATCAGCAGGAAGAAACCCGCCAGGATTTTAGGCAGATTGTTGGTCATGGCTGGATCAGCACTCATCTGCCCCATTTGCATCTGTTGCATTTGCGGCATCATACCCGCCGAGTATTTACGGATCAGGTTCATCCCGATAAAGAAGGCAGCCACAAACCAGAAAAATACGTACCACATGCTCCCGACGAGGTCACCCACGCCGATCCACACAAATACTTCCAGGATCAAGCCAACCAGGATAAAAAGAAATAATTTCATGAAAATTAATCTAATCTCTATTAAAAAATTAAGGGCGCTGTAATCAACCGCTTCATCAGGATCAAGCTTTTTTGATACGCTTATGTAACAATAAGGGCATTATTTTATTTTTAAAGTGCAGGCATGTCATTAATTATTGGGATTGACCCAGGTTCACGTCTTACGGGGTACGGTATCATTCAAAAAGAAGGTTCAAAACTGACTTTCGTCGATGCAGGTACGATCCGGACGGAAACTGCGGAAATGCCCGAACGATTAAAACGAATATTTGCTGGGGTTGAACGAATTGTAAAGTTCTATGGCCCAACGGAAGCGGCGGTAGAACAAGTATTTATGGCACAAAACCCGGACTCAGCACTAAAACTGGGTCAAGCTCGTGGTGCTGCCATTGCAGCACTAGTTAATTTAGATCTGCAAGTAGCGGAATATACGGCACGGCAAATCAAGCAGTCTGTAGTGGGCTACGGTGCAGCAGAAAAAGAACAGGTGCAGATGATGGTGATGCGAATTCTAAACCTGACCATCAAACCGCAACAGGATGCTGCCGATGCACTGGCTGCAGCCATCTGCCATGCCCATGCTTCTGGCAGCATGAACAAAATGGCCGTGTTAAATGCCCTAGGCGGTATGGCTCGTGGACGTAGTCGTGCCAGCAGAAGACGTTAATTATAGATACTTACCGAAATCTCGTTTCATTTCAGATATAGTAGGAAATGTTGGATAATTTGCAATTAGCATACGACCGGATTTTTTTATTTGTTTAGATTGCTGAGGATATATCCGAATAAATACTATTTCTTCCGGTTCATTTCGATGATTGATTTCACAAATCATAAAAGCTTCATTTTTATGGATAACTTTATATGCTGGGAAAGCTTTCTGAACTTTCTGTAAAAAATTTCTGGAAGGATTCTGTCTATGGGCTTTATTTGAATTAATATTATTTCTTTTTCCCTTAAATAAAACATAAAGTAATATCAAAACTATCAGTAATAAAACAAACATTACTTGCTCAGACATACATTGATCCTTTTTTATTTTACGATTTTAAAATCATCAATTATTTGAGGCGTAGCTATTTCAACAGATTCTATATTTTCTACATTTGCAAGTGAAGGTTCTTTCCAGCTACGCTGAATTATCATTTGAATTTTATCTTTTTCCCCGACAACCACAGCTTCGACTTGTCCAGTGGGCAAATTCCGTACATAGCCATTTAGGCCTAATTCTAGTGCTTGAGCTTCAAACCAGTTTCGATAACCGACTTTTTGTACTTTTCCAGAAATCGTCAGTTTTACTGCCTGCATCATTATTCGACCCTTAAAGATTCACTACTTTATATATTGCCTGTTTCATATCTTGCGCCTGTAAACCACGCTGACCCGATTTCGCCAGCTCATCTCCAGCCAGGGCATGCAAGGTCACGATTTCATGTAAATGAAGATTTTCATGAAATTGGGCTTTCAGACTGGCAATCATTCCAGCAAGTACGTCCCCCATACCACCCGTGCCCATCCCCGGATTTCCAGCGGTACAGATATAGAGCTGATCTTCCAGAATCAGGCTACCTGAACCTTTAAGTACCCACTGCCCCTGATACTTCTGCTGCAAGGCATGAATTGCTGCAATGCGATCCACTTCAACCTCTTTAGCTCTACTTTCGAGTAAAGTCGCTGCTTCGCCCGGATGCGGGGTGCAATAAGTTTGGTCATTTAAAGATTGTGGTTGTTTAGCCAGGAACCAGAGTGCATCGGCATCTAAAACAATTTCTAGATCAGACTGTTGAATAGCGCTAAACCAGAACTGATAATGCTGCTCTGCCCACAAATCACGGCCCAAACCCATTCCGAAACAAACTGCATCGACCTGTTGCAGCAAGTCGTCTCGCTGACCTTCATCTAAAGCATTAATATCCCGCAGCATGATATTCGGCGCACGGGATAGAATCGACATATGGTGTTTGGCATCACAAGCAACGGTCACCTTACCAGCTCCCGCAGCAAAAGCTGCTTCCGCCGCCATAATCACCGCACCGCCCATATCGGCATGCCCGCCAATCACTAGCACATGCCCGTAACTTCCTTTATGCCCAAAAGCCAGACGTTTCGGTAAATGGATATCGGTATTGGATAATTGAGCAACCGATTTTAGCTCTGCATCGGTTGGAATAGCAGTGATACATTCCACCTGCCCTGCAAACTCCTGGCCCTGTCCAGTAAATAATCCCGCCTTCAGGCCAAGTGCGGTATAGGTACAGTCGGCTTGCACAGCGACCGGCAGCGGTTGTCCAGTATTGGCATTTAAACCGCTTGGAATATCGATTGCGATTTTCAGACCTGTTTGAATATTGATGCGTTGAATAATCTGTTGCCATTCTTCATTCAGCTCACGGTTCAAGCCTATACCAAACAGTGCATCAATATAAACATCATATTCAGACTGAAAATCAAAATGCGGATAGACTTTTATACCAGCATCCATGGCTTCCTGACTGGCTAAAGCCAGATCCTGAGAAGTGCCTTTTTCTGCGGCATAAATCTCCACCTGAAATCCAGCCTGTCGCAGATATTTTCCAACCAGATACCCATCTCCGGCATTATTGCCCTGTCCACAACAGACTGCGACCTTTTGAACGTTCTCTTGAACAAATAAAGGAATCAGGCGTTGTGCAATGCCCCAGGCCACCTGCTGCATCAAGCCATAGGAACTATTTTGCCGGGCAAACCAGCGCTGCTCCCATGCTTGAATATCTCTGCTATGGTAAACTTGTCGCTGCATTTTTTATTCCCTGTTCCCGGTTTATGACTACACCCGATTCTCCCGCACAAATTCAGGTTTTTCAAGAAGATCCAGAAGCTCTAAAAGCATGGATCAAGGTACAGGCGCTAGAATTGGGTTTTTCTGATTGTGTCATTGCCCGGCCGGATGCTCAAGTAGAATTGCCCCGTCTACAGAAATATCTGGAGCGCGGTTATCACGGCGAGATGAAGTTTTTGGAAGAGAATCTGGAAAAACGTGCTGATCCTACTTTATTGATTCCAGCTACCAAATCAGTAATCTGTGTACGTATGGATTATCTGGTCGAGAGACCTGAGCCGAGAATGGTGCCTGATACACCAAACTCCGCGATTATTGCCCGCTATGCCCGTGGACGCGACTATCACAAAACCATGCGTGGCCGATTGAAAATACTGGCAGCTAAAATCAGGGAAAAAGTCGGAGAATTTGAATCGCGTCCTTTTGCTGATTCTGCGCCAGTTTTTGAAAAATCGCTGGCGGAAAATGCTGGTATGGGCTGGACCGGTAAGCACACCCTACTGATTCATAAAAAATCTGGTTCCTTCTTTGTTCTGGGGGAGCTGTTTACTTCACTAGACCTACCTTTTGATGAACCAGCATCGAAACACTGTGGTTCCTGTACAGCCTGTATTGATATCTGCCCGACCCAGGCGATTGTTGAACCCTATCTACTGGATGCGCGGCGCTGTATTGCTTATTTGACTATCGAATACAAAGGCATCATTCCTGAAGAATTACGCAGAGGTATCGGCAACCGTGTCTTTGGTTGTGATGACTGTCAGCTGATCTGCCCATGGAACAGTTTTGCCAAGACCACCACCATTGCCGATTTCCATCCACGACATGGCCTGGATCAGGTCAGTTTGCTGGAGTTATGGCAATGGGATGAAGCCACTTTTCTGGCCTCTACAGAAGGCAGTCCGCTACGGCGTACTGGTTATCAGAGCTTTATGCGCAATATCGCTATTGGCCTGGGTAATGCGCCATTTAACCCGGCTATTGTCCAAGCCTTGCAGGATAGCCGTGTACAACATGATGAGATTGTACAGGTGCATATCGATTGGGCGATTCAAGAACAACTGGCAAAATCCCGCTAATTTTCATCTTTACCTGATGTCACAGATTCCCTTAAAAGCCTTACACACCTGAGTTTCAGACTATGACATAAAAGGGACAGGCATAGGAAATGGAGGAATGATGATGTCATCAAAAAATCCAAACCAAGAGCTATTGGAACAGTTGCAAGAGGAGTACCAAAAGAAACACTTGCAGCAACAACAGCAACAGCCTCAACATGGGCCGGTCAATTCTCCAAAAAATAACCAGCATGAACAGGATCAGCGGGTATTTAACAAACAGCACCGCAAAGATCTCCATGGACAGGATACCCATGGTAATCACAGTAAATAATCTGATTGCTGGAAATACAAAGCTCACGTTAAGTGGGCTTTGTTCGTTATGATGGTTAGAAAACTAAGGAAAGATTGATAAAAACTGAAATTAAAAAAGCCCGATCTAAAATTAAATCAAACATATTTCTCTTGAAAAAAATTATTCTTTGCTCCTAGCACCTGCAAAATTATGTGCGGTAATCAAAATCCCATATTTAGCATTCAGATAATCACCGCCCCGGATCACATCTGCACCATTGGCATGTTCGACCGTGAGTGTCTGACTTAAAGCATCATAATGAAAAGAATCATAGCAGTCCTGATGCAGGCTTAGCCAATGCAAGGTATCTGCCAGATTATCATCAACAATATAGGTATCAGCCTGAAAGTCTTTGCTCATGTTGCACCAGTGGAAACTCTTTATTCAGGTGGTATTTTAGCGGAATCTTCCAAATTTCAGGCACAAAAAAAGTGAGCAGATGCTCACTTTTTTCTGTTCAGTATCAATCTTTATTGACCCCACACTTGCGACATTCCCAATGGGTTCCAATCTCTTCCATATGTTGATATTCATAAATGTGCAAGCAGAATAGTTTTTTCAGTAGTTGAAGCATTATAAAACTCCCGTTTCATCATTTTTAAAATACGCTTCTTTAGGCACCCTTCCTGAGTGTTGATTTGTTGTTCTGGATAAAAACCACCTCTTACTTATAACCAGAATTTTTCAAAATGTAAAACCTATTTCATTCATTTTTTCAACTTTCCGATAAAGTTAAATTTCAATTGATTCATGTTTTTAATTAGCATCTGTGATCTATATCTCAAATACCACTTATTAAAGATTCTCTACTATAAAAAAGCGAACCGAAGTTCGCTTTTTTGCTTTTATTTAGAAGAAACCAGCTGGCTTGGTTGAATAACTCACCAACAGGTTTTTGGTCTGCTGGTAATGATCCAACATCATCTTGTGGTTTTCACGACCGATCCCGGATTTCTTGTAACCACCAAAGGCTGCATGAGCAGGATAGATATGATAGCAGTTGGTCCAGACACGACCCGCTTCAATCGCACGGCCAGCGCGATACGAGGTATGTGCCGAACGTGACCAGACACCAGCACCTAGGCCATAAATCGTATCGTTAGCAATCCTGATCGCATCATTAAAGTCTTTAAAGGTGGTTACTGCCAGCACTGGCCCAAAAATTTCTTCCTGGAAAGTACGCATGTTATTGGTACCCTTAAAGATGGTTGGTTCAATGTAGAAGCCTTGCCCGACTTCCTGACGTGCACCGCCACCAACAAGCACTTCTGCACCTTCGCCGCGACCTGTTGCAATACAACCCAGAATCTTGTCCTGCTGTTCCTGCGATGCCTGCGCACCAATCATGGTTTCAGTATCGAGTGGATGACCAGTTTTGATTCGTTTGACTCGATCAATTGCCAGTTCCAGGAACTGATCTGCAATACTTTCCTGTACCAAAGCACGTGATGGACAGGTACAGATTTCGCCCTGATTCAGGGCAAACATGGTGAAACCTTCCAGTGCTTTTTCCAGATAATCATCTTGCTGTGTCATGACATCTTCAAAGAAAATATTCGGTGATTTACCACCAAGTTCCAGTGTTACCGGAATAATATTTTCAGTGGCATATTGCATGATTTGCTGACCTACAGCAGTCGAACCGGTGAAGGCAATTTTGGCAATACGCGGATTCACAGCCAGTGGACGTCCCACTTCAATGCCATAGCCATTCACAATATTTAGCACACCTTCAGGTAACAGGTCCTGAATCAGTTCCACCAGCACCAGAATGCTGACCGGGGTTTGCTCTGCCGGTTTCAGAACGATACAATTGCCTGCAGCCAAAGCCGGTGCCAATTTCCATGCTGCCATCAAGATCGGGAAGTTCCATGGAATGATCTGACCAACCACACCTAAAGGCTCATGGAAATGGTAGGCAATGGTATCTTCATCAATCTCAGAAATACCGCCTTCTTGCGCACGGATACAGCCAGCGAAATAGCGGAAATGATCAATCGCTAAAGGAATGTCAGCGGCCAGGGTTTCACGGATTGGCTTGCCATTGTCCCAGGTTTCAGCCACTGCCAGCAGTTCCAGATTGGCTTCGAGACGGTCGGCAATTTTTAACAGAAGATTAGAGCGTGTGGTTGGCGAAGATTTATTCCATTGCACTTTAGCTTTATGCGCAGCATCCAGCGCCAGTTCGATATCTTCCACGCTAGAACGCGGCACTTTGGTAAATGGCTTGCCATCTACAGGAGAAATATTGTCAAAGTATTCGCCTTTGACGGGTGGCACCCATTGCCCACCAATAAAGTTGTCATACTGGGCTTTGAAATGAACTTTTGAGCCAGGCTGGTTCGGATCGATATAACGCATATGTATTTCCTTTGCTTATTTTAATCTTTAAAAATGCTGCATCTACAGCTTTGGTATAAGGTACATCCGTACTCTATTTAGTTAACATACGCGTTATAAGGTTGGAGAAAGGTTGGCACTCAACCGATTTACATTTCTTTTGATTCCTCATAAAAACAATAATAATTACATTTGGATGTAAATCATGAATTATTGTGAGAATAAGGAATGATGACAGAACAGAGCTTAATACAACAAAGGCAAAAAATTGATCAGCTTCGTCAAAGCAGCAGTTTATCGCCTTCACATGCAGCACAACTCGAACAGAGCATTGTTAGCTCCTGGCAGCGCTCTTCTTTAGCCGAGATTCCCAAAAATCGTCTGGCTGCCCCATTAACAGATATAAAACAAATCAGCACTTCTTCGGCTTTAAGTCATGCCTTGGAACATTGTGCGGAAAATTTAAAGCATATTGCTGAACAGTCCTCTATGGTTTTGGCCGTTGGAGATATTGGCAGTACGGTACTATGGAGAGCCTCCTGCCCTGAATTGCGCACAATTGCTGATAATATTCATTTAGTTGAAGGAGGTCAGTGGCGTGAGGAACTGGTCGGAACCAATGCCCTTGCCCTATCCATTAAAACCCAACAATCGAGCTGCGTGTTTTCCAGCGAACATTACATGCCATCAGTACAAGATCTGGTCTGTTATGCCTCCCCCATTATTGATCCTTATTCCAAACAGATTCTAGGGGTCATTGACCTGTCCACCCACTGGCAAAAACATAATAGCTTAGGGCTATTAGCAGCCGAACGTTGTGCATCCATCATTCAATCTGCTTTACTGGAATCGCAAAAACAGCGTTTATATATTCGTGCCTTTTCTGTACCTCAGGTGATTTTTAATGGTAAGACCCTGACCATAACCCCACGCCAGACTGAAATTCTCGCTATTTTGGCTTTATGCCCACAAGGTTTAAGTCTGGATCGCCTACATCAAGCACTTTATGGCGAGCGTAAAGTCAGCATGGGTACGCTAAAAGCTGAAATGTCACAGTTACGCGATATTCTGGGCGGTATGCTTGGTTCGCGTCCTTACCGTTTACTGGCGCATGTTGAAGCGGATTTCTTACAGACTGAACAGTCGCTTGATGCTGGTTATATTGATTCAGCCTTAAAACTGTATACCGGAGTCTTTCTGGCAAAAACTGAAAGCCCATTTTTATGTGCTTGGCGGGATTGTCTGGAATCACGTCTCAGTGATGCCATTTTTAAAGCCAATGAAACTGATGTATTACTTAAGCATGTTGCTCGCTTTCCTGAAGCAATTGATGCGGTTGAACGTCTGATTGAACTGATGCCAAAAGGTCATCCAGTACATCAAACCCTGCTTAAATTTCAGGATATTTAAAAATCAGATCATTTCTTGTTTGGCTTCTCGTTAGCAAGATAATTACGGCTATCTTCCATTAAGAAGATTTCAACTTATAAAAATATAAAAAGCATTTAACTACTTTAGAATTATAATTTTTTTATAACATTTTATTGATTTAGCTCATGCTACGAATAAGCTTTTAGCAATACTCTGCTCATTCCAGTATTTTATTATTATCGAATTCATTCAGTTAATTTTAATAAGCTATACCCTGATGAATTAACTGCCCAAATATATTTTTTGAAAGCAAAAATTTAGGCAAAAAAAGGTAAGCGTCCGCTGAACCCCATGCCTATTTTTTTAATTTGAGTTGGATTTCCAGCGATGTGGTAGTAATTCTTCTATTTGGGTCGCTTTATGCGTCGGCAGCCTTTTCAGCACATCACTTAAATAGGCATACGGATCCAGCCCATTTAGCTTTGCTGACTGGATTAACGTCATGATGTTTGCCGCTCGCTGACCACTGCGCAGCGAACCTGCAAACAGCCAGTTCTTGCGCCCCAACGCCCAGGGACGCATCTGATTCTCGACCCAATTATTGCAAATAGGTAGATTGCCATCATCCAGATAGCGGCTTAAAGCTGGCCAACGCTTCAGAGTGTAATTGATCGCCTTGGCGGTGGGAGAACTCGATGGCACTGTCAGATGATATTGGTTGAGCCATTCATATAGTTGTTGCATCACTGGTTGACTATGCTGTTGTCGGTATTCGCGGCGGTCTTCCGCTGTACCATCGGTCTTTTTCCTGAGTTCTGCTTCTATCGCATACAGTTTCTGAATCAGCACTAATGCCTGTTCAGCGACCTGACTTTTCCCGGTCACATGCAGTTCATGGAATTTACGACGTGCATGGGCCATGCAGCCCACCTCTATGACCTGGCCTGATTTAAAGCGTGCTTTATAACCACTGTAATCATCACAGACTAGATAGCCCTGCCAGCCTTTCAAGAACTCTGCAGCATGCTGGCCTGAACGACTATCCTGAAAGTCATAGATCACTGCCTGAACTGGATTGTACTGTGTAGTGGCATAGGCCCAGACATAACCTTTCTTCGGTTTTTTATCATTCTCACCCATCCGCATGATGGTGACCGGTGTTTCATCTGCATGCAGCACCTGCTGTTGTAGTACCACCTCTTTTAAGGCATTGGCCAGAGGTTCCAGTTCTACACCGCAGCGACCTATCCAGTCAGATAAAGTTGATCTAGAAAGTTCGATTCCCGCCCGCTGATAGATCAGACGTTGACGGTACAGCGGCAAATGATCGGCATATTTCGATACCAACACATGGCTGAGCAGTTCAGGTGAAGCAATGCCTTTATCAATCACATAGGCGGGCATCGCTTGCTGAGTCAGGGTGTCACACTGATCACAGACCCATTTGCCACGGACATGCTGTTCCTTATAGAACTGTGCCGGTCTGAAATGCAGTTTTTCACTGACATCTTCGCCGATACGACGGAGTTGGCAGCCACAAGCGCATTGGGTTGATGCAGGTTCATGCTCAATACGGATGGTGTGTAGATGAGCTGGCAGTGGTCGACGTTTAGGTTTATTGGTTTTGGCTTTCTGTGTCGCTGCATCGGTTTTGTCTGCATTTAGCCGTTCCAGTTCTAGATCAACCGCGGCAATATCTTCTTCAACCGCTTCGTCCCACAGGTGGATTTGTTTGGTCGTTAAGTGTTCATTCTTCTGGGCGAACTTATGCCGTTTAAACAGCGCCAGTTCATGCTCGTATTTTTGAGTGAGAATAGAAAGATGTTGAACTTTAGAATCTAATTGCTGATTGGTGACTTCAAGATGTTGAACTCTGGCATCTAATTGCTGGTTTGATTGTGCTAGAGACTGATGCTGCAGCGCCAACTGCCTGGTGAATTCCAGCAGTTGTTCATGGGTCAGTTGGCTTAAGTCAGGCAGCGTATTCATGACCGCAGTATGCCTGAGGTCATGAGAAGAATGAAATAGAACGTTTGGAGAATAGCAGAATGGAACAGCCTGGTTTAAAGCATCGTCACCACCTGCTGTCGTCCAATGCGCTGCCAGGGCAAACCTTGGATCAGTGCCTGTAACTGTTCCGGACTGATCGCCATGCTTTCACCCTGGTGAACCTGCGCCCAGTGGAATTTTCCCTGTTCCAGCCGCCGGGCACACAGCCAGATGCCCAGTCCATCATGTACCAGCACTTTCATGCGATGGCCACGTTTATTACAGAACAGGTAAGCACAATGCGGTTTAATGTAGCCAAAGGCTCTCACCACCTGAGCCATGATAGTATCCATCCCTGCTCGCATATCCAGAGGTTGGCTAGAAAGCCAGATTTCATCAATGCGGATCATGTTGCAAGTGCCTTGAGTAATTCTGCTAAAGCAGATATTTCTGATACTTGCCATTTCAAGCCAATTTCTACTTTTGAGTGGGGTAAAGTAATTTGAACCGTTAACATGTCAGTAGGAGTAGGATCTAATGGTGCAGAGCAAGATAAGGCAATAAATGCAGGTTTATTCGGTAGTGGTGAGCGATCATTCCCTGGCTTACCATCAATTAAGCGAATCCATTTGGATACAAGATTTGTATTCAATCCATGTTGCAAAGCGACCGAAGCAATTGAAACGTCCGGTGCTTTACAAGCCTGAACGATCTGCTGTTTAAATTCAGCACTGTATGTTCTTCGTTTTTTCGCAAGAGATGCGATGGATGTCTGGTGATTTGTAGTCATAAATTTTAGTCCCCACTTGTTTTTAAGTGGGGACTAAATTAAGGCTTATAGGATGAATTCATAAGGTGTGTTCAGCGGACGCTTACAAAAAAAGAGCAACGCCTGCTCCATATCCTTATCAAGGGTGGTAAGGATCAGCCAAGATCATCGCATGGGGATACGTTTATCTTGGCGCACTTCCTAAGAAGCGCGAACAGGGTTGCATAAAATGTAAGTCTGCCGAGTGGAGAGAATCGACTTACATAGAGGCTTACAGCGCCGCTTTAAAAATCTCTACGACTTGTGCATGGCTAGCCTTACGCGGGTTGGTCAGCATACAGGCATCCTTTTGCGCATTTTCTGCCATAATGGCAAGGTCTTCCTCTTTAACCCCTAAGCCTTTCAGACCAGATGGAATTCCAATTGAAGCTGAAAGCTGGCGAATCGCGTCAATCGCTGCATAAGCTGCTTCAGTCACAGTTAATCCTTCAGTATTTACACCCATCAGCTGGGCAATTTTTGCATAGCGATCCGGACAGGCAATCAGGTTAAATTCGCATACGTGCGGTAGCAAAATCGCATTACATACACCATGTGGCAGGTTATAGAAACCACCCAGCTGGTGTGCCATCGCATGCACATATCCGAGTGATGCATTGTTGAATGCCATGCCTGCCAGATACTGTGCATAGCTCATTGCATCACGCGCTTCAATATTTTCACCATTTGCCACTGCCTGACTCAGCCATTCACTGATCATGGTAATGGCTTTCTCTGCACAGGCATCTGTGATCGGATTGGCTGCTATAGAGACATAGGCTTCTACCGCATGAGTCAGTGCATCCATACCTGTTGCCGCAGTTAAGCCTGCTGGCTTGGCAATCATCAGTTTTGGATCATCGATCGCAATCAGTGGGGTACAACGCCAATCCACAATTGCCATTTTGACATGGGTATCGGTATTGGTAATGATACAGAAGCGTGTCATTTCCGACGCAGTACCCGCTGTAGTATTCACTGCAATAAGCGGTGTCATAGGCACAGTACTTTTATCAATACCTTCATAGTCACGGATATGACCACCACCAGCAGTGACTAGACCAATACCCTTGGCACAGTCATGTGATGAACCGCCACCGAGCGATACAATAAAATCGCAGCCGTTGTCATTGTAGGCTTGCACGCCATTATGGACGTTAATATCGGTTGGGTTTGGTTCTGCACCTGGGAAGATATGGCTGTCAACACCAGCCTCTTTTAAATAATTTGCGATGGTATCTGCGACACCAAATTTGTATAAGCCTTCATCGGTCACAATCAGGGCTTTCTTGGCACCTAAATTTTGTGCTTTAACGCCAATTTCTTTGGCACAGCCTGGACCGAAAAGTGAAACACAAGGGATATAAAAACCGTTTGTTTGATCTGCGATATTCTTAAAAGCCATGGTTCGATTCCTTCTACCATTCATCTTATTATCGGTGACCCTCACCGTGATTTAAGTATTGAATGAAGAGAAAAAGAAACCCACCTACCTGAGACCTACCTTTTATAAAGAGTTTATTTTTTTAATTATTTAAACGCCAATCTCAACTTTAAATAAGCTTTTCAAATTGAATCGGCGAATAACCACATTTTTTATTCATAACGACGCAGACCGTATGTGACAAAATCTTTCTGATAAAACGATGCGATAAGCGCCATAAATCTCTTGCCCTTACTTTTTGAATATTAAAGCGATCAGTTAATTGACCAATGACCGTTTCAATTTTCCTTCGTGCTCTCATAAGCAACCTCATTGATTCTTGAGATCTAGAGTCCGGCATATTCTTTCTTAAAGGAGTTTGTAGATCAACATACTGAAATTTATAGTATTCTTTCAAGCTGGGTCTTAAGTAACCTTTATCTGCACCTAGTAACCCATGAATATTTTCTGTGATTTCTGGTGCAACATCACGCTCATCTACATTTGCTGGAGCGAAAGTATAGCCAGTAATCATACCCTCCAAATTAATTACAAGATGCCCTTTAAAACCATAGTATTTCTCTTGTTGTGCAGCACAATAACTAAAACCTGCATGTTCTTTGAAATTCTTGTGTCTTTTTGCTCGACTATAACGACAAACAGGTATAGGAAATCCATCAATAAAATGAATATGATCCTGACCATAATGTGCAGTTAATTGGGCTGTGATTTTTTGATGAACTTGCCATAAGTTTGCACAATGCTTACAAAAGTTAGGATATGAACCTAAATGAGGGAACCAACTTAAGTAATTGTTTTGGCTCTAGACTAGCAAAATGATTATGTTAGTCTAGAATCATGATAGAAAACAGTAAATTAAGTCACTACAAGATTAAAAAAATTATTCAATGCTTTTGTGTTGATATTCCTGCTTCCAAAACAGCCTTATTACTCAATTTAAATCGTAATACGATTAACTATTGGTACATGCTTTTTAGAGGTAAGCATCCGGCTAACACAGCCTTACCAAGCGATCCTATAAGCCTTAATTTAGTTCCCACCTAAAAACAAGTGGGGACTTAATCCATGAACATGGATATATATTCAGCAACACCTCCTGTTGCTAAAAAACGCAGAAAATACAGCAAAGAATTCAAACTCAGTATTGTCAATGCCTGTAAAAATCCTAATACCTCGATCGCTTCGGTCGCACTGCAACATAGTATTAATGCCAACCTTGTCAGTCGTTGGATCAGGATCTTCAGCCATCATGAGGGTGCCGTACAGGATCCTACTCATGTGAATCCAGCATTTATTGCTTTGCCTTACACTGCTGCAATCAGCCAACCTATTGATGAGAGGATCACGTTGTGTATCACCGTGCCTCATACGAATAATGATATTCAGCTAAAATGGCAGACATCAGAAATACCTGCCTTGGCAGAATTACTCAAGGCACTTGCAACATGATCCGCATTGATGAAATCTGGTTGTCTACTCAGCCCATGGACATGCGTGCAGGTATGGATACGACCATGGCTCAGGTGGTGAGAGCCTTTGGCTACATCAAACCGCATTGTGCTTACCTGTTCTGTAATAAACGTGGCCATCGCATGAAAGTACTGGTACATGATGGACTGGGCATCTGGCTGTGTGCCCGGCGGCTGGAACAGGGCAAATTTCACTGGGCTCAAGTTCACCAAGGTGAAACCGTGGCCCTCAGCCCGGAACAGTTACAGGCACTGATCCAAGGTTTGCCCTGGCAGCGCATTGGACGACAGCAGGTGGTGACGATGCTTTAAACCAGGCTGTTCCATTCTGCTATTCTCCAAACGTTCTATTTCATTCTTCTCATGACCTCAGGCATACTGCGGTCATGAATACGCTGCCTGACTTAAGCCAACTGACCCATGAACAACTGCTGGAATTTACCAGACAGTTGGCAATGCAGCATCAGTCTCTAGCACAATCAAATCAAGAATTAGAAAAATCAAACCAGCAATTGGATGCCAAAGTTCAACATCTTTCTATTCTCAATCAAAAATACGAGCATGAGCTCGCACTATTTAAACAGCACAAATTTGGCAGTAAAAACGAACATCTCACCGCAAAACAAATCCATCTGTGGGACGAAGCGGTTGAAGAGGATATCGCAGCAGTTGATTTGGAACTGGAGCGGCTGAATGCAGATAAAACCGATGCAGCGACAGAGAAAGCCACAGTCAACAAACCTAAACGTCGACTGCTGCCGGATCATCTACACACCATCCGTATTGAGCATGAACCTGCATCAACCCAATGCAGTTGTGGCTGCCAGTTACGTCGTATCGGCGAAGATATCAGTGAAAAACTGCATTTCAGACCGGCACAGTTCTATAAGGAACAGCATGTGCGTGGCAAATGGGTCTGTGATCAGTGTGACACCCTGACTCAGCAAGCGATGCCCGCCTATGTGATTGATAAAGGCATTGCTTCACCTGAACTGCTCAGCCATGTGCTGGTATCGAAGTATGCCGATCATTTGCCGCTGTACCGTCAGCGCCTGATCTATCAGCGGGCGGGCATTGATCTGTCCAGATCTACTTTATCTGACTGGATAGGTCGCTGCGGTGTAGAACTGGAGCCTCTGGCCAATGCCTTAAAAGAGGTGGTGCTGCAACAGCGGGTGATCCATGCCGATGAAACGCCGGTCACCATCATGCGGATGGGTGATGATGAGAAAAAACCGAAGAAAGGTTATGTCTGGGCCTATGCCACTACACAGTACAATCCAGTTCAAGCGGTGATCTATGACTTTCAGGATAGCCGTTCAGGTCAGCATGCAGAAGAGTTCCTGAATGGCTGGCAGGGCCATCTGGTCTGTGATGATTACAGTGGTTATAAAGCACGCTTTAAATCAAGCGATGTCATTGAGGTGGGCTGCATGGCGCATGCACGTCGTAAATTCCATGAGCTACATGTGACTGGGAAAAGTCAGATCGCTGAACAGGCATTACTGATGATTCAGAAACTGTATGCGATAGAAGCAGAACTCAGGAAAAAGACCGATAGTACAGCAGAACACCGCCGCGAATACCGACAACAGCACAGCCAACCGGTGATGCAACAACTGTATGAATGGCTCAACCAACATTATCTGACGGTGCCATCGAGTTCTCCAACCGCCAAGGCCATCAATTACAGTCTGAAGCGTTGGCCAGCCTTAAGCCGCTATCTGGATGATGGCAATCTACCCATTGACAATAACTGGGCAGAGAACTCAATGCGCCCCTGGGCATTGGGCCGTAAGAACTGGTTGTTTGCAGGTTCGCTGCGCAGTGGACAGCGAGCGGCAAATATCATGACTTTAATCCAGTCAGCAAAGCTGAATGGCTTGGATCCGTATGCCTATTTAAGTGATGTGCTGAAAAGGCTGCCGACGCATAAAGCGACCCAAATAGAAGAATTACTACCACATCGCTGGAAATCCAACTCAAATTAAAAAAATAGGCATGGGGTTCAGCGGACGCTTACCTCTGAAGAGCAAATAATGTTGAGTCAAGAGTTCTTTAAAAGAGATGAGGAAAGAAGGTTGAAACATACAAAAGACTGATCATTACCTTGATTAAATATGGGAGATTTAGAAAGGTGATATTTGATTAATTTTAAATCAATAACTAAAAATAGCGTTGTTTAGCGCTATTTTTAGTAAAAAACCGAAATATCTACACCCCAAAAAAGTCATATTGTAAATTATATTACATGAGAAGAGTTTTATTACTCTGAATGGCTGCCTTACCCTTTAAGCAGCAATTTTCCTAGAACGGACCAAATGTTCTCGAAGGTAGTAGGCTCGTGCAGAACCTGTTTCTACGAGCCCAGTCAAGAGAACAAGACAGATCTGATACATCTTACGACTAAGTATTCCTCGATTTTCAACTTGTAAATATCTTGCAATGGACATTTCTAAATAGAATGCAGTGTTAACCTGCTTTGCTATTAGATCAGAGTCATTGGTAAATTTTTCAGCTAGAATTTGAATACCTTTATCAAAAAACAAATCATAAAAATGATATATCAGCGAAGATAAAGCCATAAAAACATGACTGTTATTTGCAGATTGCTTAGCAAAATCTAGTAAATGCTTAACACCTTTTTCCATACATTTTCTTTCACTTTCATGCCCTTGCCACGGAGTATCAGCATACAACTCCCCCCGTAGTAATTTATTCAAGTCATTCTGAAGACCTTGATAAGGATCATTAACATCATTTATGGCAATCTTATGTAGTTCTGGCTCTATTATTTTCCATAATGACCATATAGCATCAAAATCATTTTCTTTCTCTGCAGCAACGTCAAATGATAATTTCACTGAATAAATAATACTTGGGGCCTTCAAACATCCAGAAATAATTAAATCTTTGAATGGTACAAAACCGTTTATTTTCGAATGTATTAGCTGTTCAGTAAAACAAGATTGTATTTGCCATTTTATTTCATGATTCATTTTATCTTCATTACGAGAATGGTATTTCCTGTAGTCAGAATCAAAAATAAAATTTACTAATTTTAAGATTAAATCAATTAGCTTTGAATCTTTTGGATTCATAGGAATCATTAACATGGGTATATGTAATAACCAAGATGCATGACTTTCTAAACTAATATCATCTACATGAAAACTAAATGTTCCCTCGAGTAATTGTTGGCGAAATTTTCTTAATTTTGCATCCCATTGTTTCTGAGCTACTTCTAGCTCCTTATCTTTTAAATAATAAAACCTGCTGTTTTCTTGCTCTTGAATTCGAAATTTCGCATACTCAATTACCCCATTTAAACAATGTCCTGCTAATTTTTCATCTATTGACCATAGGTAATCTCTTACTCCTTTAGCAGCTAAAGCACCAATATTATGGTTGCCATGTGTTAATGCAGTAGCTAAAGAAAATTTCAGATGATTTAAGATTTCGGGCTCTAACTTTAATTCAAATAACTTAGGTAGAATGTATGCGCATGCACCATTGCCGAAATGAGTTTGATTATATCGAAATTCCACTTCTAGATTATCGGGGGATTCTATAACTGAACTTACAATAATCTCCAAGCACCATTCGATATCAACCGAAGATAGATCTTGAATCTTATCTCGAATACAAACAACTGCTACAGTTTTTATGGCTTCGACTGCTAAATGCAGATGATTTGATACTCGATTATTTTGTAAATCAATCAGCAATTGTTTTGCAGATTCTAATCCAGCTTCATATGAAGAAAAATATTCTTTTTTGAATTCTTTCTTTTCAAATAACTCTCTCGCCCATAAATTTAATCCAATTATAGCGTTATCAAAATCATGCTGTTCAATGAATGTTTGTTGATCTTGTTTTAAGTCCTCTGGGAGTTCCGAAGCATTCTGAAATAAAATCCGATTATTTTCTTTATCCTCAATAATTTGCCATTCTCTTGTATCTATTCGATTTGCTAGATACCTAACGTAGGTATCATCACTTGTAGATGCCTGCTTTTTCAAACTGTCCACAATTGGAAGTACGTCTTCTCTAAGATCAGAAAACTGAAGCTTTGTTAATAATGTCTCCAGTGTTTCTTTTCTCCATGGTCTAAGAGCAGATTTTTTCCTTTCCTCAATGTAAATACCTGTCATTACATCATTATCATAAGCATTAAACCAATGAAGTTGGTCTTTTCCAGCTTCGTGCACAAATCTGCTCATATCAATTAAATAGAACTCTGCAATATTCAATATAGGAAATACAGCCTTCCTTACTTTATTTGGAAATCCTATTGCAGCAGAGGCAAGTACTGAAGTTATCAGGACTGAGTTGCTATTTTTTAATAAATAATTATAGATCCAGTCTATTTGATTATTTTCACCACTACTTTCTATATAGCTTATTAACCAATTTTCTAAAGCCATCAGAGCACATTGCAACACATATGGTATATTGGAGTGACCTCTATATCCCGACCAGAACTCTGTAGTAACAAATTGATCTATAGATGTTCCATCTTCTAAAATTAATCGTTCTAAATGTATTTCACAACCTTCCCTTTTAAGATGTTCAATATATTTTTCCGTTGCAAAATTACAAAGTTTAAGTATGAAATCTAATGCTTTTTTAGGGTGGTACTGCAATAAATACTGAAAAGGTCCTTTTGCCCCACTAGGCGCAAAAAAATCGCGATTGTCATCCAATCCGTATCGTTCATCACCCCGAATGCTTTCATATCTCGACCAACTATCTTTTCTTCTTGGTTCTAGCACCCACTCATGTAGTGCTAATCTTATTATAAAATCAGGCAGGTTCTTACATAACATTGGTACATGTATTCCAACCAAAGCTAAACTGGTTAATTTATCTACATAACTCAATCTTCTAGGATTAACTTTAGATACAAAAACATCTTGTACCATTAACTGGTCAAATTCAGTTTCTATTGAGGGAGATACTTTAAGTAAAACACTGATGATTTTTTTCCTGCCAACTTTATTTTGGTAATCTTTCTTTAAAGGCTCTAATAACCAAAGAGCTAATAAACCAACAATTCTTGATTCGGACGGAAGATCCTCGTTAATGTTTATAACACTATGCCATTCATTAATTAGCTCAATAATATGATTATGGATAGATTTGCTTAATTCATTTCTATATTCGTAAATAAAATTAAATAGGGCTTCCCACCCTTTTCCATAAGGTACTAGAAATAGAGTCCGGAGTATGCCTGAGTTCTTATCTAATGTGAGTGAGTCAACAAAATGTGAATTTGGTTTTTGACAAGTAATTCTTAAAATGAAACAAAAACGAATCAATAATGCGCAATCGTTTTTAAGAAGATTATCTTTCATTGACTGTAAGAATATATTTGGAGAATCATGCTGTAAAATTGCAGCCATCGTTTCATCTTTCCAAAAATTTTCTATATTTTCAGCTGTTAATATCTCTTCAACAAAATCATAAGCAGATTCATCAAATTGCAATCGGCGGTATAACCACAATCTAAAAGCTCTATTTATAGCAGGCTCATTACCTATAGCAGATAGAAATTCATCTATATTATCTATGTTATATTGATATTTTTCTTCAATAAACTCCTCTAATGCCCAATCCTCTAGCACATCATGGGGTAAGCTGATAGTTGAGTTATTGGGATCTCTATAAATTAAGTTATCTTCTTCAAGTTTGGATATTACCTCTAAATCAAATGGGTCTGCGGAAATACCAAACACCATTTTTTTTGCTCGCTGTGTAGCAATTTCAATAAATGCTTTTCTACGTCTTAACGGCATACCAGATTTTCGGTCTTGATCTTTAGCAATAACTGAAGACCAAACATTCTTTCTAAAGTCAATTTCAGTATCACCTGTTCCAAATTGTGCTCCATTAGCTATCGCACGAACAGCAATATCAATAAAAAATGGTATCCGAAGAATACCCACTAATGCATCATTTGATATTAATGTCTTAAGCTCAGGGACATGTTCACAAACTTGTTTTATCTGTTCTTCAGAGAAACCTTCGATATTTACACTAGTAAAATTGATCTGATTCTGTTGCAAAAAGTGAAATGAAAGCTGTTGAAATGCGTAATCACGCCCTGTTGCAATAATGGTCCATCCTTCCTGTTGTCGGATAAACTGAAGTAAATCAATAAATGCTTCTTGATGATCAAGTTCTAATATTTTTTCAATAGACTCAATGACTAAAATTTTCTCAGGAATTAGAGCAAAAAAACCTTCAATCTGACCTAAGGTTGAACCCATTCCTATAGTTGAGAACACATCATTAAGATGAGTGCGGTTTAAATCTTCAGCTCTAAGGTAAAAAACTGGAACACCCTTATTTTTACTCGAAATAAAATCTTTTACTATACTTGATTTTCCAGAACCCCTAGATCCTGTTACAAATACAAAATCGCTTGTATCATAAGCTTCTGAAATTTTTAGTAAATAATCATCTCTACTAACATGAAAGCCTTGTATTTTGTTTGAAATACCCTCATAGATGAGAAGTCCACGCTCTTGGAGTTTAAGAAAATCCATTTCAAAATTAACTTTACTATTAACATGAAATAAATCTCTAACCTCATGAGGAGTATTTTCAAGCGTTAGTGTTCCTGCATTTTGGTTATAGTCCTGAACACACGTAATAACTTTAGAGAATATGAGTTCCGGTGATTCATCCGAATGACATTGAATAAGTGAACATAATAAGTGAGCAACTACCGAATGTTTAGCATCTAAATCAAAAGAAACTAGATAAAAAACTCGCAGAAACTCCCACAATTCATCGTCAGTTATTGCCTGACCACCATTAGCATGACCTAACTGCTTTCTTAGAGCCTCTAACTTATTCAGCTTTGCTACACTAGTAAATCCTTGAGTCTTTGATTTTTTAATAAAGTCTGAGGCGCTTGATGAATACCTAGCCCATTCTAAGAGTGGAAGCGTATTAGCTATATCTAACTTAGGAAGCGGACCTGTAATCAAAGCAATTGCATCATTATTCCTATTAAAAGAATCACTCTGAAAGTCTTCCCATGCACTCCTTATGACATCTGAAAAAATAGAACTCTTTTCATCACTTCCAATGGAATCACTTATTGTTATTTCATGCTTAATCTGAGCGTATAATTTACTTCTATTACCAAATTTATCTGATGCGACTAAAACAAAATCATCAGTATTCGAACCATCATATTTGTTTTGAAACTTTAGTTCTTTAGGCCTCATAGTTTGAGGTAAACATGGAACACAAGATTGAGTAAGTAATGCTATAGCAAATGAGGCTTGAACTCTAGTTTCAAAATTAACACCACCTCCACCTGTAGAAAATGGATTGCTTTGTTTTTTTGAGTCCACGCTCATTTTGCTGCTCCCTCAATAAATATTTAACACTATAATTTTTTAATTATTATAGCTAATTCAAATATTTAATATATACGATCCAAGTTAAATTCAAAAAGAATTGCCTGTACACTCATAAAATCAGCTCAATTTTTTACTTGTATCTTAATATAATGATTTCTTTTAGGCCTGATCCATATTTTTGCTTTTATATAAATATCTTCAAACTAATTATCAAGTATTAAGACAAAGTCATTTCTTTATATAAACTCCCCAAACCTTTCACCGTTTTCTCCAGGATTTTTAGGCGATATGCCCTATACCGCGTATTCTAAAAAATTCCCCACAGAGTCTCATTTCTCTGCTCATAGCGAAAATTGAAACTTGAACTTCTATGATGATCAGCGTCATCAATTTCTCTATTCACAGAAAAAGTGAGAATGCAGTGAAAGTAAGGGGCTGATATTTTATTAAGACCATCGGATTATTGGACTAATGGACCACATGCGGTCTATGAAAATTTGAAAGTGAAGTTAATTTCAGGCATAGAAAAACCCCATAAACCATTGGTTTATGGGGTTTAATAACTGGTGGGCCCACACAGACTCGAACTGTGGACCAACGGATTATGAGTCCGCTGCTCTAACCGACTGAGCTATAGGCCCTATATAGCGAAAACCTTATTTATCAATAGGTTTAAGCGAGATGAATACTAGCTAAGATTTTTTTAAAAGACAAGCTTTTTTCTAACTGCTTGTATACTTCATCAACAGTAAAAAATCAGCTAAAAATTTTCTGACTAATTATCTTAGACTTTAGCAGCAACCTGAAGATCATAAATTTTCAATATCACAATTCCATCAAAAAAATATGGGCTTTCTCATTACTTTTAGAAATAAAATTTCAAACGCCAATCTCAACTTTTTAAGTCATTGAAATAAAAAGGACATAACCTCATTTTAAATCCGTCTATGAAAATAAAATTACAGTTATGTCCACTGAAGAATTTATCATCATTGTCTATTTAATCATAGAGGAAATTTACCCAACTATAGTCTCTGAACCATTAAGAAAACGTGGTTTTCCACCTGCTTTAACCGATATTGAAATTATCACAATGCAAATTGTTGGTGAGTGTCTCAAAATGGATACGGATAAAAGCATATGGATGTTTTTTTAAAAACAATTACTTAAGTTGGTTCCCTCATTTAGGTTCATATCCTAACTTTTGTAAGCATTGTGCAAACTTATGGCAAGTTCATCAAAAAATCACAGCCCAATTAACTGCACATTATGGTCAGGATCATATTCATTTTATTGATGGATTTCCTATACCTGTTTGTCGTTATAGTCGAGCAAAAAGACACAAGAATTTCAAAGAACATGCAGGTTTTAGTTATTGTGCTGCACAACAAGAGAAATACTATGGTTTTAAAGGGCATCTTGTAATTAATTTGGAGGGTATGATTACTGGCTATACTTTCGCTCCAGCAAATGTAGATGAGCGTGATGTTGCACCAGAAATCACAGAAAATATTCATGGGTTACTAGGTGCAGATAAAGGTTACTTAAGACCCAGCTTGAAAGAATACTATAAATTTCAGTATGTTGATCTACAAACTCCTTTAAGAAAGAATATGCCGGACTCTAGATCTCAAGAATCAATGAGGTTGCTTATGAGAGCACGAAGGAAAATTGAAACGGTCATTGGTCAATTAACTGATCGCTTTAATATTCAAAAAGTAAGGGCACAAGAGATTTATGGCACTTATCGCATCGTTTTATCAGAAAGATTTTGTCACATACGGTCTGCGTCGTTATGAATAAAAAATGTGGTTATTCGCCGATTCAATTTGAAAAGCTTATTTAAAGTTGAGATTGGCGTAATTTCAACTATATTTTTATACTTTACAGCTATAAATTTAAGAAAGTTTTATCCACCTAGAAATAGAACAAAGTTGAATATGACCCACCTTCAACTTTCTAGAAACTTAGGCTTTGCGTTCAATTTTTTCGTCTTTACGTATATCCATATAAATTTCGATCAAAGACCATACAACAATGAGTGCAAAAATGAACAATGAAAGTACTAAAGCAGTTAAGTAAGTCATGTTGAATCATCTCTAGCAAACATGATGGGAAGATACTGAAGCCTATCCAAATCCCTTAGGCTTCGACAAAAGTCTAATAACTATTTTTTGTGCTGAATAGTCATTTTTTTAACTTTTTAAGATTTTTTTTATCTAAATTAAGACTAATACACGATTAATTTAATCACATTTATTAGTTTTAAGTCTTAATAAAATCCAAAATTTGAATCAACAATTAAAAGATTTGTACGCATTTAAAACTTTTAAAAGAAAGGAGCTTGACGGATACAGCGAAGAAGAACAAATTATGAGTTTTTTCACACAATCCCTTCCCTATGTTTAAGAAATTCATTGGCGAATCTGCGTTTAAACTTGCAGGCTGGCAGTATCACGTTGAACCAAATGTACTTGAAGACAAGCAAGTGATTGTTGGTTTTGAACATACTTCAATGATGGATGCTGTGCTCTCTCTGGCACTCTTTCAGATTTATGACATGAAAATTCATACCCTGATCAAAAAAGAGCTATTTAAAGGTCCCTTCAAACCATTACTAGAATCGATTGGCGGTATTGCGGTTGATCGTAAGTCCAATCAGGATATCGTCAGCCAGATGGTAGAGGCTTTTCAAAGTCATGAAAAATTTAATCTGGTGATTGCCCCTGAAGCGACCCGTGCCAAAAATGGTGAAGCGCGCAAACCGATCCGTACTGGTTTCTGGCATATTGCTAAAGCTGCGAATGTACCGATTGTATTAATGTATGCCAATGCCAAAACCAAACAAGGTGGTATTTTTGGCAAGATTTATCCAAGCGAAATCAATCATGACCTTGCCCTGTTAAAACAGCTCTATAAAGAGAAAGTAGGCTTGGACATCATCATTCCAGAAAAGAAATAATTCACTGCAAATGAGATGTTATCTTGCTATAGCATCTCATTTTCTTACTTTATAAAAACATTTCCCCTCTCTCTTCATTTACATAATTTGTTTAAAAGCAGCCCGTCTCGTCTATTTTTTTGTCATTATCGTTAATTCTAAAAAGCAGGCTCTTTTTTTGAAAAAAGCGCTTATGGTAGAATTTGCGCAATTCGATAGGCATACAGCCAATCTACAAGGAGCATATTTCGCATGGCGGGTCATTCCAAGTGGGCCAATATTAAGCATCGTAAAGCAAAACAAGATGCTAGTCGTGGTAAGTTATTTACCAAATACATTCGTGAATTAACCACTGCAGCAAGACTTGGCGGTCCTGATGCAGGCAGTAACCCACGTCTACGTGCTGTTGTCGAAAAAGCATTATCTGTAAACATGACTCGTGACACCATTAACCGCGCGATTCAACGTGGTGCTGGTGGCGATGACAATGACAACCTGAAAGAAGTGACTTATGAAGGTTACGGCGTTGGTGGCGTAGCAGTGATTGTGGAAACCATGACTGATAACCTGAACCGTACCGTTCCAGACGTACGTCACTGCTTTACTAAAAATGACGGTAACCTGGGCACTAATGGTTCCGTATCCTTCATGTTCACCAAACGTGGTGAGATCACTTTTGAAGATGTGGCTTTAGAAGATCAAATCATGGAAGTGGCTTTAGAAGCTGGTGCAGAAGACATCGAAGTGGATGAAGATGAAATTCTAGTCATCACCACTCCTGAAACTTTCGGTACTGTTCAGGATGCATTGACTGCTGCAGGTTTAAAATCTGATAATGCAGAAGTTGTAATGAGCGCTGCAACCAAAGCTGAAATCACCGACATCGATCAAGCCAAGAAAATCATGCGTATGATTGACATGCTTGAAGATCTGGACGATGTTCAAAACGTTTACACCAACGTTGAATTCTCTGAAGAAGTTTTAGCGCAACTTGATGCTTAATCTTCTCAGAATCAAAAAACGCACCTTGGGGTGCGTTTTTTATGTGCATTAAAATAGTATTAAAATAAAAATGTTATTCTCGATTTTTAAACTTTATTCAATAAGCCACTGCAGTTAAAGACATTGTATTCCTTGATCACAAAGCTGGAATGCAATGCCACCACATGTTCAATCTTGCCAATCTTGTTGAGCAGGATCTCACTGTAGTTCTCCATGTCCCGCGCCACCACTTCGACAATAAAATCCGCAGACTGCCCTGTCACCAGGAAGGCATTGATCACTTCCGGAATACTTTCCAGCTCACCGAGGAATTTGGCAAAGGTATCACTATCGTGCTTGCTCAAGGAGACCTGTAATAACACATGCAGGTTAAAGCCGAGTTTTTGATAGTTAATTTCCCGCTTTAAGCCACTGATAATATTCTGGTCAATCAAATGCTTGATACGACGATGGACAGAGCTGACCGACAGATTTACCCGCTCGGAAAGTTCATTCAGGTTGACATCCTCATGAGTTAAAATTTCGAGAATGTGCTTATCAAACCGGTCTAATTCCATCTCTAATCTCTTGTTGCTTTATTCAAATACATCATTGTTTTGCTGATAGTATTGATAATTTTTTCATAAATTACCAGTTCTTTGAAAAAATATACCAAACCCGTCGCTTAAGTTGCTTGATGTAATCTTCCTTACCATTCATCGTATAAAATGCCTTTCAGATAAGCGTAAATACCCAATAAAGCCCTATTTATTATAAGGAATAAATTCGTTATGGATAAAAATCTTAAAAATAGTGCGCTTTTCAAAACGTGACTATTCTCTTGATCCTAGACAGTATCGTGGACAATCGATCCCTCTAAACTTTTAATATATTTCTGTTCAAAGGCTTCTGGACTTAACCAACCGTTTGCAGAATGCCTTCTGACCCGATTGTAATAAATCTCAATATAGTCAAACAAGACCGCATTCGCCTCTTTTCGAGTGACAAACACACTGCCATGCACCACATGGCCTTTCAATGTATGAAAGAAGCTTTCAGTCACGGCATTATCCCATGAGCAGTATACTGCGCAAGGCTGCGTCTAGACATACTTTGAATACAATCATTTGTCAGCAAGAGTGCTCTAAAATCACGACTACAGTACTGACTGCCTTGGTCCGAATGAACCATAACACCTGTTGGATAGCCCTGACGAGCCATTGAATAATGAAACGCATCACACACCAATTGGCGGTCTATTCGATGGCTGGTTTGCCATCCCACGATACGACGACTAAATAGATCCAGCATCACACATAAATACAGCCAACCTTGCTTGGTACGGATATAGGTAATATCCGTTGTCCAAACCTTGTTAGGCTGCATGACTGTAAATTGGCGATCTAACAAGTTTGGTGCTGTAGGCAAACGATGCTTTGAATCAGTCGTATGCTTGTATTTACGTGCAATCTTGCTCCGTAGACCAAGTTTTTTTAGCATTCTTCCAACGGTTCGTTCGCTCATGGTGTACCCTAAATCATGCATGTCATGTACTAATGAAGGTGCACCCAATCGTGCATGATGCTGCCAATATACGGCTTTTAAATCATTATATTTCTGCGCTGGATTGGCCTGGCGTTTTCGCCAGGCATAATAGCCTGAAGTGCTGACACCCAGGCATTTACAGGCAGAAGATACAGTGACTTCATTCACATCCAGATCTTGAATTACCGTGTACTTTTCTTGGCATGATCTGTCAGAAAGTACACATGCGCTTTTTTTAAGATGTCATTGGCTTCCCTGAGCTGTTTGACTTCTTTCTCTAATTCTAAAATCCGCTGTTGTTCTGGTGAAAGTTGGCGTTTGCTTGAACCCGCCGGATTGATTTCACGAATCCATTTATCCAATGTTGAATAACCAACACCTAATTTCTGGGCGATTGCAGCTAAAGATTCGTGCGAGTTTGAAAGTGCATAATCAATTGCTTGCTGTTTAAATTCAGGACTTGAGCAGCATTGCTGCGCAAGATAGCCATTTCTTGAATCTCCAAAGATTAAAGTTACGTTATCTTTAGAGGGACGTGCTGTCCATTATTTTGTCTAGGATCACAGAACGATATTGATCAAACCAGCCCTTGGGGTTAATTCTGATCTTATAAAAAACGCGCTTTATGCGCGTTTTTTTACTTTTAAAATTTTATACCCCACGCCAATCTACTCGCGCATTACGCTCATTGCGATACATCTTTTGAATATATTGTCCCAATGGCAAATCGGCCAGATGACTTTGATATTCTCGATATTCATCCGACATTGATTCAAAGCTTTCCCGTTCCCACGGCGTTCCCGGAATGGCCAATAAAGGGGCCAGAATCGAACAAACCGCAATATCGGCCAGAGAGAAACGTGAACCGACCAGATAAGGCCCGTCTTTTTCTATACGGATCTGATTCAGTTGCTCGACCGAATTCTTAATATATTGTTTTGATTGTTCCAAGGTTTCCGCAGTCAAAGCATAACCCTTGGTCAGAATGGTTTTGAGCAAGGGCTTGGAGAATTTTTCAAACTGACGCAAATAACCCTTTTCTCCAATCAGAATATCCATCGATTCATGATCATAAGATAAAGCCTGAGCCAGCATCCAGCGACGCACATGACGTCCCAGTTCCTGAGTCATTTCATCAATATCCAATGCCTGCTGACGTAAGTTCCCTTCTGCAGGTAATAAACGATGTTCGGGATATTGCTTATCCAGATATAAGGCAATCTTGGTCGTGTCCGCAATCCACTGTTCCCGATCGCGCAGAATCGGTAAACGGTTTTGTCCGGTTTTCAGGCGGGCAAAGGCACGATGGGCACCCGGCATCAGATTTTGCGCAACATATTCCAGCTCTTTGTAATCCAGCATCCAGCGTGCCTTTTCACAAAAATGAGAAAGTGGAAACTGGTATAAAGTGCGCATGTATTCTCCCTGTGGACGGAACTGATGTCTGTTTATATCAGACTTTATAATATTGAATACTTTAGTGATTCAATCTGACAAAAACAATCGGCTTTTCTATCATTTTCACGCTACTCATCATCGGATAAAGAAATCCTGTTTGCATTGGACCATCTGAATTTTAAGTTGGATAAATACAAATTTAGGAAATACCAAATGATGAACCAGGGGATTGTCATAAAGCATCCTCATATCAACTGACTTTATCGGTACTTTCATGTAAAATCACTGGCAATTTTTATATAACGCTTTGTGAGTTATTTCATGGGTTTTAATTGTGGTATTGTAGGCCTGCCAAACGTTGGTAAATCTACGCTTTTCAATGCATTAACTAAAGCTGCAATTGCTGCAGAAAACTTCCCATTCTGTACGATTGAACCAAACACCGGTATCGTGCCTGTACCAGATCCACGCCTGGACAAACTTGCAGAAATCGTAAAACCTCAACGTGTGGTACCAACCACCATGGAATTCGTAGATATCGCAGGTCTGGTGGCTGGTGCTTCCAAAGGTGAAGGTCTGGGTAACCAGTTCCTGGCCAACATCCGTGAAACGGATGCCATTGCTCACGTAGTACGTTGTTTCGAAGACGAAAATGTGATTCACGTGAATGGCAAAATTGATCCGTTAGATGACATCGCGACCATCAATACTGAGCTAGCACTGGCTGACCTGGAAACTGTGACTAAAGCCGTGACTCGCTTAGCGAAGTCTGCAAAAGGGGGCGACAAAGAAGCAATCGCAACTAAAGCAGTTCTCGACAAAATTCTTCCTCTTCTGGACGAAGGCAAACCTGCCCGTGCAGCGAATCTTGATGAGGATGAACGTAAACTGGTTCGTGGTTTTGGTCTGTTAACTCTAAAACCAACCATGTACATTGCTAACGTGGCTGAAGACGGTTTTGAAAATAACCCACACCTAGATGCAGTACGTGAACTGGCTGCTGCTGAAAATGCAATCGTGGTTCCGCTCTGCAACCAAATCGAAGCAGAAATTTCCCTGCTGGAAGATGATGAACGTGCTGAATTCCTGGAAGCCATGGGTATGGAAGAACCAGGTCTGAACGTAGTAATCCGTGCAGGTTATGGTCTGTTGGGTCTGCAAACTTACTTTACTGCCGGTGTACAGGAAGTTCGTGCATGGACTGTGAAAGTCGGTGCAACTGCCCCTCAAGCGGCTGGTGTGATCCATACGGATTTCGAAAAAGGCTTTATCCGCGCTGAATGTATTTCTTATGAAGACTTCGTTCAGTACAACGGCGAAGCAGGTGCTAAAGAAGCTGGTAAATGGCGTCTGGAAGGTAAAACCTATATCGTTCAGGACGGTGACGTGCTGCACTTCCGTTTCAACGTCTAAATTGAAGCCAAGAAAAAGCCCCAAATCTGGGGCTTTTTTATGTATGAATGAAAATTATTTGCTGATCATTTCGGAAAATGTCTCATCCTGCTCCATCAGCAGGCGCTGTTTACGTGCTTCAAGAAGTACTTTCTCTTCCAGTTCCTTGCGAAAGCCAAGTAAAAACACCAGTTCCGCCAGTACAAATAAAGGGCCAATTGCCAGACCAATCAGATCATCCATAAAGGCCGGCTTTTTCTTTTCATAAACGTGACCGACGAACTGAAATGCCCAGCCCACAATAAAGATAAATACACTACTGCTTAACCACAGATTAGTCTCCCACTGTGCGATCCCATAGGCATAGGGATAAGCAAACATAAAAATAAAAGACATCAATAATGCAAAAAATACATCAATTGTCAGATAGTAAAGAATGGATACTGTTAATACTACTAATGCCAATGTCAGTTCATAGCCTGACAGAAAAACGGAAGCCCGTACGGTCAAGCATATGACTGAAAAAACAATGAGTGGAATCCCAATAAAATGCGTGGTGACATTTTTCCGATCAAGATGATAAGCTGCATACTGACTTAATAATCGTTCCAATCTGGTCATATTATTCTTCCTTGTCTGGTCATCCATTGCACTATAATCTAAGTCAAATTTGTAAGTTGTCAGCTGGATGACAACTCTTTAGCGCTCGGAGCATAAAAATCAGTGGAAGAAAAATATCTGATTGAATTAAAAAAGAATAACTGGTTCTCAAAATTACCCGAATTATTTCAAAGTCGTCTGTTAGAACAAGCGGGAATCGTTTCCATTGAAAAAGGACAAGCCCTATTCTATGCAGGTGATCTCTTTGACGGGATTTATGCCGTATTGGAGGGAGCTATCGGCTTAGGTGTCACCGATATTCATGGCAAAGAAGCTGTTTCCGTGATTGCTGAACCCATCATCTGGTTTGGTGAAATTTCACTGGTCGATCAGCAGCCACGCTCGCATCATGCCATTGCCAGTAAAAAATCATTATTACTGCATATTCCAGCGACATTTATTCATCAATTACTGGAAGAACATCCTGTTTTCTGGTTCCACCTGAGTCAGCTCATGAGCCAGAAACTGCGTTATGCCCTGCTCGAACTGTTTTCCATCCAGACCCAGACCTTGCAGCAACGCCTGGCACAACGTCTGCTATTTATTCTTCACGGTTATGGCAATCATCAAGTGATTGAAACCCAGACCATTCAACTATCCCAGGAACAGCTGTCACAAATGTTGATGTGTTCACGCCAGACCATCAATCAGGAACTGCAACAACTGGAAAAAATGCAGATTTTAAAACTTGCATTTAAACAAATCGAGATTCTGGATCTTGCCAAACTCAAGCAACTTGCCAGCACCCAGATTTATTAATTTTTTATCTTACAAAAAATCAGGCTGAGTATTTAACCCAGCCTTATTAATCTCGATCTATCTAATTATTTCTTCGGATCGGTATTGCCTAGAGCAGGATTGGCAATCGCGTCTCCACACTGCTTTTTATCACGTTCATAATCGGCCTGTTTCTGTGCTAGGCTATTACTATTTTCAGCTGTGGTTCGTGCCCAGATTTCCAGACTGGTTAAAGCTTTACGGCATAGTGCATATTTGCCTTCTGTCACCGAATCGGTCATTTTCACATTGATGCGCCAGTCCGTGCTCAGCTTACGCGCTGGCTGGCGAACTTTGGTATCCAGCTGATCGATCTGCTTATTATACACCAGCGGATCAACTTCATTGATGAATTTCCAAGCTTCATTGGCATAGCTGGTGGCATCATTGCTGAGCTTCGGCGCTGGCTTGATTTCTGGTGCTGGCTTGCCCTCTTCACTTCCGCAGGCCTGTAGCAGCAATGCTGTGCTGACTAAAGCAACATTTAACAAGGAACGGGTCTTGAACATTAACATTATCAGGCTCGCCATCTTAAACAATTCGGCACTATGCTAGTAAATTCACGTACAATACTCAATTACCATTTGACCCCTTGTTCAACTCTCCCATCAAGGTGTGCTGTGTCCGAATTTAACCAACACGCTGTAAAACCAGCCAGTTTTTGGCAAGGCGCCAAAGACAGCCAAGCGATTATTTTTACTTACTTGCCCGTATCTTTTGCTTTTGGGGTTTCTGCAACCCAGTTTGGCTTTAGTGCCTGGGAAGCTTTATTTCTCTCCTGTTCCATGTATGCTGGTGCCAGCCAGTTTCTGGTCGTGGCTTTGCTTGGTAGCGGTACGTCTATCTGGATGACCGCACTCACCGTGATTGCACTCGATATCCGTCATCTGCTTTATGGCCCAGCCTTACAAAACCTGATTCAGGATCGTCTCAATCTGAAAAAAACTGCAATCTGGGCCTGGGGACTGACCGATGAAGTATTTGCTTCTGGTATGATCAAATTGTCTCAACGGCGTCAGGAATGGTCGGAATCCTGGATGCTGGGCCTGAGTTTATTTAGCTGGCTATCTTGGGCCACTGGTTCATTCTTAGGTGGATTATTTGCCGATCAAGTCAGTCACTTACCGCAATTTTTACAGGCAGCACTAGACTTCCTGTTGCCGGCCCTGTTCCTGAGCTTCCTGCTGGCAGCCTTTGAAAAGAAACATACTTTTGTCGTGGCTGTAACCATTATCGTTTCCGCAATAGCCTGCTACATGGTTGACCTATCTGCGGCGATCTTTATTGGTATCAGTTCCGGTATTCTGGCTGGGCTGTTCAAGCATTATGTGTTGAAACGTCCCGATCCTGAGTATCTGGGAGAAGAGCTATGAGTTTAGAAATTATTCTGGTCGGGATTATTGTCGGGATTGCCAATTTCTCCTCCCGTTTTGGTCCTTTTTTTGTGATTCAGAAATTGCAGCAAGGCACACAAAAACGTGGTGCGCTATGGCTGAAAATTGCCTTGGGTGCGATCGGGATTTCTGCCATTAGTGCCATGCTGGTGGTCGCTACCCTGCCACCTTTACTGGAAACGCCAGATAAAAGCGTGGCGATGCTGGCCGGCTTTATTGTCCTTACCGCTCTATATTTCAAGTTCAAGCGCATTGTCATGGCGACCTTAACTGCCGCACTGACTTATGGTTTGATTTATACTTATGTACCAATTCATTTTTAAAAATTAAATAAATATATAAAAGGCTTATGCTACATTCAGACATAGGCCTTTTTTAATGAAAAATAATAAATAGAGACATTCATATGTTCGAGCCAAAACAGGTTGTTGAGGGGAAAATCTTTATTCATCAACGCTGGGATGAACCATTACAATATTCACGTAGCAGTTTGCCTGCCTGTTATTTTGAATGTTTTATCCATGCTCAGAACTTTGTGGGTCATTTCCTCGAAGTACATGCTGAATCAAACCCAGCAGATCGTCCATTTACATCCTCAGAATGTGCTCTTTGGTTATTGGAGTTTAAAACAGCGCATATTACCGAATGCGCTACAACTATTTGGCTTTGTATTTGCCCTGCTAATGTTCTTCTTTTCCCTTGCAGCATTTTCTGTTGGTCATTTCCAGTTAGGTAAGGTAATGCTAGATGCCTTAGTACTCTGTCTTATAGGACTTGGATTATTCACCATTGGCTTTGTCCTTCCTTTTGCCCTTCCATATCTCTGCTGGCAACGTTATCAAACCATGAAACTCCTACGCTTGCTGGATTTAAGTCCAGAGCAGATTCTTAAAATGGAAACACAAAACCCGCAAAATCGGATTTATCATTTAAATCCTGTAGCTGATGTCATCCAGCAATCAGCCTGATTTAAGTATTAAATTTCTATTAACTTTATAAATAAAACTGTTGGCCAATATCACAATTTTGTATGAAACTTGGCTTATCTAAGCATTGAGTTCTGCTATGCTAAAAGCCTATAAAATCAAGCATGGATGATTTACATGAGCGTGACGATTGGTACCCCATTACAGGCTTCAGCCTTTAAGGTTTTATTACTGGGTTCAGGCGAACTGGGCAAGGAAGTGGTCATTTCCCTGCAACGTCTGGGTGTAGAAGTCCATGCTGCTGACCGTTATGACCATGCACCAGCCATGCAGGTTGCTCATCAGTCGCATACCTTGAACATGGCGGATCCTGAAGAACTGCGTAAACTGATTGATCAGGTCCAGCCAAACCTGATCGTGCCGGAAATCGAGGCGATTGCGACTCAGGTACTGGTGGAAATTGAAGAGCAGAATATTGCCAGTGTGATTCCTTCTGCAAAAGCGGTGAACCTGACCATGAACCGTGAAGGCATCCGTCGTCTGGCAGCGGAAGAACTTGGCCTGCCAACTTCAGCTTACCGTTTTGCCGATTCTCTCGAATCTTTCCGCGCAGCCTGTGATGACATTGGTTATCCAAACTTTGTAAAACCGGTAATGTCGTCTTCTGGTAAAGGCCAGTCCCGCGTAAAAAGCTTTGCAGAAGTCGATGCTGCCTGGGAATATGCGCAAACCGGTGGTCGTGTAAATCAGGGTAAAGTGATTGTCGAATCACAAATCGATTTTGATTTTGAAATTACCCTGCTGACGGTTCGTGCCAAAAATCCAAAAACTGATGAAATCGAAACCTCTTACTGCGACCCAATTGGCCACCGTCAGGACTCCGGTGACTATGTTGAAAGCTGGCAACCACAGCCAATGACACCGGCTGCATTGGAAGAAGCGAAACGAATTGCCAATAAAGTCACCACTGCGCTTGGCGGTTGCGGTATTTTTGGGGTAGAACTCTTTGTCAAAGGTGACAAAGTGTGGTTTAGTGAAGTATCACCTCGTCCACACGACACAGGTCTGGTGACTTTGGCATCTCAATTCCAGAGCGAATTTGAACTGCATGCGCGTGCGATTCTGGGTCTGCCAGTCAATACAGCTCGTCATAGCGTTGCAGCCAGCGCAGTGATTTATGCTGGTGTAGATGACAAGAACCTGTCTTATTCTGGCCTGAATCTTGCTTTAGCTGACGGCAACACTGACTTGCGCCTGTTTGGTAAACCGGAAGGTTTCAAACGCCGTCGGATGGGTGTGGCCACTGCACGTGCTGAAACCACAGATCAGGCACGTGAACTTGCACAACAGGTGGCTCAACAAGTCAGTGTGAACCAAAACTAAGTAAGCTGAAATAAAACGGACGACTGTTCATGATCAATACCCTGCCATTGCTGAATTACACCAAAAGCATCCATGACATTAAAGCCATCAATGAATGGCGTAGTGATGTGGAACACCAGCTGCAGGAGTATTTTGAAAATGGCGAACCGATCCGTAACATTATTCGCACCCGATCCAGTCTGATTGACGAAGCGCTTGAATTCCTGTGGCAGCATGCCGGACTTGATCAGACTGATTTAGGCCTGTTTGCGGTCGGTGGCTACGGCCGCCGTGAAATGCTGCCTTATTCCGATGTTGACATCATGATCCTGTCTGAGGATGAGATTACCTCAGAACAGGAGCAGCTGATTTCCACTTTCATTTCATCGCTTTGGGATGTGGGTAATTTCAAGCCGGGTATCAGCGTACGTACCATCAGTGAATGTGTGAATCAGGCCAGCAGTGACCTGACGGTTGCCACTACCCTAATTGAAGCTCGCCTGATTACCGGCAATGAAGGTCTGGCAAAATGGCCACGCCGTATCGTGTCACAGTCTTGGACCGATAAGACTTTCTTTGATGCCAAGATGGAAGAGCAGCAAAAACGCTATGCTCAGCACAACAATACCGAGAGCAATCTCGAACCGGATATTAAAAATGCACCGGGCGGTCTGCGTGACATTAATCAGATCGGCTGGATTGCCAAACGCCATTTCCGCGTCAACCGGATTTACGATCTGGTCCATCTCGGTTTTATTTCCGAATTTGAACTCACAGTCTTAGAAGAAGCTGAGAGTTTCCTCTGGGAAATTCGCCATCACTTACATCGCATGACCAAACGCGATGAAAACCGCCTGCTGTTCGACTATCAGCGTGATATTGCAGCAAAATTTGGCTATGAGCGTGAAGAAGGCCAATCACCGAACTACCCAATCGAACAGTTCATGAAGCGTTATTACCGCAATGCCCAGCAGGTATCAACGCTGAATGAAATGCTGCTGGCCTATTTTAATGAATCGGTGATTACCCCACGCTTGCCGAACTATGAGCGCAAGATTGAAGAAATTAACGAGAACTTCAAGCTGGTGGATGGCAAGCTGGCGGTTCAGCACCATAAAATCTTTTCGGAAAACCCAGCTGCCATTCTAGAACTCTTCTATCTACTGGCAAACCGTCCGGAAATTGAAGGCATTCGTGCCCGCACCTTGCGTCTGCTCATTCTGGCCGCTAAACGTATTGATCACAATTATCGTAACAATCCAGCCCATCAGGCGCTGTTTATGGCAATTATCCGTTCGCCTTACCGCCTGTATGAAACGCTAGTGGCGATGAAACGCTATGGCGTGCTGGGTAATTATATTCCGGCCTTTGGTCAGATCATCGGTCTGATGCAGTATGACCTGTTCCATATCTACACCGTTGATGCACATACCCTGCTGTTACTGCGCAACCTGAACCGCTTTAAAGAGCCTGAATTTGCCCGTGATTTCCCGGTCGTAAGTTCCGTATTCCAGCGTCTTGGCCGTCGTGACATCGTGTTCCTGGCTGCGCTATTCCATGACATTGCCAAAGGTCGTGGTGGGGATCACAGCGAACTCGGTGCTGAAGATGCGATTAATTTCTGCCGCGCGCATGGCTTTACCGAACGTGAATGCAATCTGGTCGCCTGGCTGATCCAGAACCACTTGCTGATGTCGATGACCTCGCAGAAGAAAGACATTTCCGATCCGGATGTAGTGAAAGAATTCGCCGAACTTATGGGTGACATGGAGCATCTGGACTATCTCTATACCCTGACTGTTGCCGATATCAATGCAACCAATCCAAAACTCTGGAATACTTGGCGTGCATCCCTCATGCGTCAGCTATACACCAGCGCGCGTGACGTGATTCGTTCTGGTCTGGGGCGTCCAGTGGATTATCAGATGCTGATCGAAGATACCAAATTTGCTGCTAGTGAATTGCTGGTACAAGATTTCTCACTGGCGGAAGTGGAGAAAGTCTGGCAGGAACTTGGTGATGATTACTTCGTCAAAGAGTCAGCAGATGAAATCGCCTGGCATACCCGTGCCATTCTGGAACATGGGGACAACCCTGAACCACTGGTGCTGATGCGTGCCCACCATAAATTCGCTCAGGATGCGGTACAGATCTTTATCTATACTCAGGACAAACCAAACCTGTTTGCAACCACGGTGGCGATTCTGGACCGTATGGATCTGGACGTACAGGATGCACGGATTATTACGGCAGCCAAAGCCTTTAGCCTGGATACTTATGTGGTGCTGGATCGTTTCGGTACTTTGCTGACCGATCCGGAGCGCGAAAGTAAAGTCATTGAATCGCTAAAAACAGCCCTGAGTCAATCTGACAAATATCCTGGCCTGATGCAGCGCCGTATTCCGCGCTTGCTGCGTCACTTTGACATTGAAAATACAGTGGATATCAACCTGAATCCAGTGCTGAACCAGAATATGGTCGAAATCGCTACGCTGGATCAGCCCGGCCTGCTTGCCAAAGTCGGTGGTCTGTTTATGATGCGTGGTCTGGATATCCATTCTGCTAAAATTGCCACACTGGGCGAACGTGCCGAGGACATTTTCTTCGTCACCAAGAAAGATGGTCACCCTATGACACCTGAAGAATCCGCTGAATTTGCAGCAGCCCTGAAAGCTGCACTGGATGAAGCCTCTCATCAGGTCAGTAGTCAACACTAAACATTAAAACGCGGTAACTCATTCATGAACTCTAGCTTGTCTTTATTGCATCCTTATCCATTTGAAAAGTTAAATAAACTTTTTTCGGATATTAAGCCTGCGGATCTGCCTTTAATTCCCCTGTCGATTGGGGAACCAAAGCATCCGGCTCCTGAGTTCGTGAAACAGGCGATTATCGACAATTTTCAGCATCTGTCGACCTATCCAAACTCGAAAGGTCTGCCTGAGTTACGTAGCAGTATTGCCAACTGGCTGACTCGCCGCTTTAAGCTGAACAGCATCAGTGCAGATAGCAACGTGTTGCCAGTATCCGGTACCCGTGAAGCGATTTTCTCTTTTGTACAAGCGCTGATTAAACGTGAAGATGCCCCTTATGTGGTGATGCCGAATCCGTTCTATCAAATCTATGAAGGTGCAACCCTGCTTGCAGGTGCGAAGCCATACTTCATTAACTGTACTGAAGAAAATAACTATCTCGGTGACTTCGATGCGGTTCCTGCAGAAGTCTGGGAAAAAACTGCATTACTGTTTGTCTGCACACCGGGTAACCCAACGGGTGCAGTGCTGTCTAAAGAACAGTTTAAAAAACTTATTGCGCTGTCGGACCAATACGGTTTTGTGATTGCATCAGACGAATGTTATTCAGAACTGTGGTTTGATGAAGCACCAACTGGCCTGCTAGAGGTTTGTGCTGAAATCGGCCGTGATGACTATAAAAACTGTATCGTTTTCCACTCACTGTCTAAACGTTCCAACCTGCCAGGTATGCGCTCAGGCTTCGTCGCTGGTGATGCAAGCCTGTTAAAACCGTATCTGCAATACCGTACTTACCACGGTGCAGCAATGCCGGTACAACATCAGCTGGCATCTATTGCCGCTTGGGACGATGAAGCGCATGTCGAAGAAAACCGCGTACAATACCGTGCCAAGTTTGACCTGTTTCAAAAAGAACTTGGTCACCTGCTACCACTGAAAAAGCCGGATGCTGGTTTCTACTACTGGCTGAAAGTTGATAATGACGAAGCGTTTGCTAAACGCTTGATGGAACAGGCTCATATCAAGGTACTTCCTGGCCGTTACCTGTCTCGCGATACCGAACAAGGCAATCCTGGTGAAAACCATGTACGCCTGGCCTTGGTTGCTGATCTGGCACAATGTAAAGAAGTGATTAAACGACTCAAATCGATTCTCTAATCACATCACACTAATATAAAAAATCCACTGTTGCTACAGTGGATTTTTTATTGGAATGTCATGCTGCAAGGTATAGGTCAGATTCTGGTCCACGCCGCGGATCGGTTCCAGCTTAGCTGCCATCACGGCATCCTTAATCTTGGCATCCACCACCTTCAGACCTGAACTTTTGATGATCTCCACCTGCGTAATCAGACCACTATGCGCAATCACGGTCATTTTGATGGTGGCTGTTTTGGCACGCTGCAGTTCAGCATCAGTAAATTTTAGATAGGGTTCTTTCAGCCAGGTCACTTCATAATGCTGTTTCTTTGCGAGCAAATGTGCAGGCACCGCATTATCCACCTTAGGTGGTGTATAGGTCGGCACGGGCTGCTTGAGTGTATTCAGCAACTGCTGGACTTTTTGATCAGCTTCACTTTGTGCATAGACAGAAGGAATTAATAGTCCAATAGCTAAGCTACACAGCAATTTTTTGAATATTGGTAGAAATGACATGACCATATGTGGGTAGATGAGATCAGGCGGCCTTAAGACCGCCATAAATATAAGTCATTATAGGGCTTTTTCGATCTCGGCTTCTAGCTGTTCCGGCTTGGTGGTCGGGGCAAAACGATTCAAAATTTTACCATCACGGCCAATCAGAAACTTGGTAAAGTTCCATTTGATGCCATTGCCGAGAACACCTTTGGAATTATTGGTCAGGTAACGGAAAATCGCATGCGCTTCCGGACCTTTGACATCAATCTTGGAGAACATCGGGAACGTTACCCCATAGTTCTTCTGACAGAAGGCTCCAATCTGCTCATTTGAGCCTGGATCCTGCCCCCCAAACTGGTTGCATGGAAAGCCGAGCACCTCAAATCCCTGGTCTTTATATTTCTCATATAGTTTTTCCAGTCCGGCAAACTGCGGGGTAAAACCGCACTTGCTGGCTGTATTCACGATCAATAAGACCTTCCCCTCATAATCTGAAAATTGTTTTATTTTTCCATCTAACAATTCAGCTTCAAACTGATATATGTTGGTCATGGATAATTTTCCTCATCGGTTTTTTCTTCTGTTTTTAATTCTAATGAAGCGGAGTTCACACAGTAGCGTAGTCCAGTTGGCTGTGGCCCATCCGGAAACACATGCCCCAAATGTGCGTCACAATAATGACAAACAATTTCAGTTCTCACCATACCATGCGAGGTATCGGTATGCTCTTCGATTGCAGCGCTATTAATTGCCTTGTAAAAACTTGGCCAGCCGCTGCCGCTGTCATATTTGGTTTCCGACGAAAATAAAGGGGTACCACAACAGCGACAGACATAAGTGCCTGCCTGCTTGGTATTCCAGTACTTACCGGTGAATGCGGGTTCAGTCCCTTTTTGACGAGTGATACGGAACTCTTCCGGCGATAACTCTCTTTGCCATTCTCTGTCTGTTTTACTGAGTTTTCCCATGATACGTCCCTTTCTATCTTTCTATTTAAAATAGGATAATCCTATATTTACGTGATTCACTTTAAATTTTCTAGTGTTTATTTCACAATTTACAAAAGATATATAATCCACTAAAAAGCAAAAAGTAAGCAAAATAAAATACAAAAGTAAGCAAATTATCCAATAAATGCTTTTTTGAAGATTGTTTTAGTGGTAGGCTTAGGACTAAATTTTCTCAGGATTAAAAAATGTCGCAAAAAAAAAGCGTAATTTTTAAAAATCTGTTGCCTGTGATCAGAAAATATCAGCAGCTTGGATTTACGCATGAAAAAATTGTTGCATTACTCCGAGAGGAACATAATCTCGATCTAGTCACCACTGAGACATTTAAAAGCTATTTATATCGTTATGCAAAAGTGACCTCCACGCCTACTGGGAACATCAAAATGCCGAACACTCTCCAAAACCGTCGCGAAATCAAGAAATCGTCTAAGCTTGAGCATGTATGCTACGACATTCGCGGACCTGTGTTACGAGCGGCCAACGAGATGGAGGAAGCCGGACATAAGATTATCAAACTAAATATTGGTAACCCTGCTCCATTCGGCTTTGAAGCACCGCAAGAAATCATTAATGATGTGGCACTGAACCTGCCAAATGCAATTGGTTATACCGACTCTAAAGGTATTTTCCCGGCGCGTAAGGCGATCTGTCAGTATTATCAGCAGAAAGGCATTCTCAATATGCATGTCAATGATGTGTATGTGGGTAATGGCGTATCTGAACTAATCGTGATGGCAATGCAGGGTCTGCTCGATGACGGCGATGAAATGCTGATTCCAATGCCGGACTATCCACTGTGGACAGCAGCTGTAAACCTGTCAGGCGGTACTGCGATTCACTATAAATGTGATGAAGAAAACTTCTGGTATCCAGATATCGCGGATATGGAAAGCAAGATCACCCCGAATACCCGCGGGATCGTGATCATCAACCCGAACAACCCAACGGGTGCAGTTTATCCACGTCATGTATTGCAACAAATCGTGGATCTGGCGAAAAAACATGACCTGATCCTGTTTGCGGACGAAATCTACGACAAGATTATCTATGACGGCATTGAGCATGTGTCTGTGGCTTCACTGGCAGGTGATCATCTGTGTGTGTCTTTCAACGGTCTTTCGAAAGCCTACCGTATTGCCGGTTACCGTTCTGGCTGGATGGCAATTACCGGTGATAAATCCCGCGCAACCGACTACATCGAAGGTCTGGACATGCTGGCATCAATGCGTCTGTGTGCCAACCATCAGGCTCAATACGCGATCCAAACAGCCTTGGGTGGTTACCAGTCGATTAATGACCTGATCCGTCCAGGTGGTCGTCTATACGAACAGCGTAATATTGCCTGGGAAATGCTGAATGACATTCCAGGTGTGACCTGTGTCAAACCAGAAGGTGCGATGTACTGCTTCCCTCGTCTTGATCCGGAAATCTACCCGATTGAGGATGATGAGAAACTGATGCTTGATCTGCTGCGTGCCGAGAAAGTGTTATTGGTTCAAGGTACCGGCTTTAACTGGCCAACCCCGGATCACTTCCGCGTGGTATTCCTGCCAGCTGAAAATGAACTGCGTGAAGCACTGACCCGTTTAGGCCGTTTTCTGGCGAAAATGCGTTAATTTATACGATGTAAAAAAACCGCGTTTTAAACGCGGTTTTTTTATGCCTTCTATTTAGCTTGTATATCTTTTAATGGATTGCCAAAGCGTTTCAGATATTCAATCCCGAGCTGGCGTGAACCTTGGTCATTGATGTGATTGTCGTCCTTCAACCGGTATAAAGGTACATGATTGACCATGATCTGGCAGACTTTTTCATCACAGATTACTTTGTTCGGATCAATCACTTTTAGATTTGGATACTGCTGTTTTGCTTCAATCAGAATCTGGTTAAAAGCTTTGAGATGCATTTCATAACTCTTTCGAGAAACCGTACATTGAGCATGACGATGCAAGATTTCACTGCGGATATTACAATCCGATGGAACATCCTCCCAGTCCAGTCGTGGCACATCATTCAATAAAACGACCTGATCAGCAGCTTGATGTGTGATTTCCAAAGCCTTCATCAATCCTGCTTTAAAAATTTCTTTTTGGTCTTGGTGTATACCATCTTTTAAGCGTACTTCATCACTAAAATACGGTGCATAAGACCCAGCTAAAATGATCATCGGGTAATGATTTTCTGCTAAATACTTAGTCAATGCTTCATTGCGCTGCTGGAACTTGCTCAGTTCATCCCAGTGATTCTGTTTTAGGTCAAAACGCTGCACACCAGGCAGATAGAAAGTTGAGCTTTGCGCGATGTCATAGCCACGTAAATTGGCATCTTTGGCCCATTCATCCAACATGGCGGTATAAGCATTGGCATGCGAGTCACCAATTAACAGGAAATCAATCTCTTCTTTATGTGCTCCCAATACGCAATCTTGTGCCTTCGGTAAGGTTTCAGGAGCTGTGTCCATACAATTACTACGGATTACATGCGCATAGGCATGTAGAGCTTTTTGTTGGGAATACACTGACGGCGAAAAACGTTCTGGAAAACCTTCATGCTGCTTCACCATCTGGGCAAAACTGACAAAGCCAATTGCTGGTAGCAGAAAGCCCAGAATTATCACTTTGTAATTGGCTGCCATCACAAACCGTTTTAGCGGTTTTTCTGCCAGCCGGTAAGTCAGAAATGCTAATAGTACTGACAATAAGATAATGATGATCTGGTTTTCCATATTTAAAGGCAACATGTAAATGCCGAACAATACAATGATCGGCCAGTGCCACAGATAGAGCGGATATGAAATCTTCCCGATCCAGGTACTCAATTGATTGCTCAACAGGATATTGGTTGCAGGAAGCGATTGTCCCAGATAAATAATCACTGCTGTGGCTAGGCATGGAATCAGTGCCATCAGTCCGGGAAATGGCGTTTGCTCATCAAAATATATAGCTACTGTGAAAAGAACTATGACCCCAAGCCAGATCAAAACCTGTAATAATCTTTTCGGTAATTTCAGCTGTGGCAGACAGGTGATTAATGTCCCGATCAATAGTTCAAATGCCCGTACCGGCATACTGTAATAGGCTTTGGCTGAATTTTCAGCCAGTCGATACTGGGCATAGAACAGTAAAGCAATAATAAGCGTACTGATTAATAGCCAAAGATATTTGCGTGAGGCTTTGCTTAAAAACAGCCATAAGATTAAGGGCCAGAAAATATAAAACTGTTCCTCTACCCCCAAAGACCATAAATGCAGCAGCGGTACATTTTCCACATTCGGGCTAAAGTAATCCCCTACCTCATTACGCATATACAGGTTGGCCATCAGAACTGTGGCATACATGATGCTTTTAAAATATTCGGTCAGTTCGCCTGGGAACATCACCTGCCAGGCGATCAAGCTAACCATAGTCAGGACAGTGAAATAAGCGGGAGCCAAACGCACAACACGCTTTTTATAAAATCGTGCCACGGAAAACTGTTGTGATTGCATATCACGCGTCAGAATCGTGGTAATCAAATAGCCGGAAATAACAAAGAAGATATCAACACCAATATAGCCGCCGGAAAACAGTGACCAGCCTAAATGGTTGAAAATGACCAGTGATACTGCAATGGCACGCAGCCCATCAATATCTGGCCGATAAGCAATGCTCATAAAGTTCGTAAAAGCGGGAGATGCTTTATTTTATGCTTTTCATTGCTTGAATTGTGTTCTTTTACATTTATCTTACATAGCCGCTTTATTTTAATTCTTCAGCTTTTAGATAAGGATAGGGATTGGCTGCACCTTTCCCGCTCAAATAAATACCATAGTGCAGATGCGGTGGCGTGGTTTTAGCATTCCCGGTATTTCCAACATAGGCAATCACTTCACCCGCTTCGACCCAGTCACCTTCCTGAATATGCTCGGCATAATCCTCCAGATGGGCATAGTAATGATTAGTAAGTTCAGGCCCGGTAATCCAGATCACTTTACCACCTAAATTATTGGTGCCAATCTTCCTGACGATGCCGTTAGTGGCACTCAGTACAGGCGTACCGTGTTTGGCAAAAATATCAATTCCCTCATGTTGCCGCCCTTCACTCCGTGCAGCACCCCAAGTGTCGTTGAGCTGTCTTTGCTTCACACCTTCTACTGGAATAGTTAAGGGTTGGGATAATGGATCTTTCCTCAACTGCCAGTATAAATAAGGGCTTTTCCAACCCGCAGCCTGCCCCGATGGTGGTGGTTCACAGCCAGTCAGACTAACCAAGATAGAGATTAATAATAAGGAAACCGTCAGATGCTGCACTACTTATTCTCATTTGCTTTTCTGCTTTAAATGATCTTATGCAATTCGGTTTAGACTCACGTCCTGTTCTTGTAATTTTTCTTCGCGATTATTTGAACATTCAGATTCCGTATAAACAACAAAACCCTCGATCGAGGGCTTTGTCTAAATACCTGGTATTCCTATTAGGGACTATTTACGTTTTTTTGCCCGTGATGGTTTAGATTTTTGCGGTTGTTGCTGTTGCTGTTGTTCTTCGTCCTGCATAGACTCCTTCTTGTCCTTTTGCTGAACTTGCTTATGTTTTGACTGAGATCTAGCCATACCAACTCCTGAGAGACTTTTCTCTATTACACAAGATCGTATGACTTACTCTAGCTGGTCTTTTAAATATTCCAATCTAAGAGCTGTATCAAAATACGTGAATGTAAAAAATGAAATCTTAAAGGAATGACTTTAATATGAATAATTCATTTACTCGGTTACGAAAACTACATGTTTTTACATGAAAAAACAGGAAGAAAAATCTTCCTGTTGTTGAAAATTAGATATCGCAATACTTCAAGAATGTCTCAGGGATTCAAAACTCTAAAAATTATAGCGAACACCCAGCTTATAAATTAAACCATCCAGATCAACTGCATGCAGTTTTCCTGCTGCACAGTCTCCATCAATACAGATACGGGTTTTGCGGTTATATAGCCACTTATAGCCTAATGTGCCAAATAGATCGACTTGTGCAGATGGCTTAAAACCCAACTCGGCATTAACAGGTACCGTGATATATTTTAGTTCGACCTTGGTTTTGCCTAGATCTGGATCAGTATCCTTATCTTCCATATAGGCATAACCCACACCTAAAGAGCCGGCAGTATAAAGGTCATTGTTCTCATAAAATTTGTATTTATATCCGACTGTACCTTCACTCGCCCAGAATTCATCTTTCATGTAGCTATATTCAGCCCAGATACTGGCTCTCGGATGACTATGATATTCCAGGTTTACAAATGCACCATTAAAGCTCTCGTCTTCGAACCAGTCATGTGACTTCATATTAAAGCCTGAATAGCCCACTGCCACACCAATATTATATGGTTTGCTTTGATACCCATAAGCAGGTGAATTTGCCTGTGAAGTTACAGAAATGACCCCAATTACCCCGGCTAAAATTAATTTTTTCATAAGATCTCTTCTTTATTATTAAGCGTTTAAGATACTAATTTATTGATCAAAAATAAATCAAGAAATAATCAAATCGGGTAAAAATTCTTAGATGGATGGCGGAGTTCCTCTCCCCCATAATAAAGTCAATCCCGTCTTGATTCCGCTTGAAAAGAACACGTATGAAAAAAGAAGTTTTTATCTCTGTTGATATTGAAGCCTCTGGTCCAATTCCGGGCGAATATGACATGCTCTCGTTTGGCATGTGCCGGATTGATCAACCTGAAGTTCAGTTTTATTGTGAATTACAACCTGTCTCGTTTAAGTTCAATCCTAAAGCCTTAGAAGTTGCAGGATTTGATCTAGAGGAATTGGCAAAGACCGGTCTTGAGCCAGCAACAGCCATGCAGAATTGCACCCAATGGCTAAAAGAAAATCTTTTAAAATCCGAAACACCGATCTTTGTGGGATTAAATGCCAGTTTTGACTGGTCATTTATGAATTATTATTTTCATAAATATACCGGTAATAATCCATTCGGTGTAGCGGCTCTGGACCTTAAGTCCATGTACTTGGGTGCTTTTGGAAGTACCTGGCTGGAAACCCGAGCAAAAAATATGATTGAGGTTTTAAACCCTGAATCGCGTGGCAATCATAATGCGCTACAAGATGCGATCTTTCAGGCGGAGCTATTTCGTTTAATTATGGACAAGATAAAACATTGATTCACTTACTTTGAAAAAGCAGATAAATGATCAATAGTGTGATAATTTTATGGTTATATCTGTTTAGGCTATTAAAAATAATTTGAGATTCACAACATTTTCAGGTCATCTTCCCGCATAATAGCAACCTATAAATTCACCCTTTTAGATTTCACTGGGAGATCACGACCTTTCCCCGCCAGAAGAAATCTGCTCATTTTATTTTGTATTTATAGAAGTTTTTTCCTATGAAAATCGTCATTCTAAATAAACCATATGGCGTCCTCTCCCAGTTTCGTAAAGACGAAGCCCACATGACGATGTCTGATTTCGTTGATGATCCTACCTTACGTCTGGCGGGTCGTCTCGATATGGACTCAGAAGGTTTGGTATTCCTGACTGATCATGGTGGCTTAAACCAGTTCATCACCAATCCTGCCAATAAAAAATTCAAAACCTATCTGGTTCAGGTCGATGGAGATGTCACTGAAGAAGCACTGGAACAACTGCGTAAAGGTGTTGAGCTGAAAGATGGCATCACCTTGCCAGCGAAAGCCATCAAAGTTCAGCAACCAGAATGGCTATGGGATCGTGATCCTCCGGTACGTTACCGTGCATCCGTGCCGACATCTTGGGTAGAAATCTCGATCTGTGAAGGCCGTAACCGTCAGGTACGTCGTATGACAGCAGCAGTGGGTTTTCCAACTTTGCGTCTGATCCGTACCAAAATCGGTTCGATTGATCTGGTTCAACTTGGTCTGCAACCAGGTGAAACCAAAGAGATTGAACCTTTACTGTATCCAGACTTTAAAGATGTGCCTGAAGAACAGCCATATCGCTCACGTTCTTATGTGAAAAAGCCAGGCGGCACTGGAGGCAAACCAATCAACAAGAAGGTGAATAAAGACGGTACCAAGAAAAAATCAGGTACTCCACGGATCTGGCAAATGGAAGAAGGTGAAAAACCACGTCGCAAAACCAATGGTACCACCCGTCCAAATACCAAGAGCCGGGGCCGTCGTCCTCGCTAATTCGATGATTCCTTAAAGGGTGCTACAGCGCCCTTTTTATTACATAAATTAAATCGTTTTTATTTTTCAATTGATTAGAATAATACCAAGTATTCATTTTGCGATGAGTCTCATGAAAAAAATAATTTTAACTTTAGCTGCAACTATGCTTCCTACTTTTAGCTTTGCTAATCCTTTAAGTGTTCATGTATTGAATCAGGAAACTGGCTTACCTTCTGCCAATGTGGCTGTGATTTTAGAAGCTCAACAAGGTGAGAAATGGGTCAAACTGAATGAAGCCAAAACAGATAAGGATGGCCGTGTAAAGGAGCTTTATCCTAAAGAGACTGCATTACAGAAAGGTGTTTACAAGATAACGTTTAAAACTGGGGATTGGTTTAAGGCAAATAATCAACGGACGTTCTTCCCAGAAATTCCGGTAGTCTTTGTAATTGATGGCACTTTGGACCATTATCATATTCCGCTGTTGTTGAGTTCTTATGGTTACTCGACATATCGAGGAAGTTAGTTATAAGGATTCTATCTTTGCGATAGGAGCGCTTGTATTATCTTGAAGTTGAATATTAAGAATAGGCCTCTTTCATAAATCAAAAAACGAACAATCTATTGTTGATTATTTGTACCAAAGAATTTTAAATATTCATGCATAATTTGCGGATGAAATACATCGATTCAAAGAAGCTTTCTGAAACACAGTTCAAGCGGTACACCGGCATCTCATGGTCAACCTTTGATTTAATGGTTGAGGAGTTGCAAAAGCATATTCCTGCGAAAGGTAGACCACCTAAATTGAGCATAGAGGATCAGATTCTTCTATGCTTAAGTTATTGGCGCGAATATCGAACATTATTCCATGTCGCAACAAGTTATGGCGTGTCAGAACCCACTGCTTCAAGAATTGTCCGTCATGTAGAGGACTGCCTGATCAAGTCCAATTTATTCAATCTACCAAAGCATTTGCCTGAAGGCGAAGGCATTGACTGGAATGTGGTTATTGTAGATGCCACAGAAATTCCAATCCAAAGGCCTAAAAAAACAGAAGAAAAGCTATAGTGGTAAGAAGAAGGCTCATACATTCAAAGGGCTTTGTTACACAAAGATTTCATAACTATATGATTTTAGAAGTTTTGATTATTTTTTGATCCAAAATTAAATTTATTTAAATCAGATGCTTACATATTTATGCAACAAAGCCCATTCAAAGTACAGGCCATCATTCATTATCAAACTTAAAAAATCCTGAGTTTATGTACCAGCCACGGTGCCGTACATGATTTCGAGCTCTTCAAACGTAACTTGAATCAGATTCCTGAAGGTGCCTTTATCCTTGCAGATAAGGGTTATCAGGGAATTTATACAGTGTATCCAAATAGCTTGTTGCCATTAAAAGCAAAGAAGCGCAGCAAACTAGATCCTGAACTCAAAATTTATAATCAGGAAATCAATAGACCTCTTGCGAAAGTAAAAACTACCTCAATATAGATTTCATGAAATATCAGAAATTAAACCGTTTTTCAGATTCTGAATTCAAGCGCTTGGTTGGTGTACCTCGACCAGTTTTTAGTGAAATGGTCGAAGTTTTAAAAGAAGCAGAATCACTTAAAAAGAAATCTGGGCGTCCTCATACTTTAGCTATAGAGGATCAATTATTATTAACACTCAATTACTTACGGAATTACAGCACTCAATTGGAATTGGCTGCAAATTACCATATCGCTGAAAGTAATGTGAATCGAACTATTAAAAAGGTTGAAGATGCATTAATGAAATCAAGACGTTTTACCCTGCCAAAACGAAGCATTACCACAGCAGACGAACAATTTAACTGGGTAATTATTGATGCGACAGAATGTTCAATAGAACGCCCGAAAAAAAAATCAGAGTAAGTTTTACAGTGGTAAAAAGAAGAAACATACGTTAAAAGCCCAAGTGATCTATCATCCGAAGAGCAAACAAATCATAGGAGTAGATATATCGTCTGGCAGTCAGCATGATATTAAATTGGCAAGAAAAACAGTTAAGAAATTCAAACATTGTGACTATGTTATGACCGATTTAGGGTACTATGGGTTAGAGCAAGATGGCTTTAAGTTATTGATGCCAATAAAGAAAAAGAAGAATTTCCCCTTATTTGATGCTGAGAAAAATTACAATAAAATGATTGGAAAAATACGAGTTGTAATCGAACATATTAATAGTCAATTGAAAAGATTTAGAATACTAAGTGAACGCTATCGAAATAGACGAAAAAGATTCGGTTTACGCATTAACTTAATCGCTGCACTGGTAAACCGGATGAACTTGCAATAACGACTTTCGCAAGAGGTCTAATAAAAGAAGAATTGGTATTGAGCATGTATTTGGCAGTTTGAAAACCTTCAAAATTCTCGCTGAGCGATATCGTAACCGTGGCAAAAGACTGGTAAGCGTCCGCTGAATCCCATACCAATTTTTAATTCGATTTAGGTTTCCAGCAGTGTGGCAGTAACTCTTCAATCTGGGTCACTTTATGTGTCGGCAGCCTTTTCAGCACATCACTTAAATAGGCATACGGATCCAAGCCATTCAGCTTTGCTGACTGGATTAAAGTCATGATATTCGCCGCTCGCTGGCCGCTGCGCAGCGAACCTGCAAACAGCCAGTTCTTGCGCCCCAACGCCCAGGGACGCATTTGATTCTCGACCCAATTATTGCAAATAGGTAGATTGCCATCATCCAGATAGCGGCTTAAAGCTGGCCAACGCTTCAGAGTGTAATTGATGGCCTTGGCGGTGGGAGAACTCGATGGCACTGTCAGATGATGTTGGTTGAGCCATTCATATAGTTGTTGCATCACTGGTTGACTATGCTGTTGTCGGTATTCGCGGCGGTCTTCCGCTGTACCATCGGTCTTTTTCCTGAGTTCTGCTTCTATGGCATACAGTTTCTGAATCAGCACTAATGCCTGTTCAGCAACCTGACTTTTCCCAGTTACATGCAGTTCATGGAATTTACGACGTGCATGGGCCATGCAGCCCACCTCAATCACTTGGCCTGATTTAAAACGTGCTTTATAACCACTGTAATCATCACAGACTAGATAGCCCTGCCAGCCTTTCAAGAACTCTTCAGCATGCTGGCCTGAACGACTATCCTGAAAGTCATAGATCACCGCCTGAACTGGATTGTACTGTGTAGTGGCATAGGCCCAGACATAACCTTTCTTCGGTTTTTTATTATTCTCACCCATCCGCATGATGGTGACCGGTGTTTCATCTGCATGCAGCACCTGCTGTTGCAGCACCACCTCTTTTAAGGCATTGGCCAGAGGTTCCAGTTCTACACCGCAGCGACCTATCCAGTCAGATAAAGTTGATCTAGAAAGTTCGATTCCCGCCCGCTGATAGATCAGACGTTGACGGTACAGCGGCAAATGATCGGCATACTTCGATACCAGCACATGGCTGAGCAATTCAGGTGAAGCAATGCCTTTATCAATCACATAGGCGGGCATCGCTTGCTGAGTCAGAGTGTCACACTGATCACAGACCCATTTACCACGCACATGCTGTTCCTTATAGAACTGTGCCGGTCTGAAATGCAGTTTTTCACTGATATCTTCGCCGATACGACGGAGTTGGCAGCCACAAGCACATTGGGTTGATGCAGGTTCATGCTCAATACGGATGGTGTGTAGATGATCTGGCAGTGGTCGACGTTTAGGTTTATTGGTTTTGGCTTTCTGTGTCGCTGCATTGGTTTTATCTGCATTTAGCCGTTCCAGTTCTAGATCAACCGCGGCAATATCTTCTTCAACCGCTTCATCCCACAGGTGGATTTGTTTTGCAGTGAGATGTTCGTTTTTACTGCCGAATTTGTGCTGTTTAAATAGTGCGAGTTCATGCTCGTATTTTTGATTGAGAATAGAAAGATGTTGAACTTTAGAATCTAATTGCTGATTGGTGACTTCAAGATGTTGAACTCTGGCATCTAATTGCTGGTTTGATTTTTCTAATTCTTGATTTGATTGTGCCAGAGACTGATGCTGCATCGCCAACTGCCTGGTGAATTCCAGCAGTTGTTCATGGGTCAGTTGGCTTAAGTCAGGCAGCGTATTCATGACCGCAGTATGCCTGAGGTCATGAGAAGAATGAAATAGAACGTTTGGAGAATAGCAGAGTGGACCAACCTAGTTTAGAGCATCGTCACCACCTGCTGTCGTCCAATGCGCTGCCAGGGCAAACTTTGGATCAGTGCCTGTAACTGTTCCGGGCTGAGGGCCACGGTTTCACCTTGGTGAACTTGAGCCCAGTGAAATTTGCCCTGTTCCAGCCGCCGGGCACACAGCCAGATGCCCAGTCCATCATGTACCAGTACTTTCATGCGATGGCCACGTTTATTACAGAACAGGTAAGCACAATGCGGTTTGATGTAGCCAAAGGCTCTCACCACCTGAGCCATGGTCGTATCCATACCTGCACGCATGTCCATGGGCTGAGTAGACAACCAGATTTCATCAATGCGGATCATGTTGCAAGTGCCTTGAGTAATTCTGCCAAGGCAGGTATTTCTGATGTCTGCCATTTTAGCTGAATATCATTATTCGTATGAGGCACGGTGATACACAACGTGATCCTCTCATCAATAGGTTGGCTGATTGCAGCAGTGTAAGGCAAAGCAATAAATGCTGGATTCACATGAGTAGGATCCTGTACGGCACCCTCATGATGGCTGAAGATCCTGATCCAACGACTGACAAGGTTGGCATTAATACTATGTTGCAGTGCGACCGAAGCGATCGAGGTATTAGGATTTTTACAGGCATTGACAATACTGAGTTTGAATTCTTTGCTGTATGTTCTGCGTTTTTTAGCAACAGGAGGTGTTGCTGAATATATATCCATGTTCATGGATTAAGTCCCCACTTGTTTTTAGGTGGGAACTAAATTAAGGCTTATAGGATCGCTTGGTAAGGCTGTGTTAGCCGGATGCTTACAAAGACTGGGCTTAAGATTCAATTTAATTGCGGGAATCTATAATTTGGAACTGAGTGAAAAATGACTTATGAAAGAGGTCTAATATGTTCGTTTTTAAATACATTACCGTATATATCCTCAAATTTAATTAAAATTTGATAATCCGCAAATTTTATTTCATATAGATATGAAATTTCTTCATCTGTTAAATAGGTAGCTATCCATTAACTTGTGAAATCATTGATTCTATTTAACCTTTGAATGAATTGTTTATTAATAATACCTCCATAAATTTCTATAAAAATTGCTTTATCCTTCCCATCATTAAATAAACTAAATTGCATTAAGGGCGCATCTTTATATTCTATATGTGCGTCAGATGCATCTATCAGGTGTGTTTTTAGTCTAATTTTAGGATTACGGACTACTAAAATAGGTCTTACGGCTTCTTCAAGAGCTCGATAATATTTCTTTTGCTCTGCAATTAACGTCTTTTGTTGCTTAACGCTCTCCCTCATCTCATCAATCTGAAGTTGTAATGCTTTTTCTTGTTGTTCCAATGCTTTTGTATTTTGCTCTAACTGCCTACCCTGCTGTACATAGCCTAAAATTAGCCCAAAGAAAGCGATAGGTGCAATGATCCCAGCAAGAAAATCACCTAATTCATTTAAAGATGTTGGACTTTTTAAATCGCCAAAAAACCAAAATAGAAAAATTACAACCAGCCATGCAACTGTAATTCCGATTCCCCATACTAAACTTCTTTGATTCATTTTTTCTAATAAAAAGCAGTTAATTATATATTGGTTTTACATTCTTTTCCTTCTACATGCAAATTCACCATATAGAACTTTCACTTGTCTTTCCCCTTTCATAATGTTATTTATGATTCACATAATTAATATTCAAAAATAAAAACGTATCTAAAAAGGAGTATTGCAATGGATCAGCAAGTCAATCACATGTTTAATCAAGATCGTTTGATTCAGTACCTTGGTGCACATCTGGTTTCCTATAGCCATAATCACGCCAAGATTGAACTAAAAGTGACCGAACAGCATTTACAAGGTCATCAAACCTGTAACGGCGCAGTAATTTTTGCACTGGCTGATGCAGCCTTTGCGATTGCCTGCAATACTGGTGAACATCCGGCTGTGGGTCAACATTGTGGTATTCATTACCTTAAACCTGCATTACTCGGTGATACACTGATTGCCATTGCAGAACACAAAGCCAGCAGCGGTCGCAGTGGCATCTATGACATTCAGATCATTAACCAAAAAGACCAGATCGTGGCTGAGTTCCGTGGGACTTCCCGGACAATAGTGAAATAGAATTTTCATCATGATCTGCAATAAAAACCGGTGTCTCAACACCGGTTTTTATGTCTTGAAAACATAAATTAAGTAAATAGCTCAACCTGTTCAGTTTGACGGCGCATAATCACCTTACCATTTTTCACGCTTAAGATTGCTTTAGCTTGGTTGGCAACCACGTCATAATCCTTCTGTGCAGGCATAATAATAAAGCTTGCGGGACGTCCAACTTCAATACCGTATTGATCACCCAGACACAGGGTTTTCGCTGAGTTATCAGATACAAAGTCCAGACAACGTTGCAGGTCTTCATAACCGAGCATATGACAGATGTGCAGTGCAGCATCTAAGACACGAATGATGTTGCCATTGCCAATTGGATACCATGGATCACGAATGGAATCCTGTGCAAAACTGATATTCATGCCAGCACGATCAATTTCAGCAGCACGGGTCACACCACGGCGTTTTGGATAGGTATCGAAACGGCCTTGTAAATGGATGCTTTCAGTTGGGCAAGAAATAAAATTGATCTTAGAACGTTTCAGCAAACGGAACAGCTTGTAACAGTAGGCATTGTCATAAGAACCCATTGCAGTGGTATGGCTGGCTGTTACGCGCTCGCCCATGCCACGTACACGTGCTTCATCTGCTAATACCTCCAGGAAGCGCGATGCAGGGTCATCAATCTCATCACAGTGCACATCCACCAGGCGGTCATATTTTTCTGCCAGATCCATCAGGAAATGAACAGAGCTGACACCTTTTTCACGAGTATATTCAAAGTGTGGAATACCACCCACTACGTCAGCACCCAGCTTGATCGCTTCTTCCATCAGGCCACGACCATTGTTATAGGATTCAATCCCCTCTTGCGGAAATGCCACGATCTGCAGATTCACCTTGTCCTTAATCTCTTCTTTGACTTCCAGCATGGCATGTAATGCGGTCAGTTCAGGATCAGTCACATCGACATGGGTACGCACATGCTGAATACCATGTGCCACTAACATATCTACGGTCTTTTTCGCACGCTGTTTGGTATCTTCTTGAGTAATAGTTTCTTTACGTTGGCCCCAACGTTCAATACCTTCAAATAAGGTACCTGACATATTCCATTCAGGTTCGCCAGCTGTTAGTACCGCATCTAAATGAATATGTGGCTCGATCAGGGGGGCCATCACCATTTGCTGTGCAGCATCAATGATCTCGGCAGAGGCTTCAGCTTGGATCACACCTGCCTGTTTTTCAATTGCTTCAAATACACCATTGTTATAGGTCAGGGAAAATAGACCTTCTTTACCACGCAAAATGGCATTAATTACTTTCATAGGAGAGTCTCGTTATTTATGAGTCATTTGCCAGATCAGCAATGCCACAGCGGCATTTAATCTAAAGTTGGCAGAAGTTAAAGATTGCCCGGTCAGGCTTTCAATTTTTTGAATACGTTGATTCAGGGTATTGCGGTGAATTCCCAGGCGCTGTGCTGTCGCCATCAGGTTGCCATTTTCTTTCAGCCAGGCATCCAGCGTTTCTAGCAATACATAAGGATGTTTGCGATCGGTATCGACCAGCATACCGATGTTGTCCTGCATGAATTGCTGCAACAAGATTTTGTTGGGAATGGCCTTGAGCAGTTTTAGCAGGCCCAGATCACGGTACAAGCTTAAACCTGTTTCCGTATTGAGATCTGCTGCGATTTCCTGCGCATGACAGGCTTCCCAGAACCCGCGCTGAAATGCAGATGCAGAATTCACTTCATTGGATAAACCAGCAAAAATCTTGTATTCGTCATTCATGCTATGACAGTTTAGTTGCTGGATCAGCTCGGACAATAATGCCTGCCAGTATTCCAGATCATGTTCAGCAACGGACAGCACCATATTAAACTGGTCACCCTGCCGGATCACCGGAAAAACTTGTTGGTGCTGTTTACGCCATTGTTCCAGCTGGTTATAACAATCCTGCTTGATCTGAAAATACTGTGCTTCTGGCAGATGAAAACTCTCAGCACCATTTACTTCAGGATGGAAAATCTGCTGAAGGTGATGCAGCTTCAACACTACAACTACATGTCGCCCAAGCACAGGTAAATTCAGCTGTTTGGCCCGCATATTGATGATATCCAGAGATGGATAATCGCCCATCAACAATTGCATCAATACATCTTCGGCTGATTTTTGGGTTTGGGCTGATTCCACCAGACGCGTACCAATAACATGCGTCACCTCGACCATTCTCAGGCTATACGGCTGTTCAATCAGTGGCAATCCCAGCGCATCAGCTTTGGCGATGACACTGTCAGGAATATGCTGGATAAAATCCGGGCCGGTCAGAATCACCATGGCTGCCGCATCACGCTGTTTCGCCTGATCCAGCAACGCCAACAAGTTGGTTTCACCCCGGATGTAATTCACGCCGACAAAGATCAGCTCACCACCGGTGATCCATTCAGCAATCCCTTCATTTTCGGCAACATAGAACCAGCGCACCAACCGTTGCACATGGTCGTTGCCCGCCCGCAACTGCATTTGCTGTAATTGCGGTAAATCCAGAATATCCTGAACAGTCATACTCATGCTGTTAAGCCTCTTTCAACTGTGACTGTTTTACCGGGAAAACTGCCAGCAAAACGCTATACACCACAAACGCTACGGCGATCCCGACAATTGGCGCAATCCAAGGTGATACATAGGCACAGATCGCACCGACTGCATATGCAGTCAAACCAATCCAGTTAAAGTTCGGCAAGTGAGCTTGAGACAACAGTGGATATTTGCCTTTATAACGTACCCAGTAATCCGCCATGATCACGCCGCCCACAGGTGGAATGATGGCACCGAGCAACAGCAGGAATGGAATCAGCAGTTCATACATACCGAGTACCGCCAGCACGATCCCGATTGAAGCTGATGCCAGCACCATGGTTTTACGGTGCTCCGTACGCACCAAGTGGCAAGCTGCTGCAGATACGTTGTAAATGGTTGGACCCTGAATCGTCCACAGGTTCAGACACAACATGATAATCGCTGCGAGAGATAGACCTTGCAGAATCAGCACTTCTACAATATCTGCTTGTTGATACACGATTGCCATCCACGCACCTGCCAGCACCATCAAGCCATTGCCGATTACAAAGCTTACTAGGCAGGCCCAAATCGCGACACGGCTGCTTTTTGCCATGCGGGTCCAGTTGGTAATTTGGGTTGCACCACTGGCAAAGGTACCAAAAACCATGGTAATCGCGGTGGCAAAAGTCATTTTTTCGGTTGGTACTGCACTGGTTAGGCCTGTCCATCCACCAATATGTCTGGTTGCCAGATAAATCGACACCACCAATAATAGGAACATTAAGGGAATGGAAATACGCGACAGCCATTCCAGACCTTTAAAGCCAACAATGGCAGTAATCGAGAAGCCAAAGCCGAACAGCACCATCAGAGGGATATTCCAGCCTTCTGGAATCCCGACAATCTTGGTGAGGGAAATGGCCAATGTCGCAGTTCCCCACGCGTACCACCCTAATTCGGCAAATCCCAGCAGAAAATCGGATAATTTACTGCCCAGGTTGCCAAAACAAAAACGGCCCATCAAAACGGTATTTAAACCGCTGCGGGCCGAGATCAATCCAAGGGATGCTGCATATAAACCTAATAATACATTCCCAATTACGGTAATCCAGAGAATGTTAATAAAGTCGAATGCAACACCTATTTTTCCACCAGCAAACATGGTTGCTGTAAAAAAGGTAAAGCTGAATAACACCAAAGCAATAGGAAAAAACCCTTTTCGTTGAGAGTCCGGTGTTTCTGTTAGTGGACTTTCATCATGTGTATTCATCGTTTTCTCTCTGCATTTTTACATATATTGCCTGTCTGCAAGAGCGATGCCACTTATACCCTTTAAATAATTGACACACCCTGCCCACTATTTATGTGCAAGTTGCATATAAATATGATTATTTATGCAGATTTGGAGATAAATAAGTGTGCGAGACGATGAATGATACCTAAATTAGGGCACAAAAAAAAGGATGCCGAAGCATCCTTTTTGATTTTTTAGATTAGGCTTTCAACCACTTATTTATACTATCCTGATTTTCTACGGTTAATTCAACCTCGGTCAGCTCAGAACCCGCAGCTTGGACTTCGAAAGTCATTAACTCGTCGCGACGGAAAGCATGTACGGTATATGCACCCTGCTCTCTGGCATATTTTTCCAGCAGCTTGGTGGTTGCTTTCAAACCATCAATGGCAATGATCACATCATTGGCAGACAAGCCAGCTTTCGCACCGTTACCATCTCGACGTGCAGACTGAATTTGCACACCTTCAGGCTTATCCGCCAGTTTCAGGCCAAATGGCAGTGACTTGTCATTTTTCAGGGTGTATTTCAAACCGAACTCTGGCAGCAACTGATCCAGCGGTAGTTCTTCAGTCGTATTGATCAGATGGTTGATCTGTTCTAACCAATTGTCTCCAGTCAATTCCTGACATAGGTCAAAGATAGTACGTTCATTGACCTGAATCCCATTTTGCGCATTGTCATACAGCTTGCGCATCAAGGCATCCAGACTTGAACCACGCAAACGCAGACCTAAGTCCAGACACAGCGCGACCAGACAACCTTTGTTGTAATAGCTGGTGCCAGCATTATTCGAGTTTTCATCCTGACGGTAAAATTTCACCCAGGCATCAAAGCTGGACTCAGCAACCGTTTGAACAAAACGTCCCGGATTTTGCAGGTAACGGTCAATCTGCGCTTTCAGCAAAGCCAGGTAAGATTCTTGATTAATCACACCACTACGCAGCAGGATCAGATCATCATAATAAGAAGTGAAACCTTCGAAGATCCAGAGTAAAGAGGTATAGCCTTCTTTATTTAGATCATAATTCACGAAGTTTTCCGGACGGATAAATTTCACCAACCATGAATGAAAATATTCGTGGCTGCACAGGCCTAAGAAACGCTGGTAATCCTTGGATGGCTCTTCCGACTCATTGGCTTTAGGCAAGTCATCACGTGGGGTAATCAGGCTGGTTGAGTTTGGATGCTCCAGACCACCATAGCTATTACCCGTTGCCATCGTCATAAAGGTATAGTTGCTAAACGGTGCTGAACCAAACATGGCAATTTCTGTACTACAGATTTTTTCCAGGTCTTGCTGCATACGTTCAGCATTCATGGCATGTTTGCCAGACACCACAAACTCATGTGGAATGCCATTGGCTTCAAAGCTGAAGCGGGTCTGCTCCGCTAGTTCAAATGGTGAATCAATCAGCTCAGCATAGTTTTCTGCTTTTAAGGTATAACGGCCTTTGACCAGACTCTTGGAAGCCATACCGGTTGCTAGCTGGAAGTGTTTCAACTCATCCGGCAGGAAGACTTCTACTTCAACAGCTTTATGTTCCTGACCTTCCAGACCTAGACATGCACAGGCCGGATTGACATACAGGCGGGTTTCATCGACATAAGCACCACGCACTGACAGGTCATAAGCATAAACATCATATTCAACCGTGATCAGTTCATGGTCAGTATTAAACAGACGCCATTTGTTCTTTTCAAATTTCTGTATCTTAAGCTGACGACCCTCTTCATCATAGGCTTTGACACCTTCAATATGTTTGGAAAATTCGCGAATCAAATAACTGCCCGGAATCCATGTTGGCAAAGACAACACCTGTGTAGGGTCAGCTAAAAAGCGAACAGTCACGTGAACAAGATGCTGACGATAATCGTCAAATTCGATTTGATAATGCAACATAATGGGCGATTCAAAATAAATTAGAATGTGTTAAGTCTTAGCTTAACATTTTTTTCCAATACATTGCGGAAGTGTCTTAAATGTCTACAATGGACACTAGCCATGACAAAAAAAAAGGCTTAGCATGCCTAAAATTTTTTTGCTCGCCCACGGACTGGTCGAATAAGGAACACCCTTGAAATTTATCACCTCACTGATTGCGACATTGTGCCTGCTTGTGTCCGCAATTTCGCATGCTGCCCTACTGAATATCAATCCCGAAAGTGTTGAAGCCGAAGCCTGGACCATTCTGGATAGTGAAACCGGCCAGACCATTGCATCCCATAATGAAGACCTGCAACGTGCTCCAGCATCCCTGACCAAAATGATGGTGGCCTATATCACCTTGAAGGAAATTCAGGCAGGGAAATTAAGTAAAAGTGAAATAATTACTGCCACGCCAGTGGTGCAAATGGTGATGTGGGATGAATCCCAGATGTACCTGAAAGAAGGTGATCAGATTTCTGTAGATCAGCTGTTGGCAGGCTTGATTGTGATGTCAGCCAATGATGCAGCCGTCACCTTGGCAGAAAAAATCTCTGGCAGCGTACCGAAGTTTGTTGAACGCATGAACAAGGAAGCTCAAGCCCTGGGAATGACACATACCCATTTCCAGAATCCGGCTGGTGTGACCATGCCTGAGCACTACTCGACTGCTGCGGACTTGGCTAAGCTTTCACAAGCCTTGGTGATTCAAACCCCGGATTATTTGGGCTATTCCAAACAGCCAAGTTTTACTTACAACCAGCGTTTCCACCGTGCCACCAACCTGTTGCTCAAAATGGACCCAACCGTCGATGGCCTAAAAACTGGTTTTACCCGCGCAGCAGGTTATAACCTTGCAGCAACTGCGATCCGTCCAAGCATCGAAATGAATATGCCGAACCGTCGCCTGATCGTGGTGGTATTAGGAACTAAAAGCGGTGTAAAACGTGCCGAAGTCGCACATAAGCTAATGAACCTGGCTTATATCTATACACGTAATGAAGTCGCTGTACCTAGTCATCAGCTGCTAGCAGAACTGCCGGTGGTGAAATCTACCCTGAAAATGTTCAAGGTCGAAACCAAGCAGCCCGAACTAATCACCACATCCCTGTATGACCAGAGCTATACCATTGACCTGAATCAATTTGACCAGTCGACTCAACGTATCATGCTGGATACCGGTAATGGTGTCATGCAAAGCATTGAGCCACTGCGTGAAACTCAAACTCACGTAAATGTCGAAGTCAAAGAAACCAAGCTAACAGCACCATTGGCTAAAGTTATGCAACTGGCAACCGTAAATGTCTACCAGAATGACCAGCTGATCCGTACCATTCTGATTGAAGATCAGGTCGACCTTGAAGAAGCGGGTATTTTCCAGAGATTCTTTGAATGGTTATTTGGTCTGTTTTCTGACAATACAACTGATGTGAAGCTTTATCCGATCGGAAAATAAAATATGAATCATGAAGGATGGAGATAAGAATAATTTGCCATCCTTCTACTCTCTTCCTACTCCTACCTTTTGCTTCCTTTGACCTCATCTTGCTTTATTTCATTGAATTGCTACGTTTTGTAATTGTTTAACAATCCTATACAAGACCTGAATTTTCACCTGTCATAGTATGTTTTATTGCATTTTATTAGAAAAATAAATAGGTTAATGATTCTATGACAGCACATAAGATTGTAATTGTAGGTGGTGGCGCAGGTGGACTGGAACTGGCGACCCAGTTAGGACAGACTTTAGGCAAAAATGGCAAGGCACAGATCACGTTGGTGGATCAGAAACTGACCCATATCTGGAAACCACTTTTACATGAGATAGCTGCAGGAACACTGAATCCATATCAGGAAGAAATCAATTACTTTGCCCATGCTGCAGAGAACCATTATGAATTTGTGTTGGGAAATTTTAAAAATATCGACCGTGCAACCAAACAGATTCTGATCGAAAACGATTATTTCTCTAAAAAAGCCCAGCCAAAAAAGGACATAAAGATTAACTATGACACGCTGGTACTGGCCTTAGGCTCTACTTCCAACGATTTTAATACCCCTGGTGTGCAGGAATTTTGTCATTTTCTGGACAGCCGCGAACAGGCAGATATTTTCCAGCAGGACTTGTTGCATCTATACCTGAATGCCCAGCATGAAGCATCCAGCCGCGAACTGAAAATCGCCATTATTGGTGCGGGTGCGACAGGAGTTGAACTGGCAGCTGAACTAGTCTCAGCCAAACATAATTTCCATAAATATGGACTCAATAAAATTGATCCCAACAAAGTTAAAATCACCCTGATTGAAGCCGCTGACCGTATCCTGCCTGCCCTGTCTGAAAAAGTGGCGGAGCATACCCTGAAGCAGCTAAAAGAATTAGGCATTGATGTGCTCACCCAGCATCGCGTAGCTAAGGTGGATGAAGATCATATCCACTTCGCCGATGGCAGTAGTCTGGAAGCAGAAGTGAAAGTCTGGGCCGCCGGCATTAAGGCACCGGATGTACTTAAAAATCTAGAAGGCTTTGAAAAGGACAATATCAACCGCCTCAAAGTCTATGCAACTTTGCAGACACTAACTGATCCCAATATTTTTGCTTTCGGAGACTGTGCCCATTGTAAGCCGCGTGCTGATGAGCCAGTGCTCGGTCCACGTGCCCAGGTGGCTAGTCAGCAGGCCAGCTTTCTTGCCAACTCATTAAGGCTGCGTGTCAATGGCAAGACTTCTCTGCCAATCTTCACTTTCTCAGACAAAGGTTCGCTGGTGTCCCTAAGTGAAAATAAAGCAGTGGGTGAATTACTTGGTCAGGTGAATGTGCATGGCTTCGTCGCAAAATCAATGTATATTTCCCTGTATCGCCTGCATCAGGCCACGATCTTGGGCTATACTCATGCCGGGGCCTTAACGCTTAAGGATTTCGTTACAAGAAAAATCTCGCCGAAGATAAAATTGCATTGAAATTTACATAGTTGTCCCCATTAATGAAAAAACCATCATTAGAATAGAGAAATTGCATTTTTTTGCTAATTTTAGTCTACAAAAACTCAATTTCACTTTATGATGTCTCTTTTAAAAATTTGATTGGATCAATATCATGACTGCAGTTGCAAATGACCTCGTGGTTTCTTTCCACTACACACTGACTAACGCAGAGGGTGAAACTCTCGACAAATCTCAAGGTGAACCACTTGCATATTTGCATGGTGCAGGCAACATCATTCCTGGCCTTGAAAATGCACTGCTTGGCAAAACTGTTGGCGACAAGTTCACTGTAACTGTTCCAGCTGCTGAAGGTTACGGCGAATACAACCCAGAGCTTGTACAAGAAGTTCCTGCAAAAATGTTCCAAGGCGTGGACAACATCCAACCTGGTATGCAATTCCAAGCACAAACTGATGACGGCGTTCAAATCGTAACTGTTAAAGCAGTTGAAGGCGAAACAGTTGTGGTTGATGCGAACTTCCCACTTGCTGGTCAAGACCTGACTTTCGAAGTTGAAATCGTAGCGATCCGTGAAGCTTCTCAAGAAGAACTAGACCACGGTCACGTACACGGTGCAGGCGGTCACCACCACTAAGATCATCTGATCTGACGTGCAAAAGGCAAAGTTTTTACTTTGCCTTTTTTATTACCTGCAGATTTTCAACATAAAAAAGCAGGACATCTGCCCTGCTTTGACTTAAGCCATAAGACTTATTTGCGCTGATTATAAATCTGCATTGCTGCTGGCAAGTTCTGACGCATTGCTGCAATACGCTGACTGTTTGATGGGTGAGTTGATAAGAACGCAACGCCACTGCTGGTCTGCTTGTTCATTTTTTCCCACAGCGTAATCGCCGCATTCGGATTATAACCGGCGCGTGCCATTAACATTAAACCACCTTGGTCAGCGCGGCTTTCTAGGTTACGTGAATATGGCAAACCGATACCGATCTGACTACCTAGCTGAGCCGCAGCTGTAGCACCTTGGCCCGCACCTGCTGCGCTTAAACCAATACCTAGAGCCAGATCAGTTAACGCCTGAGCACCAATTTTCTGTTTAGAGTGTTCTTCCAGTGCATGCACCATCTCGTGGCCCATGACCGCTGCAATTTCCGCATCAGTCAGGTTCAGTTTGTTCACGATCCCGGTATAAAACACCACTTTACCACCCGGCGCCACATAAGCATTGACCTGATCAGATTTCAGCACTGCCAGTTGCCAGTCAAACTTCACCCCGGTCTGGTTTAACTGGTCTGCATAAGGGCGCAATCTATTAAATACAGCATAAATACGTTTATAAGTCGCCGATGAAGTATCTAGCTGGTTTGCTGCACGTGCTTCCTGAACGGTCTTGTTGAAACCCTCTGTCGCAACTGCATTTAATGTAGAGGTATTTGCACCCGCCATATCTGCAACCGTTGCACAACCGGTTAAGGTCACCGCTGCTGCAGCGCACATGCTAAACAAAAATTTATTTTTCATTAGAGAGTCTCCACCCCAATTTCAAGGCACAATAATTTGTAAAAATTATAATTGAAACATCGTTATACCTGAAATGTGGAATTACTTCATCTTTTTAGCATTTATGTAATATTTCAGGTGATGAATTGTATAGTCAGCCAGTAAATCAAACACAATACATTCAAGACCAGATAAAACTGTGCCAATGGCTTGATTTTCTGTTCCAGCGTTTCACTTTTACGTTTAACATACAGGATCGCATTCTGGATCAAAATGACAGGTACCAGAATACAGGCAATGATCACGCTCAGTCCAACCAGTGCGCCATAAATAATTTCAGGATTGGACGTCTGGGCACGAATAATCAACATAGCAATGGTCGGTGCCCCGCCCATGGCAAACAGCAACGAATAAAACATGGTTGCCGAAATATTTTTTTGCATCCTGCAAAACTCTTATCTTACTGTTTAGATTCATTCTAGCAAGTCGCTGAAAAAAGCCTAGTTTGAACTGATGCAACTTTAGTCTTGAAAATCCGGTTTTTTCTAAAGGCAATAAAAAAAACCCTGTGAAATCACAGGGTTTTTCTCATTTCTTGCTTAAGGAATTAAGCAGAGAATGGGTGGCGCAGAATAATAGTTTCTTCACGGTCTGGACCAGTTGAGATGATGTCGATTGGACATTCAATCAATTGCTCAAGACGTTTCACATAGTTAATTGCATTTTGTGGCAATTGATCTAGTGATTTCGCACCGAAAGTAGATTCTTTCCAGCCCGGCATAGTTTCGTAGATTGGTTTTAAAGTTTCGAATGCAAGCGCATCAGAAGAACCTACACAACCAGAATCTGCAGCTTCATAACCTACACAGATTTTCACTTCGTCTAAACCATCCAGAACGTCAAGTTTAGTCAGGCAGATACCAGAAAGTGAGTTTACTTCTACTGAACGACGCAGGATTTCAGCATCGAACCAGCCACAACGACGTTGACGGCCAGTAGACGCACCGAATTCTGAACCTACAGTACCCAGGTGTTTACCAATGGCATCACCTGTATCAGTTGCAGCATCATAAACCAATTCAGTTGGGAATGGACCTGAACCTACACGAGTGGTATACGCTTTAGTAATACCAAGGACATAATCCAGGTGTAATGGACCAAGACCTGAACCTGAGCTTACGCCACCAGCAGTCGTGTTAGAAGAAGTTACGTATGGGTATGTACCATGGTCAACGTCAAGCAGTGAACCTTGTGCACCTTCGAACATGATGTTCTTACCCGCTTTACGGTAAGCGTGTAACTCACCAGTCACGTCCATCACCATAGGTTCGATCACTTTACGCCATTCGTCGCATAGTGCCAGAACGTCTTCAACTTTAACTGCTTCAACACCAAAGAATTGAGTCAATTGGAAGTTGTGGTATTCAAGCAGCTCTTCAAGTTGCGCTTTAAGATGTTCACCACCACGTACCAGGTCAGCAACACGGATTGCACGACGAGCAACTTTATCTTCGTAAGCAGGACCGATACCACGACCTGTTGTACCAATTTTCGCATTACCACGTTTTTTCTCACGTGCTTGGTCAAGTGCGATGTGGTGTGGCAGGATCAATGGACAGTTTGGAGAAATGCGCAGACGTTCACGTACAGGCACGCCTTCTTTTTCCAGCACTTCCATTTCATGGATTAACGCTTCTGGTGACAGAACAACACCGTTACCAATTAAGCACAGTACGTTTTCACGTAAAATACCTGATGGAATGAGGTGTAATACAGTTTTCTTACCACCAACCACGAGAGTGTGACCTGCGTTGTGTCCGCCTTGATAGCGTACTACCGCAGCCGCTTGATCTGTGAGCAGGTCGACGATTTTACCTTTACCTTCGTCGCCCCATTGGGTACCAAGTACCACAACATTCTTGCCCATAATAGCCTCATTACATCATGCTGTTAAAGTTGAAAAGCCTGGCTCAGCGACATGAATACTGAGCCGGACCATTAAATTGTTTTGACTGTCCACTCACCGTCGACATTCACCAGCTGGTGAGTCGCATACGGTACTGAGCTTAACTCATCATTACCTAATAACTGAATTACACTTAAGCCTTGTGCACGGGTTGCCTGAATCGCATTCAGCAACGCTGCATCCGTACCTTTTGGCGCAACTACAACTTGTGCCGCTGCAAACTTGCCGGCACTTAACATATATAAGTCGCAAGAGAAACCGGTTGCCGGACGGGCACGACCAAAGTGTTCACCAATACCATCGTAACGGCCGCCTTGAGCTAATGGCACTGCACGATTTGGTGCATATACGGCGTACATCAGACCAGTATGGTAGTGATAAGAGCGCAGTTCAACCACGTCTACACCAATTTCCAGTTCAGGCCAGCGTGCCTGAATCTCGCTTTGCGTCGTAATCAGTGCATCCAGTGCCTGTTTAAAGGCTGGATTTGCCAGTACTTCGGCACTCAGTTGATTTTTCAGCGCGTCCAGATCACTTGCATAGCGGCCCAGTACATAGAAATCCTGACCGAAGTTCAGTGTTGCAGTGAATTCTTTCAGTTCAGGTAAAGCTTTGCGTTGATACAGGTCAGATAACTGACGCTCAGCCGCCTTGCTGAGGCCCGCTTGTGCCACCAGGCTACGGAACAGACCGACATGACCCAAGTCCAGGTGAATCCCTTCTGCCAGACCTGCTTCTTCAATCAGGCTGACCATCAGGTCAATCATTTCTACATCGGCATCAATACTGTCTGAACCGAACAATTCAGCACCCAGCTGCAACGGCGCACGCGTGGTGTTAAATCCTTGTGGTTTGGTATGCAGAACTGTGCCTGCATAGCAGTAACGAGCCACACCTTCAACTGGATGTACATGCGCATCGATACGAGCCACTTGTGGTGTCATATCGGCACGCACACCAAGCAGACGGCCAGACAGCTGGTCGATCACTTTAAAAGTGGCTAAGTCTAAATCCTGATTCGATTCTGAGAGAGAAGATAAAGATTCAATGTATTCAATGAATGGCGTGTACACCAGCTGATAACCTCGAGATGCGAGGAAATCCAGTGACTTACGGCGCAAATCTTCTATGACTCGCGCTTGTTCTGGTAATACATCAGCTACACCATCAGGTAATAACCATGTCTCTGAAATGGGCATGTTGTAAACCTAAATTCTTGTCAGCGCGGAACAAATCCGCATAAAAAAATCGGGAGCACACCCGATTTCTCCTAGTCTAGCACGATCGCCAAAACTGTGCATCGCAATTTTGATAATTTTCTCTGACTGATCAAATGACTAACATTGATAATTCAAATCATCCATATAAAGGATAAATGGATATTTTACCCAAAATCACCATTTATCCTTTATCAAACTGATTTTTCGATATATTTAAGCTCTTCAGAACATCTTATGTTTTTTGTAGCATTCTGATCTTTTACAATTCTGTCCTAAAGGCTTCACAATTTTTTAATGATAAATGCCCAAAAATAATCCAGCATAAAAGTATGAGAGATTGATTCAAATGCCCAAGAAAGCAGCATACGTTGTGGTTGTGGATGATTTAAATTAACAAACATCATTCCTGCACTTCTCACGCCAATCTCAACTTTTTAAGTCATTGAAATAAAAAGGACATAACCTCATTTTAAATCCGTCTATGAAAATAAAATTACAGTTATGTCCACTGAAGAATTTATCATCATTGTCTATTTAATCATAGAGGAAATTTACCCAACTATAGTCTCTGAACCATTAAGAAAACGTGGTTTTCCACCTGCTTTAACCGATATTGAAATTATCACAATGCAAATTGTTGGTGAGTGTCTCAAAATGGATACGGATAAAAGCATATGGATGTTTTTTAAAAACAATTACTTAAGTTGGTTCCCTCATTTAGGTTCATATCCTAACTTTTGTAAGCATTGTGCAAACTTATGGCAAGTTCATCAAAAAATCACAGCCCAATTAACTGCACATTATGGTCAGGATCATATTCATTTTATTGATGGATTTCCTATACCTGTTTGTCGTTATAGTCGAGCAAAAAGACACAAGAATTTCAAAGAACATGCAGGTTTTAGTTATTGTGCTGCACAACAAGAGAAATACTATGGTTTTAAAGGGCATCTTGTAATTAACCTGAGTTCGATATAAAAAAAGAGTAGAAAAAAAGCCCTGTTTTTGTAACATATTGGTTCTCAAGACAAAATGTTATAAAACAAGGCTTCTCAATGGATCATATTACCGAATTATTTTGTATTTTGGATGATTTCTGCAAAAAATTTAATGAATCTTTAGAGAAAGCTTTAATTTCTAATCAAAAAACCAGGTTGAAAAAGTCAGCTTTAAGCTTGTCTGAAGCAATGACCATTGTCATTTTATTTCATCAATCCGGTTTTAGATTCTTCAAATATTTTTATTGCCAAATGATCGTTCCATTCTGGAAATCTGCTTTTCCTAAACTGCTTAGCTACAACCGATTTATTGAAATCATGCCCCGTTGTTTGCAAGCTCTGAGTAGCTTCTTCCATCAGGTGAAAGGAAAAGATACGGGAATCAGTATCATTGACTCCACTAAATTGGTAGTTTGCCATAATCTTCGGATTAAAAGGCATCGTGTATTTAAAGGCTTGGCCGGTCGTGGAAAAAGTAGTACGGGTTGGTTTTATGGTTTTAAATTACATCTCGTTATCAATAATTTAGGTGAAATTATTAATCTCAAGCTGACATCGGGAAATGTTCATGATGTTGCTATATTAGAATCTTTAACTCAAGAATTAAAAGGGATCCTACTCGGAGACAAAGGCTATTTGAGCAAAGCAAAAGCCGAAGCTTTAGCAGCAAGAGGACTGAAAATATTGACCCCATCACGTCGGAATATGAAAAATAAACCCATCCAAACTGAAGAAGAAAAACAATTACTTTGCAGAAGAGGATTGATCGAAACAGTGAATGATCAATTAAAAAATTTACATCAACTTGAACATTCACGTCATCGTTCGGTAAATAACTTCATGGTGAATATCATGGCTGCTGTAGTGGCTTATTGTTTGAACCCCAATAAGCCAGCTTTCCAAAATATGCTAAAAGGTTAAGTGGATTTCATCGAACTCAGGTTAATTAATTTGGAGGGTATGATTACTGGCTATACTTTCGCTCCAGCAAATGTAGATGAGCGTGATGTTGCACCAGAAATCACAGAAAATATTCATGGGTTACTAGGTGCAGATAAAGGTTACTTAAGACCCAGCTTGAAAGAATACTATAAATTTCAGTACGTTGATCTACAAACTCCTTTAAGAAAGAATATGCCGGACTCTAGATCTCAAGAATCAATGAGGTTGCTTATGAGAGCACGAAGGAAAATTGAAACGGTCATTGGTCAATTAACTGATCGCTTTAATATTCAAAAAGTAAGGGCAAGAGATTTATGGCACTTATCGCATCGTTTTATCAGAAAGATTTTGTCACATACGGTCTGCGTCGTTATGAATAAAAAATGTGGTTATTCACCGATTCAATTTGAAAAGCTTATTTAAAGTTGAGATTGGCGTACTTCTTATAAAATAACAGTTTTTTATGACGGTAAACTCAGACCATCTATGTTTCCCATTCAACCACCACCCACTCATTTTGATGCAATACCTATGAGTGAATTCCAGCGTGGTGTGAAAGACTGTACTCCTGTACTGTTAGGTGTAATTCCTCTTGCGCTAGTCTTGGTGCACTTGCGAATCAGAAAGATTTTAGCCTGATTGAAGTGCCATTATTGACCAGGCTAAACTTCGCTGGTGGTTCCGAATTTGCTGTTTTAGAAGCATGGACTAATCCACCTCATTTACTGACTCTGATCTTTTTACTTTTCTGATTAACAGCCGTTATATCCTGCTTAGTGCAACGCTAACACCTTATTTAAGACATCTTCCCAATCGAAAAGTTTTTCTTGCTTTATTTTTTATAGTGGATGAAAGCTGGGCTTTCGGGCTGGCAGATGCACAACGTCGAATAGCACAGTTCGGTTTACGCGATGCCTTTAGCATGACTTATTATGCCGGGCTGTGTTTTGTGCTGTATCTGGCTTGGGTCGGCTTTACCACTTTAGGTGCTTGGGTTGGGCCAGTGTTAGGAGACATTCACCATTTTGGCTTTGATATGGCTTTTCCAGCCATCGTACTGGTTTTGCTGAGAGGCATGTGGAAAGGATTTACCGAAGTCCGCCCTGGTTGGCCAGCTTTGTTTGTGCCGCACTGGCTTATGCATATCTACCCGGCAACTGGTATGTGCTGATTGGTGCACTGTCCGGGATTGCTTCTGCCTTCTGGCTAATTCAGGAGGATGATGCATGATCCAGATGAGCACTTTTATCGCAATTTTATTGGTGGCACTAACGACTTACTGCACCCGGATACTTGGCTATGTCCTACTCAAAAATAAAACTTTGAGTAAACGTCAGCAAAAAATTCTACAAATCATACCGGGCTGTGTACTGGTTTCCATGCTGGTTCCGTATTTTTTACCTGAGCATCCCGTGGATCTGATTGCCATTGTCCTGACCTTATGTGCTGCATCACGCTTTAGCATGCTGCCCACCATCCTGATCAGCATGGTTTCGGCCGCATTTTTACGCAGCCTACTGATTTAAATAACATCTGGACTGTGATCAGTAAGCAAATTCGATCAAGGAATTACTGCTTTGGTTCCACCACTTTTGCCAGTAGCTGCACCAGCTCGGCATTTTGCAGTTCCACTTGTTTCAGTTTCGCTGAAGTCTGATCCAGCACTTCCTGCTGTACATGCATTTTCTTGGCCAGATCCTGCATGATTTCCAAGGTCTTTTTCAGGTTATCTTCCAGATTGGCAACCTTCTGCTCAACCGCCACACCGTCAGACTCAGGACCAATCTCCACCCGGTTGAACTGCAACCAGATTAAAAAAATCACCGCCAGAGTCAGGAGTGTAATAAAGCCCCACATTAATAACATAGCTTTTGCTCTTCTAGTTCGTCGCCTGAGTTTTATCTTAATCAAAAAAATCGGCGGGATTGTAACGATTTTATCGGAATGCCAGACCCGTATATCGACTGGCACAGTGGATTAATTTTCTTTATATATCAATATACTTAAATTATACTGCTATTTAATTTAAAGATTAGAAAGATTTAAGCATTAAAGGAATGACATAAATCCAGTAAACGGTTGGCATAACCCCATTCATTGTCATACCAGGCAAATACTTTGGCCTGCTTGCCAACCACCATGGTCTGGGTCATATCCACAATGAGTGAATAAGGTGAATGGTTAAAATCCGAGGAGACCAACGGCTCATCAGTAATCGACATGATTTCGACATAATCCTGCCGCGCTGCCTGAGTCAGAGCTTCATTCAGTTGATGATCGGTAATCTCCGCCTGCGTGACAAAAGTCAGGTCAATCGCGGCGACATTAATGGTCGGGACACGAATTGAATAACCATCAATCCGGTTTTCCATTTTTGGCATCACGCGTTTTAAGGCACCCAAAGCCGAGGAAGTCGTTGGAATAATATTCTGTCCTGAAGCTCGGGCACGGCGCAGATCTCGATGAGCATGATCCAACACCGACTGATCTGCAGTGACCGCATGAATTTCGGTCATCAGTGCAGTATCAATCCCAAAAGCATCATCAATGATTTTCACTAATGGCACCAAGGCCTGTGTGGTACAAGACACGCTGGAAATAATCTGGTCGCTTTCTCTGACTTCGGTATGATTCACGCCATACACAATTGCAGCATCAACAGTATCAAACGGTGCAGCACCGATAATCACCCGTTTTGCCCCAGCGGTGATATGCTGGGTGGCAGCTGTACGGGAACGGAACAGGCCGGTACATTCCAGCACGACATCAATATTCAGTTCATGCCAAGGCATTTCCGCTGGATTGGCCTGTCTTAACACCTGGACTTTCTGATAGGCATCACGATAGGTCACATGCAGAAAAACACATTCATCTTCATAAGTCAGATCCACCTGCCCTGGAAAACGGCCATGCGTGGTATCGTATTTGAAGAGATGCAGTAAGGTTTCCACATCGGCAACGTCATTAATCGCAACAATGTCAAAATTAAAATCTTTCGGATTTTCAAACCATGCACGCAACACATTGCGCCCGATTCGTCCAAAACCATTAATTGCGATACGTTGCATCGACCTTCCCTACTGCGGCATATAACTTTATGCGCCTATATTAATGGAATTATCCAGCTGACTGATAATTATTCGGTTAATTCCACTAAAAATTACGCAGAATGCCCAATATTTCACCGAAAAATTCATGCTTTATTGCAGGCAATCTGAAGTTTCTGTTCCCGAGATTTGAAATAAATTGCTGTAATGACAATAGCTTTTGATTTTACAGCGCATTTTCCTGAATTTAGCAGCATTCATTCCTTACAGTTTTATGATCTATAAATAGGAAAATCATTGGTTGAACAGGCATTTTCCGTTATAATTTGGCGTTTTTAAAAATTTAAGCCCCGCATTGCAGCAGAGAACCAACCTTCTTGTCAGACTGCCTTGCTTTTGCCAAATCGAAAATTATGGAGTGACTTGGTTGTGAGTACTCGTTTTATGACATCAGCTGAAATTCGCGAAGCTTTTTTAAGCTACTTTGAATCGCAAGGGCATACACGTGTCGCGTCGAGTTCTCTGGTTCCTGCCAACGACCCAACTTTATTGTTTACAAACGCTGGTATGAACCAGTTTAAAGACTGCTTCCTGGGTCTGGAAAAACGTGATTATGTTCGCGCAACAACATCACAAAAATGTGTCCGTGCGGGTGGTAAGCACAACGACTTAGATAACGTGGGTTATACAGCTCGTCACCACACATTCTTTGAAATGCTGGGTAACTTCTCATTCGGTGATTACTTCAAACGTGATGCAATCAAATTTGCCTGGGAATTCCTAACTGGCGACAAATGGCTGGCACTGCCTAAAGACCGCCTGTACGTGACTGTATACGAAACCGATGACGAAGCTTTTGACATCTGGAACAAAGAAGTTGGCCTGGACGCTAGCCGTATTATCCGTATCGGTGACAACAAAGGCGCGAAATACGCTTCTGACAACTTCTGGGCCATGGGTGACACTGGCCCATGTGGTCCATGTACTGAAATCTTCTATGACCACGGTGAACACATCTGGGGTGGCCTGCCTGGCACACCTGAAGAAGATGGCGACCGTTTCATCGAAATCTGGAACAACGTATTTATGCAGTTCAACCGTACTGCGGATGGCGTACTGCACCCTCTTCCAGCACCTTCTGTAGATACCGGTATGGGTCTGGAACGTATTTCTGCCGTTCTGCAACACGTGAATTCAAACTACGAAATTGACCTGTTCCAACACCTGTTAAAAGCTGCTGCTGAAATCATTGGTGTTGATACACGCGAGTTAGAAGTTGCTGCTCAATTAAAAAATGAACCTATACAATACCCTGCTTCACTGAAAGTTGTGGCTGACCATGCGCGTTCTTGCTGCTTCCTGATTGCGGATGGCGTGAATCCTTCTAACGAAGGCCGTGGTTATGTGCTGCGTCGTATCATCCGTCGTGCAGTTCGTCACGGTAACAAACTGGGTGCAACCGGTACTTTCTTCTACAAAATGCTGCAACCTTTGATCGAAGTGATGGGCGCTGCGTATCCAGAGCTTGAAGCAAACAAAGACCGCATCGAAGCTGCATTGATCAAAGAAGAAGAACAGTTTGCTAAGACACTTGAACAAGGTCTGAAACTGCTTGAAGGTGAACTGGCTCAACTGAAAGGTTCGGTGATTCCAGGTGAAACAGTATTCAAACTGTATGACACTTACGGCTTCCCAACTGACTTGACTGCCGACATTGCACGTGAACGTGACCTAACCATTGACGAAGCTGGCTTCGAAAAAGAAATGGAAGCACAACGTCAACGTGCTCGTGATGCTGGTAAATTTGCTATCGACTACAACTCTATTGTCAAAGTTGAAGGCGAAACTCAGTTTGAAGGTTACGATGCAACTGCAGGTCAAGGTCAAATCGTTGCAATCTATAAAGATGGCGAACAGGTTGAAGAAGTGGTTGAAGGCGATGAAGCCCTGATCGTACTGAACCAAACTCCTTTCTATGCAGAAAGCGGCGGTCAGATCGGTGATACTGGTGTATTCAAAAACGATACCGGTATTTTCGAAGTTCAGGATACCAAGAAATCTGGTGGTGCGATCGTACACCAAGGTATCGTGACCATGGGTAACCTGAAAGTTGCACAAAATGTGGAAGCCACTGTAAAAGCTGAAATCCGTGCTGCAACTTCACGCAACCACTCTGCGACTCACTTGCTGCACGCTGCCCTGCGTCAAATCCTGGGTTCACACGTACAGCAAAAAGGTTCTCTGGTTGCTTCTGACATCCTGCGTTTCGACTTTGCCAACGATCAACCTGTTTCATTTGAACAGCTGCAAGAAATCGAACGTCTTGTTAATGCTGAAGTGATTGCTAACACACCAGTAACCACTGAACTGCTCGACATCGAATCAGCGAAAGCCAAAGGTGCGATGATGCTGTTCGGTGAAAAATACGGTGACGAAGTACGTGTCCTGTCTATGGGTTCAATCATCGATGAGAAAAACTTCTCGATCGAGCTGTGTGGCGGTATTCACGTAAAACGTACTGGTGACATCGGTCTGTTCAAAATCATCTCTGAAGGCGGTGTAGCAGCAGGTGTACGTCGTATTGAAGCGGTGACTGGCCATAAAGCGGTTGAAGCTGCACAAAAAGCCGATCGCGACATTCACGCGATCAATGCATTGCTGAAAGCACAAAAAGACCAAACCCTGGATAAAGTTGAAGCACTTGTTGATACCGCATCAAGTCTGCAAAAACAGATCGAGCAATTGAACCAGAAACTTGCTAGCCTACAAGCTGCTGAACTGTTAAATCAGGTTCAGACCATTGCAGGACGTGCAACACTGATCACGACTGTTCAAGGCATGGACGCAAAATCACTGCGCAACCTGCATGATGGTGTGAAATCAAAATTAGAAAATGCAGTAATCGTGCTTGCAGGTGTAGAGGGTGACAAGGTGAGCTTGATCGCATCTGTAGCAAAAGAATTTACTGCTTCTATTAAAGCGGGTGACATCATCAAACACTTAGCTTCCGAGCTAGGCGGTAAAGGTGGTGGTAAACCTGACTTGGCACAAGGTGGCGCGCCACTTAACGAGAAGTTTGCTCCAGTAATGGCTGATTTAGCAGCTTGGCTTGAAGCAAAATAAAAACTTCATTTTGTGTAACTGACCCTGATCGGAAAATCAGGGTCATGGTTTATATGGAACAACTATGGCATTAATCGTTCAAAAATATGGCGGTACCTCAATGGGTACTCCCGAGCGCATTCTCAATGTTGCTCGTCGTGTGAAGCGCTGGCATGACCATGGCCACAAAGTGGTGGTGGTGGTATCAGCAATGAGTGGCGAAACCAATCGTCTGCTTGCTCTCGCGAAGGCCATTACCGAAACCCCTGATCCACGTGAACTTGACCAGATGGTGTCTACAGGTGAACAGGTAACGATTTCCATGCTTGCAATGGCGTTGAAGTCACTCGGTGTTGAAGCTAAATCTTTAACTGGACGCCAGGTTGGTATTAAAACTGACAGCGCATTCACCAAAGCCCGTATTGAATCTATCGATACTGACGTATTGAATGAAAACCTGGATGCAGGCCGCGTGATTGTGGTTGCCGGTTTCCAAGGCTTTGATGCTGATGGCAACACAACCACCCTGGGCCGTGGTGGTTCGGATACTTCAGGTGTTGCACTTGCTGCTGCCCTGAAAGCAGATGAATGCCAGATTTACACAGACGTTGATGGCGTATATACGACTGACCCTCGTGTTGCTCCTAAAGCGAAAAAAGTAGACCGTATTTCTTTTGAAGAAATGCTAGAAATGGCGTCACTCGGTTCTAAAGTCCTTCAAATTCGTTCAGTAGAATTTGCTGGTAAATACCAAGTGCCTTTACGCGTTCTTTCAAGCTTCGATAATGACAACGATGGTGCATTTGACGAAGACTTCAAGAAAAACGTCGGAACTCTTATTACTACTGAATTGGAAGACAACATGGAACAGCCAATTATCTCTGGTATCGCGTTTAACCGTGACGAAGCAAAATTGACTATTTTGGGCGTGCCTGACGAGCCAGGTATTGCATCAAAAATCCTGAAACCAATTGGTGATGCCAATATCGAAGTCGATATGATCATCCAGAACGTGGAAGAAGACGGTACAACTGACTTCACGTTTACTGTAAACCGTGGTGAGCTTGCAAAAGCGAAAGCGATCCTGGAAGAAACTGCACGTAACATCAATGCACGTGAAGTTGCGACTCGTGATGACATCGTAAAAGTGTCGATCGTCGGTGTAGGTATGCGTTCTCACGCTGGTGTAGCAAGCAAAATGTTTACTGCCCTTGCAGATGAAGGCATCAACATCCTGATGATCTCTACTTCAGAAATCAAAATCTCTGTGATTATTGACGAGAAATACCTGGAACTGGCAGTTCGCACACTGCACACTGCTTTCGGTCTGGACCGTGAACAAGGCGAATCATTCGCGCGTGCTTAATCACTAATTTTGTCTCTTAATATCCTGAGCTGATATTAATTTACAAAAGATGATAAAAAATCAGAGCCACTATAGTTTTTACTATGGTGGCTCTGCTATATTAAGGACGAGGATTTATAGAAAATTTAAATAGATGATAATCCCAAGCCAGCTGGTGTGTGGTGATCTGTTCTGATTTTCACTTGTGATTTCAGGTTGTGTTTCAACAAACATTCTAAATTGAATGCACGTTTAGCGTTTTGCAAGGAGATAAACATGCTGATTCTGACTCGCCGTGTCGGAGAAACTTTAATGATTGGAGACCAAGTCAGCGTAACAGTACTTGGTGTCAAAGGTAACCAGGTACGTATTGGGGTGAATGCACCAAAGGAAGTTTCGGTCCACCGGGAAGAAATTTACCAGCGCATTCAGCATGAACGTGCAATGCATGAACATCTTCAACATATCGACCAGGATTACCAACCTTCATACGAAGAAGATACGCATCAGAATAACTACAATCGTTAATTCTGAGAAAAATCAAAAGCGGCCTAGTAGCCGCTTTAATTTTGTCTGCACGTTTAAGATATGTCCATTTAGACATTCTATGTATTTATAATATGTTTGACTAAATACCTTATAGGTCTAGTTCAGCCTGCTCCTGCATCGCAGCAATCGCCTTACGTACTGGCCCAAAACTGCGTCGATGTTCGGAAATCACCCCATGCACGGCAATAGCTTCAAAATGTGCCTTGGTTGGATACCCCTTATGCTTGGCAAAGCCAAACTGCGGATATTTTTGATCCATTTCAATCATCTGATGGTCACGGGTTACTTTAGCCAGAATACTCGCAGCTGAAATCTCGGCATGTAAAGCATCCCCACCGACGATCGCATCACAACTCATCGCTAGACCTTGCGGAATCTTGTTGCCATCGACCAGCACATGATCCGGTGGAATGCTTAAAGCTTCCACTGCACGGCGCATCGCCAGCAAAGAGGCTTGCAGAATATTATGCTCATCGATTTCCGCAGCAGAACTTTCCGCAATCGCCCAGGCCAGGGCTTTTTCTTTGATCTCGACAAACAGCTTCTCACGCTTTTTCTCGGTGAGCTTTTTCGAGTCATTTAGGCCTTCAATCGGATTATTCGGATCCAGAATCACTGCCGCAGCCACCACTGATCCAACCAGCGGTCCGCGCCCTGCCTCATCCACACCTGCAATTCGCATCATCTTTCCTTCAATTGTTCAGCGCAAATAGAAAAGCGGCCAAAGTGGCCGCCAATTTAAGCAACTTCTGCTTAGTTTTTCAAAACTTCAACCACACAGGCATTCAGTGAGTTCGCTACAATTTTAGTCGCTAAAGTAGCCTGAGTCGTTTTGTCCATCGCTGCTACGGCCAGATCCGCTACGGTTACGCTGGTAGTCGCCTTATCTGCCACACATGAACATACTTCTGTTTGTAGCTCAGATTGCTGAGTCTCCGTTAAAACTTTAGAAGCTGTTTTCCAGTAGGTGTTGTTGTTGATTTCAGTGACACATTTCGCCTGTACACCCACTTTCACTGCAGTCATCGCCAGACCGTTTGCGGTATTCCCAGCTGTTGTACCTGTACCATCAGCGGTAACACATGCAGTTAAAATAAAAGCCATTGGGGCAAGAACAGCTGCTAATTTTTTCACTGTAAATCCTTTGTTATAAATTAAAGATGCGCTATTTTGCCGAAATTTACAGCATTAATAAATCACTATTTCGGTCTGGCTGGTCAGTTGCACAATTAAGCAACGCCAAATGAAATCTGCTTACTTCACCAGTTCCTGTACACAACCTTTTAAACTGTTCGCAACCGCCTGACGCGCCACCTGATTCTTGGCTTCTTCACTTACGGTGGCTTTCAGCAAAGTCGTCGCTGGAATATCTTTCAACGCCTTTTCACCAACACAATTACAGACATTATGCTCCAGTTTGGCTTTGTTACCGTCCTGCATCAGGTAAGTTGAAACTTTCCAGATTTTAGAGTCTTTCAGTTCCTGCCCGCATTGATAGGCAATTACCGGTTTCAGAGCTTTCTGGGTCAGGCTCATATCCGACTGGCTATGGGTCCAGAAAGACAAAACTGCCACAGATACCGCCATAATATATTTTTTCATTCACCTACTCTTTCAACAGAAAAAGGCAGAGCGCACCCTACCTTTTCAATCCTACAAAAAAATTAATCGATTGCTTTGATTTTGCTAATCCAGTTGGCCTTATCCGCTTCACTAATGAATGACGCTTCAAAGGAATTGATTGCCAGCTGTTTCAACTCTTCATTGCTCAGATCCAGTGCTTCAGCAATGGCAATAAAGTTGTCATTCACATAGCCACCAAAATAAGCCGGGTCATCTGAATTAACAGTCACGTGCACGCCCTGCTGCAACAGACGATGAATATTATGCTGCTTCATATCATCGACCACACACAGCTTCAAATTTGATAGTGGGCAAACGGTCAACGGCATTTTTTCGGCTATCAAGCGCTGCATTAAAGCAGGATCTTCTTCAGAACGCACACCATGGTCAATACGGTTTACTTTGAGCAGATCCAGGGCTTCCCAGACGTATTCTGCTGGGCCTTCTTCACCGGCATGTGCCACGATCAAGAAACCTGCTTCACGCGCTTTGGCAAACACGCGTTCGAATTTGGATGGCGGATGGCCGACTTCACTGGAATCCAGCCCTACCCCGATAATCTGGTCTTTATAAAGTAATGCTTGTTCCAAAGTTTCAAATGCGGCATCTTCACTAAGATGGCGCAGGAAACACATGATCAGATGTGAAGTAATCCCCAGCTTGTTTTCTGCATCAATACAGGCACGTTTTAAGCCATTGATTACGGTTTCAAAGGCAATTCCACGATCAGTATGGGTTTGCGGATCAAAGAACATTTCGGTGTGCACGACATTATCTTCGGCACATTTTTCAAAATAAGCCCAAGCCAGATCATAAAAATCCTGTTCATGAATCAGGACATTGGCACCGGCATAATAGATGTCCAGAAAAGATTGCAGATTATGGAAATTATAAGCCTGCTTGACTTCTTCGACCGATTTATATGGAATGCTAATTTCATTGCGCTGTGCAATCGCAAACATTAACTCAGGTTCAAAAGTACCTTCGATATGCACATGCAGCTCGGCTTTTGGCAGAGCCTGAATCAACTCAAGACGGTTCATTGTTACTCCTGATTAAACCTGAGAGAAATAAAAAGGGTGTAAACTAAGTTTACACCCCCTTAGCTGAATTTGATGATTTAACCACCAAATAACGCAAATTTTAATGCCCACAGTACTGCTACAATCCAGACCATATACGGTACAGATTTCGCTTTACCTGTCAGCAACTTAATCAATGCATAGCTGATAAAGCCCATCGCAATACCATCTGCAATTGAGTAAGTAAATGGCATGAACACGATGGTCAGGAATGATGGTACCGCTTCAGTAATATCTTCCCAGTCAATGTGCACAATCCCTTGAATCATCAACACACCCACAAACAGCAGTGCGGGTGCAGTGGCAAAACCTGGAACTGATTGTGCCAATGGTGCCAGAAACAGGCAGGCAATAAAAAGCAGACCCACAACAACTGCAGTCAGACCAGTACGGCCACCTGCTGCAACACCGGCAGAAGACTCGATGTATGGTGTAGTTGAAGATGTACCCAGTGCTGCACCGGCAACAATTGCAGAAGAATCGGCAAATAGTGCTTTTTTCAGGCGTGGCAATTTGCCATCTTTTAATAGACCGGCACGGTGTGAAACACCGACCAGTGTACCGGTTGAGTCAAACAGATCCACCAGGAAGAACACAAAGATCACACCGATCAGGCTGGCTGTAAACAGATTGCCAAAGTCCATTTGCAGGAAAGTCGGAGCCAGTGAAGGAATCTCACCAACAACGCCTTGGAACTGGTTATAACCTAATGCGGTTGAAATCGCAGTAATCACCAGAATACTGATAATAATGGCACCACGGACTTTAAAGTGATGCATTACCACAACCAGCAGAAAGCCCAGTAATGCCAGTAATACAGATGGCTGTTTTAAGTCACCCAAGCCCACCAATGTCGCTGGATTATCGACAATGATACCGGCATTTTTCAGCGCAATTAATGCCAGGAACAGACCAATACCACCACCAATCGAGAACTTCAGTGACATTGGAATGGCGTTCACGATGGCTTCACGGATCTTGAACATGCTGATGGCAATAAAGATCAGGCCTGAGACAAACACAGCGCCTAATGCGGTTTGCCAAGGCACTCCCATACCCAAACATACCGAGTATGTAAAGAAGGCATTCAGCCCCATACCTGGTGCAAGTGCAATTGGATAGTTTGCAATAAGACCCATTACAAAACAGCCAATTGCAGCGGCAAGACAGGTTGCAACAAAGACAGCCCCATGATCCATCCCTGTTTCGGATAAAATCATCGGATTGACAATAATGATGTAACACATCGTCAGGAACGTGGTTACACCTGCAAGCACCTCTGTTCGGAAACTGGTTTTGTTTTCACTCAGTTTGAACAGACGTTCAAGCACGTTTTCGGAAGACGGATTAGGAGTCGTCATGACCTAGCCCCTATTGAGTAAACTTTATGCTTTATGCATTCCACTAAATTCACAGACTTAACCATAAATCATTTGCGGAATGTCTTAGCAACGAATATGCCAGCATAGCGATTCGACGGGTCAAATATTCTGACTTACCGGTAAAAACTTTAGCCGGAAGCAGCAACAAAAAAGCTGCATAACCAGATGCAGCCCATGAACACATGAATTGAATCAGTAAGTTACAAGAACATCCTGCTGACCCAATATTTCGTTTTTGGAATTATAACACATTGATTTTTTATTGTTTCTAAAAATTAGCGTTAATTCGTCCGATCACTTTTTACCTGCTGGGAACAACAAATAAAAGTGATGCGTTTTATATATTTAGAAATAGTGCCAACTGACCGAGTGGCTTAATGTTGCGCATGTCTGGCTTCGATTCGCTGTAAGGAATGATTGGCTTCTTCAATGACCCGAATGATTTCCTGCTGGCGTCTATGTTCACTTTGTTTATAAATATAGAAAGCGCTAACACCCACTAATAATGCACAAACTGGAATTACATAACTTTTCATAAATATATGCATTCTTATACATTTTAAAATTGTGCTAATACCATAAATCAAGATTTATGTGATGAGGTATTCAATTATTTATGTGAATTGTTAATTATTTTATTTATTTGTAAATATATTTGCATACTTTTGGTGCATTTTCATTCTTTTTGCCATTCTTCATAATATGTTCACAAACTACAAGATAAAGCGCAAATAGTAGAAAACTTAAAAATTAGATTTAATTTATTGTTTTTATTTAAAATTTTATTTTATCAACCTAAAAATTCTTCAACGTATAAGTATTTATTGTCTTGATTTTTTGCTATAGCGAAAAATTGCAGTCTCATGTATTTTCAACAAGTTATAAAATAAACAACTTAAAAACAGTTGCTTAGCCATCACTTTCCTACTCCTATTGAACCGATTTTTTTCAAACGCTCTAGTTAGTTAAGCTTTAGCCCAATGACTCTTTTTATCGCAGTCAGTTTCTACTGAACACATTTAGTTCTTAATATTTGCACTGATTTAACACATCTATAAAGCAATAAAAAACCACCCGGAGGTGGTCTTTTAAGTCTACTAATGAAAATTAAGCAGCAGCCTGTTCTTGTTCATCACGTTTAAAGACCAGTTCACCTTTTAATGAGCTATCAGCATCAAAGTAATAGCCATCTGTATTAAATGCTTTCAGGTCTTCTATACGCTCAATCTTGTTTTCAATGATAAAGCGTGCCATCAAGCCACGGGCTTTTTTGGCATAGAAACTAATGACTTTATATTTGCCATTTTTCTGATCCAGGAACACCGGCTTGATGATCTCTGCCTTGATTTTGTTTTCTTTGACTGATTTATAGTATTCGTCTGAGGCAATATTCACTAAGAGCTCAGATTGTACTTCCGCCAGATCTTTATTGATCAAGTCAGTTATAATCGTTCCCCAGAAGTCATACAGGTTATGACCACGCGGGTTCGCCAGCTTAGTGCCCATTTCCAGACGGTATGGCATCATCAGGTCCAGGGGACGCAACAGACCATACAACCCCGACAGCATACGCAAATGCTGCTGTGCATAGTCAATATCCTGTGCTTTGAGGTTGTAGGCATCCAGACCGGTATAGACATCCCCTTTAAAGGCAAAAATCGCCTGACGAGCATTGGACAAATCAAATTCTGGCTGCCAGTCACGAAAACGCTCGACATTTAACTTGGCAATTTTTTCACTGACCGACATCAGACTGGCAATTTCTGTTGCAGACAACTTGCGGGCAACTTCAATCAATTCCTGGGAATGTTGCAACAATCTGGCTTGGGTATGCTGATCTATAGGTAAAGCGGTTTCGTAATCGAGTGTTTTTGCGGGTGAAATAAGTGCAAGCATGGCCAACCTGGTTAAAAAATGATGAGTCAAACTATATCAGTCCAGATATTTTAATTCCAATTCATGTTTTTACTGAACACAATCGGTAAAATATAACTTTCTCTCCCTTATTGATCGATTTCCCTATGTCCGAACAAATTTTTCTTCAGGGCCCTGCAGGACAAATTGAAGTTTTTGTGGATTATCCACAGGGTGAAGTGAAAGGATTCGCGATTGTTTGCCACCCTCATCCATTGCAGGGTGGTACACCCCAACACAAAGTTCCCGTGTTACTGGCAAAAATGTTTCAGGAACGTGGCTGCGTAGTGTATCGTCCAAGTTTCCGTGGTTCTGGTCAAAGTGCCGGTGTACACGACGAAGGCTATGGCGAAACGGATGACACCCTTGAGGTGATCAAATTTGCGCGTGCCCAGCATGTCGGCCTACCATTTTTTGCCGGGGGGGTTCAGCTTTGGCGCGCATGTTATTGCAAAATGCTATGCAGCTTTACCTTTGGAATTACAACCAAAGCAGATGATTCTATGTGGCCTGCCAACTGCAACGGTTGCCGGTTTACGCCATTATGTGACCCCACATATTAAAGGTGACATACTGTTCCTGCATGGTGAAGCCGATGACATTACCTTATTGTCAGATCTGATTGAATGGGCTAAACCACAGCACCATTTGCTTACCATCCTGCCCGGTGCAAATCACTTCTTTACCGGTTATCTTAAACAGATGCGAATCGCGATTTCACGATTTTTGACTCTATAAGCACAGTAAATTGTCTTGTCCTGAAATAGATTGACAGTATTCCACTTCAAACCGAGTTAAGCAATTAGCTCGGTTTTTGTTTGCTCATACATCTGATTCGGGGTGTTCATATTTAAACTTAAATGCGGTCTATAACAATTGTAAATCATGATAGATTCCGCAATTAAGTGATCTAACTCCTTCATGGTTTGACATCGCGTGGTTAAAAACTCCTGCTTTAATATTCCATTAATTCGCTCTGCTAATGCATTCTGATAACAGTCCTTGCCATCTGTCATGGAAGGACATATCCCATAATGGCGCAATGCCGATTGATATAGCTCAGAGCAATATTGAGCACCTCTATCTGAATGATGAATCATCCTAGTCGCTCGATCTGTCGCTTGCTGCATCGCCATATGTAGAGCCTGCACAATATTCTCCGCACGCATATCATTCGATAACTTATAACCTTTAATCTGTCGGGTATAAGCATCTGTCACCAAGGATAAATAATGCACACCTTCAGCACTCTCAACATAGGTAATATCACTAACAAAGACTTCATTGGCTTGCACTGCTGCATAATCCTTTAATAAATTTGGATGCTTCTTCATCCAATGCTTGCTATCCGTAGTTTTTGTATAGCGACGCTTAGGGCGAATCAATAAGTTATTTTCTTTCAATATTTTAAATAACTGATCCCGTCCACACTTTAAACCACGTTGCAACAATTTGCCTTTAATAAGCCAATACAGCTTACGTGTTCCGATACTTGGCATGAGACAGCGATATTCCATAACCAACTCAAGTATTTGTTCAGTTGCTTGTGCAGTCATTTGAGCACGTTTTTCTGCTTGATAATAAGCTTGTCGGGTGATTCCCAACCACTGACAATAACGTGAAACGCTTAGTCTTCTTTGGCTTTGCCAATCTTTGAAACGTGCTCGGTATACTTTTTTCCAAGATCAGTCCCACATTCTTTATCAATGTGATAAATCACATCCTGAATAAATTCAGTTTTAAGCTTTTCTGCGGCTAACTGCTTTTCTAATTGGCGGATTCGTTGTTGGGGTGTCAATTGGCGTTTAGAAGAAGTCGGCATATTCGAAGTCCAGTCCTGTTGTCCGTGCTTGCGTAACCATACCAGCACAGTTGATCTTCCTTGAATACCATATTTTGCCTGAGCTTGCTTATAAGTAATTTGCCCTTTTTCTACTTCATGTACCACCATCATTTTAAAGGCGGCGGATTCAAGCGGCAAGTGCAACAGTATAAAAACCAGCCATAACTTCACTCGGTGTATACCAACCTAGCGTTTTTCTAGGACGATGGTTGAGTGCAAATTCTATCTGCTCTATTTGTTCGTTTGACACGTCATCAAACGATGATGATTTTGGCAGATATTGACGGATTAAACCATTCGTATTTTCATTTCTAGCTCGCTGAATAGACTTGTAAGGATCAGCAAAATACGTCTCTATCCCGGCATCAGTAATTCTTTTGTGTTCGGAAAATTCTTTACCATTATCAAATGTCACACTATAAGCATGGCTCATTCGTAAACGATCTAACGCACAAGTAATCGTTTGAGAGGATGCTCTCGTTGATCCTAAATGAACAATATGTACATACAGGCTCTTTCGATCAACAAGGGTTAATAAAGCACCTTTATGATGTTTACCAATCACCGTGTCACCTTCGAAATCTCCTAAACGTTGTCGTTGATCAATGACCTGGTCTCGACAGTGAATACTTGTTTTATCAATGATTTGCCCCCTACGATCCGTGTTTTTGTAACCTCGTTTTCGATATTTCTTCTGATGCCTTAAGTGTAGATGGAGTTTACCGCCTTTTGATTTATCTTGATAAATGTACTGGTAAATCCACTCATGTGAAGGTACATCCAGCCAACCGCGTTGTGTTAAAGCACCTGAAATTTGTTCTGGTGACCAGTCCAAGCCAATTAAATAATCAATATAGGCGAAGGCAAATGCTGTCATTGATGAGGAAGGACGGTACCGTCTTTGACTTGCAAATTTCGCTGCCTGTTGAGCCCTATATCCACGTTGCCCAGTATTTCTTTTTAATTCACGGTAGATGGTTGATCGTGAACGCCCTAACTCCCGAGCAAGGTTAGCGATTGAGCTTTTACTTTTCAAAGTAGCATAAATTTCGTATCTTTCATCTTGAGAAAGTTGGGTGTATTTCTTCATTGTGTGCTTTCCAATTGCGAGTTGAAAAAGTCTAATGATTCTATGAATACACCTAACTTTTTCAACTAACTACAAATGTGTCGCACTTGGGATTTGAATCTGCGGGCAAAGCTATAGTCACGTTGTGTACGTTTAACTCGTTGTTCTCGTTTATGTTCCATAAAATAAGTCTCTTAAGGTGTAAACTTATTTCAGGACGGGACAAATCTATCCAATAAAAAAGTGGCTATTTAGCCGCTTTTTTATTGTGGATCTGGTTTATTTCTTCCACTCAAATTCACTTAATGCTTCCTGCTCTTTTAAAGAAGCTTCTACGGCCTGAGCCAACTGGTTTAATAAACTGGTTTCCGTAATCCGTTCCAGCCAGTCCTGTTCCTCGGCTGGGTAGGAACTAATTTCACAGAGGCAATGTCCTTCTTCATCCTGAGTCGCACAACTTACAGACAGTGGCAGTTCATGTTCTTCCACACTGATCGCAACGGTACCACCACTTTGTGGCAGGGTTTGAAAGCCATATTTTCCTAGCTCGTTTGCCAGAAAGTGAGCAATATACTCCTGAGTCTCTCGACTATTGTTTAACTGTTCTTGGCTTTTTTGAGTATTGGCTCTGAATTGTAATTTACGCATAGCTACATCCAAATGGCTTAGTTCTTATATGGTTTTAGCATAAGCCAATATAAACAAAACAGCCAAGCAAAAGCTTGGCTGTTTCATGTAAATTTTAGAATTATTCTGTCACTTCAATCGCCAGACCCGCTTGAGCACTCAATTCAGTGAATGTCGGGAAGCTAGTTGCAACGGTTTCTGTACCTACAATCTTAATCACGCCTGAATTACGCAGACCTGCAATCGAGAAACTCATGGCAATACGGTGGTCATGATGCGATTCGATTTCACCACCGGTAAAGATTGGCGACCAGTCACCTGCCTTACCCTTACCTTCAATGATGATGCCATCGTCAGTTGGTGTGCAGTCGATACCCATGATTTTCAAGCCATCGGCCATCACCTGGATACGGTCAGATTCTTTGACACGCAGTTCAGCAGCACCAGTCAATACGGTTTGACCTTCCGCACAAGCAGCAGCAATGAACAGTGCCGGGAATTCATCAATCGCCAGTGGCACCTGATCTTCAGGAATATGAATGCCTTTTAAGGTACGTGTACCGCGAATACGAATATCTGCAATCGGTTCACCGCCGGCAATACGTTCATTTTCAACAGTGATGTCCGCACCCATCTGTTTCAGGATTTCGATCACACCGGTACGGGTCGGGTTAATACCCACAGCTTCTAAAGTCACATCGGCATTTTCAGTAATGGCTGCACCCACCATAAAAAAGGCTGCAGATGAAATATCCGATGGTACCTGAATATTGGTACCAACCAGCTTACCACCACCTTGTAGTGAAATACGGTTGCCTTCAGTTTTCACCTCATAAGCAAAAGCACGCAGCATACGTTCAGTATGGTCACGGGTTGGTTCTGGTTCGGTCACCGAAGTTTCACCCTCTGCCCACAGACCCGCCAGCAGAATGCCTGATTTCACCTGAGCCGATGCCATTGGCAGGTCATAGTGAATGCCTTTGAGCTGCTGGTTACCAGTAATGGATACTGGTGGTGTACCACGTTCACCAGTAGTTTGAATTTGTGCACCCATCAAGCGTAATGGCTTGGCAATACGTTCCATTGGACGCTTAGACAGGGATGCATCACCAGTCATGACAGAATCAAATTTCTGTGCTGACAGCATGCCAGACAGCAGACGCATCGAAGTACCTGAGTTACCCATATACAGTGCAGACTTCGGAGCTTTCAAGCCGTGCATACCCACGCCATGAATGGTCACTTCACCATTTTTCGGCCCTTCAATGCTCACCCCCATATCACGGAAGGCTTGCAGCGTCGCAAGCGCATCTTCACCCTCAAGGAAACCAGTCACATGCGTTGTGCCTTCAGCGATGGCACCAAACATGATGGAACGATGTGACACAGATTTGTCACCTGGCACGGTAAATTTACCCTGGAACGTCTTGGCACCTGGTTGAATGGTAAATTGTTGTGTCACTTTATTTTTCTCCATGAGAGGTTTCTTGGCGAGCATATGATTGAAGTGCTGACGCGCGGCTTGCGCATGCCCCAATAAGCCCATTAAAGCTTGTGAATCTTCATCTTCAATCAGCTTGCGGATAATCGCGAGTTGAGCTTCAAAGCCGTCCACGGCATTGAGAATCGCCTTTTTATTGGCAAAAAAGATGTCATGCCACATTTGTGGATCGCTGGCCGCAATACGCGAGAAGTCGCGAAAGCCACCGGCAGCATAACGAAAAATATCCAGATTGTCTTCACGATTGGCCAGTTGTTCGACCAGGTTGAAGGCCATCAAATGCGGAAGATGACTAGTATGAGCCAGCACTTCATCGTGCTTTTCCACATCCATACAAATTACTTCCGCTTTAGCCGCCTGCCACAGTTGAATCAGTTTCTCGACCGCCCACGGAGCGCTGCTAGGTAACGGCGTCAAAATCACCTTGTGATTGGCAAACAGATCAACCTTACCCGCATGCACTCCAGTATGTTCAGCACCCGCAATCGGATGCCCCGGAACAAAGCCAGCCAGCAGTTTTTCACCAAACACCGCTTTGGCTGCATCTACCACATTGCCTTTGGTACTACCGACATCAGTCAGGATGACATTTTCAGACAGATAGGGCTTGATCGTTTCCAGCACTTTCTGGGTAGCACGGACAGGAAGCGCCAGCACAACCAGATCTGCCCCTTTGACGGCTTCTACAGGATCTGCATAGCCGTGGGAAATCAGCCCAAGTGCCTTGGCATCTTCCAAGGTTTTTTGTGAGCGGGTCGATGCCACGATGTCATTGGCTAAATGCTCGGCCTTGATGACACGCGCCAGACTTGAACCAATCAGTCCAAGTCCGATAAAGGCAACTTTTTCAAACAGTGGCTGCGACATAACTTAAGCTTTTGCCTCTAAGCCCAGCACTTTTGCCAGTGCAGTCAGGAATTTGGCATTTTCAGCTTCAGTACCAATCGATACGCGCAGGTGGTTTGGAATACCCACTGGGCGTACAATCACACCTTCTTTCAGTAACTGGTTAAATGTTTCAGCTGGATCAGCCTGTACATCCACCAAGATGAAGTTAGCGCGTGAAGGTACATAGTTCAGACCTAAAGCTTTGAAGCCTACTTCAAGCTGAGCCATACCTGCCTTGTTCACTTCACGAGATTTCTCGATGAAATCTTCATCTTTCAGTGCAGCCACAGCAGCCACCATCGCCAAGTGGTTCACGTTAAATGGCTGACGGATACGGTTCAGATAATCAGTCACTTCAACAGAAGCCAAGGCAAAACCAACACGCAGTGCAGCCAAACCATAGCACTTAGACAGCGTACGGCTGACGATCAGGTTTGGATACTGTTTCAGGAATTTCAAGCTGTTGAAGTTCTCTGGGAAATATTCCACATAAGCTTCGTCCAGTACCACGATCACGTTTGCAGGCACTTTCTGCATGAAAGCTTCAAATTCAGCTTCTTCGAACCAAGTGCCTGTCGGGTTGTTCGGGTTCGCAATGAAAATCAGCTTGGTGTTGTCTTTTACTGCAGCCGCCATCGCTTCAAGGTCATGTGAGAAACCTTTGGCTGGCACTTCAATCGCTTCAGCATTGATCGCCTGAGTGACCAGTGCATACACTGCAAAAGCGTGCTGGCTATAAATCACAGAATCTTTTTCAGAGACAAAAGTGCGTGCAAAAATTTCCAGCAGGTCGTTTGAACCATTACCCAAGGTAATCTGATCATGATCAAAACCGAATTGTGCCTTGATCTGATCTTTCAGAATAAAACCGCCACCATCAGGATAACGGCCAATTTCATTCAGCTCAGCAGCAACCGCTGCTTTGACTTTTTCTGAACAGCCCAGCGGGTTCTCATTTGATGCAAGTTTCACGATATCAGTGATACCTAACTCACGTTCAAGTTCACTGATAGGCTTACCTGGTTGGTACGGTTTTAATTTGGAGATGCCTTGATTGGCTGGCACGAACGACATTTTATACTTCCGATTTACGTGTAAAACAGTGGTCAGCACCCTCGCACCGACCACAGGAGCTGATTTTAGAGTACAGCTTGAGGATATGAACCGAGTACGCGAACTTCTTTCACCAATGGGCGAATTTCTTCAATCGCAGCTTTCACATGATCTTGATCGATATGACCTTCCAGATCGATAAAGAACACATAAGCCCATTTTTCAGGAAGTGCTGGACGGGTTTCAATACTTGTTAGACTAATGTTGTGCTTCGCAAATGGTGCCAGGATTTCCAACAGTGCACCAGCACGGTCATGTGCAGACACCAGTAATGAAGTCTTGTCATTACCACTTGGTGGAACCTTCTCACGACCAATCACCAGGAAGCGTGTCGTGTTCTCTGGATTGTCTTCGATATTGCTGTGCATAATCTCAAGATTATAGATATTTGCAGCAATTTCAGAAGCAATCGCAGCAGAGTGCCATTCATTTTGAATACGGCGCGCTGCTTCGGCATTGGAGCTGAGTGCAACACGTTCTACACCTGGATAATGTGCATCTAGCCATTTACGGCATTGTGCCAGTGTTTGCTGATGGGCGTAGATCTGTTTAATGCTGTCTTTACGAGTATTTTCAGATACCAGGAACTGATGGTGAATTGGCAGTTCCACTTCACCAATCACATTCAGGTGAGAAGTCTTAAAACAGTCCAAGGTATGGTTCACCACACCTTCAGAGGAGTTCTCAACTGGCACTAGACCATAATGTGCACTGCCTGCTTCCACTTCACGGAACACTTCATCAATGGTTGGCAATGGACGGACCACAGCGTCATGACCAAAATGTTTCAGGACTGCTGAATGAGTATAAGTGCCGACAGGACCAAGGAAAGCAATACTTTGTGGTGCTTCAAGCGCCAGGCACGCAGACATAATTTCACGGAACAGACGCGCCATCGTCGTATCAGACAATGGACCTTCATTTCGTTCCATAACATTACGCAACACTTGTGCTTCACGTTCAGGACGGTAAAACAGTGGATTCTCTTCTGAAGCAAACTTGGCTTTGGCTACCGCTTCTGCCAGACGCGCTCGGCGACTAATAAGTTGCTGAATTTGCTGATCAACCGAATCGATTTCTTCACGAATTTTGGCTAAATCAAGAGAAGTCGTAGTGTTTTGATCGTCGTTGATCATTGTTATGTCGCTCTTCATAAACCGTAACTGTTTCAGTATAACAATAGTAAGCTTTCAAATGTTACGCAATATGACTTTGATGCTTTAAAAGTCAGTTATTTATGCACTACCGAACCGTTCATCGTCTTTGCAACGTCTGGTAACATTTTCTTCGGTACTTTGCACAAAAATTACATTACTAAATTGTAAACTTTGCTGCCCCATCTTAACTGATTTTGCTATAGATGAAATATCACTATTTCTTAATCTGTATAACGATTTTAACCATAAGAAAAATCATTAACCTGAATGAATAAATTTTATAAAGTATTGGTTATTCTTTATTCAAAATTCATATAAACATGTGGATTAAAATCTGATTGCCGTAGACCTTTTTACTTGTTTTAACAGAGATTTTTACAGAAAACTCATATTTGTTACAAAGCAGAGACGATTTTTCAACCAACTCCAGCTAGCCTGTTTGAAAACTTGGGTGGGAGCACATACACATGCCTAAAAGAATTGCTGTCCTCGTGACACACAACTTTGATGATGAAGAATACTTTGAACCCGTGGAAGCCTTTCGGGCTGCACGACACAGCGTCTGCAATATTGAACATGAAGCTGGCAAAGTGATTTATGGAAAACAATGCAAAGCAGCGGTGACTATAGATCAAAGCATCGACCATATCAGTGTTAATGATTTTGATGCCTTGCTGATCCCGGGTGGAGAATCGCCACTAACCTTTAGTTCAGATTTGAAAGTGATCCAGCTGATTCAGGAATTCAATGCCGCCAAGAAAAGCATTTTTAGTATTTGTGATGGCTCACTATTGTTAGGCGCAGCCGATATCCTGAAAGACCGGATTATTACCAGCATTCGTGACCATGCCCCATGGCTACAAAACGCTGGTGGTCGTTATTATGATGCTGAGGTCGCCAATGACAATAACCAGCTGATCTCGGCCCGTGCACCCGATGATTTACCTGTGTTTATTTTTGAATGTCTGGAAGTACTCCGCTCATGATGTAACGCTATATTCTGCTTCCCCAACAAAAAAGAGCCTTAATCGGCTCTTTTTTGATTTCAGCATCTATGACGGGAATGACTTAGCGACCCAGCAAGCTACGCGCCACAATCTCTTTCATAATCTCGTTGGTTCCGCCATAAATGCGTTGAATACGCGCATCGACAAAGAAACGGGAAATTGGGTATTCTGTCATATAGCCATAGCCCCCAAATAGTTGCAGTAGGTTATCTGCGACTTTCATCTGCATATCGGTTGAGAAGCTCTTTAACGCAGCAGCAGTTTCTACATTCAGTTTGCCCTGCATATACAGTTCGACATTCTGGTTATAGAAGGCAGCGGTTGCCAGCTCATCAATCTTGGCTTGTGCCAGGACAAAACGGGTATTCTGGAACTGGCCAATTTGCTGACCAAAAGCCTGACGCTCTTTCACATAAGCCGTGGTGATGTCGATCGAACCGCGAATCGCGCCCAAAGCGGTTGCAGCAATCGCGGTACGTTCACGTGGCAACTCCTGCATCAGGTAGGCAAAGCCTTGTCCCGGCTGACCGAGTAACTGATCTTTAGGTACTTTAACATTATCAAAGAACAGTTCAGAGGTATCCTGTGAATGCAGGCCGATCTTGTCCAGATTGGTGCCCTTCTTGAAACCTCCCAGATGAGTATCTACCAATAACAGCGACACCCCTTTAGCACGCGCCTGTGGATCTGTTTTTACAGCTAGCACCACCAGATCGGCATGCTGACCATTAGAAATAAAGGTTTTCGAACCATTCAACAGGTAATGATCATCCTGCAAAATCGCACTGGTACGAATGGCTTGTAAATCTGAACCCGCACCTGGCTCAGTCATGCCAATAGCACCGACCACTTCCCCCGACACCATTTTAGGCAGCCAGTATTTTTTCTGTTCTTCGGTGCCGATATGCAGGATATACGGTGCCGCAATATCCGAGTGGCAGGACAACCCAATAGACAAAGCACTAAAACCGGCACGTGCTGATTCTTCCAGCAGCATTAAAGAATAATGGGTTGGAACGCCATAGCCGCCATATTCTTCTGGAATATCCACACAAAGAAAGCCATTTTCGCCCAAGGCATGCCAGACCGAACGTGGAATCTTGCCCTCTTGTTCCCATTGCTCATAATGTGGAGCAATCTGTTCGCTCATAAAGCGTTTAAAGTTATCGCGGAATAATTCTAGATCAGCATCATATGCCAGCATGGTTCTTTCCTTGTTGTATTTATCATTGTTGTTGCCACTACAGACTAGCGAGTTTTAGATTTCCTGTCATGGGCCGATCCCAGTTTATTGCAAACTGCAAGGTCAATTACTTTTTTACAGGCAATAAAAAAGGAAGCCGAAGCTTCCTTTTAGTTTGATGCTGATTCGAATTAGTGGGTTTTTACGCCTTCTTGCTGCATCTGTTCATCAATTTCAGCCGGATTATTCAACGCATAATCCAGTTTTTCTTTGTCGAGCTGACCCACCCAATTCGCTACAACCAGTGTTGCTAATGAGTTACCTACCAGATTGGTTAAGGCACGTGCTTCAGACATGAAACGGTCGATACCAAGAATCAGCGCCAGACCAGCAACGGGGATATGACCTACTGCAGATAAGGTAGCTGCCATTACAATAAAGCCTGAACCAGTCACTCCTGCAGCACCTTTAGATGAAATCAAGAGTACAAGCAGCAAGGTAATCTGATGGGAAATATCCAGCTGGGTATTGGTTGCCTGCGCAATAAATACAGCAGCCATGGTCAGATAGATTGAAGTACCATCCAAGTTGAATGAGTAACCTGTCGGAATCACCAGACCCACTACTGATTTTTCCGCACCCGCCAATTCCAGCTTTTTCAGCATACGTGGTAGTACCGATTCAGAAGAAGAAGTACCCAGTACGATCAATAGTTCTTCGCGGATCAAACGGATCATTTTCACGATGCTGAAACCCGTGAAACGTGCGATTGCACCCAGAACAATAAAGATGAACAAGATACAGGTAATGTAGAAGCACAAGATCAATTGACCCAGTTGCGCCAGTGTACCAATACCGTATTTACCAATGGTGAATGCCATGGCACCGAACGCACCAATCGGTGCAAGTTTCATGATCATATTCACGATGTTGAAGAACACGTGTGAAATCTGATCGATGAATTTCAAAACTGGCTTACCTTGATCACCCAGCTGATGCAGTGCAAAACCAAACAGGATCGCAAACAGCAATACTTGAAGGATTTCACCTTCAGCGAATGCACCCACCACCGTATGTGGAATGATATTCATAAAGAAATCAACGGTAGACTGTGATGCACCGGATTCTACATATTTAGAAATTCCGGCTGTATCCAGCGATGCCGGATCAATGTTCATGCCTGCACCCGGCTTAACAATATTGATCACAAACAGACCAATAATCAGCGCAATGGTCGATACAATTTCGAAGTACAGCAAAGCAATACCGCCGGTCTTACCAACAGATTTCATGCTTTCCATACCTGCAATACCGCTGACCACTGTACAGAAGATCACAGGTGCAATGATCATTTTAATCAGGCGAATAAAGCCATCCCCAAGTGGTTTCAGTTGTTCACCTAAACCAGGTACATATTGTTCAGCACCATTGATAATTTGCGTACCGCTTGGCGAGAAGTGACCCACCAGAATACCGGCAATAATGGCGATAATCACTTGAAAATAAAGTGACTTATAAATTGGTTTTTTAGCCATGACATTACTTCACGATCTACTTCCAGAAGGAAGTAATATTCAGTTTTCGCTTATTAGAATAAATAAACGCCCTAGGCTTCTTTGCGGGAGACAAAAAAGCGCCGATGTATCGAGATCGAAATCTGATACGGAAATATCGAATGTGTATGTTGTGATCAAGAAATCACGTGAGCATTCCACTTTATGAAAAAGCGGCTGCATCGATCAGGAGATGAAGCAAACACAAATAACTAGAGCGAATTTTACCCGCTTTTTTACTTTTTGTTTCACTGGAAATGTTATTTTTGACCAAAAGGTAAACAATGTTTCTAAGACTATAGTCTTATTAAACTATAATTTTTCTGCAAAATAAGGCAGTGAAATACCAATATCAGCGTAATATATAGGGAAATTGAACGAAAATGACTGATGGACTGTCATGACCACTAAACGAAATATCTATAAAGATACCGAACATCCTTTTGCCCAGTTTATCCGTATCATCGGTAAGGGAAAAAACGGCGCACGTTCATTAACTTATGATGAAGCCTATCAAGCCTGGACCATGATTCTGAATCAGGAAGTCCTGGACGTGCAGCTGGGCGCTTTCCTAATGCTGTTACGAGTTAAAGAAGAATCGGTAGATGAGCTGGCAGGCTTTGTTCAGGCCACTCGCGACCAGCTTAAGTTTAAGCCTTTGAATGTTGATCTGGACTGGTCTTCTTATGCTGGCAAGCGCAAGCACTACCCTTGGTTTATTCTGGCTGCCCTCACCTTAGCCAAACATGGCTATAACATTGTGATGCATGGAGCATCAGGTCATACCATTAACCGTGTCTATACGGAACAGGTGCTGGAATACTTGGGCTATCCAATCTGTCAGAGCGATACTGAAGTTGAACAGCAATTACAGGAAAAACATTTTGCCTACCTGCCATTAGATGTTATTTCTCCAATTCTGGCGGATCTCATCAACCTACGTAATGTCATGGGTCTGCGCTCCCCGGTACATACCCTGGCGCGTCTGATCAATCCATTTAATGCCAAAGCCACTTTACAGGCAATCTTCCACCCAGCTTACCGTGGTTCACACCAACGTTCGGCGTTTAAACTTGGCTATCAAAACAGTGCTGTAATTAAAGGTGAAGGTGGCGAATTTGAACGTAATCCGGATGCCAAAACTTTAATTTGTGGGATTAAAGATGGCGAACTATATGAACATGAACTACCAAAACTGACCGACAACCGTAGCCCGATTGAAGAAGAACTGGATCTGGCAATCTTTAAAGAGGGCTGGGAAGGCAAACGTTCGCATGAATATGGCGAAATCGCCGTGACTGAAACCATGGGCATCGCACTCTATACCATGCAGGTTTGTGACAGCTATGAAGCAGCCATGCAAAAAGCCAAAGAACTGTGGAACAGCAGACTTTCAGTTTAAGTAAGCGATTTATCTCAGACATAAAAAAGACCACAACTGTGGTCTTTTTATTTTTTTCGCAATTAAACGAAACGGATCGGCTTAAATTCCGGCTCATTCTTGTGATGATCATCATCACACTGTTCGCCTTCTTCTTTGGTCCCACGGTCGATATAACCACTGCGCTCAGTTTCAGGCAGATGTTTAATTTCCCAGGCATAAACGGCCTGCATACAAGTTTGACGCTGTTCATCTGTCAGTGCCACACCATTCGGCCATTTACCAATTTCAATTGCAGTGCGCAGACGGTCTACAATCTCAGGATTGAGCATGGCAAGCATTTGTTCAATATTCATGATTTAATCCCGATTCATATAATCAAAATCTTGGTTCCAGCCGAGTTTGGTACGACAGGCATTATAGAAATCATAACCCGGTGGGTGTAAAAGTTGCAGCTTAAATGGGTGCTTACGAATATGGATGGTATCACCAATATTTAGGGCAATGCTGTGTTGCCCATCTGCACTGACCATCGGTGGAACCCGGTTTTCCCGGATCACCAGCTTGATTTCGCTCTGCCCTCCCACCACGATCGGACGGGAAGACAAGGTATGTGGATGCATCGGCACCAGCACAATCGCATCCATGGTTGGATGCACAATCGGACCACCACCAGACAAGGCATACGCGGTTGAACCGGTTGGCGTTGCCACAATCAGGCCGTCACTATGCTGGCGGTAAACATACTGACCATCAATATTCAATTCGAAATCGATCATGTGCACCGATTTACCTGAATGCAGTACTACATCATTCAGGGCAATCGCATCATGGATAATTTCATTTTTAGAGCGAATTTCCAGTTCCAGCAGGAAACGGCGTTCAATCTGAAATTCGCCCTTTAAAACCTGATCCAGTTTAAAGATCACTTCCGTAGGTTTGATATCAGTCAAGAAGCCCAGACGACCACGGTTTACACCTACCACGGGAATATTGTATTTAACCAGCGCGCGTGCTGCATGCAGCAGTGAACCATCACCACCGACGACAATCACCAGATCAACGACTTCGCCCAACAGGGAACGGCTGACGGTTTGGGTATTTTCATAGGGCACCAATGCTGCCGTATCTGTATCAAATACGGGATGCAGCCCCAAATTCAGCAAATGATCATGTATAAGACATAAAGTTTCAACGACTGAAGATTTATCAGGACGTCCTACTAACCCGATATTTCGAAATGTCTTATGTGAAATTAGCACCAGTGTCGTCGCTCCACTACGAATCCCTTCTATAATAGCATTAAGCAGGTTCTGGATGACAATTTTCAGTGCGTTTTAAATCACCAATATTACAAATCAACAAGATATTAGCTCAGCTAAGTTACCTGTTTGTCTGCATTTTTTCAGACGTGACCGTATTAAATATTGCAAATTCCATAAAAGCTTCGCATGATTAGCAGAATTTCACAGATTCTTATCATCATTTATGAAGTATCAACGTGGTTTAGGGTTTATTGCCTTAATCTTTTCCGTTTTGGTCATTTCAGCCTTTGTTGCTTTTAGTATCTATTTGATTCGTTTAGATAATATTGTGCGTGACAAGTTTGAGGGACAACGCTGGGACATTCCGGCCAAGGTCTTTGCCCGACCGATGGAAATTTATGTCAATGCCCCGGTCAGCCAGCAGGACCTTCAAGAAGAGCTTAAACTTCTTGGCTATAAAAATGCACAAAACTATGCTCAGTCTGGCAGCTATGTCAGCTCTGGCGATACCATGTATGTACATACTCGTGGCTTTGACTTTGGTGACCGCGTTGAACCTGAACAGGTGTTAAAAGTCAGCTTCAATGGTGATCAGATCGGTGATGTCAGTGCAACCAAACCGTCATCTTCCGGTATTGCGCGTTTAGAACCTTTGCTGATTGGCGGGATTTACCCACAACATAATGAAGACCGTGTGCTGATCAAACTCAGTAATGTACCGAAACCACTGATTAATGCCCTGATTGCGACTGAAGACCGGAATTTCTACCATCACCATGGCGTGTCGATTCGTGGTCTGGCACGTGCAGTGGTCAGCAATGTCACTGGTGGCACCCGTCAGGGTGGCTCAACCCTGACCCAACAGCTGGTGAAAAACTTCTACCTGTCGCCAGAACGCACCATCAAGCGTAAGGTCAATGAAGCCTTAATGGCACTCTTGGTTGAATTGCACTATGACAAGGACGAAATCCTTGAAGCTTATTTAAATGAAGTAAATCTGGGCCAAAACGGCAACTATTCCATTAATGGTTACGGTCTGGCATCGCAGTTCTATTTTGGTCTGCCATTACGTGAACTGAATATTGCCCAGCAGGCTTATCTGGTCGGTCTGGTTCAGGGTCCTACCCTGTATAATCCTTGGCGTAATCCGGAAGCTGCGAAACGTCGCCGTGACATCGTACTGAATAACATGCTGGTGATGGGTTATCTGACTCAGGATCAGTATGAAACAGAGAAAGCTCGTCCACTCAATGTCATTACAAAACCAACCTTAGGTCCAGCACGCTTCCCGGATTTCCTGGATATCGTGCGTCGTCAGTTACGGACTGAATATCAGGAATCGGACATTACCAACCAGGGTCTGCGTATTTTTACGACGCTTGATCCACTGGCCCAAACCCGTATTCAGGAAAGCTTTAAATCGACGGTTGCACGTTTAAGCAAATCAAATCCGGGACGTCTGAAAGACCTGCAAGGTGCAGTACTTGTGACGCATCCAGAAAATGGTGAACTGGTTGCTGCTGTAGGCTCGACTCAGGACTTTACCGGCTTTAACCGTGCTCTAGATGCCAAACGTCAGGTCGGTTCATTGCTGAAACCAGTGATTTACCTGACTGCACTGGAATCCAATCGCTACCATTGGGGTAGCCCGATCGAAGACAGTGAAATCAGCATTCAGAGTGATGGCAAGCCTTGGACGCCTCGCAACTATAGTGGCCGTCCGCATGGCGTGGTGCCAATGTCTGAAGCATTAGCGAATTCCTATAACCTGTCGGCCGTTCGTCTGGCACAGGAATTTGGCATGTCGACCTTTATCAATCACCTGAAAAAATTTGGTGTGACTTCCGACATTCCAAATTACCCATCGATTTATCTGGGTGCGGTGGATATGTCACCCATGGAAGTGATGAGCATCTATGGCAACTTCGCGACTGGCGGCTTTAAATATCCAGTCAAAGCCATCCGTTCGGTGGTGGATGCCAATGGCCATCTGCTGGAACGTTATGGCCTGACTGTACAGCCGACCATTGAACCATCTTATGCTTACTTGCTAAATAATGGTCTACAACAGGTCATGAGTAGCGGTACCGGTCGCGCAGCTTATGCAACTTTCCCCAGCAATCTCGGCCTGGCAGGTAAATCAGGAACAACCAATGATACCCGTGACTCCTGGTTTGCCGGTTATTCAGGTAATTACCTGACTGTGGTCTGGCTCGGTCTGGATGATAACAAAGTCACAGGCCTGACCGGTTCTTCGGGTGCCCTGCCGGTATGGATTAACGTAATGAAAAACCTGCGCCATAAACCAGTCATGCTGACACAGCCAGGTGATGTACTGTGGCAATGGGTCGATCGCGCAACCGGTCATCTGTCTGCACAAGGCTGTCCGGGTGCCATGTATATCCCGCTGACTCGTCACAGTCTGCCAAATCATGCCACTGCTTGTGGTGCATCGCATTATAGAACAGAGCCTTATAGTATCGATTCTGAAGAAACAGCACCTGCTGAACAGAACGATAGTATTGGCGGCTGGATTGAAGAAGCAGATACGGAAAACCAACGTGATTCTGACGAAGATACACGTATCATCTCGAGCGGTAGTTATACACACTAATTGAGTGAGGCTTATGTTTCAGAAAATCCTGATCAGTACCGTTTTGATCACACTAGTGGGTTGCCAGACCGTTCAGGAATCCACCCCGGCACCTAAAAAACCTGTACCGCCGAAACCACAGGTACAAAAATCTGATGGTGTGGTGATTACTCCGTATGATCATCCGGAGATTAAACGTCAGAAAATCGTGGTGCCGGATCAAAAGCCTCGTGCACAAAAATTTGATGATGGCCGTCAGCTCCCTGCGTTCCAGAAGCTGATGCAGCAGACCAAAGCAGCCTATAAGGCTCAGAAATTTGATCAGACAGAAGCCAGTGTGCTACAGGCGCAACGTCTGGCGCCTCAATCTGCTGAAACTTACCTGTACCTGGGTATGCTGGCTAACCGCAAAAACAAGCCGTCTAATGCACAGGCTTTTGCCCAGCGTGGTCTCACTTATGCACAAAGCAAGCCGATGAAAAAGCAGCTCTGGCAGGTGATTCTGAAAGCCGGTCAACAGCAGCAGAATGCGCAGACCATCAAAAAAGCCCAGAATGCCTTAAAAGCACTGGGCTAATACTTTCTCTTAGATACTGACTTACTTAGACACCACGAATGCCTGCGATGCCGTAGGCATGACAGGACTGTGCCAGTTTTAAATCTTGTTTTTTAATGCCGCCGAGTGCAAAAGCTGGAATCTGAATCTGTTTGGCGATCTGTTCAAATGCACCCCAACCTAACGGTTCAACCTCGCTATGTGTGGCTGTTGGCAACACAGGACTGAGAAAAATCGCTTCACAGCCGATCTGTTCAGCTTTTTGGGCTGAAATCAGATCATGGCAGGCCGCGATATAACGTTTGCCTAAAATACGATCTGTACTTTGGAATTGTTCTAACTGACTTTGCTTGAAATGTAGTGTTTGGATGCCTTGCTGTAATTTTTCATCCAGCAGCACATACAGCTCATGATTGATGATCAATTTGCTTAATTGTTCTGCTGATAAATCTATCAGTTTTGTCGCCTGCTCTGCTGTCGCATCCACACGCCAATATAGCAACTGGTTGTCTTCAGGTTTTTCCAGGTCACTCAGATCACTACTGATCTTGATCATCTCTGGCCAGAGCAGTTTTTCCAGAATCACATCATTGGCTTTCGGAAAATTCAGGGCTTGCAACTGTTGGCGGCTATACCAGTTCCACGGCTGCTGAATCTGTGCAAGCAGGTCTTTGCTCACACTGGCATGGAACAGATACAGATGCACAATCACATCTTCATATTCATGCCGGATAAAGTCGAAAGGATGCCAAAGCTCAATGTCGATACCGACTTCTTCCTGAATTTCTCTACGGCAGGCTTGTACCGGAGTTTCATTAGCCTCGACTTTGCCCCCAGGAAACTCATACTTGTTACCTTGATGCTGTTTGGCCTCGCGCCAGCCCACCAGTACCTGATTTTGATGGAATAACAAGGCAATCGCGACATGAATATTTGGCTTGGACATAAGGATTTTAAATGGCTAGAAATATTACAAATTGTAAGTCAAAGCCATTTTTTTAGAAATTGAAAAAATGAAACGTTGACAGCTTTATTTGATAATGATTATCATTTAACTCATTCCAAACACATACCACGGAGTCCAAGGAATGAACGCACCTTTTAGCTTATTTAAGCGTCATCATGACAATCAGCACGCTTTACCGATGCTGCACTCGAATAACCTGTTTGCGCTCGGCCGTGAAATTCGTATCATGCACGCGGGAGAGGAATATCGCTTACGTCTGACCCGTAACAACCGTCTCATTCTGACCAAATAATAATTACAATAGACAAGAATAAACGTGGTCATAGGCAGTATGAATCTCTACATACTGCTGTTTGATCAAAACCGCTTTTTAAGCTTGGGTAAAAGTGACAATCACCTTCAGGCCGCCCAGATCAGAGTGGTGAAACTCGATCTTACCTTGATGCAATTGCATGATCTTCTGGCAGATAGAAATTCCCAAGCCTGAACCCTGGGTTTTCGTTCCCAAAGCTCGATAGAAACGCTCACCGAGTCGCCGTAAGGTTTCTTCCGGAAGTCCCTCACCCGAGTTTTCAATGGTCACCACCACTTGAGCATTTTTCTGCTGCGTCTGAATCACGACCGTACCCGCAGACGGTGTATATTTAATCGCATTGTCGATCAAATTTCTGAAACAACTAAACACCAGTTCGGCATTGCCATGGATGTCCACCGGATTTAAATCCAGCTGCAGATTTAACTGCTTTTCCTGTACAAACGGCGCCAATGCTTTTAAACCATCTTGAATAAGGTCTACCAGTTGAAGCGGTTGTCGCGGCAAGTTCTGTTGTTGCTCAGGATCCAGGCGGGCAAGCAGCAACAGATTTTCCAGTACCTGAGTACCCCGGCTGACATCCTTTTCAATCTGTGCCAGATCCTGTGGCAAGGTTGCATGATCCTGATACTTGCGCTTTAACACCTGTAAACGCATCTGTATTGCGGAGAGTGGTGAACGCAGCTCATGAGATGCATCCGCAGTAAAGCGCTGTTCTGCACTCAAGGACTGCTTAACCCGGAATAACATATGATTGAGTTGACTGACGATCGGTTGAAGTTCACGAATTTCTGGCTCAGGAGAAACGACTGCACTTAAATCTTGAGCCGATTTGGAAGCAATTTCTTTAGAGATTCGGTTTAAAGGCTGTAACTGGCGTTTAACCAATATTTTCAGTAGCAGCCATTGCAGCAGCCACAAGAGAATAAGAACGAGTCCAAAACCTAAAGCGGTATGCAAAATCCGCTCAGTCCGAATAGAGACTGGTTGCACCACTAGAACCTTGAGTTCTTCATTTTCCTCAACATGAGTTCGTAGCAACTGACCATCGACCCATTCAAAATGTTGTCCCGAATGCATCAGTAATTGTTGTGGCAACAGATCTTGCGCTTCAGAAGTGGTTAATACCTCCTGATCTAGCCAGAGCTGATACTGGATATCGAATTCTTCACTGATCTCATCGACATGCTGGCCTTGAGTGACATCACCTAACAGCGATTCAGCAATTTCTTCCATCAGTTCATCATGCAGATGCATGGCCTGATAACCAGAAACACCTATCAGCAACAACCAAGCCAGACAGCCGGCCAAAATCGAGCTGTACATGGCATTCTTGATCAGCTTTTGCTGCAGCGAAATCACCTGAACCATCTCAATTTATCCTTCAGCCTTATGCATACGATAACCCAACCCACGGATGGTCTTGATCATCTGACTGCCTATTTTCTTGCGCAGCTGATAGATAAACACTTCAATGGCATTGCTTTCTATCTCATCCCCCCAAGCATACAGGGATTCTTCCAGCTGTTCCCGGGTCACTACATGCTCCGGCTTTTGCATCAGTTTATGCAGAATCTGGAATTCCTTGGTGGTCATATTCACCGGCTGGCCGGCCTTGGTCAGCGTTTTCGCTTGCACATCCAGCTCCAAATCTTCCCATTTCAAGATATTACCTTGGCTTTTCTGCTGCAGGCGAATCTGTGCGCGAATCCGGGCAGAAAGTTCTTCCAGGCTAAACGGTTTCACCAGATAATCATTAGCGCCCAGATCCAGCCCTTCCACCCGGTCATGAACCGTGTCTCTGGCAGTAATAAAAATTACCGGTGTATCTTTTTGCAGTTTGCGTAACGTCGTTAGAATTTCATCGCCACTGGCTTGTGGTAGCCCACGATCCAGCAGCACACAGTCATACTGATGCTGTTCCAGCGCCAGAATAGCATGATCACCCCGCTCGACCCAGTCAATCACATAACCGTCCATTTCCAGCCAGGTCTGGATGCTTTCAGCCTGTGAAGCATCATCTTCTGCCAGCAATATACGCATAAACTTTTGTCCTGATGTTTTAAGCTATCATGATGAATTGACAATAAAAAAAGCCACATGCTTTTTGTAATATCGCATATGGCTTTTTTCGTCCAGGCTTTTTCTGCCTAATTCCTTAACTTAGTTGAAACGGACTTCATCGACATCGATTTCAACACGTTTTGCTGGTTTGTAGTCCACGTCTACCTCACCAATGATAGTAATTGGTGTTTTGGCAGACACCGGTTTTCCTTGCCATAACTCATCATCGATTTCGACAGTGATGGTACCGGTGCTATCACGGAACTGATATTTCTCATCACCTACCGATTTCACCACATGACCTTTTAACTGCACTTTGCTGTCATCTTTCATACCCAGCGCCTGTTTGACAGTGACTGTTTTAGCAAATGCATGTTGATTGACCACTTGGTCTTGCGCGATTGCGACAGTTGCAGTTGAACCCATCATGACTACGGCTAACATTGCTTTGATCATAGTTTTCATTTTCAGTACCTTTTTACGCTGCCTTGTTTCGATGAAGCCATTAAAACAGCTGAAGATGAATTGAATCTTAAGAAAACTTCATTTTCATAAAAAAATAAAAATTCATTCACCCAACATTAATTCAGCGGCACAACGCGTAGTACTTCTTCCAGCGTGGTCACCCCTTCCAAGATCTTGCGTGCACCCGCAATTCTGAGCGGCTCAATACCTTCTTTTTTCGCCTGGGCACGGAGTTGGTCTAAATTAGCATTCGCGCCAATCAGCTGCTTGGTATTCAGGCTGAGCGGCATAAACTCATAAATCCCGATACGGCCTTTATAGCCGGTATTACGGCATTCATCACAACCGACCGGATGAAAGACAAACTCAGGACGTGGCAATGGATAATCTGCGGTCAGGTGCTGCCATTCCTGCTCATCCATAAAGCCTTCTTCCTTGCAATGCGGACACAGCGTACGCACCAGACGCTGCGCCAGCACACCTAGAATTGTGGCAGCGGTCAGGAATGGCTGTACCCCAAGATCATGCAAACGGGTCAGACTCGACGGCGCATCGTTAGTATGTAGGGTTGAAAGCACAAGGTGACCGGTCAACGCGGCCTGAATGGCCATATTGGCCGTATCTTCATCACGAATCTCCCCGACCATGATAATGTCCGGATCCTGTCGCATTAACGCACGTACACCATCAGCAAAACCAAGATCAATGCCGGTATTGACCTGCATCTGGTTAAAGCTCGGCTCGAGCATTTCAATCGGATCTTCAATGGTACAGACATTGACTTCTTCGGTCGCCAACTGCTTTAAAGTTGAATATAAGGTCGTGGTTTTACCGGAACCAGTCGGACCTGTGACCAGAATAATCCCATGACTATGGCTGGTCAGCTTGTTCCAGTCATTCAGCAAATGGCCTTCAAAACCAAGCTGTTGGAAACTTCTGACCAGAACTTCTGGGTCAAAGATACGCATGACCAGCTTTTCACTAAAGGCTGTGGGCAAAGTCGATAAACGTAGTTCTGTTTCCTGCCCTTTAGGTGTACGGGTTTTCAGACGACCATCTTGTGGTTTTCGTTTTTCCGCTACATTCATCCGGCCGAGGATTTTAATACGTGAGATAACAGCCGTAAGTGTATTCGCCGGCATGTTGTAAATAGTATGCAGTACGCCATCAATCCGGAAACGGATCTTGCCAGTATCCTTACGTGGTTCCATGTGAATATCACTGGCACCCTGCTCAAAGGCAAACTGCAGCACCCAGTCCACCAACTTGACAATATGCTGGTCATTGGCATCCGGATTCTGGGTATCACCCAGCTGCAATAAGGCTTCCACGCCTTTATTTTCCCGGTCATAAGCTGAGGAACGCTGCGAACCACTGACGGCACGGCTGACCTGATAATATTCAACAATATAACGTTGTAATTGATCTGGACTGAGCAATACCCGTTCAATTTTTCGTGGGCTGATATTTTGCTGCAGGCTGGCCATCCATTCGGTTTGATAAGGTTGATCGGTGGCAATCAGCACTTTATCCGGCTGAATTTCTACTGCCAGAATCCGGTTACGCTGTGCATATTCCTGTGACATGACCGAGGTTAATGCCTGCACATCGGCCTTTAAGGGATCAATAATATAAAATGGCAGACCGGTTTTTTCTGCTAGCCATTGGCATAAGCGGTTTAAAGTTAATGTGCTTTGGGGATGAGATCGGTCAACCAGATTAAAATGGGCGATCCATTGCAAAGGATGCCATTTCAGCTGTTCGCGCTGACGATGTGTGGTCTGGACCAGCATACGGTCACGTTCACTGATTTTCCCGTCTTTAAATAATTGTTCCAGACACCAGCCGGTATCGATTTCGAAGTCAAATTTCATTGTTATAAGTCCCCAAACTTGCCTCCACTATACCAAGTTTTTAGAGACTTTAGGCATGCTCTGTTAGGTCATCTGCCTGATTCTGCAACAGGCTAGCTTTCTTGGACCTTGAGCGTAATTCTCTTTCCTTAATGATGTAATCTATTTTTTCTTGTTCATTTTTTTTGTTTGTCGCTTATAGTTGAAATCATAAGAATAATACGAGATCAGGTATGGATTTGAGTTCGCTTCTCACCACAGACAGTTCTTTTCATGAGCTGCTGACCATATTGACCTCAGCATTAGGTTGCGGCCTGCTCATTGGTCTGGAGCGGGAACGCCATGAACAGCGGGAACAGCAAGCCAGCTTTGCCGGTTTACGTTCTTTTGCCATTTGTGCCCTGCTCGGTGCCTTATGCTTTCTGTTTGGCTCCGCAATTGGTCTGGCAGGTGCGCTGATCATTGGCGGTATGGTGATTTTTTCGATTCAACATCAGTCCAATGATCCTGGGATTACTACCGAACTGGCCTTTGTTATGACTTACTTCATTGGCGCAATCTGTCTGTGGAATATTCCTTTAGCGGCAGGTTTGGCCATTCTCCTTACCGTGATCCTGCGGGCCAAACATTCCATGCATAGCATTGCCGGACAATGGATTACCGAAGCTGAATTCAGGGATGGTTTATTGTTACTGGCATTAGTTTTGATTGGCTTACCCCTAACGCCCGATACTCCACTCTGGGGCAAGGTCCTCAATCCTTATCTGATTTTAAAGCTGTTAACCCTGATTCTGGTGGTACAGGCACTAGCGCATATCGCCAAACGGCTACTCTCCACTAAAAATGCACTGATGCTGTCTTCGATAGCTTCCGGCTTTGTTTCCAGTACCGCGACCATTGCCCAGCTTGGGCTACAAGTACGTAAAGGTGAAATGGATGCTCGCACCAATGCCGGTGCTGCATTGATGTCCTGTATTTCCACCTTGGTCCTATTATTTATTGTGGTCGGTGGAGTGTCCTTGGCCTGGCTGAAAATTTTGTTATTACCTTCCTTTATTGCGATGGCAATTCTGGCGGGTTGTGCCTTTTTACTGATCCGTAAGGCCAAACCGCCTGAAAATAATAATAAAGAAGATAGCCAGATGTTTAGCTTGAAAGAAGCCATTATTATTGCGACCGCTCTCACTTTAATTCAGGCGGGGATTTATGGACTGGAACTCTGGCTTGGCGATGCAGGGTTACTCGCTGGTACATTGCTAGCTTCGCTTTTTGAGATCCATGCAGCCATGGCCAGTGTCGTGATACAGGGAGATCCATCCGATGTCCGGCTCATTCAAGCTTTATTAATTGGTTTAGCTGCACATGCCATAGCAAAATCGGTAAATGCAGGACTGACCGGTGGTTTGAAATATGTCCTGTACTTTGCACCGATCCAGATTCTGCATATGGCAGTTTTGATCGGGATTTTATGGTGGATGCTTTAGAAAAGAAATAATTTTTCATATAATAATCATCGACAAATCTTAATTTTGTCTAATTTCTTTATAAAAAATAAATAGACCTCTTGCGAAAGTAAAAACTACCTCAATATAGATTTCATGAAATATCAGAAATTAAACCGTTTTTCAGATTCTGAATTCAAGCGCTTGGTTGGTGTACCTCGACCAGTTTTTAGTGAAATGGTCGAAGTTTTAAAAGAAGCAGAATCACTTAAAAAGAAATCTGGGCGTCCTCATACTTTAGCTATAGAGGATCAATTATTATTAACACTCAATTACTTACGGAATTACAGCACTCAATTGGAATTGGCTGCAAATTACCATATCGCTGAAAGTAATGTGAATCGAACTATTAAAAAGGTTGAAGATGCATTAATGAAATCAAGACGTTTTACCCTGCCAAAACGAAGCATTACCACAGCAGACGAACAATTTAACTGGGTAATTATTGATGCGACAGAATGTTCAATAGAACGCCCGAAAAAAAAATCAGAGTAAGTTTTACAGTGGTAAAAAGAAGAAACATACGTTAAAAGCCCAAGTGATCTATCATCCGAAGAGCAAACAAATCATAGGAGTAGATATATCGTCTGGCAGTCAGCATGATATTAAATTGGCAAGAAAAACAGTTAAGAAATTCAAACATTGTGACTATGTTATGACCGATTTAGGGTACTATGGGTTAGAGCAAGATGGCTTTAAGTTATTGATGCCAATAAAGAAAAAGAAGAATTTCCCCTTATTTGATGCTGAGAAAAATTACAATAAAATGATTGGAAAAATACGAGTTGTAATCGAACATATTAATAGTCAATTGAAAAGATTTAGAATACTAAGTGAACGCTATCGAAATAGACGAAAAAGATTCGGTTTACGCATTAACTTAATCGCTGCACTGGTAAACCGGATGAACTTGCAATAACGACTTTCGCAAGAGGTCTAATCAAATAGAGTTATAAAAAATGAAATTTAAAACACTTTCTTTATCGCTATTTTCTGCTTTTTTATTGACTGCTTGTGGAGGTGGTGGAAGTAGCAGTGACTCTTCCAATAGTACAAATCCTCAAAAATGGTTCAGCCAATACTGAAACAACAGAAAATAATACAGGTAATACAGGTAATACAGGTAATACAGGTAATACAGGTAATACTAACCCAAATAATGAAAATAATACTGTTTCGAAATTTGCTAGTTATTACTATCCTGGTATTGGAATCCAAGCAGCCAAAGAAACGTTTACACTTATTGGAGAAAAACTGTATTCAGATCGCACACCAAATACATTACGGGCTCCACAAATCGCATATCACTATTTAACTAAAGATCATCATTACGATATTTCCAATGTCAAGACACAATATGGCTATGAAATTGGAACTCTCCAACGTCTAAATAATGAGTGGATTCAAAAGCCTTATTCATCTAAAAATCACAATCTATTAACTATTACACAAACTGTTAAGACAATTCCGCTCGATGGCAAACTATTAGCTGAATATATTGATAACGAATACTTTAAAGCCAAACAAAGTGATTATATGGCTTTATTTAAAGACGTTAAATTTGATAAAGGTGCAGAATGCATAATGGTCGAATCCGAAAATGCTTCTGAAGAATATGTGATGACGCCTTTTTACCATCTGAATGCTTACTCATCTGTAAAAGATTTTTACGGAGATAGACCAACAGTAGAAAAGAACTTTGCAGGATTCAAAGTTTATTTAAATGGAGATACCTTAGTCGAAGATGATGAATCCGCTCTAGTAGAAGCAGACGGTAAATTTTTCTATGCTGACTATTATAAAGCTGGTAAAAATTTTGATTGGTATGAAGCCAATCCACTTCTAGATCATGAATGCGATCTCTTTAATGAGCAAGCTCAGAAATCTATCGATACAGTACTAAGTGCAGTACTAAGTGGATTTAAATAATCAAGATTATAAAGGAGCCTTCTGGCTCCTTTGTTATAGCTCAATTTCTTCTATCAACACCGACGTGTCATTGACACTAAATTTGATATTAAAATCGGCAAAACGCATTCCATAAACCCGTTCCGGATCATCCTGATACGCGGGACGTGGATCAAGCGCAAGTACTTCCAAAAGTTCGCGAATGGTATGTTCCGACAGCTTGTTTTCTTGAATCAACTGATTTCTTTCCAGTTCTGCCTGTTCAGACCAGACCACATATTTGCGTACCGGTTCATCTTGCGCGTAGCCACTTTGCGCTTCAGGTACTGAGTCAGAATACTGGATATAAGGTTTAATATCGATAATCGGGGTGCCGTCTAGCAGGTCACTGCCCGTCACATACACTCGAACTGATTTACCGACTTTTTTAACTTCTTTCAGCTGCACCACAGACAGCCCGATTGGTGATGGCCGGTACATGCTACGGGTGGCAAAGACACCGATTTTCTTGTTGCCACCCAAACGTGGTGGACGGACTTGTGGGCGAAACTTACTGTTTTCCTGATGCTTATTGTCATGAAACTGCCACAGCAGCCATAAGTGACTGAACGCCTCAATCCCTTCAAAAGCCAACAGGTCATTGTACGGCCACTGCATTTCAATATAGGACTCGACATCCACTAAATTCGGCTGACGTGGGATGCCGAACTTTTCTTTATAGGGAGATTTCATTATACCAATTATGGGTATGGTTAATTCTTGCATAATCACTTTTTTTGATAAGCTCAATTAAATATATTCAGTTTATCGAGAATGAATTTGGTTTAGAATAGCAGCCTGTTCTAATTTGATAACTTATTGAGACCTTTAATGGCTGCTTTTAACGTCGAAAAGATTACTCACGTCCACCATTGGAATGACACTTTATTCTCTTTTAAAACGACTCGTGACCAAGCTCTGCGTTTTAAAAACGGTCAGTTTGTGATGATCGGTCTTGAAGTCAATGGTAAGCCGTTAATGCGTGCATATTCAATCGCAAGTGCAAACTACGAAGAAGAATTAGAGTTTTTCTCAATTAAAGTGCCAGATGGTCCGCTTACTTCTATCCTGCAAAAAGTAAAAGTCGGCGACGAAATCCTGGTATCTAAAAAACCGACAGGTACCCTGGTTCTTGATGACTTAAATCCAGGTAAAAACCTGTACCTGCTTTCTTCTGGTACTGGTCTTGCTCCTTTCCTTTCTGTGATCCGCGATCCAGAAACTTATGAACGCTTTGAGAAAATCATCGTCGTTCACGGTACTCGTTACATCTCAGAACTAGCGTATCAAGACCTGATCCTGAACGAAATTCCAAATCATGAATTCTTCGGTGAGTTAGGTGCAAAAGAAAAACTGATTTACTACCCAACAGTAACTCGTGAAGAGTTCCACACTCAAGGTCGTGTAACGACTGCAATTGAAACTGGTGCACTATTCGAGAAAATCGGTCTGCCACGTTTCAACCCTGAAACTGACCGTGCAATGTTGTGTGGTTCTCCTGCATTCCTGGACGACGTTGCTGCACTACTGGATCAACACGGTCTGAAAGAATCCCCACGTATGGGTGTTCTGGGTGACTACGTAATTGAACGTGCATTCGTAGAAAAATAATCTGCAAAACACCTTTTGCGATCTAAAAACGCATGCTTAAAGCATGCGTTTTTTATATCCAGAAAGTCTTAATTTAAAAGAATTACCTCGATCTATTCTCTACTTAAAATTTCTTATAATTAGCGAACTTATAGAGCTACAATTGTTTAAAACTATAAAATAAATGATAAATATCAATACTCACATTATATTTTTTAGTCAAAAATTCATTCTTAAATGTTAGAATATGTAACTGTAATTGATTTCTCCTGAGGATTTATCCTCGCTAAAGACTTAGTTACATAAACTCTGTAAACTTTTAATTCGATCTGTTTAGATCCCATTCTCCTGTTTCACCGTTTATGCAACCAAGCCGTTTTTTATAGGCAAGGTATGAGCACTGAACAACCCTCCTCTATCGAGCGTACAGGGTCTAAAGTCTATCGATATTTTGTTGTCGTGCTGACTTTACTTGTTGCGCTGTACTTGATCATTCAAGGCGCTAAATTACTCAGCCTCGGTGGTACAAGTTATTATCTCATCGCAGGGATTGCCTATGTTGCAATCGCCATTTTCTATGCGATGAAAAAAGCCCTTGGTTTCTGGCTTTCTATTATTACTTTTATTGCAACCTTCCTCTGGGCAATTGCTGAAGTTCAAGGTTTAAGCTTCTGGCAATATATCCCACGTCTGGTGGTTCCAACTATTCTGTTTGTCCTCAGCATGTGGGCAAGCAAAAGCCTGCCAGCACTCGATGCTGTAAAAATCAAAGCTGCCAATCTTGTTGGCTTTGCCGGTTTCTTTGCCTGTGTCGCAGCCCTGATTGCTGCATTCTTCCCACACGGCAAAATCCTTAATCCTGTTGATATCGTACAAGACCCTGCACTGGCTAAACCGAATGCAGAAAACCCTGACAACTGGGAATATTTCGGTCGTAATGGTAACGGTACCCGCTTTGCACCGTACACTGACATTACCCCTGAAAATGTCAAAGATCTGAAAGTAGCTTGGACTTATCACACTGGTCGTGATACTTCTGCCGGTGTCGATGAAAATACACCAATTCAGATTGGCAGTACTTTATATTCATGTACACCGACTAACATCATTTCAGCAATTGATGGTGACAGTGGTAAAGCACTTTGGAAATACGATCCACATGCAAAAACTGCAGAGCATATTACCTGCCGTGGTGTTGGTTACTATGATGCAACTAAAGACAAATCTTTAACTGCAGCAGACCTACAAGCACCTGGTATTAAAGCTTGTCCACAACGTATCCTGACTTCTACTGTTGATGGTCGTTTAATTGCCTTGAATGCTAAAACTGGTGCTTTATGTCCAGAATTTGGTACTAACGGTCAGGTCGATGTTCTGCATGACATGGGTCCAACTGAAAGTAGTAAACGCTACCACCCAACTTCTACTCCGCTGATCGCTGGTCATGTCGCTGTATTAGGTGGCTGGGTACGTGATATCGTACATGGCGAACCTTCTGGTGTCGTGCGTGCTTATGACGTTCGCACAGGTAAATTGGCATGGGCTTGGGATGTTGGTAATCCTGAACTGGTTGGTGAACCTAAAGATGGCAAAGGCTTTACTTTAGAAACACCAAACATGTGGACTATTCCAACCTATGACAAAGACCTGAATCTGGTTTACTTGCCTACAGGTAATGGTCCTCCTGACTACTGGGGTGGTGACCGTAACGCAGCGAAAGAAAAATTTGGTTCTGCAATTGTTGCGGTAAATGCCTTAACTGGTAAAACTGTTTGGACTTATCAAACTGTTCACCATGATGTCTGGGATTATGACTTGCCGTCACAACCTGTGCTTTATGACATGACTGATGATCATGGCAAAAAAGTTCCAGCATTGATTCAAACTACCAAAATGGGTCAAATCTTCGTTCTTGACCGCCGTACTGGTAAACCAGTCACTAAAGTTGAAGAACGTCCAGTTGACACCAATGGTGCTGAAGGTGAAAAACTTTCTCCTACCCAACCATTCTCTGTTGGCATGCCACAAATTGGTAATGCAACATTGACTGAACAGGATATGTGGGGTATTTCAACTTTTGACCAATTGGCTTGTCGTATCGACTTTAAAGACTCTGTCTATAACGGTCTATACACTGCACCAGGTGAAAAACCATATATCGAATGGCCTAGCCTGCTTGGTGGCTTCAACTGGGGCGGTATCTCCATTGATGAATCTACTGGCATGATGTACGTCAACGATATGCGTATGCCACTTCGTATGTCATTGGTTCGTAAAGAAGATATGAGCAAATACCATATCTCAACTGACGAAGTACCAGGATTCATGGGTACAGTACGTCCACAATTGGCTGGTCCTTATGCGGGTGTGAAAATTGACATCATGCAGTCTAAACTGGGTGTTCCTTGTAACAAACCACCGTTTGGTACCATGACTGCCATCGACTTGAAATCTAAAAAAGTCGTTTGGGAAGTGCCAATGGGTACAGCCAAAGAATTGGGGCCATTAGGTGTTAAAACCCATATGCCAATTCCTTTAGGTATGCCTACACTGGGTGGTCCTACTTCAACCGCTTCTGGTCTGGTGTTCTTCGCCGGTACTCAGGATTATTACCTACGTGCGTTGGATTCAAAAACTGGTAAAGAAGTGTGGAAAGCTGAGCTTCCTGTTGCTGCCGTGGCTGCACCACTGATTTATAAATCTCCAAAAACTGGCAAACAATATGTTGTGATTTCTGCAGGTGGTGCAAGCCACTCTAAAGATGTTGGCGACTATATCATTGCCTTTGCTTTACCTGATCAAAAATAATTTTTTGACTGTTAAAGAAAAAACCGAAGCTTAGGCTTCGGTTTTTTTTATATGCAGCATATAGAAAATAAATTAACGATTTACACCTTCCTGATTTGCAGAACCAGAACAGCCTGCGCCGCCACCGATCACAAAGCCGCGTTCAGCTTTACATGAACCAATAACACGACCATGAGAATCATAAGTGGTTACTGTAGAAGCGCAGCCAGTCAGTACCAATGTTGCTGCAAGTGCGATAAGTGCTGTAAGTTTCATTGTCTTTCCCCTCTAAAAATTCAGGATTAATTTAATTTGATTTGCGCTTGGCTAGGTGGTACAGGTAACAGCCCCGTCTTTTCATTGACGGCATTGTAGTTCACGCCAATGGCATCACCTGAACCACCACAAACTGCCGATGCAGTTGAAAGCAGACCACGAGTAGCCTTACATGAACCAATCACCTGACCGGCTGCATCGTAAGTCACCACCATGGAACTACACCCCGTCAGCAGCAGAATTGTCGAAATAGCAAATAGTTTTTTGAAGTTCATTGTTCCCCCTCAAAAACAATAAAAATTTAAATCGTCTAGTTATATGACTGTTTTAAGATTACGCGAGAGATTCTTTCTAAATTTACTTGATTTGCAAAGCTCTATTTTTCCACCAATTTAGACTAATGAGGCCATAAAAAAGCCACCCGAAGGTGGCTTTTTCTCAAATCAGAATTAGATGGACGGCTGGCTTGTTGCCCGTTCGACCAATGCCTGCTTCACAATCTGATAACCTGCGCTTAATCCCAGACTTGCCATAATCACGGCAACAATCATATCTGGCCATAAACTACCGGTTCCAAAGACGCCAACCGCTGCCAGAATGACTGCGACATTGCCAATCGCGTCATTACGACTACACAGCCATACGGATTTCATGTTGGAATCTCCCTCTCGGAAGGCATACAGAATCACAGCGGTAATAACATTGGCCAGCAAAGCAAGAATACCAATAATCCCCATAGTGAATGCTTCAGGCGGAATCCCAAGCATATAGGCATAAATCACCTTAGCTACCACGACTAACCCAAACACAGCCATAGTCAGCCCTTTGACCAAAGCTACAGTTGCACGCCAATACAGCCCTGCTCCCAGTACTGCGAGAGAAATACCATAGTTCACCGCATCCCCAAAGAAGTCCAGTGAGTCCGCCCACAATGAGGATGAATGTGCATAGGCTCCGCCCACCAGTTCCACAATAAACATCAATAAATTAATGAACAGGGCAATCCATAATGCCATACGAAATTTGCTATTTGGCTTGATCGGTGCCGGTTCATGACTGCAGCTACAGGCCATATTTTTCTCCGATGATTTTTTATCCTAAATGCGATACAGTCATTAGAAACTATGGAGTAACTCCAAGGTCAAGCACGAGGTACGCATGTCTTTTTATTTAATTTCTGAAGTGGCGAAAAAGGCCCATTTAACTACGGATACAGTGCGCTTTTATGAGAAACGTGGCTTTATCAAGCCGAATTTTCGAGCAAACAATCAGTACCGTTATTTTGATGATGAAGCACTGAAACGCTTACTTTTTATCAAGCGTTGCCGCGATCTGGATATGTCCTTAAAGGAAATCGAAACCCTGATTGAACTGGAACAAAATCCTGACCAGAACTGTGCAGCAGTTAACGAGATTATTGATCTGCATCTAGAGCATATCACCAACAAAATGAAAGAATTAGAAGCTTTTAAAAACCAGCTTTCAGAACTTCGCAATAGCTGCAATACACCGACGACCGTTGACCATTGTCAGATTCTAAAAACGCTCGAACAGACAGATTCAGACGACATATAAACACTATATTTATTTCAGTTTTACTTATTTGATAATGTTGAAAATATCAACAAAAACCATGATTTCCGAGTGAAATACTTGGTTGAATCCTGTTTCCAGATACATAAAATAAAGACGTACTTTTTATAGGTCATTTGATTTCATCATGAGCTTAACTCACGTTACTGAACTTCTCTCACCTGCTGGCTCCCTGAAAAACATGCGTTATGCCTTTGCCTACGGTGCAGATGCGGTATATGCAGGCCAACCTCGTTATAGTCTGCGTGTTCGTAATAATGAATTTGACCATGAAAATCTAGCGATTGGGATCAAAGAAGCGCATGAGCTTGGCAAAAAGTTCTATGTCGTGGTGAATATCCAGCCGCATAACTCCAAGCTGAAAAACTTTATCCGTGACCTTGAACCTGTGGTGGCAATGCAGCCGGATGCACTGATTATGTCTGATCCTGGCCTGATCATGCTGGTACGTGAGCATTTCCCGCACATGGACATTCACCTGTCTGTACAGGCCAATGCCGTGAACTGGGCGACCGTGAAATTCTGGAAAAATATGGGTCTGACCCGTGTGATCCTGTCACGTGAGTTATCCATTGAAGAAATCGAAGAAATCAAACAGCAAGTTCCAGATATTGAAATTGAAGTGTTCGTACATGGCGCACTGTGCATGGCCTATTCTGGTCGTTGCATGCTATCTGGTTACATGAACAAGCGAGATGCTAACCAGGGCGCCTGCACCAATGCCTGCCGCTGGGAATACAAGGTACTTGACGCCAAAGAAGATGAAACTGGCGATGTGATCCCGGTGAAAAATCTAGATTCAGGCTGCTGTTCAAAAGATATCGATCAAGAACATAAAGAAGCACAACATCAGTTCAATGAGCCTGTGCTGTTGCAACGTAATGATGAAGACATGTTCGCAGCCGAAGAAGACGAACATGGCACCTATTTCATGAATTCCAAAGACCTGCGTGCAGTACAGCATGTGGAACGCCTGACCAAAATCGGCGTACATTCACTGAAAATTGAAGGCCGTACCAAATCCTATTTCTACTGTGCACGCACTGCCCAGATTTACCGTAAAGCTATTGATGATGCGCTGGCTGGCAAACCTTTCGACCCTTCACTAATGACTCAACTTGAAGGACTGGCGAACCGTGGTTATACCGAAGGTTTCCTGCGTCGCCATGTACATAGTGAATATCAAAACTACGAAAATGGCTCTTCCAGCTTCGACCATCAGCAATTCTGTGGTGAAGTGCTGGAACGTAACGGCGATTACATCAAGATTGACGTAAAAAACCGCTTTGTCGTGGGTGATTCTCTGGAACTGATGACCACCAAAGGTAATATCACCTTTACTCTGACTGAAATGAAAGACAAAAAAGGCAATCCGATTGAAGAGGCCAAAGGTTCAGGTCATGTGGTGGAAATTCCAGTGCCTGCAGATGTAGATATGCAGTATGCATTGCTGATCCGTAATCTGCCGACATCAACTGCGGATATTTCTGCCTCTTCACTGGCTTATCAGGCGAGCTAAACATGGCACTGCTGATTACCGATAAATGCATTAACTGCGACATGTGCCTGCCGGAATGTCCGAATAATGCCATTTATGAAGGCGACAAAATTTATGAAATCGACGTGAATCGCTGTACTGAATGTGTCGGTTTCTATGATCACCAAACCTGCGTTTCGGTGTGTCCAATTGAGTGCATTATTCCGCATCCAGAGCATGTAGAAAGTAAAGAAGAACTGATGGAAAAATTCAAAGGCTTGAATTTATTTAACTCTAGAACCTGATTAAAAAATGGCATGTTTCGTGCTTTTCAAGGATCAGCCTTGGGGGAAGCAGAATAATAACAAGCCAAAACAAAAACAGTGTGGAGGAAAGGAACAGCTCGAAGTGATTGGGGACACTTCTAGCTGATCTAAAAACAAAAAAAGGAACCCGGTGTTAGCGTCCCGGATTCCTGTAAAAAGGGAATTAAATACAACAGTCGTTGTATCTAGCACCTGGGTTTGGGGAAGCCCAGGTGCTTTTTCTTATTGGCCAGAACGGATGATATAATCGAATGCAGACAGTGATGCTTTGGCACCTTCACCAGTCGCGATGATGATCTGTTTGTATGGAACAGTGGTACAGTCACCTGCAGCAAATACACCTTTCACATTGGTTTCGTTGCGTTCGTTAATCACGATCTCACCACGGTTGGTTAACTCAACTTTAGTTTCTTTTAAGAAATCAGTGTTAGGTAACAAACCGATTTGTACAAAGATACCCGCCAATTCAATGGTGTGCTCTTCATCAGTTGCGCGGTCTTTGTATTTCAAGCCAGTTACTTGTGAACCATCACCAATCACTTCTGTAGACAGGGCATTTTTGATCACGGTAGTATTCGGTAAGCTGTTCAGTTTGTCTTGAAGCACCTGATCCGCACGTAGTTTGGTATCAAACTCAACCAGAGTCACATGCTCAACGATACCAGCAAGATCAATCGCTGCTTCTACGCCAGAGTTACCGCCACCAATCACGGCAACACGTTTACCTTTGAACAATGGACCATCACAGTGTGGGCAATACGCAACACCACGGGTACGGTATTCTGCTTCACCCGGAACGTTCATCTCTCTCCAGCGGGCACCAGTTGAAAGAATTACAGTTTTAGATTCCAGTTTTGCACCATTTTCCAGAGTGACTTCAACCAGACCATTGGCAGTTTCATCTGCACCTTTGATGTCAGAGACACGTTGCAGGTTCATGATATCCACACCGTATGAACGGACATGTGACTCCATTTCAGCGGCAAACTTTGGACCTTGAGTTTTTTGAACTGAAGTGAAGTTCTCAATGTCCATGGTATCCATCACCTGACCGCCCATGCGTTCAGCTACGATGCCAGTGTTAATACCTTTACGTGCTGCGTAGATCGCTGCAGTGTTACCTGCAGGGCCACCACCGATGACAAGCACATCAAATGCATCTTTAGCATTGAGTTTTTCAGCTTCTTTGGCTGCAGAGTTAGTGTCCAGTTTGGCAATGATTTCTTCTAAAGTCATACGACCTTGGCCGATGTGTTCACCGTCCTGGAATACCATTGGTACTGCCATAATTTTGCGTTCTTCCACTTCTTCCTGGAAGAAAGCACCATCGATCATGGTCGTAGTTGTGCCAGGGTTGTAAATCGCAATCAGATTCAAAGCCTGAACCACATCTGGACAGTTATGGCAGCTTAAAGAAACAAACACATCAAAATCTGATTTGATATTCAGGTCTTTAATAGACTGTAAAACTTCATCAGAAACTTTCGGTGCATAACCAGAAGTTTGTAGCAATGCCAGAATCAAAGATGTGAACTCGTGACCCATTGGCAAGCCTGCAAAGAACACACGAGGCTGTTCACCAGCTTTTGCCACACCGAAGCTTGGTGCACGTTTGTTTTGACCGTCGAAACGTGCAGTCACTTGTGGTGAAAGCACAGCGATTTCTTCTACCAGTTCTTTAATTTTGGCTGATTTGTCAGAAGCGTCCAGAGTGGCAACCAGTTCGATTGGACCTTCAAGGCGTTCCAAAAGGGTTTTAAGTTGAGCTGTTGTATTTTGATCTAACATTGCTAACATCTCCAAAGGAGTAATCATTCATTCGATGAAGTAATCATAAGAAAAATAAAGAAACAGGTAAAACAGGTAGTTTTTATACAAACAATCGCTTTTTTAGATTAAAAGCTATTTTTCAATTTAAGATCAAAGAATTGTGTTTGGCTAAACTTTACAAATGGAATCGCACTTATCATATTCACCATTCACACAATTTTGACCGTTAATGGATACGCTGTTCAATCCGCAATGAGCGTTTTTTAATGATATTCGCCAGTCCATAAAAGATCAGGCTCAACACAGCTGATATGCTCAGCACCATCCAAATCAGGATTTTCACCCAACTTTCCAGACGGCTGGCCTGCTGTACTTGTGGTGTGACAGTTTCAGCAAGCGGTGTCATGGTCTTGCCATACACCTGTTGCTGCATGGTCCAGAGCTGTTCCGGCTTGAAACCATATTCTTCAAAATTTCGATCATTCTTTTCCGCCTGAATCAGTCGCAGTACATGTGGTCGGGCTGCAGACAGATCAGCAGGATTATGCAACAAAGCGGTTTGCGCCAGCAAATAGGACTTCACCGGTGCTGCCACCTCTTCTGTCTCTGACAGATAACGCGCCATTTCGCTGTCGTTGATATTACTGTCATAATACACCACTTTCTGGTAAGCATCGTCATGATCACCGTTCAGATCATGCTGCCAATAGGTGAGGCCACTCCAGATCAGAATAAAGGCAAGCAGCCAGCCGACAAATTTCTGCACAAAGGACTGAAATTTGACATAGAAGTAACGGATTTTTTTCAGGAAGTGCATCACAAAGAATGCACCAATAAAGGAAGAAAATAGTTTCAAAATCAGCCAACCAAACCAGCTGAGCAGGTTCAGGAAATAGTCCGGGCTGTCCCCAATACTCGCCAGATTGGCATCCACACTGACCGGTAAATGCAGCTGCTGTACTTCAGTACTCAGGCCAAAGAATCCATAAACCAGTTCCTGATGCAGAAATAAGCCAATGATCGAAACTATAGCGACCGTAGTTGTGGTGACACCGAGCAGCATCAGGCGATGCTGCCGATTTTTCAGTGCCACTACACCCTGCTCGATTTCCCGAGGATTTACTGCATACTCATCTAATGGGGGCAAACCAGACTCCTCTGCGTGAGCCGGAATCAATCCTTAGTTCGATTCAGACCCGTCTGTACTCGATTCAATGACCAGATAATTGAGATTATCCTGTAAGGCTTTCAGACGCGCAGTCGCTTCAGTACGTTTCTGCATGCCTTCTTTCTGAATCTTGATGACATCATTTACTGTATTAATGAGGGTGTTCTGGACGTGTTCAAGCGTTTCTACGTCAATCACTGAACGCTGGTTGGCACGTGCCGTATCTACCGAGTTCTGATGCAGCAAATCCGCATTCCGGCGCAGCAGTTCATTGGTGGCATCATCAATGCTATTTGCTAATTGAACACTATTCTTCTGCTCATGCAGGGAAATCGCCAAACTGATCTGGTTCTTCCAGGCCGGTAAAGTAATGTTCTTGATCGCATAAAACTTATCGACCAGCATCAGATTATTGGACTGGATAATACGGATCATGGGTAAGGTCTGCATTGCGGATTGTTGCAACACCTGCAGGTCACTAATACGTTTTTCCAGATTATTCGCGAGATGATTCAGGTCATAAATTTTCTGGGTGGTGGTCTGATCCTGTGGCAAGGCAGTCAACTCAGCAATTTCATGTTGCAGTTCCTGCTCACGGATACGACCAGCGGCAATATGAATCCCAAGCTGCTTATATTCTTCCTGTACGCCCTCGAACATTTTATCTAGCGTCGAAACACGTGCTTTTAGCCCAGACTGTGAGGTTTCAATTTCCTTGACCAAGACATCTATCTGTTCCTTGGTAGTATTAAAGTGTGCATCAAAACTCTGTTTGGCACCCTTAAATTTATTCAGCAAATTACCAAAGAAACCAGACGTTTTGCTTTTACTCAGGATACTGGATGCATTCAGCTGCTGTGCTACTTGCACCACCTGATTCAGTTTATGCCCGGTCGCATCCAGATCACGGTTCTGTACCAGATTCAGCAATTCATCGGTATAGGTCGAAGTTTTGGTAGCAATATTTTTGCCGTATTCAGCTACGGCAGTATGACTCATCTCCTGTAATTCTTTGCGTGCTGCCAGCACCTCCTGAAAGTCCTCAGGCTTTAAGCCCAGTTCTTTCAGGTCCATTTGCTGAAATTTCTGTTCAGCAAGTTCATTTGCTTTTTCTTGGTTATCAGGCAGATTTACAGTATCAGGATTGGTCATAGTTCACCTTATATTGTTATGTTTTCGAGGGCTTCTCGAGCGATTTTTTTAACGTTTTAATTAGATTTTCACGGCTATTATCAAGTTTTTCCAGATCACTTGTCGAGTGCTTCGTGTTTGTTTGTTTGACATGATATTGCCAGGCCGGAATTAACACCTGCTGCGCTTCCTGAAATCGGTCCAATAAACTGAAAGAAAGCTGTTGTGACAATTGCATCTGGGTGATGGCGATATCATTACTGGCTTGCAAGGTGCGCAAGGTATGAATTTTCTTGGACAAACGTTCCTTGAAATTATCTAATGGATGCTGATTCTTGACGAACTGCGGATATTCCTGCAAAAACTCCTCCGCTGCGACAATATGCTTGGCCATCTGCTCCCGCAATCCAGATAGCTGCTGAAAACGTGCCTGGGATTTCTGGATTTCTATCTGCAGCTTGTGACTTAGGTGACTGGCCTGGTCAAGCAGACGATCCAGATTTCGATAATACTGCACCTGACTGGAACCATAATCCAGATCAATCCCCAGCCATTTTTGCAGGGCATTAAATTTGCGCTTTTTCAGATATTTTTTCGAATCTGCCAGTGCCTGAATAATTTTCTCAATAGTCTGGCTCAATTGCTGGGTGAGATGTGGATCAACACCATCCAACAAGACTGACTGAGCCTGAATCAGCTGATCGGCATAGTGATTGAGTCGGTACTGGTCATGGAGCAGAGGGACAAGCTCGTTGCGCTTGATGCTTAAAATCTCATTCGGATCTACTGCTATCTCCTGGATCGGGATCAAAACATCTATCTGTGACATGGCCCTTTAAACTCAGTGAATTCGGTTTTTATACTACGTGTTTTTATTCACCATAACATGTAGCATTTTGCAAACAAGTCTTTTTTATAGCGCTTGCCAGTCAGGTAATACAGCTCTCCTTAAGATAGTGTACTGAACTGTTGTAGCAGATCCAGATTCAGAATTCTAACTTGACTGTAATTCCATTCAATCAGCACAATACTTGTAGATTTTTTTATTTTCCTGATTTAGCCCTTCCATTCATATTGATGTTTTTCTGAACTCAGTAGTAGGTATTTAAACACCTAAAAATCTTAAAAATTCTCGAAATTTATTCAGGGATTATTTATGATCAGGTTCAATAATAAAGATGTGATCTGAGGGTGAAATGGAACGTTTCTTTCACAATACCATGTATGCCGCGCGCTGGATTTTAGCGCCTGTCTACTTCGGGCTATCCTTTGCCTTGCTTTTGCTGGCATTAAAATTCTTTCAGGAAGTTATCCACGTCCTACCACATATTTTTGAATATACCGAAGCAGACCTGATTCTGGTCATCCTGTCACTGGTGGACATGACCATGGTCGGTGGCTTGATTGTGATGGTCATGTTCTCAGGCTATGAAAATTTCGTCTCCCAGCTCAAGATTGATGAAAATAAAACCCGCCTGAACTGGCTCGGTACCATGGATGCCAATTCGCTCAAACTCAAAGTGGCAGCTTCCATTGTCGCGATTTCTTCGATTCATTTGCTGCGAATTTTTATGGATGCCCGCAATGTCGATAATGACAAGATCATGTGGTACATCATTATGCATCTAACCTTTGTGATCTCTGCCTTTATCATGGGTTATCTGGATAAAATTACCAAACATTAATGACTCAATAAAAAAAGCCCTAGTTTTTAGGGCTTTTTTTATTTCAGGAGAAATGACTCTGGCTTTATAAAAAATCACCTTCCCGTTCAGGCTGATACAATACTTTTTCTACCTTGATCTGCATGATATCGCCATCTGGCTGTGGCCATTCAATCGTCTGTCCTTCTTCCAGTCCCAGAATCGCTGCACCAACTGGTGCCACAATATTCAGCTGTCCTGGTTCACCGGTAAATTCGTGTGGATAGACCAAGGTAATCTCTTTCGTCTGGCCTTCAATGGTTACCAGAGCACGTGCATGCATAGTCACGATATTGGCTGGAATATCTTCTGGCTTGACCACTTCTGCCCGTGCCAGTTCTTCTTCTAGCTGCTCCATCGTTGGAGTTAACTTGGGCTGATGGTCCAGCATGGACTGTAACCTGTTTAAGTCCTGCTCAGATAAAATGATTTGATTTTTTTGCATGCAAACTCTCCTTAACGGGAAATTCAATCAAGATTCACAAATACAGTAAAATTAAATTGTTGATTTAAATTATTTTTAAGCTATATTTAAAACTAAAACACACCATAAAAAGAAGAATATGATGTCATTTGTACACTCTGCTTCAACATACAGTACCACGGTTTTTATGCAAGGTCTGCGCAAACAATTGCAGCAAGCAGAACTGCAACATAACTTTTATGTCAGTGATGCACTGCAAACCGTGAACTTTGATAATAGTCCACAAAGCCTATTACGTCTGGATCAGTTCTTCTTTGCCTTTAAAAAACATCTGGGGACTTTAGCACCAGACTTTAGCAAGACCCTGCAAAAGCTGAATACCGTACTATTCATCACCAGTCATATCGGATTCTTCATTTGCTCTGAACTAAGCTATCCGGAACACTGGCTTAGTCTGGAAGAGCTGAATATGTTTCCTGTTACACCAACCACTGTCCTAACAGATCCACAGTATTATTTTGGTCTGGATATCGGTGGACAGATCGTATTTCCAATTGATTATGTACTGAAACATTTTTTTACTACAGAAACCACTTCCAGCATTAGTGAAGATATCCACGCGCTGATTCATAAGCTGCAGAACCAACAGCAAATAGATTTACAGCAGAATACGCTTTCTGACTATAGCTACTATTTTAAGTATTGTTAATGTGTAAATGAGGCATAAAAAAAGCTCCCGATTTGGGAGCTTTTTTCTGCTTTAGCTAAAATTATTTAGCGTATACAGGGAATTTTGCACACACTGCTTCAACTTTCGCTTTTACAGTGTTGATCACAGCTTCGTCACCTTTGCTGTCCAGGATGTCAGCGATCCAGCCAGCCAGTTCACGAACTTCTGCTTCACCGAAACCACGAGTCGTTACTGCTGGAGTACCGATACGGATACCAGAAGTTACGAATGGAGAACGTGGGTCGTTTGGTACAGAGTTTTTGTTCACAGTGATGTGAGCAGCACCTAACCAAGCATCAGCGTCTTTACCAGTGATGTCTTGTTTGATCAGAGATAATAGGAACAGGTGGTTCTTCGTACCGCCAGAAACAACGTCATAACCGCGTTCGATCAGCACTTCAGCCATTGCTTGCGCATTCTTAACCACTTGTTGTTGGTAGGCTTTGTATTCAGGTGCCATTGCTTCTTTGAAGCAGATTGCTTTCGCAGCAACCGCGTGAACCAGAGGACCACCTTGGTTACCTGGGAATACAGCTGATTGAAGTTTTTTCTCGATTTCTTCGTTTGCTTTCGCTAGGATCAGACCTGAACGTGGACCACGAAGTGTTTTGTGAGTCGTAGTTGTAGTTACGTCAGCGATTTGCACTGGGCTTGGGTAAACGCCAGCAGCAACCAGACCCGCAACGTGTGCCATATCAACAAACAGATAAGCGCCCACTTTGTCCGCAATTTCACGGAAACGCTGCCAGTCTACGATTTGGCTGTATGCAGAGAAACCAGCCACGATCATTTTTGGCTTATGCTCAAGTGCCAGACGTTCAACTTCTTCGTAGTCGATTTCACCAGTTTCTGGGTTCAGGCCGTATTGAACTGAGTTATAAGTTTTACCAGAGAAGCTTACTTTCGCACCGTGAGTCAAGTGACCACCGTGAGCCAGGCTCATACCCAGAACAGTATCACCAGGGTTCAGTAAAGCCAGGTAAACTGCAGAGTTCGCTTGAGAACCAGCGTGTGGCTGAACGTTAGCGTAATCAGCACCAAAAAGTTCTTTAGCACGGTCAATTGCCAATTGTTCAATTACGTCTACATATTCACAACCGCCGTAATAGCGTTTGCCTGGGTAGCCTTCTGCATATTTGTTAGTGAGTTTTGATCCTTGTGCTTCCATTACTGCAGGTGAGCAGTAGTTTTCAGAAGCAATTAACTCGATGTGCGCTTCTTGGCGAGCATCTTCGTTCGCGATTGCTTGAGCTAGTTCTGGATCAAATTCAGCAATAGAGATATTGGCAAACATTAGCGAGGTCCTATTAAATTAGGGCTTTTAAGCCGTGCTAAGATTGGCGCGTATTGTAGCATGAACTTTGCCATTTTCGATCATGAACTTTATTCAGTTTTTGATAAATTTTGCGCATTTTTGGAGAAAAATCTGGCAAAGCCAGTAAAATCAAATTATTGAATTGCTTGTGAAGATTTTTATTACTTAAACTTTAAAATCCTGGCTGACTATTTTTTAACTTTATATGCCTAGTGAATTCCCTCGCCCTACTCCAAACCCGGCTGATTTTATCAATTACATTTTTCTGAGCATTCTTATGAAATCTCTTTTCTCTCATCATTTTTTACATCCTATAATTTTTACTAAAAGAAATGCTGTTTTTGATGATTTCACCCATGAAAACTGTATTCATCTTCTTGCAGCTTAGCTTTACTGCCCTTTATAGTTACAGTATTCAATCTCTCACGTCACGGTAAAAACGCATGCAGGCCATTATTCTTGATACTGAAACTCATACTCTTAACGGTCAGCCGATTGAAATTGCTTATGCGCCTGTAGAGATTCTCGATCATAAAATCAGTCTGGATAAAAGCCGCTTGTTTGACCAGCTATATCGCTGTGATGAACCGATTTCTTTTGCTGCCATGGCCGTACACCATATTCTGGAATCAGACCTGGAAGGTCAGCCGCATTACAGCAACTTTAGCCTGCCTGAAGAAACCACCTATATCATTGGTCATAATATTGACTATGACATCCGTGCCATTGAGAAATGCGGTGTAGATACCTCGAAGATTAAAGCCATCTGTACCCTTGCCCTGGCGCGCCGCGTCTGGCCAGATGCCGAAGCACACAATATCTCTGCCCTGATTTATATGATTACCCGTGGCAGCGACCGTGCCCGTGAAATGATCCGTAAAGCGCACCGTGCCGATATGGACATTATCCTGACCGCGAATATCCTGATGCATATCGTGCATCACCTGAAAATCAGCAGTATTGAAGAACTGTATGAAGTGTCCGAAGATGCGCGTATCCCACGCACGATTAACTTTGGTAAGCACCGTGGCACTGCCATTGCAGAACTGCCACAGGACTATGTGCAATGGTTATTGCGTCAGGAAGACCTCGATCCATACCTACGCAAGGCGTTGGAGAATAACGCGATTCTGACTTTATAACGGTTTCTATATTACTCCCTGAATATTAGATTCAATACTCAGGGATATTTTTTCCATTCAAGAAATTCAAATTTTTTTAAATATTCATCGCTTAATTCCTCAGAATTTTAGTCTTTAAAACTCTTAACTCATTATTTTTTAGAATTAAAAATATATGATTTATAAACTAAGTTATTATTTTTATTAAAGTTCAATAATTATTCCTACAAAAATTAAGTCAATCTTAGACTTTCGCGTGATGGAAAGCATCTTCAGACAGGTTCATATAGAAGTGATTGAAATTACTCTGATCACGTTCATGCAATACTATCTCGAATTTGATGCCTTTGATAATCCCATGCAGCTCAGCAAGGTGGGCAACTGGGTCATTACCTTTGTCAGTGCTGCCGATGAACTTGAGAATGTCCAGCTGGCGATTACCTATGTCCTGCCTCGCCAGATGAGTGATGAGCTACAGCCACGACGCGTACTGATTCATAAGACTGAAAATGAACAGCAATGGCTGATTCAATATATTGAATGTTTTGACAGTCAAAATAATAAAGAAGTCCAACTACCCCCTTCAGATGAACTGGCACAGCAAACCCTGCAACAGATTCTGGATGAATTTGACCGTTATGATGTCAATGTCCAACTCATTTCTGTTGAAGCTTAAATCAAACCTAGCCCACTATCGTGGGCTTTTTTAGCTTTCTATACATTCTCTAAATAAAGTGTAAATACATCAATTTCTGTAAAGCAAATTTCATTTTATAGAGATTCATCTGCTCTCCCAGATTTAAAACATTCGACAAAAATAAAGCCCATCATCAGATGAGCTCTATCGGTTTTAATCGTGATGATTATTGTGGTGCGGTTTTTAACAATGCTGCCAGCGAATCATGTTCCATGATCCGGTAAATACAGTCATTGCGTTCACTGTTAAACAATAATTCAATGCTTGGCCGGATAATTTCACCATCGACCATAATATATTCAACCTGTTGAACAATACGGCGGGATGGGTCAATCTCCTTGGCACCTTCATGCAGCAATGCTTTCGCGTCAAGAACCTTGCCATACTGGTTTTTGACTTTTACATCGATCATTTCATCTGTCATCGTCCTGCCCTCCCTTAATTCTGATTCTACGATTTCTGCATTTGATTTCTTATAGCACAGTTATGAAAAAGACAAAGGAGGAAAAATGTAAGTATTTTTAGCAGGATAAGTTAAATTAAATAATATAAACTTAGAATCAAATAGATAATTTAAGAGAATTTTCCAGACTCAAAATTGCAGTTACATACAATATTTATTGCCTCATCTTTTCATGAAAATTTTGACATTAAAAAGCCCGCATCGCTGCGGGCTCTGTGTTGGATGGCTAGTGCTAGATTTATTGTCGGAACCGAAGTTCTGACTCAACTAACTGTCATTGATCCGTCCAACTAGATGGTAGCGTCGTTTGGTTTTTGACCTACCGTGAGTACAATATAGATCGCATAAATTGAGGGAACAATACCCTTTTACATTTCTAAAAGTAGATTTATACAAATTTTAAATTGAGTTTTTTATTAAATCCGCTAGTCTTTCAGACTTCCGAAATCACGCATTTCAGCGCAAAATAGCCTGTCTTTTCTTTTTGCTTTTCCTCATGACCTGGCAACTGATATTAAGTGATCTGTATCGCTATTGCGGTAACACTTCATCAAAATCTTTCATCAAGAATTATCTGTTTAACCGAGGCTTTAACTTTAGCTTCTGGTTACGTCTGGCTGCTTCAAAATCATGGATTGCCAAACTGGCTTATCCGATTTTTTATTACAAGAAAAAGAAATACGGCATCGACATTCATTGCACCACGCAAATTGGTTATGGGCTGTATATCGGTCATGGCGGGCCACTGGTGGTCAATCCAACCACGATTATTGGCAATAACGTGAACCTGTCCCAGTTCACTACCATTGGGGCTAACGGTGGCCGGCAGGCGGCAACTATTGGCGACAATGTCTATATCGGCCCAAATGTCTGCATTATTGATGATGTCAAGATTGGCAATAATGCCACCATCGGTGCGGGCAGTGTCGTGACCAAGGACATTCCGGAAAATGCTACGGCAGTCGGTAACTACGCCAAGGTGATTCATTACAATAATGCTGGCACTTCAGTAAACCGTCGCTGGTCTATTCCCAAACCATAATTTTCACGATACTGGATTAGAAAAAGCTGATCTGATCCAGATTCTCTTTCACAATCTGCAACCAGGCCTTTGCAGCCGGTGTCATCGCGACCGTTGTATTCCAGGCCATGCTAATAGTCCAGCGCATGGATGGATTTTCCAGCACACTGATACTGAATTTTTCCTGATCCAGCTTTTCGCAGTAAATCTTGGGAAGCAAAGTAATCCCGACATCCAGATCCACCATTTTGGCAATAAAGTCCCACTGGCTGCTTTTACAGACAATATTAGGCTCAAAACCCACCTGATGGGCCGCCTGAATAATCATGGGATTGAGTCGAAAGGTATCATTAAACAGTAAAAAAGATTCTTCTTTCAGTTCAATCAAGGAAACCGTTTTCCGGTTTTTCCAGGCTGAAGTCTTGCGTGACAGCAGACACATCGGTGAATCGATGATCGGGATACTGTTTAAATTCGGCGGCAAATGTCCGAGCAAAATCCCCACATCAATCTTTTTCGCCAGAATCGCATCTTCAATCGCATTCGCGCCAACTTCAAAAAAGCTCAGTTCGATATTCGGATACTGTTTATGGAATTGTGCGATCAGCCGGCTAAATAAGGTCGAACCGATCGGTGGCAAACCAATGGTTAGTTTGCCCTGTTTAAGTTGCTGGATTCTCGTAACTGTTTCAAAAATGCGTTGCTGTTCGTCCAGAATCATCAGTGCATGCTGATAGACCTGCTCGCCGATATAGGTCAATGCCGTATCGCGCTTACGTCCGGCCTGTCCCTTATGAAATAGTGGTGCGCCAATTTCTTCTTCCAGGCTATCAATCGCCTTGGAAATGGTCGGTTGTGTCACTGAGATTTCTTCGGCTGCCAGACTGAAGCTTTGTAGCTGCACGATCTTAACAAAAATGTTCAGGCTTTTAAGATCCACCAATTATTCCAATTCAGCATAATTTTAATTTTATTATTCATAATATAAGTAATCGGTCAATTTTAAAATATAGCCATAGTTTCAAGATATTGTGATTTATTATGCTGAACAAAACAAAATGGGTCCGGATTGGCCTGATTATTTTTCAGCTTCTCCTGCTGATTGCCATCTGGGAAATTGGTGTGCGTATCCAGCAATGGCTAGATTTGCCGATTTCTGGCGGCGTGATTGGCCTATTTCTGGTATTGGCTGCCCTACTTAGCGGCGTGTTTAAACTGCAGTGGATTAAAGCAGGTTCCAGCTTTATTCTCGGTGATCTGGTACTGCTATTTGTACCTTGTGTGGTCGGTGTCATCAAATATAAAGGCCTGTTCCTGGCCCAAGGCTGGCAGTTGGTGCTGGCTGTCACCCTTGGTACCATCCTAGTCATGGTCGCCACCGCCTATACCGTATTCTGGGGCTTTAAGCTGGAAGCAGCCTGGAAAGCCAAACGTGAAGTCAGCTTGCGGGAGGCTGAACAGAAATGAATACTGCTTCCCTGCTTTGCGTCATGGCCACCATTGTCTGTTATATCCTGGCGAAAAAGCTGTACCGTAAATTTCCCTATTTACTGCTAAATCCAGGTCTGTTTGTGCCATTTGTGATTATTGTGGGCATGAGCCTGTTTCATGTGTCCTATGACACGTATATGCAGGACAGTAAATGGATTATGTGGATGCTAGGGCCAGCCACTGTGGCTTTTGCTGTACCGATTTATGAATATCGCAAGGTGATCCGGCAACATGCTTTTTCAATCAGTCTCGGTATTGTGGTAGGCATGATTGTGAGCGTGATCAGTTCCTACTATCTGGCCAAATTGTTCCAGTTTGATCAGGAAACAACGTATAGCCTGATGGCTCGTTCAATTTCGACGCCTTTTGCCATGGAACTGACTTCCAATATTGGCGGCTCAGTTGAACTGGTGATTCTGTTTACCATGATTACCGGAACAGCAGGTGTGGTATTTGGTGATTTACTGTTAATGGCGATGAAACTGAATTCCCGTTTTGCCCAAGGTGCTGCTTTTGGTAATGCCGCACACGGTTTTGGTACCAGTAAAGCCTTTGCCCGACATGAAGAAGAAGGTGTGGCTGCCTGTCTGACCATGGTGCTCGCAGGTGTCTTTATGGTTCTGGCTGGTCCCTATCTGATCCGTTTGACAGTTGCCATTCTCTAGCATGTTTCATTAAAAAACCGGCTTATCAAAGCCGGTTTTTTAATTCAGGATATACAGGAATTAACCTGGAATCATTTCCGAGATTTCTTCACGTGACCAGATGCGATGTTTCATGATCAGCTGTTTCAACTCAGGTGCAACAGCCATAAAGTCCTGATGGGTTAAGGTGCCTTCATCTGCGACCAGACCAAGTGTATTGATCAGGTCAGCTTTCTCACCGAGCAACACGATCGGCTTCAAGTGCACATAAGCTTCGATAATGTAATGCTTGGCTGTGCCATCTTTCAGCACCTGCTCATAGTTGTCACCATCCACCATGACGACTGCATCATACAGTACTGAAGGCTCACCGCGCTGCATACCGTCAGCCATCACTGTGGCATTGGTATTACTCACCACCGGCGCTGGGGTTGGGGCTAGCACTTCTGCAATGGCACTTTCCTCCTTGGCCCATGCTAATACAGCATCGACATTGGCTTGATTCACTTTATCATGAACCAATACGGCAATTTTCTTACCTTTAATGTCTGGTGCCGGGAAGGCTTCCAGCGAGATTTTTTTCGATGGTGTCACTTCTGGCAATTGTACATTTAGCTTTTCCGGGGGAATCACAATACCTAATTTGGTCGCCACCTGTTGAGCCAGATCCAGATCGATATTGCACAGTATTTCCAGTACTTCACGCTCACGAATTTGTACGCGCTGCACCTTGCTCAACTCAAATACATAGGCATTCACTGTATGGCGCTGCTCGTACGGGGTCAGGCTACGATAGTACAGACGTGCCTGGGTGAAATGATCACTGAAGGATGCACTGCGTTCGCGGATTTTACGGCCATCGATGCGTTCAGCATAACTTTCAAAACCCCCATTGGATGCTGCAGGTGTGGTTTCAGTTGGCCAATTGTTGTCGATCGAGTTTGGATCATAAGACGCCTGTCCACGATGAATCGCACGCTGGTTATAACCATCACGCTGATTATTGTGGAATGGACATACCGGCTGATTAATCGGAATTTGATGGAAGTTCGGTCCACCCAGACGAATCAGCTGGGTATCGGTATAGGAGAAAATTCGCGCCTGCAATAATGGGTCATTGGAGAAATCAATACCCGGTACGATATGTGCCGGACAGAAAGCCACCTGCTCGGTTTCGGCAAAGAAATTGTCAACATTACGGTTTAGGACAAAGCTGCCTATCGGAGTCACTGGCACCAGTTCTTCAGGGATAATTTTTGTGGCATCCAGCAAGTCGAAATCAAACTTGTGCTCATCTTCTTCAGGCACGATTTGTACGCCCAGTTCCCATTCCGGATAGTTACCTGATTCAATCGCATCATATAAATCACGGCGGTGGAAATCCGGGTCACGGCCCGCCAGTTTCTGTGCTTCATCCCAGGTTAGCTGGGTCAGACCTTGCTTTGGCGTCCAGTGGAATTTTACGAAGACAGCCTCGCCTTCCGCATTGATCATACGGAAAGTATTGACGCCAAAGCCTTGAATTGAACGGAAGTTACGCGGAATAGCACGGTCCGACATCGCCCACATCACGGCATGCGCAGTTTCAGGCACTAAAGAAACAAAATCCCAGAAGGTATCATGTGCTGTTTGTGCAGTTGGAATCTCCGTATGCGGTTCCGGTTTCATGGCATGCACGAAATCCGGGAATTTGATCCCGTCCTGAATAAAGAACACCGGTGCATTATTTCCCACCAGGTCATATACCCCTTCTTGGGTATAGAACTTCATGGCGAAACCACGGATATCCCGTACTGTATCAGCTGAACCACGCGGCCCCTGTACAGTAGAGAAACGCACAAACATTGGCGTTTCACGCTCGGTATCGGTCAGGAAAGCGGCCTTGGTAAAACGCTCATTACCCGGATAGGCTTTAAATACGCCATGTGCCGCAACACCGCGCGCATGCACAATACGCTCAGGGATTCTCTCATGGTCAAAGTGGGTCATTTTTTCCTGAAAGATAAAATCTTCCAGCAAAGTTCCGCCACGACTACCCGCCCTTAGGCTGTTCTGGTTATCTGCAATTTTCACCCCCTGGTTAGTCGTCAGTGCCTGACCAGTGGCATCACGGCGATAGGCATCCAGCTGGGCATTTTTTTCATTGTGATTGTTTAAATCTGGGCGATCTGTGCCTGCTAGCTCACTTTTAGACTCTTTCATGTGATTTCCTTATTATTGCTGTTCAGATAAAAACCTGCGGCTCGGCGCTACTGTTTCTATCTTGTTTTATTTAAATCTCGACGAGTTCTCACTCTCATTTGAAATAGTGTTATGACTGATGAAGTGCCCATCTAAAATACTATGTGGTTTGCAGAGGTGTTGTAGCGCTTTGTGACACTGTGTACTGATCGCTTAATCTTTCAGGAGTGGTCTGTATGCTATGTAGCAGATTGATGATCTCAATATCTCTTCATGTTATTTTTGAAAGTAATGATTTTATTTATGTTGTTATAAAACAGCTCTCTATAAAATATTTATATATTAATTTAATTTTTTATTGATTATTTTGATAATAAGAGTATGATGAAACTCAAATACAAAGTGTTGTCATTTAATTATCTTTAAGTCTCGTCGTTTTTAAGTTTTTATTAGCATTCGTTTTTTCAGATTATCATTTCAATTCTTTTCTATTTGCATCCTGTTTTCGTTTATTTAATTCGAAAAATATTACAATTCAAAAGGTTATATTATGTCTAATACCGTAACTGGTACCGTAAAATGGTTCAATGAAACTAAAGGTTTCGGCTTTATTCAACAAGAATCTGGTCCAGATGTTTTCGCTCATTTCCGTGAAATTAACAGCTCAGGCTTTAAAACTTTATTCGAAGGTCAACAGGTTTCCTTCAGTATTGTTGACGGTCAAAAAGGCCCCAATGCCGTAAATATTATTGCACTTTAAGTCGTAATATTTCGATCAGGGAGCCTGATGACAGGCTCCCTTTTTATATGTTTAAAATTCTGATTTTCTCTTATTGGCACAATAGGAAAAATTATTAAAATAATAGGTAACACAATGAATCAATTTAACAATTTAATTGCAAAAGCCGCGAATGGCACCGAAATTCTTGTTTCTCTCATTCCTTTAAATAAACAGCAAAATACCCATCAGGGCTTTAAGTGGGTCGAAGTAGGTAAACGTGTTTTACTTGAATCTGGAAATATCGTAGATCTCAATCTGGATGGCCGTTCTTTTTATACCAAGAGCAATGAGCTGTTTAAGTTTAAAGAGCGGATTTGCTAATTCCCTCGCTATAAATAATAAATTCTTGAATGCCATCTTTTAGAGATGGCATTTGTGTATCTATATACCTATTAGAAAAATAGCTAATAAACTTAGAACTAAGCTTTTTAATTAGAAAAAATAATAAAGAAGATGGTGCGCTCAGCGGGACTCGAACCCACGCCACAGGCTTCGGAGACCTGTACTCTATCCAGTTGAGCTATGAGCGCATTTTTGAGGAGTGCGCACATCATAACAAAAAATCGCACAAGGTAAACAACTATATATAAGTACGTGATTTTAGTGACTACGCTTTAAACAATCTTGCTACAGCTTTAGCAAATAATTCCCACTCAATTACTTGGCTTATTTATACAGATCACTCACAATATCTCAACTTTTCACCATTTGAGATTTCCATGACTGATGCATTGATCTTAAGGGATTTGTCAAAGACTTATCGAAATGGCTTTCAAGCATTAAAGGGTATTAATCTGGATGTACCAGAGGGTGAGTTTTATGCCCTGCTCGGCCCAAATGGCGCAGGTAAATCGACCACCATCGGCATTATCAGTTCATTAACTAAAAAAACTTCAGGTACCGTCGAGATCTTTGGTCATAATCTGGATACCCATCCATCCGAAGCCAAACAGTGCCTGGGAGTCGTACCACAAGAATTCAACTTTGCACAGTTTGAAAAAACGTTTGACATCCTGGTCACTCAAGCCGGTTATTACGGTATTCCAAAGAAGATCGCTCAAGAACGTGCTGAAGAATACTTAAATAAACTAGGCTTGTGGGAAAAACGCTCTACACAAGCACGTATGCTGTCTGGCGGGATGAAACGTCGCCTGATGATTGCCCGTGCCATGATGCATGAACCAAAACTGCTGATTCTGGATGAGCCAACGGCGGGTGTAGATATCGAACTTCGCCGTTCCATGTGGGACTTTCTGAATGAGATGAATAATAAAGGCACATCCATCATTCTGACCACACACTATCTAGAAGAGGCAGAAATGTTGTGTCGCCGGATTGCGATTATCGACCGTGGGGTGATTAAAGAAGACACCACCATGAAGAATTTCCTCAATCAGCTCAATGAAGAATCGTTTATCTTCGACCTGATTGAACCAATTGAACCGATTCACCTCGACATTATCGGCGTGAAATTCAATCTGGTAGATCCACTAACGCTGGAAATCACCTTAGATAAAGCTCACAGCATGAACGATCTGTTCCAGTTACTGGAATCACAGAATATTAAAGTGCGCAGTATGCGTAACAAGTCCAATCGTCTTGAAGAATTATTTGTGAAAATGGTTGAGAAAAATCTCGATGGAGCTGCGCAATGAACCTGAATCAACTTGGCGTCGCCCTGTATACCATCGTTTATAAAGAAATCCGCCGCTTTATGCGAATCTGGCCGCAAACCCTGCTGCCACCGGCCATTACCATGACTTTATATTTCGTCATTTTCGGGAATCTGGTTGGCTCCCGCATTGGCGAAATGGGCGGCTTTAGCTATATGCAGTTCATTGTTCCCGGCCTGATTATGATGGCGGTGATTACTAACAGTTATGCTAATGTCTCCTCTAGTTTCTTTAGCTCAAAATTCCAGAAGAGTATTGAAGAACTGATTATGAGCCCGGTACCGCTGCATGCCATTCTATGGGGCTATGTCTTAGGCGGTGTAGCTCGTGGCATTCTGGTCGCCATTATCGTGACGACATTAAGTCTGTTCTTTACTGACTTATATATTACCAACTGGTTTGTGACTATATATACAGTACTGGTGACTTCCCTGCTGTTTTCATTGGGCGGCTTTATCAATGCAGTTTATGCCAAATCTTTTGATGACATTTCGATTATCCCAACTTTTGTGCTGACTCCACTGACTTATTTAGGTGGTGTATTCTATGCCATCAGTATTTTAAGTCCGTTCTGGCAAAATCTCTCTTTAGTTAACCCGATCGTGTATATGGTCAATGCATTCCGTTTCGGCATTTTGGGGCATAGCGATGTCAATGTTTCCATTTCATTGATGGTGATCACCTTCTGGTGTGTTGTGCTATACGGTATTGCTTACTATTTATTGTCTCGTGGTTCAGGAATGCGTGAATAATGAGTGTAGAACATTCTCTTCTTGGTAAAGACACCAACTATCCAACAGAATATCAACCTGACATTCTGTTCCCAATTTCACGCGCAACTGCCCGTGAAAAATATGCCCATGTGGAAGGTATTCGCCAAGGGAAAGACTGGTGGCATATCTTTGAAATTTCCTGGTTAAATACGGCTGGTGTGCCGCAGGTTGCGATCGGTCGCATGACCCTACCCGCCACTTCTCCAAACTTGATTGAATCCAAATCGCTCAAACTGTATTTCAACAGCCTGAACTTTGCCAAGTTTGATTCAAAAGAAGCTTTTATTGCAACGGTAGAAAAAGACCTGTCTAATGCCGCTCAAGTAGACGTTAAACTGGATCTGTTCCATATCGATGATCTGGAAATTTCCAAACCGGAAGGCATCTGTCTGGATAACCTGACTCCAAAACGCCTTGAAAACCATCCTGACGCGACTTTATTAGCCTTAGATAAGGAAAGCGATGAACAAGTTGAAGTGCAGCTGTATTCGCATCTATTAAGAAGTAACTGTCCAGTCACTGGACAACCAGATTGGGGTACGGTATTTATACGCTACCAAGGGAAGAAACCTTGTTATAAGAGCATTTTGGCTTATATTATTTCCTACCGTCAGCACAACGGTTTCCACGAACAATGCGTGGAGCAGATTTATGCGGATCTCTGGCAGTATCTGCAACCAGAAAAGCTGATGGTATATGCGACCTATACACGCCGCGGGGGACTGGATATTAACCCTTGTCGTGTATCGGATACTACATGGATGCCTCGCCCTATTCGTTTAGCGCGACAATAAAAAAACATTGAGGTTTAACGATGCCATTTTTTGGATTTATTCCTTCAGCAGAACTACTTGATACAATTCAGACTGCACAGAAAAATAAAAATTCCAGTGAACCACTGTATCCACTTCGTGACAAAACGGCATTAATGATTAACGATGAAATTATTGATGCCATTTTGACGGAACTTGTACGCAAGTTCCCAGCAAGTGACAAACGTGAAACTGCTGAAAAACTGGCAGGTTACATCAAATCTACTGTAGCTGTTTTACTTAAACAATTGTTAAGCAAAGCACCTAATGAGGTGGTTCGTGAATCAATTGCATTTTCAGAACGCAGCCTGTTTAAGGATCCTGAAGGTAAGTTCCGCATCGGTGAATCTCTGGATGCCAGTCTGGTGACTAACCTGAAACATCTCTACGCAGAGATTCAAGCTGGCAATGACATAGATAAGCAGAGCCTGAGCAACTTATATAAGCAGTTCGCTGAAGCGACTGTGCGTCATTTCATGGTGGATTTTAACAAGACCTTGGACCTCGGCATGATCAAACGTAAGGCGGCGGATCTTGGTGCATCTGCAGTAATTAAGGCAGTTAATATTGCTGCGGATAAAATCATCCTGAATCTGAGCAAGGATGAGCTGAAAGTCATGGCCGAATACCACGACACCCTATTTTATCCTTAATCCACTTTTATATAAGTTGCTGTAAAAAGCCTGACTTCAGTCAGGCTTTTTTATGACTGATGAAATAGCTTGTTACAGTAAAGTTCATTTTCACAGGAAAATGCACTAAAAATAAGCAATATTTGTCTTTTTTTGTCAAAGCTATTGGATGTCATAATCCAGTCAATGTTATCTTTAAACATTCCGAACAATTATGTTCTATTTACAAGATTTTATTTTGAATGATGGTCATTTTTGCTGAGCATTCTTAGAACTGCAAAAGGTCAAATTGCCAATACATTCACATTGATGAAATTGGAAATCAGGGTCAAATGTTAACACCAAATTTTTATAACAAACTTAAACAAATTTCTGTGGTACTTGCGACACTAGGCTTGAGCAGTCTAAGCCAAGCCAATGATTTCCAGCTTCATCCTTCTTATTCTGCCTTTAAATACAAAACAATGCAGCAGTATGGCCTGAGCAGCGAGCAGATCGACTGGGCCATGAATGGGACACGGAATTTACCGAATGTGATCAGCATTATGAACCGTCCAGGTGAAAGCAAGCCATGGTACAGTTATAAAACCAATTTCCTGGCAGGAAGCACCATTCAACGTGGTGTCCGTTTTAAACAGCAGTATTTCGATACCCTGAATCGTGCTGAGCAGCAGTTTGGTGTGCCACAGTCGATCATTCTCGGCATTCTGGGGGTAGAAACCGGTTTTGGCAGTAACAAAGGCTCCTTTGTCACCCGCGATGCACTGGCAACCTTAGGTTTTAATGGCAGCCGTCGTAATGAATATTTTCAGGATGAACTGGCTGCACTGATTGCCTGGTCTTATAAAGATGGTATTCCAGCTTCTTCTGTAGTGGGTTCTTATGCCGGTGCTGTGGGCTACCCACAATTCATGCCGAGCAACATCACCAAGTTCGGTGTCGACTATGATGGTAATGGTCATATTGACCTGCGTAATTCTGCCGTAGATGCCATTGGCTCGATCGCCAACTATCTGGCCAACCATGGCTGGCAACGTAATCAGCCCATCGCTTTCCCGGCGCGTTATACCGGTCCCAATCCCGATGCGATCATTGCCAAGGATTTAACCCAACCTACCCCTTATGGCGTACTCAAGGCTCAAGGGGTTAGTCCAATGAATCCTATTGTGAAAATTGATGATCTGGACTTGGTCAATGTGATCCAGCTACAGGAAAATTATGGGCCGGTTTACTACATTACTTACCCGAATTTTCAGGTGATTACCACTTACAATAAGAGTCGAATGTACGCGACTGCATTGTGGCTTTTAGGCACAGAAATCGTGAGCCGATAAGGCTCTTTTCTCCTCCCACTCACAAAAGTCAACAAATATTTAGGTAAAATAGTTCATATTTTGGACTTTTTACATACTTTGTTACATTTTAGATTATTTTTTAACCATTTATTGTTTATTTTATGTTCTTTTCAAGACTATTTTAATTAAAGACTAGACAGGTTCTTATCTGCATGAATATTATCCTTCTCGTCAAATGTAGTTGCATAAGTTAAATATCAGGCTTGTTTATGAGGTTTTTTTGTAGCTTTGACGCAACCTTGTAAACCAGCTGTTAGGAGTTGATTAGATGCATTCTTCTTTTCTGAAATATGTACTGGCGATTGCCACGACGGTCACCTTGACCCAGTCGCAGGCAGAACTGGTTCAGTCGTCGTCGTTAAATCACGACCATGATCGTTCTCGTTTAGCCACCCGTGTATTAAACCGTGAAGCTCAAAGCTTCAATTCAAATTTTACTAACCTAAGCAGCCTTTCAATCACTGAGCGTTCTGGCGATAGAGTTCGTCGTGAAACGATTGCAGCAAAAATTGAAGTCCCTGAAGATGAGCCTTCAGTGATTGAAAAACTGAACACTGTTGCTTCCAACACCGTTCGTAAATTCACGCAAACTGGTACAGCATCTTGGTATGGTCGTCAGTTCCATGGTCGTAAAACCGCGAGCGGTGAAACGTTCGACATGAATGCCATGACTGCTGCTCACCGTAGCCTGCCATTGAACTGTTTCATCCGTGTGACCAACAAAAACAATGGTAAGAGTGTGGTTGTGAAAGTAAATGACCGTGGCCCATTCCATGGTAACCGTGTTCTGGATCTGTCTTATGGTGCTGCGAAACGCTTAGGCATCACCAACTCAGGTACTGCAAAAGTCAGTATCGAGCGTGTAGACGGTCCAAACTCTTAAGTTTGACGGGTAACACATTTGACATAAAGCCACATATTATAATGTGGCTTTTTTATTGGATGTTGTGTTGTGCTGAAATTTGAACTTCCTGCTGCCCTCTTGCTCTTACTTCTCTCAGTCCTGCTGGTGCGCTGGTCATTACAGGGGGGCTCATTTTCCTGATGAGTGTATTTTGACCATTGCCCTGTTCTGATTTATATTCAGAAAAAAATAGCCGGACATGGAGGGAGCAATGAAAACGATCAAGGAATGGTTCGACGAATATAGCGACAGCCACCAGAACAAAACCAACAAACTGATTCATTGGGTTTGCGTTCCAACCATCTATTTTTCCATTATCGGCATTCTGGCACATTTCAGCGCGCTGCTCACTGCATTACTGCTAGTACTGGCAATAATCTTTTATACCCGTCTGGATATTGTATTGGCTGTAGCCATGGCAGCATTAACCCTAGTCATGGCCTGGCTGATCTGGATTTTACCGGTGGGCGTAGGCTTTTATACGGCTCTGTTCGTTTTTGCCTGGATTGGGCAGTTCTACGGTCACAAAGTGGAAGGTAAAAAGCCTTCTTTCTTTAAGGATGTCCAATTCCTCCTCATTGGCCCTATTTGGTGCGTAGATGCTTATCTAGGCAAACTATACCAAAATGGAAATCACGCCAAATACAGCCAATTTGACGCATTTTACGATGGGTAGGTTTGTCAACCACCTACCCTGTGCTTTGATTTAGATAAAAATCACTTCAAGATGATCTGAAATAGATAAAAACAGGCCAGAACTAGGACAAAATTCAGCAACAGTTTTTGCTGCCAACAGCCCAGCAAAACACACTACAACAGCAAAAATATAAGGATCAAATACACTCTCTCGTAATTGGCCCTGTTTCAAAAAAATAATTGGAGAAGCTATGACTAGCATCAGATGGGGAGCAGAATGACGTAGCATTTTTTGCAGGAAAATAGGCAGCTGAATATTGAGATGCGGTTCCAGAAAAATATAACGATTTAAAAAAACCACACCTGCAAGCCCTAAAAGTAGTACCCAGCTCATTTTTCTTCTCCTGCGTCCTGTTCCAGACAGGCTGAAGCCAGCATACCAATCAAGGCTGCAAGGATGAGGTATTGGCTATAGCCGAATTGACAACACAGAAACATTAAGCCGAAGCTGATCACCACACCGAACAAAGTAGCTCGGGTTCGAATCAAAGGAATCATCAACAAGATAAACAGTGCAGCAATAGAAAAATCCAGATGCCAGTCTGCTAGTTGGGGCAACTGATAAGCTAGCAGAACACCTACAACACTAAAACTGCACCAAGCTAGGTAAAAGCAGAGCCCAGCTCCTAAGAGATAAGAAAATTGTAGTTTGTGTTGCTGCATAGCTACAGCAAACAGCTCATCAGTTAAGAGAAACCCAACCAGCAAACGTTTTCCTAAAGAAAATTGCTGCTCTTGAGCCCGAAAGTTCAGGCCGTATAGCAAATGTTGTGTAGTCAAGATAAAGACACTAAACAGAATGGCAAAAAAGCTCTGCCCCTCTTGCAGCATGTTCAGGCTGAGTAACTGGGCAGCTCCTGCAAAGATAATCGCTGACATCGCCACCGCCTGCGTAGTCGTTAAACCGGCTTGCACTGCCATAGACCCAGCCAGTAATCCCCATGGTAAAACCGCCAGATTCAGTGGCATGATATCCCGAGCACCTTGTAAAAATAAGGTGGTATCTGTTCGATGTAAAAAAGAAATCGTACGTGTTTTTTTCAAGCGTGCCAGCATGTCATATTTCCCATAGCATTTAGTGCTATTTATTCAGAAGGTGGACTTGCCGGCTTGTATAAAATTGCTTATCAGAAATGGACTTTAACGCTGCGATAAATGTTGCAGATACTGCAAAGGAGTGACACCCAGACTGCGTTTAAAATGCCGGTTAAAATGGCTTTGATCAGAGAAACCACAACATTGTGCAGTCAGGGCAATACTATGACCTTGTTTTAGCAAACGTTGTGCTTTATGCAGCCTGATCTGTATCAGCCAGCTATGCGGAGGAAGTCCAACGGTACGCTTAAACTCACGCAGAAAATGCCAGGGACTTAAGCCCACCTGTTCTGCCAGTCCATTCAAAGAAAAATCATGTTCAGGCTCGGCCAGCATCAAATCTTTGGCTAGCTGAATTTTACTTTCAGCTTTGGGCAACAATACCGGTTCAGGACGTGAACGAGCATACAAGCGAATTATCTGAGTCAGCGTGGAAATATATAGGCTTTCTTTAAGCAACGTATTTTCAGGTTGTTCCAGAATATTGAACAGTAACACCAGCTGCTGGGCCAAACCTGGATCCTGAACGACCGCTTGTGGAAACCAGGGGCTTACATTTTTATATGGAAAAATATCCTGAGTAATCTCGGCAATCATTTCCAGGGTAGGATAAATGGCACGATAGCCCCAGCCAGTTTCTACGGCGGCAGAACCGGTATGGATCTCATCGGCATTGACCAGGATAATCGAGTCTTTCGGTGCGAAATGCTGATGACCAGTGCGCAGAAAGCTTTGTGCACCTTCTTCAATCACTGCAATGCAGTACCCTTCATGCACATGCTTGGAAAACTGGGTGTGAAGATATCTGGCCTTCAGCAACTCCAGACCACCCAGCTCCCTAAAATGTAAAAAATGTGCTCGTTCCTGCATGTTGTGATGAATAGTGTGCCAATTTTTCTTCTAACTTAGCATGTCCTGTGCCAAGCGATAGAACAAAATTGCTGTTTTGATTTTATTTTTATCGGGATTTTACTGATACATTCGGCCTTGATGTTTTAACCAACCATCGACATGTTTACGGCTTGGATCATGATGGGTCCAGTGAATCACTCCACCCTTGTCGCTATATTCATATTCGCCATAAAACTCGACCTGATCGCCTTTTTGGATATTCCCGATTCGTGGTGCCAGATCGATATTATGTGCGACCAATACCGTCTGACCATTAGACAGTTCCAAAATAAACTTTTGATGACGCGAACCTTCATTATCATCTTTCAATACAGCTACAACCTGACCGCTCGCCTGAACCTGAAGATCACTTTGTCTTTGCTGATAAGCCTGTTCAATACGGTAGGTATCATCAGCAGTTGCAGGCTGTTGAACTTTAGCCTGCTCTTGAACCACGACTTCTGCTGCAGGTGCAAAGTTATTGCTTTGCTGCTTGGATTCCGATAAATCCAGCCCCAAGTAAGCAGCTACTAACAGTGCAATAACTGCCCCAATCCCCATATTGGTTTTATTTGCCATAATTCCTCCTTGATTAGTCTTTATTTAGCCATAAAAAAAGCCCCGAATGGGGCTTCTTTCTGCAGATAATTTTGCTTAAAGCAACAATTATTTAGCAGCAGCTTGAGCAGCAGCAACTTCTTCAGCGAAAGAAAGTTCAGCTTTTTTCTCAATACCTTCACCCACTTCGAAACGAGTGAAGCCAGCAACGGTAGTACCAGTTGCTTTAAGGACTTCAGCAACTTTCTTGTCGTTGTCGATTACGTATTGTTGACGTTCAAGAACAACTTCGTTCAGGTATTTCTCAACAGAACCTACAACCATCTTCTCAACGATGTTTGCTGGTTTGCCAGATTCAAGAGCTTTCGCTTCAGCGATTTCTTTTTCTTTCGCGATCAGTTCAGCTGGAACTTGTTCAGCAGTTACTGCAACTGGGTTGAACGCAGCGATGTGCATTGCCAGACCTTTACCAGTTTCAGCATCACCTGAGTAAGAAACTACAACACCAATTTTCAGACCGTGTTTGTAAACAGCCAGGTTTTCGCCTTCTACGATTGCAGCACGACGTACTTGGATGTTTTCACCGATTTTTTGAACCAGCGCGATACGAGCTTCTTCAACAGTAGCGCCATCTTCAAGTTTAAGTTCAGCGATTTTTGCAGCGTCAGTTTCACCAGCAGCAAGAGCAGCTTTAGCAACTTTAGCAGAGAAGTTTGCAAAGTTTTCGTCTTTAGCAACGAAGTCAGTTTGACAGTTCACTTCTACAAGAATAGCTTTGTTGCCTTCTTGAGCGATAGTGATTGCGCCGTCAGCTGCAATGTTACCTGCTTTTTTAGCAGCTTTTGCTTGACCAGATTTACGAAGGTTGTCAATCGCAAGTTCGATGTCACCATTCGCTTCTGTCAGCGCTTTTTTACATTCCATCATTGCCAAACCAGTACGTTCGCGCAATTCTTTAACCATGCTTGCTGTAACTGCAGTCATGTGAATCTCCTAAATTCGGTAGAAAATGAATTCTTTTTAGAACAGAAACGGCCCAGAGGATTCTCATGGGCCGCCTGCTTACACGACGCTTACTTTGCCACCATCACATGATGCAAAAATGACAAGCTTGCGTCTTAGCGCATTAAGCCTCAGAAGCAGGAGCTTCTTCAGCTTTAGCTTGTGCGTTTGCTTGTGATTGAGCGTATTCTTTACCAGCAATAATCGCATCAGCCATAGCAGAAGCATAAAGAGTAACTGCACGGATTGCGTCGTCGTTACCTGGGATTACGTAATCAACGTTGTCTGGGTTAGAGTTAGTATCTACCACACCGATTACAGGAATACCAAGGTTTTTAGCTTCTTTGATCGCGATAGCTTCGTGGTCAACGTCGATAACGAACAGTGCGTCTGGTAAACCACCCATGTTTTTAACGCCACCAAGAGAACGTTCAAGTTTTTCCATCTCACGAGTACGTTCTAAAGCTTCACGTTTAGTCAGCTTAGCGAAAGTGCCGTCTTGAGATTGAGTTTGAAGGTCTTTCAGACGGTTGATTGACTGACGAAGAGTTTTCCAGTTAGTCAACATACCACCTAACCAACGGTGATCAACGTATGGTTGACCTGCGCGTTGAGCTTGTTCACGGATGATGTTAGAAGCAGCACGTTTAGTACCAACGAACAAAACTTTGTTCTTTTTGCTTGCTAATTGGTTAGCGAAGTTCAAAGCATCATTTAACGCAGGAACAGTGTGCTCAAGGTTGATGATGTGAATTTTGTTACGAGCGCCAAAGATGTATTGACGCATTTTTGGGTTCCAGAAACGAGTTTGGTGACCAAAGTGCGCGCCAGCTTGTAGAAGGTCACGCATGCTTACGTTGTAATCTGCCATTTTCTTTACCTTAAAGATTTGGGTTAGGCCTCCATATATCCGCATTCTCCACCCTTGCGGGCACCCAGAGTAATGTGACGATATATGTGCGGATTTTTAATACACCATTCATCAACTTCCGTAAATGAATTCACGAAAAAGCATTTGATAAAATGGGCGGCTATTTATACCATAGTCCCACACAAATTTCCAAAAGTTTTTAGAGATCATGAACACTACTTATCAAGCTCCCCGTCGTTTAATTAAATCCGCTGAAGATATCGAAAAGATGCGCGTAGCTGGACGACTGGCGGCAGAAGTTTTGGATATGATCAAACCGCATATCAAACCAGGTGTTTCTACACTTGAATTGGATACGATTTGTCATGACTACATTGTAAATGTACAGAATGCAATTCCGGCATGTTTGGGCTATGGTGCAGCACCTGGCCGCCCTGCTTTCCAGCACACCATCTGTACTTCTGTGAACCACGTGGTATGTCACGGTATTCCATCAGAAAACAAGATCCTGAAAAAAGGTGACATTCTGAACATCGACGTGACCGTGATCAAAGACGGTTTCCACGGTGATACCAACATGATGTATATCGTGGGTGGTGAAACTTCGATTCTGGCAAACCGTCTGTGCAAAGTAGCGCAAGAAGCCATGTACCGCGGTATTGAAGCGGTTAAACCAGGTGCAACCATTGGTGACATCGGCCATGTGATTCAAAAATATGTTGAATCTGAACGCTTTAGTGTGGTTCGTGAATACTGTGGTCACGGTATTGGCACTACTTTCCATGATGAACCACAAGTTCTGCACTATGGCCAGCCAAATACCGGCATGATCCTTGAAGAAGGCATGACTTTTACCATTGAGCCAATGGTCAATGCCGGCGTTTGGCAAACCAAACTGCTGGGCGATAAGTGGACTGTAGTGACCAAAGATCACAAATTATCTGCTCAATATGAACACACTCTTTTGGTAACAAAAAATGGCGTAGAAGTCCTGACTGCACGTCCAGAAGAAGATTTATCACGCTTCCAGTCATAAGACTTACAGGAAGTGCACAAAAAAGGCTGCCCACACGCAGCCTTTTTTATTTTATATTTCACATATAGTGCGAAGAATAGGTGTTGCCTGCATCTCTTGGGTTCTTCAACTTCAATATCGAAGTTCAAGATGATTTTCGGGCATTAAAACACTTTTTCCGTCAAATTTTCGCAATTCTTTTTCCCAAGGTGCACCAATTTGGGCTAAGATATTGTGATTTTTATTTTTTAATCCCTATAAGAAGGAATACTGCCGTGGACGTACGTCTCTCTGATCGTGTCAATAGCATCAAACCGTCCCCTACACTTGCTGTTACCAACAAGGCTGCTGAACTGAAAGCTGCTGGTAAAAACGTAATTGGTTTAGGCGCAGGTGAACCGGATTTCGATACCCCACAACACATCAAAGATGCAGCAATTGCAGCGATTAACAATGGTTTCACCAAATATACAGCTGTTGACGGTACGCCAGGTCTTAAAAAAGCAATCATTGCTAAATTAAAACGCGACAACAACCTTGAATACGCGCCAAATCAAATCCTGGTTTCTTGCGGTGGTAAACAATCATTCTTTAACTTGGCACTTGCTTTGTTAAACAAAGGCGATGAAGTGATCATCCCTGCACCATACTGGGTAAGCTACCCTGACATGGTGATCATCGCTGAAGGTACTCCAGTGATCGTGAAATGTGGTGAAGAACAACGTTTCAAAATCACTCCTGCTCAATTAGAAGCTGCAATCACTGACAAAACTCGTTTAGTGGTTCTGAACAGCCCTTCTAACCCTACAGGCATGATCTACACTAAAGCTGAATTAGAAGCTTTAGCTGAAGTACTTCGTAAATACCCTAACGTAATGGTTGCGTCTGACGACATGTACGAACCAATCCGTTGGGACGATGAGTTCTACAACATCGCAACTGTTGCACCAGACCTTTACGACCGCGTAATCGTACTGAACGGTGTATCTAAAGCTTATGCAATGACTGGCTGGCGTATCGGCTACGCAGCGGGCCCTGCTAAACTGATCGGTGCGATGAAAAAAATCCAGTCTCAATCAACTTCAAACCCAACTTCTATTTCACAAGTTGCTGCTGAAGCTGCATTGAATGGTCCTCAAGACGTACTGAAACCTATGGTTGAAGCGTTCAAACGTCGTCACGACTTAGTTGTGAATGGTTTAAATGACATCAAAGGTATTACTTGCCTGCCTGCTGACGGTGCATTCTATGCATACGCAAACATCAAACCACTCATCCGTGCGAAAGGTCTGAACTCTTGCACAGAATTCGCTGCTTGGTTACTGGAAGAAACTGGTGTTGCAGTGGTTCCTGGTGATGCATTCGGTCTAGGTGGTTACATGCGTATTTCTTATGCAACTGCTGATGAAGTACTTGTAGATGCGCTTGCACGTATCAAAAAAGCTGCTGATTCAATCGAAGGCGTAGATGCTGCGATTGCTTCTATCGAAGCTGCTAAATAATTAAAGACTTTCTACGTTTTTAATTGAAAAACCCGCGGTATTCGCGGGTTTTTCTTTTGCTTGTTTTTAAATGATTCGCATACTTTTTTTCTTACTTGTGGACTTTCAAAATTAAAGTTCATTCTTTATCAGCATTAAACATTTCAATCACTTCTGCTTCAGTCATTTTCTTGGTCTGATTATTAAATGCATAAAATGTTGGCTTACTATCAATATAGATCTCGAGATTTAAATTCAGATCTTCCGGCAGCTCATCCAAAGTAAATACATTGATATTGGCAAATGAATGGTCTTTGGTTCGCCAGAACAGCATAGTGCCACAGGCATTGCAAAAGCCGCGCTCTGCCCACTCGGAAGAGCTATATACACTCAAATACTGCTGCTCTGTAAAATCCATCTTTTCGATATCAATCGACAATAAAGGTCCACTAGTCTGGCGACGGCACATGGAACAATGGCACGCAGCGACTTCATGGTTCTTAAGCTCTACTTCAAATTGTGTTGCTCCGCATAAACATCTTGCTTTCATGATTATTCCTTACGAAGGTTATTCTTTTTGTTTTAACCATAAATCTATAGTTCATTCCACTTCGATCCGATATGTTTAGATTGCTGATTGTTTATTCACTCTCAAAATTAAGTTCTATTTAAGAGATCAAAATAATAAGGACAGCCCATGAATATCCAAAATCTTTCCGGTCTGGAAATTATGCTAGAGATGTGCGACGGCAATATTCCAATGCCGACGATGGCCACTACAATTCCCATGACTGCGCACTCAGTCGAAGCTGGACAGGTCATCTTCTTAGTTCAAGCGGATGAACATCATCTCAACCCCATGGGTGGCGTGCATGGCGGTTTTGCTGCGACTGCACTAGATTCTGTTACTGGCTGTGCCGTATTTTCCATGCTAGAAGCAGGTGTCAGTTACACTACCATCGACCTGAATGTAAAGATGTGCCGTCCTGTTCCGATGTATAAAGAACTGAAAGCCATTGGCAAGACCATCAATATCAGCAAGAGCTTAGGCATTGCAGAAGGTCATCTCATAGATGCAGATGGAAAGCTCTACGCCTATGCCACAGCGACCTGCATGATCTTTCGTCCTTAAAGTTGCTTAACCTGCTTTCTTTAAAGCCTTAATCAGCTGGTTTTGATTCAAGCAAAGATCACGCTGACTACCTTTATGGAAACAGTAGTATTTCAGGGCACTATCCAGTTCAACTGATAACATTTTTCCTTCAGAGATTGACCAGACTTTGCAACGGTTAGAACCGGACAACGCACTACCTGCTAGCTGAAATAAGTACACATCATTTTCACGTTTCAAAGGGAATTTACGACCATCATCAGGATGCTCAGCTCGCAGACGACATTCTTCATTGATCAGCCATTTCTCACTAAACCACAACTGCAATAAATCACCGAGGAACAAGTCCTGACGACCAAAAGGCCAAACATTGATATAAGTCCCTTCCACAGGCGTATGGTATTGTTCAGGATTGGAAATAATTAACAGATAGTTTTCTTGGTAGAAATCAAGATTTGTAAAAATTTGAGGGATAGTGAGCGTATTCATTCGCTTTCTCCGATTTAGCCATTTTTGTGCTGGCAAGTTGGTTTAAATCCACACTGTTTGACCATCTGGTCAAACGACTTTCTGTTTTCAATCTAGCAACTCAAATAAATGCTGACAAGCATTTTTTAGGATTTTCAGCTGATTGTTTAAATTAAAATCAGACACACCCGATTTCGTATAAATCTGCAAGTTTTTGCTTGACCCTCGTCAAAATCTCTCTATAATCGCATTCAGATTCTCCCATAGCTCAGTCGGTAGAGCGACGGACTGTTAATCCGCAGGTCCCTGGTTCGAGCCCAGGTGGGAGAGCCAAATTCAAGAAAGCCCGCAGCATTAAAGCGGGCTTTTTTATTGGCTAAATTTCATAATTTAAATCACCCTATTTGTCACCTTCCAAGAAAAACTAACCAACCAATTTTTCTATTAAAAGACCTATATCTTTTTTAAATTGACTCCCCTGTTCTGTCTTTATGCGAAGCATAAGATTCTAAACTATTAACTTAGGCTATTTTTCTATATTAAATTTAAGGCATAAAAAAATCCCCCATTACGGAGTAATGCCAGTCAGTTAAGCAAATATTAGTAAAATGTAGTAAAAATGAGTGTATGTAAATACGCTCATTTTTTTTATGACTTTATCTGAAAATTTAGATTGCACCCTTCAACATTCTTTACCTTCACTTAGCCATTTTAGTGAATTTATTGATTTCAACTGGATTGAGGAAAGTCTGAATCAAACAGGTAAGGCATCAATTAGAAGAAGGAAGTTACCCGCTGAACATGTGGTATGGCTTGTCATTGGACTCGCTTTATTTCGAAATCAACCTATCGGATATGTCGTAGAACAACTAAAACTTGTATTTGGTACAACAGAATATTGTGTTCCTAGCGCAGTAGTACAAGCACGACAACGTTTAGGATCAGAACCTTTAAATGCGCTATTTTCTTTACTTAGCCAAGCCTGGTTTGAAGAATCTCAGCAGCAATACTCAAACTTTCACGGTCTGAGTGTGTGCGCTGTTGATGGTGTTGTTTGGTCTATGCCTTATACAGATGAGAATTTTGCACACTTTGGTTCATCTAAAGGAAAAACTGCTGATGCTCCTTATCCACAAGTGAGAGCAACCTGCTTAGTAAATACCGCGACCCATGAAATTATAGATGCTCAAATAGGCAGTATGGATCAAGGTGAACTCACACTGGCAAGCCAATTATCTCCTTGTTCACACAGTATTACCCTATTTGATCGAGCCTATTTCTCTGCAGATTTTCTCATCGGGTGGCAAAAACGTGCAGAAGAAAGTCATTGGCTTATGCGTGCAAAAGATAATTTACGGTATGAGATTGTGGAGCGTAATTCGCAACATGACTTTCATATTAGAATGCCGATATCAACAAGAGCTAAAAAACTTAATCCAGCCTTAGGAGATTATTGGGAAGCACGTCTCATTGAGGTTGAGCAGGCAGGTAAGATTAGACGTTATATCACTTCACTAATAGATTCAAAGAGATATCCATTATTAGCTTTAGCAAAACTCTATGCCCAGCGTTGGGAAATAGAAATGTGTTACCGAGAAATCAAGAGTAACTTACAGGAAGGGAAGCATTTAAGGAGTAAACAACCTACCTTGATTTATCAAGAGTTATGGGGAGTCTTTATTGCCTATAATATTCTAAGAAGACAAATGAAATATATGGCTCAACGTGCAAAAGTCAGTCCTTTGAGAATGAGCTTTCATATTACCTCTATTGCTATCCTTAACCTATTGAAGTTTGATTCTTTGGCTTCCGCAGGCAATTTGCCTAAACATCTAGAAAGTTTAATGGAAAAATCTAAAAGGTATGTTTTACCGAAAAAAAGAAGTAGAAACTACCCACGAGTTGTGAAAGGGAAACCACAGAAATACCCAAAAAAATGCCAGTCAATCTCTTAACTGACTGGCATTAGCCCATTACGGAGGATTTTTTAAAGTGATTTTTAAGCCGCTTGGGCTGGCACACCACTATGGAAACGGAAAGTATCATCCAGACTTAAAATCAGGTTCTTTTCCACTTCACGGATATGATTAATACGATCCTGAATATCCTCTTCCGGATTTTTTAGTTTCGCTGTTTTAGCTACATCCAGCGCCAAGGCCAGATAGTCTTCATAATGGCGAGATTCAGACTTGAGTAGATAACGGTAGTAACGTCCTAGTTCCTCATCAACCAATGGTGCAAGCGAATAGAAACGCTCACAGGAGCGTGCTTCTACAAATGCACCAATCACCAGCACATCAATCAGTGCTTCTGGTTCATAAGTCCGGATTTCCTTACGCAACCCGCCTGCATAACGCCCTGCACTCAGACCAATCCATTTCTGGCCACGCTTGTTCATGAATTCTAGCACCTGCTCATAATGCAGCATTTCTTCACGGACCAGCTGTGCCAGTTTGACCTGTAAATCGGTAAAGAAGCTGTAACGGAACATGAGGTTCATCGCGGTGCCGGCTGCTTTCTTTTCGCAGTTGGCATGATCCTGCATCAGGATATCCAGATTCTGTAGAGCTTCATCCAGCCATGCTTTCGGTGTTTCACAACCCAGGAAGCCAATAACTGGCTTCATAAGCTCATCATAATCAATATTTGACATATGTTTCTTGCAATCTTAACGCGCAGCTTTAATTGCAGCTTTCATCTGTTGAACTGCTTGTGCTAGACCAACGAAGACAGCATCTGCAATAATCGAGTGACCAATGTTTAATTCATGAATTTGAGGGATCGCAGCAATTGAAGTGACATTCTCCAGATTCAGACCATGACCCGCATTCACCACCAACCCTTTCGATGCTGCATATTCAGCACCTTTGATAATGCGTTCCAGCTCTGCCTGCTGTGCTTCAGGTGTTTCTGCATCCGCATAAGCACCTGTGTGCAGCTCAATGGTAGGTGCACCACAAGCCACTGCAGCATTAATCTGGGCAATGTCTGCATCAATAAATAGCGATACATCGCAGCCAATCGCAGTCAGTTCTTGAGTGGCTTTTTTGACATCTTCAAAATGCCCCACAACATCCAAGCCACCTTCAGTAGTAACTTCCTGACGCTTTTCAGGCACAAAGCAGACATGCTGAGGTTTAATTTCTTTGGCAATGGCAACCATTTCATCAGTTACGGCCATTTCCAGATTCATATGGGTAGTTAATACCGGACGCATACGACGTACATCTTCATCCTGAATATGTCGGCGGTCTTCACGCAAATGCAGGGTAATTCCCTCTGCACCGGCCTGCTCACAGATCAATGCAGCATTGACTGGGTCTGGGTACGTCGTACCACGTGCTTGTCTTAAAGTTGCGACATGGTCAATATTGACACCAAGTAATGCAGCCATAATATTTTCCTAACTACGATTGAGATTGAGAATTTTGGATCCACAATTGTCGACTTTTCAGTGGTCGGTCACCGAGTAAAGCAGTGATCACCTGTCGATATAGCTTCGTCAGTAATTGTAACTGTTCTGGATTAAAATCCCTACCATTTTCATAGTGCTGCATTGTTAAAATCTGCTGACCTGACATGGTTGAGCGCAAGGCTTTAGCCGAAGGCATAAAACCTTCATTCAACTGAAAATAGTAATGTTGCAAGGGATTGATCTGTGCCTGATTGGCATCGACCGAAAAATCCAGTTCATAGCCAAGTTCTTCTAATAAGATATGTTCAAACTGGCGTAAAACCTGTTTTAAATAGGTATTGGGATTTTCCTGTTCGGAAAGTTTCTGTAAAGCCGTCAGTGTTTCACCATATTTGGCAAAAGTCAGCGGCATCTGCACTTCAAGTGGACATAGACGCAGTAAAATTTCATTCAGATAAAAACCGGAAAAAAAGGCATCACCAAAGAAGAATATCGGCTGATTGACAATTTCCAGTTTAGTAAAGTTTTTCAGGTCGGATTTGCCAGACGCCTGCAGGCTGATCGGCTGATATTGCGGTGGTGGAGTTTGTCTGAGTATCCCATCGATACGGCCGTATTCCCGGGTAAATAAATGCACAATATGACTGCGATCACGATATTTACGGTGATGAATTAAATAGCCATGCAGCACTTCATTACGCATAGGCTGCTGCTTTAATCCTTATTCTTTTTGGATTTTTCATCTTCTTCGTCATCCCCATCTGGAATGACCGCACCCACAACAGCCGCAGTGCCTTTGACTGCGACTTTTGTGGTTTTATAGGCAACTTTTACAGGAACAGTCACGACTTTATGAATACAGCCCTGCAAGAATAAAACACATGCAGCCACTGCCAAAAATTTCATCATGATCCGTTCCTATACAATTAAATGTCGCTATAACCTAGACTTTTCAGTGCTCGCTCATCATCAGACCAACCGCCTTTGACTTTCACCCAAAGCGTTAGCATGATTTTCTGCTCGAACATTTTTTCCATATCAACACGTGCATCCATCCCGATTTTTTTCAGTTTGGAACCTTTTTCACCAATCACAATGGCTTTCTGGCCAGGACGATCAACAAAAATGGTGGCATCAATATAAGTACATGCTGGCTTCATACGACCGGTTTTTTCGTTCAATGTCGGCTCTTCAGTTTTGAAAGATTCGATCTGAACAGTGAGGTCATATGGCAGTTCTTCGCCGAGCTGACGCATGATCTTTTCACGAATGATTTCAGAAGCCAGGAAGCGCTCTGAACGGTCGGTGAGCTGATCAAATGAGTACAGTGGTGGCTGGAATGGCAGGTATTTGGCAATCGTATCACGCAGGTGTTCAAGGTTCGCCCCACGCAGAGCGGATACCGGAACAATTTCAGCAAAGTTCATTAATTTAGAACGTTCCTGAATCAGCGGTAAGGCTTCATTCTTGTTCTCAAAAGTATCCAGCTTGTTGATCACCAGAATCACTGGCATATCTGCATTTTTCAATTTCTCCAGAACAAGTTCATCGTTCTGGGTCCATTTATTCGCATCCACCACAAACAGCACCAGATTCACGTCACGTAGTGCTGAGTGTGCCGCACGGTTCATCATTTTGTTGATGGCACGCACTTCTTTCTTATGCATCCCTGGGGTATCTACAAATACCGCCTGAGATTTTTCACGCGAATCAATGCCCACAATCTTATGACGTGTGGTTTGCGGTTTACGTGAAGTAATCGACAGCTTCTGACCCAGCAAGTGGTTCATCAGCGTTGATTTCCCCACGTTCGGACGACCGACAATGGCCACAAAGCCACTGCGGTAATCCGACGGGATTTCAGTACCTTGAGCACTGAAAAATTGACTGATTAAGTCATTATTGTCGCTTGGTTGCGACTCGTGATCAGCATCGATGTGATCGGAATGAGTAGTCATTAAGACTTTTGCTCCAACTGTTTTAAAATATCCGCCGCAACTGCCTGTTCGGCAAAACGACGGCTTGAACCTTCACCTAGCATTACAGGCAAGCCTTCCACATGACACTCTACCTTGAAGTGCTGGTTTGGGGCATCGCCCTGAATATCTACAACCTCGTAAACCGGGAGAGGTTTTTTACGTGCTTGTAAATACTCTTGCAGGCGTGATTTTGGATCCTTGAGCTGATCCGTTGGTTCAATGTGGTCTAAATAAGGTTCGTACCATTTTAACACAATGGCTTCGAGCACTTTAAGATCACCACAATCCACATAGATTGCGCCGATAATCGCCTCGACGGTATCTGCGAGAATCGACTCACGGTGGTGACCACCCGACTTCAGCTCACCCGTACTGAGAATCAGGTTCTGACTTAATTTTAAATCATTGGCAATTTTTCCTAGCGCTTCCTGTCGGACAAGGGTCGCACGCATACGCGTCAGACGACCTTCGTTTTCATTCGGGTAAGCGGTAAAGAGATAATTGGCAATAATCATCCCTAAAAGCGAATCGCCCAGAAATTCCAGGCGCTCGTAGTTGTGTTTATGACTGACTGAACGATGAGTCAATGCCAGTTTTAGCAGATCAGCCTGTTTAAACTGATAGCCAAGACGTTTAGCAAGACGTTCATCATTTAGCTTTGACTGTGCTTTGATCAAACTCTTTCTCAAACTTCATCACTAAATCGATATTCATTAGGAAATTCTTGCGAACTTCATAATTGGTTTTCACCAACAGACCATTTGCATTCTCTACCAAGATATTTTTCTTGATATCGAAATCCCGAATATTATTCATAGTCAGGCGCTGGCCCAATTGCTGGATAAATTTTTCCGGTGCAATATTGGCAGGTGAGGTTTTTATCAATTCCTCAATCTGCCCCTCGACCATCCGGTTATCAAAATACGGCGCCCACACCGCAATTGCAATTTTTGCTAAAAAAGCAAACCCCATAATCGCAAAAAGTACTGCGACATAAGATGCACCTTGTTGATGTCTCATTTTTTTATTTTCCTGAAGTGAAACAATTTAATTAATCAATTGTTCCGTTTCGACTGAACGAAGGCAATTTAAAACCTGGTTCCTTATGCATCCAGACATAGAACGCACGGCCAGTTAAATTCTCTTCCGGAACAAATCCCCAGAAACGGCTGTCAGCACTTTGATCGCGATTATCCCCCATCGCAAAGTAATGACCTTCTGGAACTTTTACTTCCCAATATAAACCATTTTCACCTGAATATTTACCATTTTCCACAAAGTTGATAAATGGTGCCTGACGAGCCACATTCACCCCTTCCAGCTCACGCATGGTAAAGGTGTGCTCGCCCAAAGTCTCTTTGTGATAGATCGATACTGGTGTATCTAATTGGTCTTTTTCGCGGCTAAATTCCACCGGAACTTTTGGCACTTTTTGACCGTTAATGGTCAATTGACCATGATCATAAACAATATGATCACCCGGCAAACCCACCACGCGTTTGATGTAGCTAATGCCCGGTTGCGGTGGGTAGCGAAATACAATCACATCACCACGTTCCGGACTGCCGGTATCAATGATTTTGGTATTCACGATCGGTAATTTCACCCCATAGTCATATTTATTGACCAGAATAAAATCACCGGTTTCCAGCGTTGGCACCATCGAATCTGATGGAATATTGAATGGTTCGTATAGAAAGGAACGCAGTACCAGCACCACGGTGAGTACTGGCCAGAAATCATAAGCCCAGGTAATGATTACATTCTCATTGCCCTTGCCCTTTGTCTGTCGCTGTTTTAGCACAAACTTATCAAGCAGCCAGACCGCAATAAAAAACAGCGTAGCAGGAACAAGTATTAAATTAAAATCAAAATCCATGGGTTTATTATCCTTATAATATTAGCGTTCGACTTTCAGCACAGCTAAGAACGCTTCCTGTGGGATTTCAACACTACCCACCTGTTTCATACGTTTCTTACCTTCTTTCTGTTTCGCAAGCAGTTTCTTCTTACGAGATACGTCACCACCATAACATTTCGCCAATACGTTTTTACGCATTGCCTTTACGGTAGAACGGGCAATAATTTGCGCACCGATCGCAGCCTGAATTGCCACATCGAACATCTGACGTGGAATCAGATCTTTCATTTTTTCAACCAGTGCAATACCACGGTGACGAGCATCCTGACGGTGACAAATCATCGCCAAAGCATCGACTTTTTCACCATTAATCAGGACATCGACTTTCACCAGTGACGAGCTTTCAAAACGCACGAAGTTGTAATCCAGTGAAGCAAAACCACGTGAGCAAGACTTCAACTTATCGAAGAAGTCCATCACCACTTCTGCCATTGGAATGTCAAAAGTAATCGAAACCTGGTTCCCCAGGAACTTCATATCTTTCTGTACACCACGGCGTTCCACACATAGGGTCATCACGTTACCGACATATTCCTGTGGTACCAAGATATGACACTCAGCAATCGGTTCACGCAGGTCTTCAACGGTCGAACCATCCGGCATCTTAGACGGACTGTCGATATAAACGGTTTGACCATTTTTCAACACAGCTTCGTAAATTACTGTTGGTGCAGAAGAAATCAGATCCAGATCGTATTCTCGTTCCAGACGCTCCTGTACGATTTCCATATGCAGCATACCGAGGAAGCCACAACGGAAACCGAAGCCCAATGCATCTGAGCTTTCCGGCTCGAAGAACAGCGCCGAGTCATTAATCTGCAGTTTATGCAGTGCTTCACGGAACGGTTCAAAATCGCTGGAATCAATTGGGAACAGACCTGCATAGACCTGAGGTTTTACTTTTTTGAAACCAGGTAATGTTGGTACTTCAGGCGTACTTGCTAGCGTGATGGTATCACCGACTGGCGCACCGAAAATGTCTTTAATACCGGCAATCACAAAGCCCACTTCACCCGCTTCGAGCATGTCGGTTTCAGTATGTTTTGGATTGAAGATACCGACTGAAGTAATGATGTGGGTCTGGCCGGTAGATTTGACTAGCATCTTGTCGCCTTTACGTACGCGACCTTGTTTGATACGGACCAGAGATACAACGCCAAGGTAGTTATCGAACCACGAGTCGATAATTAGAGCTTGTAATGGTGCCTCACGGTCACCGGTTGGTGCTGGAATACGGTCGACTAAGGTTTCCAGTACGCCTTCGATACCTAAACCGGTTTTTGCGGAACAGGTTGGCGCATCCGTTGCTTCAATCCCGATAATATCTTCAATTTCCTGAATCACACGTTCAGGTTCAGCCTGTGGCAGGTCAATCTTGTTCAGGACGGGAAGAACTTCTAGACCTTGCTCAATTGCGGTATAGCAGTTCGCTACAGACTGGGCTTCTACACCCTGTGCTGCATCAACAACGAGTAAAGCACCTTCACAGGCTGCCAGTGAACGCGATACTTCGTATGAGAAATCCACGTGTCCCGGAGTATCAATGAAGTTCAGCTGATATTCCTGACCATTCGGATGGGTATAGTACAAGGTCACCGATGCCGCTTTAATGGTAATCCCACGTTCGCGTTCAAGCTCCATGGAGTCCAGAACCTGAGCCTGCATTTCACGATCCTGCAAACCACCACAGGTTTGAATAAAACGATCCGCCAGGGTGGATTTACCGTGGTCGATATGCGCAATAATCGAGAAGTTACGAATGTTTTTAATATCAACAGATTTTTTAGCTTGCGCCATGGGCTACCTTGAGAACAAAACACGCCATGCAATATAAAAAAATTGCATAGCAAAGCCGAATAGAAATTGCCGAGGATTATAGCAGAATGCAGTTACAGAAAAAGAATTATATTTCTCCTTGCACTGCAAGACATTTGAATAGCAACAAAAAGTTATAATGCTAATTCCAAATTAGAAAATTTAATCTGCCAGATACAATTGACTAAAATCAAAAGGATTGATGTCTTCGGATAATGGCTGATACGCATTCACAAAGGTTGGTGACATGCGTTTAGGTCGACCCGTCGCAATTTCTACACAGGCCCATTGGGTACTGCCCGTGAATAATAGGCTCTGATCAGCTGGACGATAAAACGCATATTGACGGAAGGAGTACAGCGCATTGATATCATTCAACCAGGTACGCAGGATCAGTTCATCCCCTTCAAAAGCCGCCTTGCGGTACTGCACATGATGCTCAACTGCGACCATGGCATGTTTGAGTTCCAGATACTGCTGCAGTCCCAGTCCGATCTGTTCAATATGGGCTGTCGCCACATCCTGCATCCACTGCACATACACCACATTATTCACATGACCCAGCACATCAATATGTTCTGGTTTTACGGTTAATTTCAGGTCAAAAATACCCTTCACGCGTCTCTTATCCTTTAGATTTTATAGCGCATTAGAGTCTACCGAATTTATTCAACAGGTAAATTGCCAAAAATAAAAAACCGCCTATAAAAGGCGGTTTTATTCATGTGTTGAGTCTGATCAGGTAATACGCATACCGACAATCACACGTTGACCTTGGCGAATCAATGCCACACGCGCCACAGTACCTTTTTTCAGTTCAGATACTTCTTCCACAAACTGATTACTGTTCAAAATCGCTTTACCATTGATTTGAGTCACCACATCATTTGGCATGATCCGCGCTTGAGCAGCAACACCACCTGGACGCACATCCTGAATCACCACACCACCTTTTATATCCAGACTGCTCATTTCATTTGGCGTCAGGTTACGGATCGTTACACCAATCACTGGCCCTTTGGATTTTCCAGCCTGACTAGATGCTTGTGCAGGTGTATCATCCGGTGCTGTGGTCAAGGTCGCATTAATATTACGGCGTTTGTCATCACGCAGCACTTCTAGCTGAATCTGCTGTTTCGGAGCTGAACGGTTGAGATAATTCAGCAATTCGCTGGTACGGGAAATACCGGTTCCGTTGTATTTCAAAATTACATCACCAGCTTGTAGACCCGCCTTCGCTGCTGGAGAATTTGGAGCGACCTGAGTAACTAAGGAACCTTCCGGCTTATCCAGTTTATAAGATTCTGCCAAGTTACGGTCGATATCCTGCAAGCTCACGCCTAGATAAGAACGGGTAACTTTACCATTGCGTTTTAGTTGATCCGCCACCTCCATCGCCACATCAATTGGAATGGAGAATGACAAGCCCATATAACCACCAGTACCACTAAAGATACGCGAGTTGACACCCACCACTTCTCCGCGCTGGTTAAACAGTGGACCACCCGAGTTACCTGGATTCAGTGCCACGTCAGTCTGAATAAATGGGACTGCAGTTTCACCCATCATATTCCGCATCTTGGCACTGACAATCCCGGCAGAAGCAGAATAGTCAAAACCAAATGGTGAGCCAATCGCAAGTACAGGTTCACCCACACGCAGTTTATCCACATCACCGGTACGCAGTTCCGGGAAACCTGAACCATTCACTTTCAATAAAGCCACGTCAGTACGTTCGTCACTTCCCACTATAGTTGCATCAATTTCGCGGCGGTCATTTAAAGTAATCGTCACTCTAGATGCATTTTCAATCACGTGATGATTAGTCAGCAAATAGCCATCTTTACTGATAAAGAAAGCACTGCCATAACCAGTTTTTTCCTGTGGAGCACGGGGTTGTGGAATCACCACCTGATTGCCAAAGAAACGGCGCAAAATGTCAGGAATCTGTTGCTGCAACAGCTCTTCTTCGGTCATTTTCTTAACAACATTGACACTGACGACCGCCGGACTGACTTGTGCAACAAGATTTGAAAAATCTACTGGAGTGGCTGCCCCCGCCTGCACCGCTGTCATTGTCAGCGTTGCTGCAAAAATCCCATGTTTAACATCCAAGATTTTCATATATTTATTCACTCAAATGATTGATAAATCTTTTTTAAAAAAGTTTTATCACAAACGATACAATTTTTAAGTAACAAAATGTTCTTATTTTAAATATTGGCATTATGCCATTTTTCAAAGACCAAAGTTTCCACGCTCATTACTTTTTTTCATTAATTTATGAGCAGATAAATGCTTGCATTTTGTACGGAAAAGCGCTGTTATAACCGGACTTTTTTCTAAGTTAGCTGATGGACATGTCTAATTTACACACGACACATCATTTTGATGTGATTATTGTGGGCAGTGGCGGCGCTGGTCTAAGTTTAGCCTTATCTCTTCCAGATCATTTCAACATTGCAGTTTTAGCCAAATCAACACTAACGGATGCAAGTACCTTTTATGCGCAAGGTGGCATTGCAGCCGTGCTAGATGAAACGGATTCGCTTGAACAGCATATCGATGACACCATGATTGCCGGGGCTCATCTATGTGAAATCAATGCAGTACGACAGACAGTAGAAGGCGGCAAACCTTCAGTCGATTTTCTGCTGAAACATGGCGTACAGTTCACCTTAGATGAACAGGAACAATTACACCTGACCCGTGAAGGCGGCCACTCTCAACGCCGCATCATTCACGCTGCCGATGCGACTGGACGCGCGATTTCCACCACACTGGTTCAACGCGCACAAGAAAAACAGAATATTCATATTTTTGAAAATTACATTGCAATCGACCTGATTTGCTCGAAAAAACTTGGCCATGCTGGTGAAAACCGAGCACTAGGACTGTATGCTTTAGATGAAACCACGCAAAAAGTGCATACTTTCCTGGCACCATCTACTGCCTTGGCATGTGGCGGTGCTATGAAAGCCTATTTGTATACGTCCAATCCAGATATTGCGACTGGTGACGGAATTGCGATGGCCTATCGTGCCGGCTGTCGCGTTGCCAATATGGAGTTTAACCAGTTCCATCCTACCTGTCTGTATCATCCACAGGCACGTTCATTCCTGATTACTGAAGCCATGCGTGGTGAAGGTGCTTATCTGCGTCTGCCAGATGGTGAACGTTTTATGTTACGCTTTGACGAGCGTGCTGAATTGGCACCACGAGATATCGTGGCGCGTGCGATTGACTATGAGATCAAACGTCTGGGTATCCGTCATGTCTGGCTGGATATCACTCACAAAGATGAAACCTTCATCAAAGAGCACTTCCCAACTCTGTATGCCCGCCTGCTTGAACTCGGTATAGATATCACCAAAGATATGATTCCAGTCGTGCCTGCAGCGCACTATACCTGCGGTGGTGTTGTCGTAGATAAAAACAGCCAGACCGATATTGTGGGTCTGTATGCGATTGGTGAAACTTCTTATACGGGTCTGCATGGCGCGAATCGTATGGCCAGTAACTCACTCTTGGAATGTTTCGTTTACGGTATGAGCGCAGCCAAACACATTCAGGAAAACTTCAAGGCGGATCAACCCGTTCCCGAAGTACCAGAATGGGACGATTCTCAGGTCACTAACCCCGATGAAGATGTCGTGATTCTGCAAAACTGGGATGAACTGCGTCAGACCATGTGGAACTATGTCGGTATTGTCCGCACCACCAAGCGACTGGAACGTGCCCTGCACCGTATCGAGATGCTGAAAAGAGAAATCACCGAATATTATCAGGACTATCAGGTCAGCAAAAACCTGATCGAGCTGCGTAACCTGGTACTGGTGTCTGAAATGATTGTGCGTTGTGCCATGCAGCGTAAGGAATCCCGTGGCCTGCACTACACCCTGGACTATCCAGAGCAGTTACCAGAGCTACGCAAAACTGTACTAATTCCACCATCATTTGAAGTCGAACAGCCTTTAGTAAATGTAGGTTTGGAAGCTTAACTTCGTGATGATAAAAAAACCGGATCAGTTGATCCGGTTTTTTATTTTTATCCCTTTAGCCGTAAAACCTCGCCCTTCAGGGCGGGGATATAAGGCTGCAATCCGCTAGTCCCCCTTGTGGGGATTAGCTAGGATTGCTAATGCGGTGTTTGCTGTTGTTGGATATATTGTTTAATAATCCCAATGGGAGCACCTCCACACGATGCAGCGAAATAACTAGGCGACCACAAAGCATTCCCCCATAATTTGTTTTTAATTTCAGGGTGTTTAGTTCTTAAAATACGACTAGATGCACCTTTTAGGCTGTTAACCAAGCTAGAAATAGCTACTTTTGGTGGATAGTTCACAAGTAAATGAACATGATCATGCTCACCATCAAATTCTACCAACTTAGCTTCAAAGTCTAAGCAAATGCGCTTGAATACTTCATTCATAGTTTCGAGCATAGCTTTGGTAAAAACATCTCTACGATATTTAGCCACAAAGACTAAATGAACGTGCATATTAAAAACACAGTGACGACCTGTTCTAATCTCTTGACTATTATCCATAGACCAAATATATTTTAGTGATGAAGACACTTAAATTACGCATAAAAGACAAACATTGCAAGGTGCTAGACCAATTGGCATCTGAAGTTAATTTTGTCTGGAACTATGTCAATGATTTGTGTTTTAAACACTTGCAAAGAAAACAACAATTCTTTTCAGCTTACGATATTGCTAAATACACGAAAGGTACATCAAAAGAGTGCAATTTGCACAGCCAAACCATACAGGCAGTTGCGGAAGAATTAGTTACTCGAAGAAAGCAATTTAAAAAAGCCAAGCTAAAATGGCGTGTCAGTAACAAAAAAAATGCTAGACGTTCTCTCGGTTGGATTCCATTTAAAAAAGTGGCGGTGAAATATGCCGATGGGTATGTCCAATACGGCAAGCATCAATTCAAGCTATGGGACAGTTACGGACTAAGTAAATACAATGTTAAAACAGGCTCGTTTGTCGAGGATAGCCGAGGGTGTTGGTATGTATGTCTTGTGGTTGATTCAATTAAAACAGAGAAAACCACCGCTAAAACCTCAATTGGCATTGATCTAGGACTCAAAGACCTTGCGACTTGCTCAGATGGTGTAAAGTTCAAAGCGCCTAAAATCTATCGTCAATATGAACAAAAACTTGGTATTGCTCAAAGAGCAAGAAATAAAAAACGTGTCAAAGCGATTCATGCCAAGATCAAAAATCTACGTCAAAATATGCTGCATCAATTCAGTCATAAACTGGTGAATGAACATGCAGCCATCTTCGTTGGTAATGTGAATGCCAAAGCATTGGCACAGACAAAATTAGCTAAGTCTGTACTCGATGCAGGTTGGACGACCTTAAGAACCATGCTCAAGTATAAATGCGAGAACGCAGGGGTATGGTATGAAGAAGTCAATGAAGCCTATACCACCCAAACTTGCTCGTGCTGCGGCTCACGCTCCAGTAGTCTGAAAGGTAGAGCAGGACTTGGAATAAGAGAATGGCAGTGTGTGGAGTGCGGTACATTCCACGATAGAGATATAAACTCAGCACTGAATATTCTTGCGCTCGGACATGGGCGTCTCGCAGGAGGAATCTCCGTCCTTTAGGTCGGAGAGGATGTCAAAATTCACCATCCCATAGATGAACCACCTTGTCTTGCAAAACTATGAAATCGATTTCAGTGGAATAGAATAGGTTCCTGTCACATGAGCCACTGGCTCTTTCTGTCCTTCTGAATACACCCAGACCTCACCTACCACGAGCGCTTTACCTACTTTGATCAGTCGACATTCCCCAATCAGGTCACGCTGACCATCCGGTTTACGTAGAAAGTTAATATTGATATTGGTGGTGACTGCCAAGCCTACTAGTCCAATTTCACTGAGAATTGCCACATATAAAGCAAAGTCCGCCACAGCCATAATCGTAGGGCCGGAAATCGTGCCTCCCGGCCGCAACTGACCATCATTGACTCGATAGCGCACCGTTGAGCCCTTAGGTTTAATATCAACCAACTGACAATATTCCAGACTTTGCGGGAACTCGACTGCTAAAAATTTTTGTATTTTTTCTAGACTACTTTTCATAAAAAAATCTTCCATATCACGAACAATATAGAAGATTTTTAATAGCGAATTACAGTTTAATTCTGACTACCTAGACAGCTTGTAATTCACGCATCGCCTGAGCAAAAACCTGTTCTGGTGTTTGGGTGGCATTCAAACGTTTGACACGCTCCGGATGACGCTGCCATAAAGTTTCATAACCGCTTCTGACTTTCTCAAAGAAAGAGACTTTCTCCTGTTCAAAACGGTCCAGTGCACCACGTTCACGGGCACGGTTCATCCCCAGTTCAATCGGTGCATCCAGCCAGAAAGTCACATCTGGCATACGCGCGACAAAGTTATCATTCAGTAATTTAAGCTTGGCTTCACTGAGTCCACGTCCAGCACACTGATAGGCAAAACTGGCATCGGTAAAACGGTCACACAGGACAATTTTTCCCGCTTCGAGTGCCGGCAGAATGACCTGTGCCAGATGCTGGGCACGCGCTGCATACATCAGCAGTAGTTCAGTATCGTTGCACATCGCTTCTTCATGATTCACTGCCAGCAAGAGTGAACGAATCTGTTCCGCCATTGGCGTACCACCCGGCTCACGAGTCAATACTACCTCTTTGCCTTGCGCGATAAAATCATCATAGATACGACGAATGAGCGTGGTTTTCCCTACACCTTCAGTGCCTTCAAAGCTGATAAACATGCTCACTCCTTAATTTTTGGAACGTAAAACTGACAGATATTCCTGCACAGCGCGATTATGGTCTTGCAGATTGCTGCTGAACTTATGCCCACCATTGCCGGTTGCGACAAAGTAGATATTCTGTGAATTGTCCGGATGCATCGCGGCTTCAATGGCTTTTTTACTTGGCAAGGCAATCGGCGTTGGTGGCAGACCTGCCATGGTATAAGTATTATATGGTGTTGGCGTACGCAGATCCTGGCGGGTAATATTGCCCTTGTACTTATCGCCCATACCATAAATCACAGTTGGATCAGTCTGCAGACGCATACCAATTTTCAGACGGCGTACGAATACCCCAGACACTTGCTGCAATTCGCTGTCCAGACTGGTTTCTTTTTCAATGATCGAAGCCATGATCAGCGCTTCATATTTATTCTGGTATGGCAGATCACTAGCACGGTTATTCCAGGCTTCATCCAGCGCCTGCATCTGATGACGGTACAGATCGGTCAGAATCTTGCGGTCGGTTTCACCCTTAGCAAAGAAATAGGTATTCGGCGCAAACAGCCCTTCCGGATGATTGAATGGAATATTCAACTCTTTCAGCAATTGATCGGTTGGCAGATTCACGACTTCTTTGGTCACCAGCTCATCTTTCTTCAAGCTTTCGATCAGCTGCTTAAAAGTCGTACCTTCAATCACCAGAATCCGGTTCATCTGGGCATTTTCAGAATTGGAAATCATCTGCAGCACTTCGCGAACGCTCATGCCATCATGTATTTCATATACACCGGCTTTCAAGGTGTCATGAATAATCAGACGCTGATAGACTTTGAGCAGGATCGGAAAGCTGACATGGCCTTCTTTCGCCAGTCGGTCGATAAAACCGGAATAGGTATCCCCAGCACTGATCGCCAGCATCTCTTTCTGGCCTTTGACTGGATAATCCTTGAATAAGCCACTTTTCAGGATCACAGCCAGAATCAGGAAAAACCCTAATAAAACAACCAAAATACCTTTCATAGGAAAGGAAGATTTTGCTTTATTTTTCTTTTTCGTTTTCTTTTTGGCTGTATTTTTACTGGCGGACATATTAGCTGATCTGATTTAAATGTAGACGATGAAATAACGCGATACAGGCCTCTGTATCCAGCGTTCGCTGTTCGAATTGGGCCACCATTTTCATGGGGCTCAGCGCATTACAGAAAAACAGGCTTTGGATGTGTGGAATCTCTTCCATATCCAGACTGCGCTGTTCACAGGCAATTCCCTGCTGATGCATCCGCTCTAGAATCTCGGCACGCATCACCCCGCTGACGCCATTATAGCGAAGTTCAGGAGTAATCCATGTATTGTTTATCCTTAAAAAACAATTACTGCTCACACCTTCAACAATTTCACCTTGCACATCGCAGGCCAGCGCTTCTACCCAACCCTGCTGATCCGCTTCCTGTTTCAGCATGACCTGTTCCAGCCGATTCAGGGTTTTTAAACCGACCAGCTGCGGCATACACAGCCCTAATGCTGTATTCAGTACACCACTTTCAATCTGTTCAAATTGATGCTCTTCCAAGGTTTTTGGATAGTAGTAGACCCAGAGATCCGCAGGATGATCGGGCAGACTATAACCGCGTTGCCCCATACCACGGCTAATGATGATTTTTAAAGTGCCATTCAGTACAGTTTCAGTTTCACGCAGTTTTTGCAATGTAGCGTCAATCAGCTCTAAATCCACCTGCAGGTTCATTTTCTGGCTACTCATACGTAACCGTGCTAAATGACGTTCCTGTAATTCAACCTGGTTATTGCGGATACAAGCCGTGGTAAAGCAGCCGTCACCATAATGAAAAGCGCGATCTAGCAGATCGATATGATGGATTTGTTGTGCATTTTTAAAACACAGCATAATTTTTTCACCTCTCCAGCGAATCAGATTGCAGGCAAAGATAGACGGCACATATATATCTGTTTTACTCACATAAAATTCTTTTTTAATTATTTTTTATGCAAAAAAACTCCAGCTATTCTTGCCTCAACCAACAAAACAAAGAAACTCTTGAGGCAAATATGAACATCCGTAAATTAAAAATTGGGGTTTTAGCAGCACTAATTTCAGCAACGGCATTTAGTGTGTCTGCAAAGGACTTTTTAAATGTCTCCTATGACCCAACTCGCGAATTGTATGACAACTTTAACAAAGAATTTAAGGCGTACTGGAAAAAATCTACCGGCCAAGACGTGAACTTCAAACAGTCACATGGCGGTTCTGGCAAACAGGCACGCGCCGTGATTGATGGTCTGGATGCAGACGTGGTGACGCTGGCGCTGGCTGCTGATATTGATGAAATCGCAGCACGCGGTCTACTCCCAAAAGACTGGCAAAAGAAATTCCCGCAAAACTCTACCCCTTATACATCAACTATCGTTTTCCTGGTGAAAAAAGGCAACCCGAAAGGCATCAAGGACTGGGGTGACTTGGTAAAACCAGGTGTAGACATCATTACGCCAAATCCAAAAACTTCAGGCGGTGCACGCTGGAACTACCTGGCCGCTTGGGCTTGGGCAAAACACCAACCAGGTGGTAACGATGCCAAAGCACAAGAATTTGTCCGTCAGATCTACAAACAGACTAAAGTTCTGGACTCAGGTGCACGTGGTTCAACCACCACTTTTGCTGAACGCGGGATTGGTGACGTATTGCTGGCTTGGGAAAATGAAGCACACTTGGCAATTCGTGAGCAACCAGGCAAGTTTGAAATCATCACCCCTTCGCTGTCGATCCTGGCTGAACCACCAGTAGCAATCGTGGACAAGAATGCCAAGAAAAATAACAATGAGAACCTGGCAAAAGCTTACCTAAACTTCTTATACTCACCTGCAGGTCAGACGGTAGCAGCGAAAAACTTCTATCGTCCACGTAATACAGCAGTGCTAAAACAGTACAGTAATGTATTCAAGCCACTGAAACTGGTGACCATTGATAAAGAATTCGGTGGCTGGGATAAAGTACAGAAAAAACACTTTGCTAATGGCGGAATCTTTGACCAGCTTGTAAAAGCCAATAGCGCAAAATAATCATAAAAATTGCATCAACAATGGCCTTATTGAATAAGGCCATTGTTGTTTCAGAGACTTACAAAAAACTTATCTTTTATTTTCATATAAAATTCATTTTTAATTATTTTTTATGCATAAAGAATAGGTTTATTCTTCACTCATGTTACAAAACGTGTAAGAGTTTGAGGTTCACATGAGCATTTCAACAAAATTAAAACTAGGGGTTCTAGCTGCTGTTATTTCAGCAACTTCGTTTTCTGCTGCAGCACGCGACTTTCTAAATGTCTCTTATGATCCAACGCGTGAACTCTACGAAGATGTCAACAAAGAATTTGGTAAATACTGGAAAAGCCGTACTGGCCAAAGCATCAACTTTAAACAGTCACATGGCGGTTCAGGTAAACAGGCGCGGGCCGTGATTGATGGTCTGGAAGCCGATGTGGTAACTCTGGCACTCGCTGCAGATATCGACGTGATTGCTGAAAAAGCAAAACTGTTGCCTGCAGACTGGCAGAAAAAATTGCCACAAAACTCGACACCTTATACTTCAACCATCGTCTTCCTAGTACGTAAAGGCAATCCAAAACACATCAAAGACTGGAATGATCTGGTGAAACCAGGTGTAGCCATCATTACGCCAAACCCTAAAACTTCTGGCGGTGCCCGCTGGAACTACCTGGCAGCTTGGGCATATGCGAAACACTTACCAGGCGGCAACGACAAAACTGCTCAAGAATTTGTCCGTAAAATCTATAAACAAACCAAAGTACTTGATTCTGGCGCGCGCGGTTCAACCACGACATTTGCGGAACGCGGCATCGGTGACGTATTACTCGCTTGGGAAAATGAAGCACATTTAGCCATTCGCGAACAACCAGGCAAATTTGAAATCGTGACTCCTTCGCTGTCTATTCTGGCTGAACCACCAGTGGCTATTGTAGAAAAGACTGTTGCGAAAAAAGGTAACAAATACTTGGCTCAAGGTTACCTGAACTTCCTGTATTCACCACTGGGTCAGGAAATTGCAGCACGTAACTTCTACCGTCCACGTAATGCCAAAGTACTGGCAAAATACAACACAGTATTTAAACCACTGAAACTGGTGACCATCGATGAGGAATTTGGTGGCTGGGACAAAGTTCAAAAAGCCCACTTTGAAAATGGTGGAGTTTTCGACCAGATCGTAAAAGCTAATACTGCGAAATAAGTTTCGCAGCTAATCAATAAGGAGCATTCGCATGACACATACCCTCATTGTTCCAGGTGTGGGCGGCAGTGAATATGAGCACTGGCAATCCTGGTTGCAACGTGGTCTGATGCAATGCTCCCGCGTTGAACAGCAAGACTGGAATCATCCTGTTCTGGATACCTGGGTAGCGCAGTTTGCTGCTACCGTTCAGAATATTCAGGATGACATCGAAGTAGTTGCCCATAGCTTTGGCTGTCTAACCAGCCTGGCAGCACTCGATCAGCATCCTGAACTGTGTAAAAAAATTAAAAAATTGATTCTTGTGGCACCGGCAAACCCTGGTCGCTTTGGCGAGAACGGTTTTGCCCGCGATAGTCAAAATGACTACAGTGCCTATTTTCATCAAATCAAGCTACAGGTTCCAACGGTACTGCTGATCAGTGAAAATGACCCTTGGCTGAGCTTTGAGGATGCGCATCACTTTGCCAAATCCTGGAAGATTAAGCCAATCAACCTAGGTCAGGTCGGTCATGTGAATGTTGCTTCGGGCTTCGGTCCCTTCCCTGAGATTAAACAATATCTAAATTCAGCGATGTCGATGCAACATATCAATAATACTGATGAAGGCAAGTATTTTTTTAAATTTGCATTTTAGATGCTGGAACTTATGCTTGTCCCAAATTTCATTTTTAATATTCGCTGGTTGTATTCAATTAGCATTCTCTCTTTTGAGGAGTAATCATGTCGCAGCGATCCCGAGTGCTGCCAGGATTTGGTCTATCTCTAGGCTTTACCCTAGCGTATTTGTCATTAATCGTCTTGATCCCGCTGTCTGCCGTATTTATTAAATCACTCGGCATCGGCTGGGACGGCTTATGGGAAATCCTGAGCTCTGAACGTATTCTCAAGTCACTCCAGCTCAGTTTCTCGACAGCTATTATTGCTGCCCTGATCAATGTAGTCTTTGGCCTGTTACTGGCATGGTGTCTGGTACGTTACAGCTTCCCAGGTAAACGTATTGTCGATGCCCTGGTCGATTTGCCGTTTGCCCTGCCGACTGCCGTTGCCGGTATTGCATTAACGTCACTGTATGCCCCTACAGGCTGGATCGGTCAGTATCTGGATCCTATTGGTATTAAAGTGGCTTATACCCCGTTGGGTATCACGCTGGCGTTGATCTTTATCGGGATTCCATTTGTGGTACGTACGGTACAGCCTGTGTTGTCAGACTTGGAAACCGAACTGGAAGAAGCTGCATCTGCACTCGGTGCTACCCGTTTTCAGATCGTGACTAAAATCATTTTCCCGATCTTGCTACCAGCACTCATCACAGGCTTTGCTTTGGCCTTTGCTCGTGGCGTAGGTGAATACGGTTCAGTCATCTTTATTGCCGGTAACCAGCCCTTCGAGACTGAAATTGCACCGCTGATGATTATTTCCCGTCTGGAAGAGTATGACTACGCTGGTGCAACTACTATCGCTGTCGTGATGCTTTTGATTTCATTTGTGATGCTATTCCTGATTAACCTCTTACAAGCTTGGGCAAGCCGTCGCACAGGGAGAACTGCACGATGAGTTTACATACCAACAGCAATGCGCTTGCTGAAAAGCTGCAATCCCGTGATGCAACCCGTGAACCAACCTGGGTGCGTTATACCCTGATTGTGATTGCGCTGATTTTCTTCCTGAGCTGCCTGATTCTGCCTTTGATTCTGGTTTTCGTTGAAGCCTTTAAACAAGGTGTTGGTGTATATGCACAGGCACTGGTACATCCAGATACGCTGTCAGCCGTTAAACTGACATTACTTACTGCAGCGATTTCAGTGCCGCTGAACGTGGTTTTTGGTATTGCAGCGGCATGGTCAGTTGCGAAGTTTAACTTCCCAGGTAAATCGATTCTGACCACCATTATTGATATGCCATTCTCGGTATCTCCAGTGATCGCCGGCCTGATGCTTGTACTGATTTTTGGTACTCAAGGCTGGATGGGTGAATGGTTGATGGATAACGACATCAAGATCCTCTATGCCGTGCCTGCAATTGTCCTGGCAACTGTATTTATTACTGTTCCATTCGTTGCCCGTGAGCTGATTCCTTTGATGGAAGCACAAGGCACCGAAGAAGAAGAAGCTGCGATTGTTCTCGGTGCATCTGGCTGGCAAACCTTCTGGAAAGTGACCCTGCCAAATATCAAATGGGGTCTGATCTACGGCGTGATTCTGTGTAATGCCCGTGCCATGGGTGAGTTCGGTGCGGTATCAGTAGTATCTGGTCATATCCGTGGTGAAACCAACACCCTGCCACTGCACGTCGAGATTCTCTATAACGAATATACCTTCAGTGCTGCGTTTGCTGTGTCTTCGCTGCTGGCTTTCCTTGCGATTGTCACCTTGGTACTTAAAACCTGGGTCGAGCTGCGCCAGGAAAAACAAAACAAAGGTAAAGAAGATTCAACAGTTTCTTAAGGAATGTCCACATGAGTATTCAAGTTAAAAATATTGAAAAACACTTTGGTGCATTCCATGCACTGAAAAACATTTCCCTGGATTTCCCAGATGGCCAGTTAGTTGCCCTGCTTGGTCCATCAGGCTGCGGTAAAACTACACTATTACGTATTATCGCAGGTCTGGAATCTGCGGACGGCGGCCAGGTAATTCTGGAAGGTGAAGATGCAACGAATGTTCATGTACGTGAACGTGAAGTTGGTTTTGTATTCCAGCACTATGCCCTGTTCCGTCATATGACTGTGTTTGACAACGTGGCTTTTGGTCTGCGTGTACGTCCACGTTCTACTCGTCCATCTGAAGCAGAAATCAAAAAACGTGTGACTTGTCTTCTAGATCTGGTTCAACTGGGTTTCCTTGCTGATCGTTATCCTGCCCAGCTTTCTGGTGGTCAGCGTCAGCGTATTGCCTTGGCTCGTGCATTAGCCGTTGAACCACGTGTATTGTTATTGGATGAGCCATTCGGTGCACTGGATGCCAAAGTTCGTAAAGAACTGCGTCGCTGGTTACGTACCCTGCATGATGAATTGCACATCACGTCTATTTTCGTAACCCACGATCAGGAAGAAGCACTCGAAGTTGCCGATCAGATCGTAGTGATGAACAAGGGTAATGTCGAGCAAATTGGTTCACCTCGTGAAGTCTATGAGACACCAGCAACACCATTCGTGTTCGACTTCCTGGGCCAAGCCAACCGTTTTGAAGGCCAGAACAATGGCGGCATCCTTCAACTTGGTGAAGATCGTGTTCAGTTTGATGCTGCGAAACAGCAAGCGCAAGGCAATGTGATTGTATTCGCGCGTCCAGACGAACTACGTATCCATGCTCAACCACAGGACAATGCAATTCAGGCGACTTTCATTCGTGAATTGTGGATTGCCGGGAAAGTGGTTGCAGAACTGAATGACCGTCAAGGCAACCTGATTGAGATTTCCCTGACCCCAGAAGAAGCTCGAGCACATCAGTTCCGACCAAATCAGACCGTATGGTTAAGCCCGCTTAACCTGCATTTATTCTCTGCAAATCAGGTCGCTTAAGACATACCAGATGGGGCCAGAGCAGCCCCATCCGCTTATAGGGTAGAAAGAATTATGAATTTCCAACAATTAAGAATTATTCGAGAGACTGTTCGACAGAACTTTAATTTAACTGAAGCTTCTGCGGCACTTTATACTTCTCAGTCTGGTGTCAGCAAGCATATTAAAGACCTGGAAGATGAACTAGGTGTACAGCTTTTTATTCGTAAAGGTAAACGTTTATTGGGTTTGACCGAACCAGGTCAGGCATTGCTCGGCATTGTAGAACGCATGCTGGTCGATGCAGACAATATCAAACGTCTGGCAGATGACTTTAACAAGGTTGATGAAGGGACATTGACCATTGCCACAACACATACTCAAGCACGTTATGTGTTGCCACCAATCGTGAATCAGTTTAAGAAAGAATTTCCAAAGGTTCACCTGATTCTGCAACAGGCAAGCCCGGTAGAAATTACTGAAATGCTGCTACAAGGTGAAGCGGATATTGGTATTGCAACTGAAGCCCTGACTACCGAAGAGAATCTGGCAAGTGTGCCGTACTATAACTGGCAGCACAGCATTATTACGCCACAAAATCACCCGTTGACCAAAAAAGAAAAAATCACGATTGAAGACCTGGCTAATTATCCAATCATCACTTATCACGGTGGTTTTACCGGCCGTTCGAAAATTGACATTGCCTTCCAGGAAGCCGGTTTTGATGTAGATATCGTGATGTCAGCTTTGGATGCTGATGTAATCAAAACCTATGTTGAACTGAACATGGGTGTCGGTATTGTCAATGATGTCGCTTATGATCCTGAACGTGACTACCGCTTAAAACAGATCAAAACTGATATTTTTGGTGTGAATACGACTTGGATTGCTGTGCGTAAAGGTCATTTACTACGTGGCTATGGCTATGAATTTATCTCACTTTGCTCACCAGATGCCGATATTAAAGCACTAAAAAAAGTAGCTTATCCTGACGAATAATTCGTGATTTATAAAGTTTATAGAAAGAGGCTTGAATAGCCTCTTTTTTCTGTTTATATCCACTAAATTTTGTATAGGCTCTAGACTAGCAGATTTACACTTAATTTTACCTAATGAGGTTCCACAGCTCAGTTGCTAACTCATTAGGTTCCCTCATCCAACGCCATTCAGTTTCTTTAAGATGATAATCAAAGTACTCTTTTGATATGCCGTTAAACTTTGCTAGCCTTCTTTTACAAAAGCTCCAAAATGATTCTATTCCATTTATATGACATTCTCCTCTAGCAAACTCATTTGCTCCGTGATTTACCCTAAAATGCTTTGAATAACCCACATCAACAAGACCATTATAGCCACGCCATCCATCACTATAAATCACACTCTCAAGTGAAACTTTACCAATGATAACCTCTTGTAAAGTCTTCATTTTACAGTCAGGTACGATTTCAGTATAGACGCGCCCATTACGTTCGAATATTCCAAATACTGGCTGTTTTAGAGTCCCACGACCACGCTTTAACTTTCCATGAAACCCACGTTGCCTTTTCGCTCCAAAATAGCTTTCATCTACTTCTATTGAAGCAACAAACTTAGCTCTTAAATCTGTTTGATGATCATAGATAGTTTCTCTAAAAAGCATGTACCAATAGTTAATCGTATTACGATTTAAATTGAGTAATAAGGCTGTTTTGGAAGCAGGAATATCAACACAAAAGCATTGAATAATTTTTTTAATCTTGTAGTGACTTAATTTACTGTTTTCTATCATGATTCTAGACTAATATAATCATTTTGCTAGTCTAGAGCCTTGTATAAATGCAAAGAGCTTTCTAATTTTAAAATCTTATTTTTAATCAATTGAAATCTAAAGATTATAAGTTTTTTGTTTCTCTTGCATTATCTTTGAACTATAAAAAAACGAGCCGAAGCTCGTTTTTTTGCCTTGAAGGATTAGAAGCGGAAGCTTACACCCAGTTTAGCCACCGGTAGCCATTCATATTTATTGTCAGTGCGGATATCACGCTCTTCTTCTGCAAGTGCTACATCTAACCTATTTCCTTCACTACCAATTAAACCTGCGGCTTCTGGATTCACGCTTAAATTTGCAGTTGGATTTCCATTGTAGTAAGCACCAATTTCACCGAATACACCCCAACGATTTGTAATCGCTGGAGAGAAACCAACACCTACATATGGAGCGATATTGTTTTTATAAGATAAATCACCAGTAATACGGGCCTCTGTTGTTCCTGCATTAAAGCGTTCTCCACCAACTGTAAATGATGCATTAGTTCCTGAACGACGTTCTAAGTTATAGTCGTTGTCAATATAACCTACACCAGCAGCCATATAGAACCAGTTAGCCCATGGACGAATTTCAGCATTTAGATAAGTTAGGTTATTATCCATATCAAGGTCATATTTGTTACCGTTAATAGATAAATCATCTGACCAAGAGATATCACCACCGTTATAACCCAAGGTTACACCTACATATGGGTTTGCACTCCAGGAGATTGCACCACCGTATCCTGTAGTACCGACTTCAGCACGGACTGAAGCTGGTTTAAAGAAAGAGAATTCAGCAACACCCTCATCAGTAACAACAACCTCATCAGCAGCCATCACAGAAGTCGTTGCCGCAGTGAGTACCGACAGCGCAAAATATTTAGCAAAAGTTTTCATTTAGATCTCCTCAATAAATTATTTTTAACGTTTTTAATCTTCGTTATGCTTGCATGTTAATTCATATCTTGATCATTCTTTATTCAAGTTTTGCTAAGTTTATGTAAGGTTTTGATACAAATAGTGCTTTTTCTATGATTTTATAAGGTTTTTTGCATATTGCTGCTAATTAGATGCTTTTACAGGCATTTTTCTAGAATATTTCCCATATCATGCTTTATATACCTGAATATATTTATTAATTAATGAATGAGCCTTGATCTTGCTGATTTTTCTGACTTCTTTATTATTAATTTCAATATCTGTCGTGTTTTACATCTAATCTTTGCTCAATATAGTGTAAAATCTTGGAAATTTTTTTTCTGGAAGGAAGATCATGTCTCAGCTTTCAACAATCATTGAACAAGCGTTTGAAGACCGTGCGAATTTCACTGCAGCAGACTGTCCTGCTGAAGTTCGTCAGGCAGTTGAGGAAGTTATTGCTGGCCTGGACAATGGCTCTCTACGTGTAGCTGAAAAAATCAATGGTGAATGGGTTGTTCATCAATGGGTGAAAAAAGCGGTTCTTTTATCATTCAAACTGAATGACAATAAACCAATGGAAGCATGTGATCTTCGCTTCTATGACAAAGTAGATACCAAATTTAACGGCTGGACTGATGAACAATTTAAAGCAGCTGGTGTACGTGTTGTACCTCCTGCTGTTGCACGTAAAGGTTCTTACCAAGCGAAAAACGTGGTCTTGATGCCTTCTTATGTCAACATTGGTGCGTATGTTGACGAAGGCACAATGGTGGATACATGGGCAACTGTAGGTTCATGTGCGCAAATCGGTAAAAACGTTCACCTGTCAGGTGGTGTTGGTATTGGTGGTGTTCTTGAACCGCTTCAAGCAAACCCAACCATCATTGAAGATAACTGTTTCATCGGTGCACGTTCTGAAATCGTAGAAGGTGTAATCGTAGAAGAAGGTTCTGTGATTTCAATGGGTGTATTCATTGGTCAATCTACCAAGATTTATGACCGCGCAACTGGCGAAATCCACTACGGCCGTGTTCCTGCAGGTTCAGTTGTTGTGTCTGGTACATTGCCTTCTAAAGATGGTACTTGCAACTTATATGCTGCAATCATCGTGAAAAAAGTGGATGCGAAAACTCGTGCTAAAACTAGCCTGAACGACCTGCTTCGCGAAGACTAAGATCTAATCTCTACGGAACATTGATTGTTCCCCGGAGCTTTAACTGCTCCTTGTCTCTACGGTTAATCCTAACCGTAGGGATTTTTATTTTTATATACTGTTAATTATCTCTCGGTTAATTTTGTTATGAGTACGCTTCGATCTTCCGCTATTCCTGTTACTGATCCGTCTGCGGGTTTACGCATCACGGAGATCTTCTATTCATTACAAGGTGAAGCCAATACTGCTGGTTTGCCAACTGTGTTTATCCGTCTGACTGGTTGCCCACTGCGTTGTACTTATTGTGATACCACTTATTCTTTTGAAGGTGGTGAACGTAAATCCTTAGATGACATTATTCAAACCACGCTGGATTTTAAAACCCCTTATGTCTGTGTGACTGGTGGTGAACCACTGGCGCAACCGAATGCACTGCCATTGATGCAACGTCTGGCCGATGCCGGTTGTGAAGTGTCGCTCGAAACCAGTGGCGCGCTGGATGTGTCCAAGGTAGACCCTCGCGTATCAAAAGTATTAGACTTAAAAACCCCAACTTCTGGTGAAGTTGCACGAAATTTGCTTACCAATCTCGACCATTTAACCCAACACGACCAGATCAAGTTTGTGATCTGTAACCGTGAGGATTATGAATGGTCCAAACAGCAGGTAGAACAGTACCAACTGAATGAAAAAGTCAGTACAGTCTGGTTCTCCCCTGCCTTTGCTGTTGAAAAAGGTTCAGTTCGCCTGCCACAGCTGGCTCGTGATCTGGCCCAGTGGATTTTAGAAGATCATCTCCCTGTTCGTTTCCAGCTGCAGCTGCATAAACTGCTCTGGAACGATGAAACTGGTCGTTAATTATTTATCAAATATTTTGGAGATTTAGCTATGCGCCCTCGTGCCATTGTATTGTTATCTGGCGGATTAGACTCAACCACATGTTTAGCTTGGGCGCAGGCACGCTATGAATGTATCGCTCTCAGTTTTATGTATGGTCAGCGTTCGACCACGGAACTGGATGCAGCACGTGCATTGACGCAACGTGCAGGTGTAGAACATCGTGTCATCAATATTGATCTGGGTAACTTGGGTGGTTCTGCTCTGACCGATCACAGCATTGATGTGCCAGAACAATTACAGGAAGGTATTCCGGTCACTTATGTACCTGCACGTAATACCATTTTCCTGTCTTATGCACTGGCGGCAGCAGAAGTTTTTGGTGCAGAAGCCATTGTCATCGGAATTAACGCAGTCGATTATTCAGGTTATCCAGACTGCCGTCCGGAATTTATTGAAGCCTTTGCCAATATGGCGCGTTTGGCGACTAAAGTGGGTGTTGAGGGTAAACCGCTCAAGTTTGAAACACCTTTGTTACATTTATCCAAAGCAAATATTATTCGCTTAGGCATTGAGCATGGCGTAGACTATAGCCAAACGGTTTCTTGCTACCAGGCAGACGACCAAGGACGTGCTTGTGGTAAATGTGACAGCTGTCGTCTACGCAAACAGGGCTTTGCAGATGCGGGTGTCGAGGATCCGACACGTTATATACCGTAATAACAAGGTAGAGTTTATGAAAAATTTAAAATCAAATATTGTTCTTGCAGCTTTAGTTTCAGCTGCTGCATTCGCGACAACTGCTCAAGCAAATGACAGCAAACTGCAAAATGCTTATAAAAGCACTAACGTGAAAGCTGCACTGATCAATGTTTGTAAAGAAGAAACTGGTAAAGGCAAACAATTGACCTCTGCTGAAGTTAGTAAATATTGTACTTGTGCTGTAGAAGCGGATGGCAAACTGACCAATGCGCAAAAATGGGAAATCCAGAGCGCAATTAACCAGAAAAAAAGCCCTTCAACTCTAGCTTTTGTGCAAAAACAGAATAAAGACCTGCAAGCATGTTTCGGTCCTCAGCTAACCAACAAGCTGAAAACTTTGACTGAACAGGCGCAAAAAGCAGCGGCTGCTAAAAAATAATTTCTGATTATTCTTAGCAGAAATAAGCCACTATAATGTGGCTTATTTTTTTGTAAAAATTACAATAGTAATGGAGTTTATATGTCTGACATCAGCTTGCTCGACCAAACATTTCCAACCACAACCGGTGAAATCAACCTGGCTCAACTTGATGCAGAATGGCTGATTGTCTATTTCTATCCTAAAGATTCAACTCCAGGCTGTACCACTCAGGCAGTGAGTTTTTCTTGCCTGAAAGACCAGTTTGATGCACTCAGCACCACAATTCTCGGTGTTTCTCGTGACTCCGTAAAAGCACATCAGAACTTTACCGAGAAACAAAATCTGACCATTAACCTGATTAGTGACAAAGAAGAAGTTTTGTGTAATCACTTTGATGTAATTAAAGAAAAGAATATGTATGGTAAAAAAGTCATGGGCATTGAACGCTCAACGTTCATTTTCCATAACGGCAAATTGGTGAAAGAATACCGTAAAGTAAAAGCAGCCGGTCATGCTGAACAAGTTTTAGAAGATCTAAAAGCACTACAAGCTGCTTGATTCTCTAATCTGAAATAAAAAAATGAGTCCGATTTGGACTCATTTTTTTATGGCTCATGCCAAGATCAGTGACAATGCAATTCCCCACATCACGATCGCAATCAATACATCCAGAATCTGCCAGGCACGTGGGCTTTTAAATAGGGGTAATAGCAGTTTGGCTCCATAGCCCAGACTAAAAAAGAACAATACCGATGCGGTCATACTGCCCAAGGCAAAGTAGGGTTTCATCTCATAGAATTTGACTGAAATTGAACCCAGTAACACCACTGTATCCAGATACACATGCGGATTCAGCCAAGTAAAGCCTAGGCAGATTAGACAGGTTTTGATTAACGATTTGGCTGGATGCTCTTCAGGAATCAGCAAAGATTGCCCTGCCTGTAAGGCCTGTTTTAAGTGAATTCCACCATAGACCAGCAGAAATATTGCGCCCGCATAACGTGCCAGTTGGGTAAAAACCTCATGTTGCTGAATCCAGTGCCCAAAACCTAATACCCCTAGTGCAATCAGAATCGCATCCGATAAAGCACAGATCAGGCAGATCCAAAATATATACTGCTGTTTTAATCCCTGTTTCAGGACAAAGGTATTTTGTGCACCAATGGCAAGGATCAGGCTAAACCCCATTGCCAGTCCTTGCAGATAAGCATTCCACATTACACTACCCCGGTTCCATTTTTGATAGGTGTAATTATGGCGTGAGCACTTGAAAATTAAATAAAATTAAGAAAATATAAATATAACTAAAATAATTTTAAGACACTTATGTCGCTTAACTCAAAATATTGTGATGCCTTTCTGGCTGTCGCGGAAACCCAAAGCTTTGAAGCTGCAGCAAAGGTACTGAATCTTACTGCTTCTGCTGTGACTTTAAGGGTACAAAGCCTGGAAAAATCTCTAGGCCAAGTCCTGATCCTGCGGGAACGTCCCTGCAAAGTGACTCATACCGGACAGATGCTGATGGAATATCTGCAAAGCCAGCGTCTGCGGGAACAACAGCTATTACAGCAATTTCATGGTCTGGATACTGATGAATTTAGTGTGCTGCATATTGCGACTAATGCAGACTCACTCGCGACCTGGCTATTGCCGACCCTGTCTAAGTTATTATTGCAAGAGAAAATCAGCCTGAAATTTCAGGTGGCTGATCAGAGCCAGACCCATATGCTGCTGGAAACTGGGAAAGTTAGCGCCTGTATCAGCTCACAGTCACAGGCTATGAAAGGTTGTCAGACCCAGCTGATTGGCGCAATGACTTATCGAATGGTTGCGACACCAGATTTTATTCAACGCTGGTTTAATCATGGCCTCCATCGCGAATCCCTGCGTAAAGCACCTGCAATTATTTACAATGATCAGGATCAGCTGCATAGTGAGATCTTATTAACGCACTTTGGTCTGACGCAACAGAGCTATCCTTTTCACTATATTCCCTCTTCAACGGCTTTTGCCGAAGCGATCTTTGCCGGTTTGGGTTATGGACTGGTTCCGGACTATCAGATTGCGGATCGAATACAGCGTAATACATTGGTAGAAATTCTTCCCGAATGTAGAACAGATGTAAAACTATATTGGCATCACTGGAAGCAGCAATCACCAGCCCTACAACAACTTACGACAGTCATTCTGGAACAAGCCAAACAACACTTAAATCATCCTATTTCAAGCTAAACTGTTTAATCTTAAGTTCAAAACTGAGAAATTAAATTATTCAGCTTTCCACTGTCCGATCAGATGAATATGGACCTTTTCACCCAGTCCTGCAGTGGCTTTTTTCATGCCAAAATCAGAACGATTTACCACCGTGGTTGATCGTATATCAAGTACGTTCGGATTGCTTTTATTTGGGGTTAACGTGGTATCAAACACCACCGGGCGAGTCACCCCTCGTACCGTCAGTTGCCCCAAAATCTGATAGCGATTATTCCCCTTCGGCTTAAACTGGGTACTTTTAAAACTTACTGTTTTATAACGTGAAGCATAAAACAGGTCTTCTCCCATAATCATATTTCTAAGGCTGGGCTTGGAGACCTGTAGATTATCCACCTGCGCAGTAAATTCAGTTAACCCTTGCTGCGGTTTTTCTGGATCAAACTGCATATGCCCCTTGAATTGCGGGAAAACTCCCTTCACTACAGTCAGCCCCAGGGAGTTGATAGTGAAACTAACCTCACTTTGTGGAGTTAATGTCCAGCTTTTGGCATAGGCAGCCGTCATCCCTATAACTGACAGACACCCTGCATAGGCAACATTTTTCAGAAATAGATTCATCGTGTTACTCCATAGTAATCCAATGAACTTTCTACATTAGATCAGATTTAGCTCAGATTTGTTTTATCATTCGTTGCAAACTTATCGGCCAATTGTTGGTAAATCGCTGTATTTTTAAACTTGTGTAAAAACTCACTGGTTCCCAAAGGAAAAGCCGATTCCACCACTTCACCACGATAATAAGCTTCACGTAATGGCGTTGCTGAAATGGCGCCGACCAAACTGTCTAGCTCCACCATTTCCCATTCCGGGAACAGCCTTAAATAATAAGACGATTCATCTTTGAAATGCCCAATCAAGCCGACTTTGGTATCTGGTTTTACTACGTCAGCTACGAGTGATTTCACCAGTTTTTGCCATTTTTCATCATTATAGACATCAATCACATGTACGAATTTAATCCGTTTCTGATCAGCTTCGGAAAAATTCGACAGGATCATTTGTTCACGTTCAGCGGCTAGAAATGGATTTTTGATATTACGTTCTAGCTGTGCTGACCCCAAAGCCAGAATCACCTGCTGGCTCTGTTGCAAAGCAATTTTAATGGTTTGCATATGGGCCAGATGAAAAGGCTGGAAGCGACCAATAAACACTAGATAATCAAATTTATATTTCATAGCCATCTTACTTTTATGAACGCATCAGTTATGCCGCGCAGAAATTTTTACGACATAATAAGCGCCAATAAATTCATATTAATAAAGCAAGGATAGTACGATGACACTGAGCTGTATTCAACAACCACACCAGCATTTAAATGCGAATTTAGACAATGGCGTACTGACTTTAGCCATTCACCGCCCTGAAGCCAAAAATGCCCTCTACGGCGAGTTATATTTGTGGATTGCCCAAGCATTAGATGAAGCGGATCAGGACAGCAGCGTGCGTGTGGTGATTCTGCGCGGTCAAGATGCGGACTTTAGTGCCGGCAATGACATGCAGGACTTTATGAAGTTCATTAAAACTCCGCTACAAGGAAAAGCTGGCGATACACCTCCATTTATTCTTTTAAAATCTGCGGCCAAATTTTCCAAACCTTTGATTGCTGCCGTGCGTGGTGTCGCGATTGGTATTGGAGTAACCATCCTGCTGCATGCCGATCTAGTCTATAGCGACAATACAGCCTTGTTCCAGATTCCATTTGTAAGCCTTGGTCTATCCCCTGAAGGAGCTTCCAGCAAGTTACTGGTACAACAGGCGGGCTATCATAAAGCTGCTGAACTCTTACTCACGGCTCAAAAGTTTAATAGTGAAAAAGCCTTGAATGCGGGTCTAGTAAATAGCATTGAAGAAGATGCCTATGCTGCAGCAGCTAAACAGGCGCAAACCCTCGCTGCTTTACCACTGACATCACTGAAGCAAACCAAAGCATTGATGAAGCACAATCTGGCTGAAATCATTGAATGTATTGATAATGAAGCAGACATTTTTATGAAGCGTGTCGGTTCACCAGAAATGATGGAGGCAGTTCAAGCCTTTATGCAGAAACGCCAACCAGATTTCACACAATTCAATTAATATTGCAACTTCTATTTCCATTGAGGCAGTTTAAACTGCCTCAATCACTTGTCTTGCCAAGAAACTGAATTATGTCGACTGAAAACTCCCAAACGATTTCCCAAACCACAGATACTGCCAATCCTGAAAAGCAACGTTATTACGAACCAGCTCCTCAGGATATTGATGTAGAGAATTTCCGTAAGGTCATTGAAAGCCGCCGTTCAGTACGTAAATTCACCAAGAAGCCAATTCCTGCCGAAGTCCTGGATGCCTGTTTGGATCTGGCATTGCTGGCACCAAACTCCTCCAATCTGCAACCATGGACCTTCTATGTAGTGCAGAACCCTTCCAAGAAAAAACGTTTGGTCAAAGCCTGCCTAGGTCAGCTGGCAGCCAAAACGGCAGCTGAACTCATCGTTTGTATTGCACGTACTGATCGCATTGATGAAATGGCCAAACTGAATATTAGTGAATTTCCATTTCCTGAAGCACCAGCAGCGGTGAAGAAGTACTACAAGTTCATTCCCTATAACTATAAAACTGGTTATCTAAACGCGTTTGGTAACTTTAAAAAAGTGGCTTTCAAAGTTGCTCGTACACTAGATAAACAATTGCCAGTGTCAGCCTTTAGCCCGGCTGATGCCAAACTTTGGGCAACCAAAACTACGGCGCTGGCTTGTGAAAATCTGGTGTTGGCTTTACGTGCCTACGGTTTTGACAGCTGCATGATGGAAGGTTTTGATGAACCGATGGTGCGTGACATTCTGGACCTGAATGACCAGCAATATCCAGTGATGGTGATTGGAGCTGGCGAACGTGCGAAAGATGGCGTGTTCTTCCCTCAATATCGTTTTGATCGTGAGCTGTTTATCCAAAAGATTTAATCACTTTTTGGAGTGCAAATCACGGCCTGAATTGTTCTCTAGAATCATTGATATCCACGCAGGCTTTTTCGTTACTTTGACAGGCCAAAGTAATCAAAGCCTTTGCCAGACAGAAGGTTCATCCTTGTACCTCTGTCTGGCTGGTGACATCCATGTCACCTTACGTGAATTTAATGCCTTTTTGGAAAGATATAATCTTTTAAGAATAGTTCGCTCTTAATTTCCGATAATCAATCCAATTGCAATGAAATCCCACTGGCACGCGAACCGGCAAATGAATCGTGGCAATCGGCCCATCTGCAATATGTTGCGCATTCAAAATCACCACTTTCGATGGACCACAATCTACAGCATGTACATAAGACATCAGCCAGCCATCATTCTCAGCTTCAGCCCCTTCCCTTGCCACAAAAATCGCTTCACCTGTTACCCAGTTATCGCCAAAGAAATAGCTTTCCGTAGTTCGGGTTCTTAAATTTAGGCACATCACGCTGTTGCCACTGACCTTATAAGGATCATCAAATTCGCCAAAGGAAATGCTATAGGCATAACGATATTGTCGCCCGGTATAGGCGTCATTAATGCGTGGAAATTCCTGTTTGGTATCCGATAACACCGTCCGGCTGACCTTGCCTGTGCCCTGATCAAAGATAAACCGCTCCAGTCGAATATCATGCTCTTCAATCGGTCCCTGAATTGAATGCAGCATGGCATTGGAATGCACTACAGCATCCATGACCACATCCCCCGTATTCAGATCATAGGCATTCATGGTATGGAAAATAAAACAAGGATCGATGTTGTACCAGCGTATATCCTTGGCACTTCCACCAAAAGGCAACAAACCAATACGTGCCTGATGTTTCGGGTTCCATTGATATGGCAGCAGTGAACCTTTTAAGGCACTACGCACCGAAAAATTGACGTTTAAGTCGAGGATCAAAACCTGAGATTTGGTGATAGCACAGTCGTGCACCATCGGGCCATGCTTCACTGGAATCTCAACGTGATTTTTCAATTTACCCTTTGCATCAATATGTAGATAAAAAACTTTGTTATGTGTTAGGCCATCATAACAAACGGCATGAATATCGCCGGTATCCGGATCAATATGCGGATGTGCGCTAAATGGTAGATCGGGATCATCAGATTCGAATAGGTGATGACGTTTCGATTCCAGTTCACTATTCACTTCGATTGGATAAGCACCCGCTTCTACTAGAGCCCAGATTTTTCCGGCAAAGTTAATAATATTGGTATTCACCGGATCAGCCACGCCACGGCTTTTACCGGGAATCAGCGGTCGGTGTAATTTCTTCTGTACGCTATCCGCACCGACATACTGGCTTTTATACCAGTGCGCCTCACCGCCTTTGAGCCTTAGCGCATGGATCATGCCATCGCCAGTGAACCAGTGATAAATTCGAGGATTTTTAACAGTAATTGGATTCGGGCCAATCCGCATCAAGGCACCATCTAGTTCTGCAGGAATCTGCCCTTCTACGGTTAGTTGAGTCGAAAAATGTTCCTGCCGCTGCGGCGCAAAAATACCGTCCAGATAAGGATTGTCATGGGAGTATGGAATGCGACTATGCAGAATGTCCGCACTATATTGTATCGATTTACTGAGCGTATTCTTGAGCATGCTGCTCAGCGGTTTTGGCCACGGCATTGTTATTTTCCTTATTTTATTTTTTATTATGGCGGATTTTATAATAACAAAAGCAGATTAGATGTTTTCAAAATGTAGACTGACGGCGTGTTAAATAGACACGCCGCAATTTACTAATAAATAAGTTATTTACAGGTTTAGACTTTGATATCCAACAGCTGAATAAATTCAAATGCTGGCTCTTCATAAGGATGACTGGCTTTTAAAGCCTTGGCGACATCAACTGCCTTTTCATCTGGCACTATCATTTCCACACGCCATTCTTCTATTTCTTCCAGCTCCCCCACTTCTCCAATAAAAGGATCCGCACCTTTTAAAGGCTTAAATTGACCTTTTCCTAAGACCTGCCAGGCACATTCTGCATAATCACCAATACCACCAGCACCCGCGGCAAATACGGCCTGTTTGGTTTTTTCTAGATGTTCATCGGGTACGTAATAAATCAATTTCAGCATATTTCCCTGCAATTTTTTCAAGTACTTGTCGTATTGTTAAGGGCTTGGGTAATAATATTCAATGCTGGATTCTGAGAATTCTTGTTAAATGTTGCATATAGCTCCAGCTTGGGTAGAGGTCGATCAGTCTGAATAACTTTCACTTCATCATTCAGGAAACGAAGCAAATAATCTGGAGCGAAACTAAAGCCCATTCCCATATTAATCAGGTTAATATGCTGCAGCACATTGGTCACCCATAACACCTGATCATGCTTTAGCTGATCAAAAGATATCAAGGCATTCAATCGGTCGTAAAATACGGGGAAGCATTTTCTTCACACATAATAATCGTGTGATTTTTCAGTTCCTGTAATTTTAATACCCGATCAGTCGGATGCAAATGCTTCGCTGCAACCAAATTTAATTGTTCGGTCAATAAATGGATATTTTCAAAATTCGGATGATCTAGCTGAAAACGGGTAATACATAGATCCAGCTCGGCATTTTTCAAGCGTTGAATCTGTTCCATGCAGGTCAGGCTGTGCAAATGAATCTTTAAGTCCGGCATGGTCTTTTTCAGCTTTGCCAGAATTTGTGGCATGACTTTTAGTTCGGCGACATTCAGAAAGCCAATATGAATCTGGTTATTTTTCTGCTGCGCTACCTGTCGTGCTGCCGCAACGGCCAGTTTGGCATTTTCCAAAGCCTTTTCCGCATAGATTAAAAAGGCCTGTCCTTCCTCTGTTAGCTTTACTTTTCGCGAAGATCGGTCAAACAGGTTTACGCCGACTTCCTGCTCCAGATCTTTAATCTGCTGACTTAAAGAAGGTTGAGCCGTAAACAGTTTTTCAGCAGCTTTGGTAAAACTCTGCTCCTGCGCCACGGTCATAAAATAGCGTAAATGTCGAAGTTCCATAGACTGCCTGCTTGACGGAAAGGCCAATATCTTACGATCTGGATCGAAATATTGAAAATAAAAATAGATTAATAGTTTATATGAATACTCATATATCAGTTCATCAGGCTTAACTAGACTCCAATGCAAAATATTTTGTCAGCTCTTCACGCATACACATGGAGTCTTGTATGACACAGCATTACGACACTGATGTTCTGGTTATTGGTACTGGTCCTGCTGGTTCAACCTTGGGTTTAGCCTTGGCGAATTATGGTGTAAAAGTCCAGCTCTTTACCCAGTTTAACTGGCTGGCCAATAGTCCACGTGCCCACATTACCAACCAGCGTGCTATAGAAGTATTACGTGATTTGGGCGTTGAAGAACAGGTTAAGGAAATTGCCACCCCTTGGGATCAGATGGGTGAAAGCCTGATTACTACCAGTTTAGTTGGTGAAGAAATTGCCCGCATGAGTGCCTGGGGTACTGGAGATGAACGTCATGGTGACTATATCAAAGGCAGTCCATGTCCGCTGGTCGATCTGATCCAGCCGAAAATGGAAGCCTTGCTGGTAAAGAATGCCGGTGAACGTGGTGCGATCTATAATTTCAACACTGAATATCTGTCGCATGTACAGGATGAAAATGGTGTAACTGCAACCTTCCTGAACCGAATTACTAACACAGAATTCAGCTTAAGAGCCAAATATCTGGTCGGTATGGATGGTGCTAAGTCACGCGTGCTAGAGCAACTTGGCTTGCCACTCGAAGGCGTGATGGCTCGTGCGGGCACAGTGTATGTGACTTTCAAAGCTGACCTGACCAAATATGTGCAGCACCGCCCCGCAATTCTGCAATGGATTGTTAATCCTGAAGCCAGCTTTGGTGACCTTGGGATGGGGCTGTTACGTGCCATTACCCCATGGAATGAATGGATTATGGGTTGGGGCTTCGACATTTCCAAAGGTGAGCCACAAGTGGCCGAGGAACAGGTACGTGCTCGTCTCAATGCCTTTGTTGGTGCAGAAGTTGAAGACGTTGAGATTCAGAAACTGTCTTACTGGTATGTGAATCAGACCTGGGCCACTGAATATTCCAAAGGTCGCGTGTTCTGTGGTGGTGATGCAGTACACCGTCATCCGCCTTCAAGTGGTTTGGGTTCCAATACCTGTATGCAGGATGCCTTTAACCTGGGCTGGAAACTGGCCTATGCCATCAAAGGCTGGGCGGCCCCTTCTCTGTTAGATTCTTATACTTCTGAACGTGCACCTGTAGGCAAGCAAATCGTAGCACGCGCTAATCAGTCACGTTTTGACTATAAGTATCTGAAAGATGTCTTTGGTTTTGATCAAGGCGTTACTACCCAGAAGCAGATGCTGGAACGTATTTTTGCTGAAGATGAGCAAGGTGCTGAAATCCGTCAAAGACTGTTTAAGGCACTGGCGGTGAAAAACTATGAGTTTAATGCACAAGGTGTGGAATTAAATCAGCGTTATACCTCCAATGCAGTCATTAGTGAATCTGAACCTGAAGTGTTCGAACGCGATCAGCAGCTGTATTTGCAAGCCACGACACGTCCGGGTGCAAAAGTGCCACATACCTGGCTGGTGAATGCCAAAGGACAAAAAGTCTCAACACTGGATATTACTGGTAAAGGCCGTTTTACCCTATTGACTGGTTTATCAGGAAAAGGCTGGAAACAGGCGGCTGAATCATTGAATCTGCCTTATCTGGATGTAATTCAGATTGGTTCACGTGATTATCGTGATGTGTATGGCACATGGAATGCCAAGTCTGAAATCCATGAATCAGGGGCTGTTTTAGTTCGTCCGGATGGTTATGTGGCTTGGCGTTATCAAGACAGCACCAATGATCAGTTTGATTATGTAAATACGTTAAAGGCTGTGTTTAAGCAGGTTCAATTAACTGTTTAATGATAAAAAAGCCACCTTCTGGTGGCTTTTTAAAATTTGATATCAAGAACCCTGCAACAAATAACTACCAACCAAAAACAGCACCTGCAAACTCACAACAAAACCAAATAACCACCAACCTTTCTGACGCAGTGCCGTTCTGTCCATTATTCTTAACGTTTTAGCCATGTGATCACCTCATTCTTGAGCGTTGATACTGAACTGATCTATACCATCTTTCCTTTAAAGTGCATAAATATTGAGCATTCACTACACAATATCACGTCTATACATAGATAAAAGCAAAATTCAAACCAGCTTAGTAGGAGAAAATTAAAAAAATATTTCAAACTGCTTAAAAAGCAAAAAGCCACCCCATGGTGGCAATCGAGGGCGTTAGTTTAAACAAAAGTGAATGATTTTTCTAGTTTTGCTGATTTTCCTTAAATTCTATCTATAAAAAAAGGGCCGCTGTTGCGACCCTTTCTCAAGCTAAAGCAGATTAGCCAATGAACTTACGTGCGTTGCGGAACATACGTAACCATGCACCATCCTGATCCCAGTCTTCTGGTTTCCAAGAGTGCTGGATCGCACGGAAGTTACGCTCAGGGTGCGGCATCATAATGGTTGCACGACCATCTTTCGAAGTCACACCAGAAATACCTTCAGGCGAGCCGTTCGGGTTCAGTGGATATTGCTCAGTAGCATTACCTTGGCTGTCCACATAACGCAGGATCACCTGATTGCCCGCATTCAATGCAGCAATATTTTCAGCTGATGACACCACACGACCTTCACCATGTGCCACAGCGATTGGCAGGATTGAACCTTCCATACCTTCCAACAATACAGAATTGGATTTTTCCACACGCACGTTCACGCTACGCGCTTCAAACACTTCTGACTTGTTACGGTGGAAACGTGGCCAGTGTTCAGCACCTGGAATCAGTGGAGCCAATTGAGACAACATCTGACAACCGTTACAGATACCTAGAGAGAAGGTTTCCTCACGGTTAAAGAATTTCTCGAACTGGTCACGCAGTTGAGCGTTGAACAACACTGATTTCGCCCAGCCGCCGCCTGCACCCAGAACGTCACCATAAGAGAAGCCACCACAAGCGACTAGACCTTCAAAGTCATCCAAGCTGACACGACCAGCCAACAGGTCGCTCATGTGAACGTCAACGGTATTGAAGCCTACTTTGTCAAAAGCAGCCGCCATTTCTACATGACCGTTAATACCTTGCTCTCGTAGGATCGCCATGTTTGGACGACGTGAATTGATGAATGGCGCTTCAACTGGCTCGTTCAGATCAAATGTCGGTTGAGCAATCAGACCTTTGTGAGACTTATCCGTGATCAGAGCAAATTCTTGATCCGCAGTTTCTTCGTTGTCACGCAGACGCTGGATTTGGTGAGATACTTCAGTCCAAGCCACTTGCAGGTCAGCACGTTCCAGTACCAGACCATTTACAGATAACTGGTCAGAGTTATTTACTGTACCCACCACAGAGATCGCATCTTTCAGTGTAGAAGCTGCGATTTCAGCTTGCAGCGCTTCCCAATCTGCTTTCGCGATTTGCAGAACCGCACCGATTTCTTCAGCGAATAATGAAGCAACTGTCTGTTGTTCCAGCGCTACACCCAGACGTGAAGCAAACATCATTTCTGCAACAGTCGCCAGTAAACCACCATCACCGATGTCGTGGTATGCCTTGATCAGGCCACGGTTGTTCCAGTCTTGTACCAGTGCAAAGAATGCTTTGAAATCTTCAAAGTTATCAACGTCTGGAGTTACTGAACCAATCGCTTTGTACACCTGAGCCAGGATCGAACCGCCTAGACGGAACTGACCTTTAGACAGGTCAATACGTACCAGTACAGATTCAACATTTTTCAGTTCAGGTGTAAGCGTCTTACGAACATCAGTCACTGGTGCAAATGCAGTGATCACACCTGACATTGGAGAAGTTACAGATTTGTCTTCGCCTTCGTCGTTCCAGGTGGTACGCATTGACAATGAGTCTTTACCCACTGGAATTGCAATGCCCAGTGCCGGACACATTTCCATACCAACAGCTTTCACACCTTCAAACAGTGCCTGGTCTTCGCCCGGTTGACCTGCAGCAGCCATCCAGTTTGCTGATAGTTTGATGTCGCTGATTTTTTCAATCTTCGCAGACATGATATTGGAGATCGCTTCAGCTACAGCCAAACGTACAGATGCTGCTGGATTTAACAATGCCACTGGCGGACGTTCACCCATCGCCATTGCTTCACCAGTGTAGCCTTGCAAGCTAGTCGTTGTTACCGCAGCATCCGCTACAGGTACTTGCCATGGACCCACCATCTGGTCACGTGCAACCATACCGGTAATTGAACGGTCACCGATGGTGATCAGGAATGATTTAGACGCCACTGTTGGGTTTTTGATCACGCGGTAAATCGCATCTTTCAGATCAGTGACTTGAGCTGCGTCAAAGTCATCGCCTTTACGCGGAGCAGTTTCATAAGAACGGCTCATACGTGGTGTACCGCCAAGCATCACCTGCATTGGCATATCCACTGGCTTGTTGCCGAATAATGGATCTTCAACAGTCAGATGACGTGCTTCAGTCGCTTCACCCAATACTGCAAATGGACAACGTTCACGCGCACAGATCGATTCAAACAGCGGCAGAGATTCTGGACGGATCGCCAGTACATAACGTTCTTGCGCTTCGTTAGACCAGATTTCCATTGGTGACATGCCTGGCTCAAGTGACGGAATCTTACGCAGATCAAGCACTGCACCCAGCTCATGGTCATTCACCAGCTCAGGCATGGCATTCGAGATACCACCCGCACCAACATCATGCACAGATACGATTGGATTTTCATTTTCCATGCGCCAGCAAGTGTCGATGACTTCCTGACAACGGCGTTCCATTTCAGGGTTTTCACGTTGTACAGAAGCGAAGTCCAGGTTTTCACCCAGTTTACCGCTGTCTACAGAAGATGCTGCACCGCCACCAAGACCGATCAGCATGGCTGGACCACCAAGCACGATCAGTAAGTCACCTGGTTGAATCGCATCTTTTTCAACGTGGTCCGGACGGATATTACCGTAACCACCCGCGATCATGATTGGCTTATGGAAGCCTTTCACTTCGCCATTGACGTTTTGTTCGAAGGTACGGAAATAACCCGTCAGCGCTGGACGACCAAATTCGTTGTTAAACGCTGCGCCGCCTAATGGACCTTCAATCATGATTTGAAGTGGAGATGCCATACGTGAAGGTTTGCCATAGTTTTCTTCCCAAGGCTGTTCGAAGCCAGGAATATTCAGGTTAGATACGGTGAAACCCGTTAAACCAGCTTTCGGTTTACCACCACGACCAGTCGCGCCTTCGTCACGAATCTCACCGCCTGAACCTGTCGCAGCACCGGCAAATGGTGCAATCGCTGTTGGGTGGTTGTGAGTTTCCACTTTCATCAAGATGTGAGCGGCCTGGCTTTTGTATTTATAAACGTGTTGACCGTTATCTTCTTGAGTTGGATAGAAACGTTGCGTATCAAAACCAACAATCACCGATGCGTTGTCTTTATAAGCCGACAATACGTCTGTTGGTGATTCTTTATAGGTATTTTTGATCATCTGGAACAATGACAATGGTTGAACTTCACCATCAATCGTCCATTCAGAACCAAAGATTTTGTGACGGCAGTGTTCTGAGTTTGCCTGTGCAAACATCATCAGTTCAATGTCGTTCGGGTTACGGCCCAGTTTGGTAAATGCATCTGTCAGGTAATCAATTTCCTGCTCAGACAATGCAAAACCGAATTCATTGTTAGCTTTAACCAGTGCTTCTTTACCCTGCCCCAGAATATCAATCGAGTTCAGCGGTTTTGGTTCGGTTTCAACAAACAGTGCCGCAGCATCTTCAATCGTGTTGAACACACTTTCAGTCATGCGGTCATGCAGAACTTGCAGCGCTTCTTTAGAAAGCTCTTTTGTACCCTTTAGAGTAAACAAAACACCGCGCTCAAGACGATGAACCGGTGTATTACAGTTGGCAAAAATGTCAGTCGCCTTCGAAGACCATGGTGAAATCGTGCCGACACGTGGCGTCACCAGAATCTGGATTTCATCACTTGCTGGCTGGCGCAGTTCAAAAGATTGACCATCGTTGAGAAGCTGTAAAGCGGATTGCTGTTGTTGCTCGTTGAGCGCTTGGTCAAAGAGATAAACAAATTGACTTTCTAGTGATTGAACAGAACTATTTGACGATAAACGTGAGAGTAGTTGAGTTTTCTTGAAAGAAGAATGTGCAGGTGCACCGGCAACGATAAACATGCTGATTTTGGCTCCACGGGATGATCGAGCGACCATGCCACAATGTGACTTGAGAGAGCGCATATTCTACTGTGAAAAGATTAAATCAGCTAGTGAGGAATACAGAAATCTGACCGCTATTCTGTCAGGATTTTTAAAATAATACTTTTATTTTCAGTTAAAAAAATTGAATGTAGTCGATTAGGTTAACACATTTTCTTGCAGAAAAATCAAAACCGGCAAAGTTTTATTTTCACATGCAAAATTGTATTAATTTTCAACAACAAGCTCATCCTAATTTTTAGCGATCCGACAGGCTTGTCGAGTTAAAATACCGCTTAAATAATGCACTTTATTTGCAAGAATATATTTCCCATTGCCAATTTAGCTGATCCATAAAAATACAGTTCTAATATTGGTCTTCACTTTCTTATTTCTACACGGCAACTTATGTCGCAAGTCCGTATATTTTTCTGCACTTTTTTGGCATGATGCAGCCAAAGAACTGAATGAATAATGATAAATGACTCAAATGCGTTGGCTGGAATTACTTTCCACTGTCCGTATTGGCAGCAAAAAACAAAGTACTGAACTGGCACGTAGTCCATTTCACAAGGACTATGACCGGATTATATTTTCGCAAAGTTTCCGTCAGCTAAACCGTAAAACCCAAGTGCATCCACTGACCCAGCATGACGGTATTCATACCCGTCTGACTCATTCGCTGGAAGTCTCCTGTATTGGTCGTTCACTTGGCATGCTCGCTGCAGAAAAAATTAAAGATGAATTACCACCTTGGATTTCCCCAGCCGATGTTGGCGCGATTATTCAGGCCGCCTGTCTGGCGCATGATATTGGCAATCCACCTTTTGGTCATGCCGGTGAATATGCCATCCGTGAATGGTTTGATGATGCATCGCATACCGATTTCCTGAAAAATCTGAGTCCGGAACAGGAAGCCGATGTGCGTCAGTTTGAAGGCAATGCCCAAGGCCTGCGCCTGCTGACCAAGATTGATTATCATCCGAATGATGGCGGCATGCGTCTCACCTATGCCACGCTGGGTGCCTATTTAAAATATCCGTGGCTATCACAGACCATTGATCCAACTGGTAACACGCCTGCTAGCCGACGTCCGAAATTTGGCTGCTATCAATCCGAAAAAGAGATTCTCAAAGAGATCGCTGAACAGCTTGGCCTGATTCAACTGGGTGACTATCACTACTGTCGTCATCCACTGACTTATCTGCTCGAAGCCGCTGATGATATCTGTTATGCCCTGATTGATCTGGAAGATGGTATTAGCCTGAATATGCTGAGTTATGCTGAAGTTGAACCGGTGTTTCTAAATCTGCTGGGTGATTATGGCACGCCTTCTGAAATCAGCATGCCGGATACCACCTGGCAACAGAAGATTGCAGCTTTGCGTGGCCGGGTGATGAAGCGTCTGGTCGCAGAAGTAACCACTGCTTTTGCCCATCATCAGCAGGAAATCCTGATGGGTCAGCTCAAAGGTTCCTTACTGGGTTATTGCAGCCCAGATATCGAGCTTGGCATTACCCGTGCCAAGGAACTGGCGCGTGATCGGATCTTTGAGCATCCGCAAAAGGCGGGACTGGAAATTATTGCCCATCAAAGCCTGCAAACCATTCTGGATGCCTTTATTCCACTGACTACACCGCACAAGAATCTGAGTTTCAAGGAACAGCGTCTAATGGCAATCCTGAAACGTTCTGGCGCACAGTTCCATGCTGATCATTATGACAATATCATGCAGGTGCTGGATATTATTTCCAAGCTGTCCGACCATCAGGCTTATAACCTGGCGCAGGAACTGCATGGCAATAAAGCGGGATTACTTTAACTAGATGCAAATTTGTTGATAATCTCAGCAAATCTGCGAATTTTGAACCGTAGTATTTTGCCTTTAACGCAAATGCTGACTACTATGCCCGTATTGAATTTGAGTATTTATAAAAAATGATTGGATGCCTGATTGGTGAAGTGCTGGCGCTTGAAGCACCAACTGTTTTGTTAAATGTAAATGGTGTGGGTTATGAGATTGATACTCCCCTGACCACGTTCTGCCAGTTACAAAAAGGCCAGAAAATTACCCTATGGACGCATTTATCCGTTCGTGAAGATGCACAACTACTTTATGGCTTTTTAAATGCGCAGGAAAAAACCATTTTCCGTACTTTATTAAAGGTTAATGGCGTCGGCCCCAAAATGGCGCTCGGCATTCTCTCTACTTTAAGTGTGGACATGCTGATTCACACCGTTGAAAATGAAGATGTAAATACCTTGGTCAAAGTGCCTGGAGTCGGCAAAAAAACTGCTGAACGTCTGATGATTGAACTGCGTGACCGCTTTAAAGCCATGGTTTCAGGTAGCGCTCCAACCAATTCGACAGCTCCACAAATCCAGTTTATGGGCAACTCTGCAGTTGCTGAAGCTGAAGCGGCATTACAATCTTTAGGTTATAAACCTGCTGAAGCACAAAAATTGGTAAATGCAGCTAAAGGTGACTTTACTGAAGCCAGCGACATTATCCGTGCGGCTTTAAAATCAATGAATAAATAACAGGAAGATGACTCAAATCTAAAAGAGTAATTATTCTCGGTTTATGAATAACTGACTGGCGACATGGAGGTCGCCTGTTGAGTTGGGGTACAGGATGTGCCCTCAACTCAACAAAAGATTTTTGTTACTTTTGATCTTTCAAAAGTAAAACAACGCCTACACAATGGCAGCTAAACACAAATCATTATTTGAGGCTGTTCCCACAGCATCAAACAGCTTCGATAAAGAGATTAAGTTAATAGATATGCAAGACCGTCTCATCAGTGGTTCTGAAAAACCCGAAGATCACTTTGATCGTGCCATCCGTCCAACTTCCCTCGATGACTATATCGGTCAGCCTGTGGTTCGTGAACAAATGGAAATCTTTATTGGTGCCGCACGTGGCCGTGAAGAAGCACTGGATCATACCCTGATCTTTGGGCCTCCAGGTCTGGGTAAAACTACGCTTGCCAATATTATTGCCCGTGAAATGGGTGGCAATCTGAAATCAACTTCTGGCCCAGTACTGGAACGTGCCGGTGATCTGGCGGCGATGCTGACCAACCTTGAAGAAGGTGACGTACTATTTATTGATGAGATTCACCGTCTTTCTCCAGTGATTGAAGAAATCTTGTATCCAGCGATGGAAGACTATCAGCTGGATATCATGATTGGTGAAGGTCCGGCTGCCCGTTCAATTAAACTGGACTTACCACCATTTACCTTAGTGGCTGCAACCACACGCGCAGGCCTGCTGACTTCTCCATTACGTGACCGTTTCGGTATCGTGCAACGTCTGGAATTCTATTCAGTTGATGATCTAACCCATATTGTGAAACGTTCTGCGAGTCTTATGGATGTACCAATGACGGAAGAAGGTGCACGTGAAGTGGCTCGTCGTTCGCGTGGTACACCGCGTATTGCCAACCGCCTGCTACGTCGTGTCCGCGACTATGCACAAGTCAAAGGTACTGGTGAAGTGACTCAGGACATGGCGCAACGTGCACTGGATATGTTGAACGTGGATAAAGATGGTTTGGATACGCTTGACCGTCGTTACTTGTCCATGCTTCTTGAACGGTTTGATGGTGGTCCTGCCGGTGTAGAAGCTTTGGCAGCAGCAATGGCAGAAGACTCTGGCACATTGGAAGATGTTATTGAACCATACCTAATCCAGCAAGGTTATGTAATGCGGACTGCGCGTGGTCGTATTGCCACCAATATGGCCTATTTGCAGTTTGGTATGACACCTCCTGAACCAAAAGACAAATAATTTGGAAGGGAGTTAATTCTCCCTTTTCTTTATTCAAAACCAAATATCATATGAAAAATAGTCAGTTTTTAGCCTTAACTTTAGTTTTACTCTGTTCATCTTCTTATGCACAAACTTCTTGGCAATGCACAAATAAGCATGCTGAGATTTCCTGCACCCAACAGAACTGCCAGGTACAAACTGAAGATTTCACTTCTTTTAACTTTCTTATAGATAGCAATAAAGAAATAAGCATTTGTGCTTATTCAGGTTGCTGGCGTGGACCAGTAACATATACAAACTCAAAAAAATTTGATCAGTATTTTACTCAACAACTCATTTGGAATAATGGTGAAACAAAAGATGAAAGCTTTTCTATCACTATAGATAAAACTACAAAACTAGGAAACCTGTTAGGTTCTGGGTTTATTCTTCCGCTTATTTGTGAATCAAAATGAGTTAAATAAAAATACACCTGTTATCCGTAAGCAACAGGTGTACTGAACACTATTATTTTTTTTAGATCAGTAAAGCCTCTAAAATCTGCTTAAAGAAAGTGAAAAATATTTATAAGTTTATAAAGCTCTAGATCATCTTAAAAAGATTACCAATCAAAACCATTCATAGGCAAAATTTCTCACGTCTTTGAAATCTTGTGCCATTGGTCAAAAAAGTCAGTGTGCTAAACTGCCAAGCCTCATATCACTTGACTTGTAGCCTAATTTGAGCAAATTCTACACGCAAAATTAGGTGAAGAAAGCAGCATCAATCTGCAGTAAAACCAATGGAACATCATTATGGCGAATAAATTTGAATTCAATATCCGCGTTTATATTGAAGACACAGATGCAGGCGGCATTGTCTATCATGCCAATCATATTCGCTTTATGGAACGCACCCGTACCGAATGGTTACGCGCTTCTGGCATCAGCCATTACTGGCATCAGAAAGATTACAACTTTGTCGTGCACAAAATTAACGTCAAATATTCGCGTCCAATTCTGATGGATGACTTAATTACCGTCACTGCAAGTGTAATTTCACTTAAAGCTTCATCTTTTGTATTGCAACAGAATATTTATCGTGGTGAAATCATGCTTGCATCGGGTGAGGTCGAGCTGGCTTGTATCGGCGCTGATATGCGTCCACGTCGCCTGCCTGATGAAATACGCGACCTGATTCGAAAAGAATTGGAACAAGATTAAAAAAATGAATTGGCACATGTAAGCACTATGGCAACCGAGTTAGCATCATCCCTACAAGTATCAGATCTGATTTTACAAGCAAGCCCTGTCGTACAACTGGTTATGCTGTCTCTTTTACTGGCATCGCTCTACAGCTGGTACCTGATTGCTAGGCTCTACATGAGTTATAAAAAGGCCCAGGCAGAAGATGAACATTTCCAGAAAATTTTCTGGTCTGGTGCTGAACTGAATACCCTGTATAACAATGCCCAGTTGAATTCCAAACGTACTGGCCTGGAAGATATCTTCTATCAAGGTCTGGGGGAATTCCTGAAACTAAAAAAACGCAATGCTTCTCAAGCCCAGACCATTGAAGGCACTGAACGCATTCTGCGTGTCGGTTTAAGCCGTGATCAGGGCACTTTAGAGCAAGGTTTAGGCGCACTGGCAAGTATTGGTTCAGTTGCCCCTTATGTCGGTCTGTTTGGTACAGTCTGGGGCATCATGAATGCCTTTATTGGCTTGTCAGAAGTTGATCAGGTGACACTGGCAACCGTAGCACCCGGCATTGCTGAAGCCCTGATTGCAACTGCGATTGGTCTGTTTGCAGCAATTCCAGCGGTACTGGCATTTAACCACTACACTGCTAAAGGTGAAGCGCTTTACTCTGACCGTGCCCTGTTTGCCGAAGAAATGGTTGCCCTGTTACAACGTCAGTCACTTGGCCAGACTCAGGACCAAGACTAATGGCAATTCAACGTTCAGGACGCTTTGAGCGTATTAAAAAACCATTGAAAAGTGACATGAACGTCGTGCCTTATATTGACGTCATGTTGGTGCTGCTGGTGATTTTTATGGTGACTGCACCGATGATTACCACCGGAGTAAAAGTCGATTTACCTCAGGCCAATAACAACCCTATTCAAGCGAATGAAAAACCGACCATTGTTTCTTTAATGGAAGATGGTTCTTTAAAACTTGAAGATAAAAATCACAACAATGAAACCCTGACACTGGACGAGCTGAAAACTGTGCTGACCAATGCACAAAATGAAGCTCAAGCAGACAATAAACAGTTCAGCGTGCTCATTAACGGTAGCCAGTCACGTCCTTATGGCGAAGTCATGCAGTTGATGTCCGCTCTCCAGGATGCTGGTCTGGCACAAGTCGGCTTACTCACCGCACCTTTAAAGTAATATATGAAAGATTTCAATAAGCCACCTTCTCAACAGAAAGCGCTTGCAATCGGATTTACCATCGGCATCCATGCAATCGCTGTGGTGGGATTGCTTTATCTGGGCATGAGTAAACCGCCTCAACCACCGAAGCAGATCAAAACCATCCTGGTCAATCCGGAAGACCTGAAACCGGTCACACGTGAAGAAACTGAATTTGATGAAACTGCGCATGAAAATGTCGCAGAACAGATCACCCAGACTGCTGAACCAACACCGGAAGCAGCACCGGAAATTCCAACCACTGCGCCTGCTGAGGTTCCTCCTGTAACGCCACCAGCACCAAAAGTGGATACCCAAAAGGCTATCCAGGAAGCCAAGGCAGCTGCAGCAGCGCAACAGAAAGCTGAACAGCAGGCTGCCGAAGCAGCCAAACGTGCCGAAGCTGCGGAACAGGCTAAACAGGAAGCCACTCGAGCAAAAGCCGAGGCAGCACAAAAATCTAAAGCTGAGCAGGAAGCCGCGCGTCGTGCTGAGCAGCAGGCCAAGCAAAAAGCAGATGCTGCGGAAAAAGCTCGCCTCGAAGCACAACGTAAAGCCGATTTAGCAGCCAAACAGAAACTTGACGCTCAGGCCAAAGCCAAGGCCGAAGCAGATGCAAAAGCTAAAGCAGATGCTGCCGCAAAACAAAAAGCGGCTGCTGAGGCAAAAGCTAAGGCAGATGCGGAAGCGAAGCATAAGGCTGAACAACAAGCCAAGCAAAAAGCGGATGCTGCGAAAAAAGCTGCTGCTGAAGCTGAAGCGAAACACAAAAAAGCAGATGCAAAAGCTAAAGCAGATGCTGCCGCGAAAAATAAAGCGGCTGCAGAGGCAAAAGCCAAAGCCGATGCGGATGCCAAACGTAAAGCTGCGGCGGAAGCCGAGGCCAAACGTAAAGCAGATGCTGAGGCAAAGACTCATGCGGAAGCCGAAGCCAAAGCATCTGCCGCTAAAAAAGCTGCTGAAGAAGCTGCACACAAAAAGGCTGAAGCTAAACGCATCGCCTCCAGTGCAAAACGCGACTTCGAGAACAAGATTAAACGTGCCTGGGATATTCCAGCGGGATCTTCCGGTCAGAAGGCCACTGCCCGAGTGACCTTGAGTGACAGCGGTTCCGTGGTTTCTGTAATCGTCAATGCCAGCGATCCAGACATGAAAGCCAGTGTGGAAGCTGCGGTTCGTGCTGCTGCACCATACCCAATGCCGTCCGATCCGGATGCACGCCGTGAAGCTCGGAGTTTCACCTCTACCTTCACTGCACAATAAAAATTTAAGCCATAACCAGCAAAACGGTTATGGCTTTTGCTTTTTTAAGATAAACTGCAGTGAAAAGCGGCAAAATAATATTCACTTTTCACAGTGTTATAACAGTTTGATCATGGCTGGATAGTTTATTTTTATGAAATCCATGCGATGATGTGACGCAATCATATTCAGAATAAATCCGTTGATTTGAGTAAATAACGAATGATGGAAAAAACGCGTAAACACCTACTCTGCCTTGCCATATTCACTGCTCTGGGTTCAATCACTGCCACCCAGACTCAGGCGCAATTACATCTGGAAATTACCAAAGCACCGGAAGCGGCGCCGAAGATTGCGATTGTCCCGTTTAGTCAAGACCAGAGCATTTATCCAATTGTGGAAAATGACCTGAACCGTTCTGGCAAGTTTACCAGTGCTTCAAAAAACCTGCCGGCAACAGCGAGCCTGAATAACCCGAATGCGGATGCCTGGGCTGCAGCCGGTGTACCTTATGTAGTGACCGGTTCTTCCAAGACCAATGCTGATGGCTCATATGAAATCCAGTACCAGCTGTATGACATCGAGAAAAAACAGTACTTATTAAATGAACTGCTGACAGTTCCGGCAACCCGTACCCGTCAGGCTGCCCACATGATCAGTGATGCGATTTTCCAAGCATTAACCGGCATTCCGGGTGATTTTAGTGGCCGTATCGCTTATGTACTGCGTAACCCTGCAACTCCCGATCAGCGTTATACCCTGCAAATTGCTGACACAGATGGTGAACAGCCAAAAACCATTTTGACTTCACGTGATCCAATCTTGTCTCCAGCCTGGACACCGGATGCGAAAAAGATTGCCTATGTTTCATTTGAAACTAAGCGCCCAGCCATTTATTTGCAGAATCTGGCAACCGGTCAACGTGAAAAATTGGCCAGCTTCCGTGGCCTGAATGGTGCACCAAGTTTCTCACCAGATGGCAAGAGCATGCTGTTCACCGCATCGATGCATGGCAATCCTGAAATCTATGAAATGAATCTGGAAACCCGTCAGTTGAAACGCATGACCAATGACTCAGCCATTGATACTGAAGCGCGTTATGCGCCGGATGGAAAATCGTTCATCTTCACATCAGACCGCGGTGGCACACCACAGATTTATCGTTACGATTTTAATACCAGTAGCACCAAACGGATTACCTTCCGTGGTGCGTTCAATGCCCGTGGTTCTTTAAGTGCTGATGGTAAGAAACTTGCATTAGTTCATCGTCCTAGCGGTAGCAATTACAAAGTTGCCATCCAAGATATGAACTCAGGCGTGAATAATATCCTGACTCCAACCAGTCTGGATGAATCGCCAAGCTTCTCACCGAATGGTCAAATGGTGGTGTATGCCACTCGTGAAGGTTCACGTGGTCTGTTATCGATCATGTCACTGGACGGCCGGTTCCGTATGAACCTGCCTAGCGAACAAGGTGAAGTTCGTGAACCAGCTTGGGCACCAAAATAATTTCATGCTTTAACATTAATCAAACTTCATGGAGATGAAGATGAAAAAAGTACAACTATTCGCACTTCCATTACTGACTGCTGCACTGGTCATGACCGGCTGTGCCAGCCGTAAACCTGCAACCGAAGTTCAAACTGGTGACGTTGCACCAGGTTCAGCAACCACTGTTGATACCCAAGGCTTAAGTGAAGATGCAGCCCTGAATGCACAAAGCCTGGCTGGTGCATCTTCTAAAGGTGTGACTGCTGAAAATAAAGCTTACCTGGCAAAACGTGTGGTGTACTTCGACTATGACAGCAGCGAACTGTCAAATGAAGACATCCGTACTCTGCAAGCACATGCACAGTTCCTGATGGCTAACGCCAACTCACGTGTGGCTTTAACTGGCCATACCGATGAACGTGGTACCCGTGAATACAACATGGCACTCGGTGAACGCCGTGCCAAGGCTGTAGAAAGCTTCCTGATCACCACCGGTGTGAATGCGGGCCAACTGGAAGCGGTAAGCTATGGTAAAGAAATGCCGGTTGATCCAGGCCATGACGAAAGCGCTTGGCAGAAGAACCGCCGTGTAGAAATTAACTACGAAGCGGTACCACCTCTGCTGAAATAAGCATTTTCAGTCAGAAAATAAAAAAGCACTCACCAATGAGTGCTTTTTTATGGATGTTGAAAATTTTGAATGATTATTTTACTGCATTTTCTTTTTTGGGCTGCAGCGATTCAATCATGTCATGTTTGTTGAACTTTTTGTACTCCGGTTTAGCCTCGTAAGCCTTCCAGGCTTCCTTCATCGTTTCTTCAGAAATTTCGTCTAAATTAATGGCTTCGCTTGGCGTTGGAGTCGCATCAAATTTTAATGTCGTCATCTTTGTGCTCCTGTACCGATATTTTCCTTTCTCCATCAACATAGCATTTTCTAGCCGAGTTGCAAGTGTAAAATCATAGCAAATAGTCGCAGTTTAATTTTTCTTTTACTCCGTTCTCATCTAAAATATGACGCAATAACATTTTTATCATTCTGATAAATCCTGATTCGGAGCTTTCCTGACATGTCTAACCTCAGCCTTTCCCAATTTTTACAGAATAAAACTGGGAATCTCACCCCTGAACTTGCACAAGTAATTGAAACAATAGCAAATACTTGTAAGTCAATTGATCAGGCTTTACAAAAGGGTGCATTGGCTGGTGTATTGGGCAGTGCTCAGCATGAAAATGTGCAAGGTGAAGAGCAGAAGAAACTGGATGTTATTTCTAATGACTATCTCATCAATGCATTAAAAGTGCATCCAAACGTTGGTGGCCTAGCTTCTGAAGAACTGGATGAATTCACTACTGCTCAGGAAAATGGTCAGTATCTAGTATTGTTTGATCCACTCGATGGTTCCAGCAACATCGACATCAATATGTGTGTCGGTACGATTTTCTCGATCCTGCCGGCAAAAAATGCGGTGACTCAGGCTGAAGACTTCCTGCAACCCGGTGTAAATCAGGTTGCTGCAGGTTATGTTCTGTATGGCCCTTCAACCATGCTGGCGCTGACTGTCGGTGCAGGTACCGTGTTCTTCACCTTTGATCCTGAAACCAAAGAATTCCTGCTGACTGCTGAAGGCGTTCAGGTTGCTGCAGATACTAAAGAATATGCGATTAATGCATCAAACCAACGTCACTGGGAAGCTCCAGTAAAACGCTATATCGACGAACTGCTGGCTGGTAAAACTGGTCCACGTGAAAAAGACTTCAATATGCGTTGGGTTGCATGTATGGTGGGTGATATTCACCGCATCCTGTGCCGTAGCGGGATCTTTATGTACCCATACGACTTTAAAGATCCGAAAAAAGCCGGTCGTCTGCGTCTGATGTATGAAGCAAACCCAATGAGTATGCTGATTGAACAGGCTGGCGGTGCATCAACGACTGGTCGTGTGCGTATTCTGGACATTCAGCCATCTGAGCTGCATCAGCGTGTTCCTGTGATCATCGGTTCTAAAAACGAAGTTGATCTTGTAACCAGCTACCACAATTAATCTTTTTAAACGGCAGTTGGTACGCTACTGACTGCCGTGGACTTCTCTCCCATGCCAACTATCTTCCTTGAATCCAAAGACAATCCGAAAATCAAGCACCTTAGGGGGCTGATTGAGCAGAATTCGTATCGAAAAAAACAAGGACAAACCGTACTGGAAGGTACACATCTGTGTCTTGCATGGCTACATGAAAATAAGAAAATTAACTCTATTTTCACGACAGAAAATGCCCTGAAACATCCAGACTTTGACACCATTCTGCAAAAATACACCGGTGTGGTTTTTGTGATTGGCGAATCACTTTATAAGGACCTGAGTACCCTCGGTACTTCACTGGCCTGTATGGCGATTGTCGATATTCCAAGTTCTAGCCAAGCAGTCGATTACACGGCGGATACCCTAATTCTGGAAAACGTACAGGATCCAGGCAATGTCGGCACCCTGCTCCGCTCTGCTGCTGCTGCGGGTATTGACCAGATCATCTGCACCAAAGGTTCGGCGTCACTATGGTCGCCACGTGTGTTACGTGCCGGGATGGGTGCGCATTTTTCATTGCAATGCTTTGAAAATGTGGAACTTAAAGATGTATTAGATAATTTCAAAATTCCAGTCTATGTGACCAGTTCACACCGTTCTAGCAGCCTGTATAGTAAAGACTTGCGTAAACCTTGTGTCTGGATTTTAGGCAATGAAGGCCAAGGCGTTTCTGACTATGCCCTAGAACACGCAGAAGCCGTGACCATTCCACAACCAGGTGGTCAGGAATCCCTGAATGTGGCGATTGCCGGTTCCATCTGCTTCTTTGAAATGGTCCGTCAACGCATCTAAACCTGCATTTTCAGTTACTTTATTGTATTTCTCAGCGACCTGTATAAAAAATAGATTACACTAGAAAAATAATCATGTGTAATGTCAACCGAACCATTATTTCTAACGTTATATGAATATGTACTTGGAAATAATGGTGGGTATCCAATGACGGGATTTTCCATCTCTATGGATTTAGCACCAAAACAGCTGAAGGCTCAAGATGCGAGTACTCTTAAGAGTACGGCTGAGTCACGCCTGAAGAATTTCATGCAGGATGTGACGGGTCGTGCCTTAGTGATGATGGAAAGTGCCACTCAAGGCCAGCATGGCATTGCCATGGATCTGGTTCAGGAAGCCTTCATTTCCCTGCATAAATCATATGCCGACCGTTCGACCGAAGAATGGTATCCGCTGTTTTACACCATTTTGAATCACAAGTTACAGGACTGGCGGCGGAAAGAAGCCCGTCGTGCTCAGCCATTTTCCTTTTTCAAGAAAATTCAGCTAGATGATGAGTCAGAACTCGATGATCTCGTCGATGAAACTACGCCTTCACCTCTGGAATTTCTGGATCAGGCTGTGACTGCTGAAGAAATTCAACAGGCAATTTCACAGTTGCCTGTCCGTCAACAACAGGCCTTTATGCTCCGGGCATGGGAAGGCTTTGATACCCACACAACCGCACAGATTATGAACTGCAGCGAAGGCAGTGTAAAAACCCACTATCACCGTGCAATCCAAGGTCTACGTGCCTCACTTGCACACCTCGATCCATTTCTGGGAGGGTCATCCGAATGAATCAAGATGATTTCTTAAAGCAAGTAACTTCCAAACTTGATGGTATGGCACAACAGCACAAGGGCAAAGCTGTTGTGATGAACCGTGTACTTGAAGAAATTCAGGACACTAAAGAATCCCGTTTTGCCTTTCTGAAAATGTCGGGCTTTGCTCTCGCAGCGGCTATTGCTGGCATAGTTGTATTACCGAATATTGCCACTCATGATGAACCTCAAACTCAGGTTGTTTCCACTCCTAAGCTTTCTCCTCAAATGGTAGAGGACTTGGAAATGCTCATGGTTTTAGGTGAGGACAAGGTGCCACATGGCAGCTAAGAAACTGGCGATTGCTTTTTGTGCTTTTGGCTTTCTGCAAACTAGTTTTGCAGGCTTCGAACGCTTCTGGATTTTTTCTAAAGATGCCAATACACAAGTCAGTGAAACCTGGGATAGCTTATCTGATTCAGAACAGGCAGCATTAATCAAACGTTATCAAACTTTGAAAGAACTTCCAGCACAACAAAGTGTAAACCTGCAGCAACGCATGGACTGGTTTACCCAGCTACCTGAAGCTGAAAAACAGAAAATGCGTGAAACTTGGCAGCGCATGAGCACCCATGAACGTAGAGAACTGGCATCACGTATGCAAAAAGCCTCTCCAGAACAGCGCCAGGCTATTCGAGAAGAGTATATCAACAAACATCTTATAGTTACTGAGCATTAATTTATCTGTAAGCGTCCGCTGAATCCCATACCAATTTTTAATTCGATTTAGGTTTCCAGCGATGTGGTAGTAATTCTTCTATTTGGGTCGCTTTATGCGTCGGCAGCCTTTTCAGCACATCACTTAAATAGGCATACGGATCCAAGCCATTCAGCTTTGCTGACTGGATTAACGTCATGATGTTTGCCGCTCGCTGACCACTGCGCAGCGAACCTGCAAACAGCCAGTTCTTGCGCCCCAACGCCCAGGGACGCATCTGATTCTCGACCCAATTATTGCAAATAGGTAGATTGCCATCATCCAGATAGCGGCTTAAAGCTGGCCAACGCTTCAGAGTGTAATTGATCGCCTTGGCGGTGGGAGAACTCGATGGCACTGTCAGATGATATTGGTTGAGCCATTCATATAGTTGTTGCATCACTGGTTGACTATGCTGTTGTCGGTATTCGCGGCGGTCTTCCGCTGTACCATCGGTCTTTTTCCTGAGTTCTGCTTCTATCGCATACAGTTTCTGAATCAGCACCAATGCCTGTTCAGCGACCTGACTTTTCCCGGTCACATGCAGTTCATGGAATTTACGACGTGCATGGGCCATGCAGCCCACCTCTATGACCTGGCCTGATTTAAAGCGTGCTTTATAACCACTGTAATCATCACAGACTAGATAGCCCTGCCAGCCTTTCAAGAACTCTGCAGCATGCTGGCCTGAACGACTATCCTGAAAGTCATAGATCACTGCCTGAACTGGATTGTACTGTGTAGTGGCATAGGCCCAGACATAACCTTTCTTCGGTTTTTTATCATTCTCACCCATCCGCATGATGGTGACCGGTGTTTCATCTGCATGCAGCACCTGCTGTTGTAGTACCACCTCTTTTAAGGCATTGGCCAGAGGTTCCAGTTCTACACCGCAGCGACCTATCCAGTCAGATAAAGTTGATCTAGAAAGTTCGATTCCCGCCCGCTGATAGATCAGACGTTGACGGTACAGCGGCAAATGATCGGCATATTTCGATACCAACACATGGCTGAGCAGTTCAGGTGAAGCAATGCCTTTATCAATCACATAGGCGGGCATCGCTTGCTGAGTCAGGGTGTCACACTGATCACAGACCCATTTGCCACGGACATGCTGTTCCTTATAGAACTGTGCCGGTCTGAAATGCAGTTTTTCACTGACATCTTCGCCGATACGACGGAGTTGGCAGCCACAAGCGCATTGGGTTGATGCAGGTTCATGCTCAATACGGATGGTGTGTAGATGATCTGGCAGTGGTCGACGTTTAGGTTTATTGGTTTTGGCTTTGTGTGTCGCTGCATCGGTTTTATCTGCATTTAATCGTTCTAATTCTAGATCAACGGCTGCAATATCTTCTTCGACCGCTTCATCCCAGAGATGGATTTGTTTTGCAGTGAGATGTTCGTTTTTACTGCCGAATTTGTGCTGTTTAAATAGTGCGAGTTCATGCTCGTATTTTTGATTGAGAATAGAAAGATGTTGAACTTTAGAATCTAATTGCTGATTGGTGACTTCAAGATGTTGAACTCTGGCATCTAATTGCTGGTTTGATTGTGCCAGAGACTGATGCTGCAGCGCCAACTGCCTGGTGAATTCCAGCAGTTGTTCATGGGTCAGTTGGCTTAAGTCAGGCAGCGTATTCATGACCGCAGTATGCCTGAGGTCATGAGAAGAATGAAATAGAACGTTTGGAGAATAGCAGAATGGAACAGCCTGGTTTAAAGCATCGTCACCACCTGCTGTCGTCCAATGCGCTGCCAGGGCAAACCTTGGATCAGTGCCTGTAACTGTTCCGGGCTGAGGGCCACGGTTTCACCTTGGTGAACTTGAGCCCAGTGAAATTTGCCCTGTTCCAGCCGCCGGGCACACAGCCAGATGCCCAGTCCATCATGTACCAGTACTTTCATGCGATGGCCACGTTTATTACAGAACAGGTAAGCACAATGCGGTTTGATGTAGCCAAAGGCTCTCACCACCTGAGCCATGATAGTATCCATCCCTGCTCGCATATCCAGAGGTTGGGTAGAAAGCCAGATTTCATCAATGCGGATCATGTTGCAAGTGCCTTGAGTAATTCTGCTAAAGCAGATATTTCTGATACTTGCCATTTCAAGCCAATTTCTACTTTTGAGTGGGGTAAAGTAATTTGAACCGTTAACATGTCAGCAGGAGTAGGATCTAATGGTGCAGAGCAAGATAAGGCAATAAATGCAGGTTTATTCGGTAGTGGTGAGCGATCATTCCCTGGCTTACCATCAATTAAGCGAATCCATTTGGATACAAGATTTGTATTCAATCCATGTTGCAAAGCGACCGAAGCAATTGAAACGTCCGGTGCTTTACAAGCCTGAACGATCTGCTGTTTAAATTCAGCACTGTATGTTCTTCGTTTTTTCGCAAGAGATGCGATGGATGTCTGGTGATTTGTAGTCATAAATTTTAGTCCCCACTTGTTTTTAAGTGGGGACTAAATTAAGGCTTATAGGATCGCTTGGTAAGGCTGTGTTAGCCGGATGCTTACATTTATCTTCATTTATAGAATTCATCTCCCTCTAAATAAGTAATAAAAAAGCCTCCATCTGGAGTAATGCCAGTCAGTTAAGAGATTGACTGGCATTTTTTTGGGTATTTCTGTGGTTTCCCTTTCACAACTCGTGGGTAGTTTCTACTTCTTTTTTTCGGTAAAACATACCTTTTAGATTTTTCCATTAAACTTTCTAGATGTTTAGGCAAATTGCCTGCGGAAGCCAAAGAATCAAACTTCAATAGGTTAAGGATAGCAATAGAGGTAATATGAAAGCTCATTCTCAAAGGACTGACTTTTGCACGTTGAGCCATATATTTCATTTGTCTTCTTAGAATATTATAGGCAATAAAGACTCCCCATAACTCTTGATAAATCAAGGTAGGTTGTTTACTCCTTAAATGCTTCCCTTCCTGTAAGTTACTCTTGATTTCTCGGTAACACATTTCTATTTCCCAACGCTGGGCATAGAGTTTTGCTAAAGCTAATAATGGATATCTCTTTGAATCTATTAGTGAAGTGATATAACGTCTAATCTTACCTGCCTGCTCAACCTCAATGAGACGTGCTTCCCAATAATCTCCTAAGGCTGGATTAAGTTTTTTAGCTCTTGTTGATATCGGCATTCTAATATGAAAGTCATGTTGCGAATTACGCTCCACAATCTCATACCGTAAATTATCTTTTGCACGCATAAGCCAATGACTTTCTTCTGCACGTTTTTGCCACCCGATGAGAAAATCTGCAGAGAAATAGGCTCGATCAAATAGGGTAATACTGTGTGAACAAGGAGATAATTGGCTTGCCAGTGTGAGTTCACCTTGATCCATACTGCCTATTTGAGCATCTATAATTTCATGGGTCGCGGTATTTACTAAGCAGGTTGCTCTCACTTGTGGATAAGGAGCATCAGCAGTTTTTCCTTTAGATGAACCAAAGTGTGCAAAATTCTCATCTGTATAAGGCATAGACCAAACAACACCATCAACAGCGCACACACTCAGACCGTGAAAGTTTGAGTATTGCTGCTGAGATTCTTCAAACCAGGCTTGGCTAAGTAAAGAAAATAGCGCATTTAAAGGTTCTGATCCTAAACGTTGTCGTGCTTGTACTACTGCGCTAGGAACACAATATCCTGTTGTACCAAATACAAGTTTTAGTTGTTCTACGACATATCCGATAGGTTGATTTCGAAATAAAGCGAGTCCAATGACAAGCCATACCACATGTTCAGCGGGTAACTTCCTTCTTCTAATTGATGCCTTACCTGTTTGATTCAGACTTTCCTCAATCCAGTTGAAATCAATAAATTCACTAAAATGGCTAAGTGAAGGTAAAGAATGTTGAAGGGTGCAATCTAAATTTTCAGATAAAGTCATAAAAAAAATGAGCGTATTTACATACACTCATTTTTACTACATTTTACTAATATTTGCTTAACTGACTGGCATTATCCATCTGGAGGCTTTTTATTTAATATTATTATATTAATTTTTGAATCGACGATATCCAGCTAAGCCCAACAATCCAAATAATCCCCAGATGCCAAATGAGCCGCCACCACTAGATGAAGTATTCGTATTTTTTGCAGTATTCTCTAATACAATTGTTGCTGTGTTTGACATCATTTCATCTGCATCAAAGACATTATAGTCCATGCTATAGCTAAACTGGCTCAGGTTATTATTTACACTAAAAGTAAGCTTGCCGCCATAGCAAGTTTCTCGCTGATAGTCACCAGGACATGGCCCTTCACGCTCAGCTTTCAAAGTTACACCAGAAGGTAAACTGACAATACGGATTGGAATTTCCTTACCATCTTTGTCTTTATAAAAGGCTGGCTTTCCTTGTGCTGTGCTACGATCACCATCCCCTTCATCACTGTCATTTTCTAAAGGATTAACTGTAATCGTTAAACCACTATCAGGGCTAATTTTGTAAAAATCATTTTTTGCAATCGGTGCAATGTTGACAAAAGATGCTGCAAGAACACCTGAACTTTTCGCATTGGTATTTTTATCAACTAAGGTATAAGTACAGAATTCCTGATCGGTTGCACTGGTAACTTTGCCATCCGTACGATACATCATTATACGATTAAGGCCCGTTTTCCATTCACACTTCAGCGCAGGGTCCTCATAGCCATCTAATTTTAAGGAATTCCCTTCACCTGCAAGTGCACCCACACCTAGTACTTTCGTACTTACATTATAATTCGAGGCATTTAATGCTGTAACTTTAATGTTTGAACCATCAAAAGCTTCTTGTAAAGTCGACTGTTTAAATGGATCAATATAAATTGCACGATATTTTCGGAACTTCTCCGTATAGGATTTGAGATCCTGATACTCTTTTAGCTCCTCTTTTAATCCTGCCAATTCTTCTTTTGGTGTATTTTGATCTTCAATTAATGCTTCCAATTCATCGATATTGGATTGATAAAAGTCCATCAGCTCTATATGTGATGAATTTTTTAAGTCTTCAACATCACCTGCCATTAAATTACGTATTTCAACCGCACCAATCTCACAGCTATTGGCCTGATCGGGGTTCAATCTCAGAGACATACCTACATCTCGGCTGATACCACGTTGATCTGTTGCTTCACAACCTTCGCCTTTCACATCCACTAAATCATTTGCCGTTTTATTATCACGTGGATAGTAAATACCAAGATATCGATTATCTACCGCAGGTTCCAAGAACTTACTGAGTACACTACTCATGCTGACAGCAGATAAGTCAATAAGCTGCGTTGCAGTCTGTTCTGATGATCGTTCTGGTAATACACATTGAGACTTGCCTGTTAATTCGAAAGCATTTTGCACATGTGCGAAAAGAATATTTTGATTTAGACTTGGATTGCCTCCATTTAAAGCATATTCACAAGATTTTCCAGCGTTATACGCGAGCACGTTATAACTTAAAAGCTTTGCACCGACGTTGTCATAGAACAATACTGATTTCGCAGTATTCTCAACAATGGTATTACTGCTTAAACTTAAATTAGAACTTGAATGAAGGGGTTTATCTGCTCTATTCACAAAATTAAATACATAGCCCCCTGTCTGGTTCTGAGCAATTGTCGAATTTAAGAAACTGCTTGTAGCGTAACCACAGAAATCAAAAATACTTTGATCTGATAGTGCACCATTACGAATAAGGCTTGAATTGGATACCTGCAACCCCAACTCTGTATTTGCTAAATTGGCGCTACATTCCATTGCAAATACACTGCCGAATTGTTGAGCCTTGTTTTTTTCAATACGACTGTCATTAATGGTAACTGTCTTTTGTCCATTCTGACTTATCGCATAAATGGCACCGCCATTCACATCGGCAGATGAACCGATAATTTCACTGCTATAAATACCAAGTGGCCCTGCAACATATAAAGCACCACCATTTCCACTATTGACTACATTTGAATTCTTGACAGCTCGTCCATTTCGGATAGAAATCTGATAAACATTTAGAGCAGCTTGGCTTTCAACCGTATTAAAAATACGGGATTTGCCTTGTGCATCAATGACTGTTTTAAGCGCTTCTTTTTTTGGATAAAGTAGGGTAATTGGGCTACGCTCTGTATAATTAAATGCGCTTTCACCATAAATGTTGATTGCAGATTCAACAACGAGTTCACGGTCAATTTTATAAGTACCGGCTTTGAGCTGGATTTGGTCAGGTGCACTTCCATCTAAACGAAGTGTGCGACCAACATTACAACCACCATATGATTTGTCTAATTTTGCAGTTTTAATTGCTTCACGTAATGAACAAGCACTGGCATTTTCCCCATCTTCATCTACCAATGTTGTGACCCGAATAGTTTTATCCTCAGCTGCCATCAAACTCATTGCCGAAACTACAGCTAGCGCTAATATTCCTTTTTTATAATTTTGCATTATTTTATCCTTAATTTTTACGCAAACCACGTAAGCTAATTAAGCTCAGTAATCCTAGTATTCCCAATATACCTAATGAACCGCCCGATGTTTTTACTGTCTTATCTTCAAATTTATTATCGGGTTCTTGCACAATTTGTGTTGTGATAGGTAAATATGGTTTTGAGACGTTAAAGCGTGTCGAACTCGTAACTACTTGCACTTCAAAAATATCTGCACCATGCCAAGCCGAATCTGGGGTATACACTAAATTGCCATGAATATCGATTTGTGTTGACCCTTTTGATGGAGTTTTGGTTTGTACTATACGCAAACAACCATCTTGCCACGGCTCATTATTTGGATTCTTACCAATAATGGAATTACATTCTTCTTTGGGAATCAGATCGCTATCCCCTAAAAATTTTGCAATAGAAAATTTTGCAATTTCTCCAGCTTTTAAATCCTGACCTGTCAACTGACCAGATGTTGGGACTATAATTTCAATCGCACCTCTATCACATTCTGCATTATTAAAGGACCGGTTCGTGCCTCGTTGATCGGAAGACTCACAAGATAATACATTTTCTGCTATTGTTGAACTACCAGCATTCACAATTGGTGATTCTTTAATTGACCTATAATTTAATAAGATACGGGGACGCATATAACCTAAAAATGTATTTTCAGCTGTTTCAAATGGACACAATTCTGAACGATTATTCTCTCTTAAACTTAAACAGCTACCTTGACTGCTACCATCTTTAGTTGCGATTAGTTGTGTCCCTTTATAAATTTGGTTTGGTGCTTCATTGCTACCATCACCACAACTTATACTAGTCAAGTTATTTTGTATTAAAGATTTATCATTATTAAAAACACAGTCCTGATGGTTTTTTAAAATAATGCTATTTGCTAGATATGCCTTAGCATATGGTGCTTGTAAAAGCACCCCTGCACCTTGGTTATCAACAATTGTAAGATTATTCGCTATAATACCATCGACCAGATTTAAAATATTTCCTGTATTTTGTACCAGAGTACTACTTACAATACGAGCTGCGCCTACTCGTAAATCATCAGGATTTAAAGCTGAAAAAGGGGCTTTAGTAAATATGTTTACACTGTTTGAAGCAGTCGTTTTATTCTTACGTATGACACTTTGTTGAATTGAATAGCTCGGATGTTCACTATAGAGCACAGCACCTTCGGTCGCTTCATTTTCAATGATTAAACTACTGCGAACCTCAATGGAACCTAGATAATTTCCGAAATTACCCACATTATAAATCGCACCACCTTTAGATGCATTGCCGTGGCTTAATTTCACATACTCAAATGTTGCCTTACCTTTGTTATAGACTATCCCCCCTTCTACAGCACAACTTGATTGCCCACACCCTTCTAAATCAAGTTCTTTAAATGTCACTGAAACAAAGTCATCTCCACTTAGTATACGGAAAATATTATCCTTTCCCTTCATCTTAATGCGTGCATTGTATAGACCTTGAACACGGTTACGGTCTGTCACTACATTACTATCTTCATCAACGGACTTAATATTTAGAGATTTTTTAATTTCTATATGTTTATTCAGGAGGTAGTTTTTTTTATCTGTAAGTAAAATATTTGCTGTTGAATTTTCCCCACCACAGCCCATATAACCTTCTTTGGCCAAACCGAGATTCACATATTCAATAGCTTCACGAAGTGAACATTCCTTATCATCCTTAACAATATCTTCAGTCGTAGTAACAACAATGTCAGCACCGTAAGCATGCCCCATCATGCATAGCAAACCAATGCCTAAGCTCTTCTTGAGCATGACTTTCTCCTGTTTTTAAATTCTTTATTTTTTATTCAAAACATCGCCTATCCTGGCGAAATTTAAATTATTTTGCTCTAATTTGTCATAATTTGATTAATTACTCAAGATTTTTATTTATTAACGATATTCATCAATCAAAGCATAAATCTGGCGCAAATTCGCATTGCTGACCTTCAATTTTTCCCCTTTAAGTAGTTGAATAATCTGCTCTAAAGTTTGTAAAAGAACCGAAGTTTGATGAGGGCCATGATTTAATAAGTAATCAAGAATTTGCTGATCTAAATGAATTCCACGTCGATCAAGTACAGAAGTCACTAAAGCAAAACGGTCCGCATATAAACTGCCATTCGGTACACGGGTACTCACTGCTTGTGTCAAACGTGACTGTAAATCCGGAAGTTCCAATTTCAGCTCAATCGGTGCTACACGAGAAGAAAAGACCAATTGCCCTCCCCCCTCATTATTGTTATTAATCAAATGAAAAACTGCTTTTTGCCAGTGTGGTACACCACTAATGGCCTCAATATCATCCAAAGCAACCAGATCATATCGGTCTAATGAAGTAATCGCTTCAGTTGGTGCATCCAAGAGTTCGAGCAAGGAAACCTGAATTGCAGTTTTACCTACTTCCAGATACGAATCACAGATCGCAGAGAGCAGATGACTTTTCCCCGTACCTGCTCCACCATAAACATAAAACTGTTTAATCAGGCCTGCATGTAACTGACGGATTGCATCAATCACATGTCCCCATCCGGGACCCGAAAAATCACTGATTCGGGCATCGAGCTGGGGTTCAATATCAAGTTGCAATTGACGCATATCTATTATTTGGCCTATCCATCTTTAAGCTAGTTTTCTTCAATCTTACTCGGTTTTTCATCAGCTTGCAGTGTTTTCACTTCGGATGGTTTCAGTTCAACATCTACATTCATGTCTGAGGTTTCGATATTCACTGATCCGGTAGAAGCATCCTGTACTACCATAGCCTGTTGGCCGTACATCGCACTTTTTTCATAGAATTCACGTGCATGACGAAGTAATACAACGATTACAGCTGCGACCGGCAGAGCAATCAGCATACCCAAGAAACCGGCTAATTGCGCACCAGCCAATACCGCGAATACTACAGCAACCGGTGATAGACCAATTTTATCACCCAACAAAAATGGTTGCAGGATATAACCCTCTACGGCCTGTCCAACCATAAACACGATCCCTACCAGCACTAATTGCCACCAGTCGATGCCAAATTGGAATAAGGTCGCAACCATCGCTGCGATGATACCTACGGCAAAACCGAGGTAAGGAATAATACTGCACAGACCAGCCACCATACCGATGATTAGACCAACTTCCAGACCTATTAGCTGCAAACCGACCGCGTAAACCACCCCAAGTAGAACCATCACCAAAAACTGGCCTTTCACAAAGGCACCCAGGACTTCATGACATTCACCCACAATTTCCATTGTGCTTTTTTCATAAGGTCGTGGAATGAGACGGCGTAAGCTATCGAGCATGCGCTCCCAGTCCAGCAAGAAATAGAAAGCAATAATCGGAATCAGAACAATGGTTCCACCAACCTGAATAAAGCTAATCCCAGATTGAGCCAGTTTCAGTGCCACGGCCTGAATACTGTCAGCACTATAGTTAGTTTGCACATAATCCATCACCATATCAGAAATCTGTGCAGTATCGATTTCCATTGGAACCAGATTAAAAGTGCTAGATAACCAAGGCAAAAATGTATAATTAATCCAGTGAATTCCGGCTGGAATACTGTCACGCGCATACATGAGCTGTTTCCACACCAATGGCACCAGATACCACATTGCTAAAGTTAAAACCACACCAATCCCAATAAAAACAATACTGATAGAGAGCCAACGCGGCAGACCAATATGATGTAGGCGATTAACTAAAGGACTAAAGAGATAAGCGAGCAAAAATGCACCAACAAACGGAATGACCACAGGTTTCAGCAGGTATAACACCCACGCAATCAAGGCAATACCAGCCAGGATAAAAATGCGACGTAAGGTACGATCTACCATCTAATCTCGCCTTTTCTCTATTAATCGTTATAAAAAGTAAAATATTTTAATAAAGATAACATTTTAGGGCATAAATAACATAAGAGTTTCGTATATTCAGGTATAATCAGCGCCGCGAATGCGGAGACTTCATTATGAGCAACTCAACTTCTACCCCAAACACTGGTTTAAGCTACAAAGATGCAGGTGTCGATATTGAAGCGGGCGACGCGTTAGTCGACCGTATCAAATCTGTCGCAAAGCGTACTTCCCGTCCTGAAGTTATGGGCGGCCTAGGTGGCTTTGGTGCACTTTGTAAAATCCCTAAAGGTTATGAAGAGCCTGTTCTCGTATCTGGCACCGATGGTGTTGGTACAAAATTACGTTTAGCACTGAATTTAAACCGTCATGACACCATTGGTCAGGATCTGGTAGCAATGTGTGTGAACGATCTTCTGGTGTGTGGTGCTGAACCACTGTTCTTCCTGGACTACTATGCAACGGGTCACCTGAATGTTGATGTTGCTGCAAATGTCGTGACTGGTATCGGTAAAGGGTGTGAGCTTGCAGGCTGTGCATTGGTAGGCGGTGAAACTGCTGAAATGCCAGGTATGTATGAAGGCGAAGACTATGACCTGGCAGGTTTCTGTGTCGGTGTCGTTGAGCAAAGCAAAATTATTGATGGTTCTAAAGTCAAAGCAGGTGATGTACTGATTGGTGTAGCTTCTTCAGGCGCTCACTCTAACGGTTACTCGCTGCTACGTAAAATTCTTGAAGTGAAGAATGTTGATTTAAACCAGCTCGTAGATGGGCGTCCTCTTGCTGATGCAGCAATGGAACCAACCCGTATCTATGTCAAATCGATTCTTAAACTGCTAAAACAGGTTGATGTGCATGCCATGGCACACATCACTGGTGGTGGCTTGCCAGGCAACCTACCGCGTGTACTACCAAATGGTGCTCAAGCAGTGATTAATGAATCTTCTTGGGAATGGCCAGAACTGTTCAAACTGTTACAACGCGAAGGTGGTGTAGAACAGTTTGAAATGTACCGCACCTTCAACTGTGGCGTGGGCATGGTACTGGCTGTAGATGCCGCTGATGCGGATAAATCCATTGAAGTGCTAAACAACTTAGGCGAAAAAGCATGGGCAATGGGTCACATTGTGGACAATGCTGAGTCTGTAGAAGGCGCTGATGAAAAAATCCGCGTGATCTTCGCATAATCGCATGACTAAAATTGCTGTTCTTGTTTCAGGCAGTGGATCCAACCTGCAGGCCCTGATTGATGCCAATCTCTCAGGGCAAATTGTCGGGATAATTTCCAACAAGCCTGAAGCATATGCCTTAACCCGTGCCCAACAGGCTGGGATCCAGACTGCGGTGATTGAACACAAACAGTATCCAAACCGCGAAGCTTTTGATGATGTCATGCATCAGCAACTGTTAGATTGGAATGTGGATCTGGTAGTACTGGCAGGCTTTATGCGAATTTTAAGTGAAAAATTTGTCAAAGCCTGGGAAGGGAAAATGGTCAATATCCATCCTTCCCTATTGCCAAACTACAAAGGCATGCATACCCATCAACGGGTACTGAATACTGGTGATGTCCTGCATGGCTGTACCGTACATTATGTGACAGCAGAACTGGATGCTGGTCAGGCACTGGCACAAGGCGTGTTAAAAGTATCCCATCAGGATACTGCACATAGCTTGGCGCAGCGAGTACATGTACTTGAACATCTGATTTACCCTCAAGTGGTGGAATGGATCTGTACAGGTACCATTCAGCATACGGAAACTGGGGTGACTTATCGCGGTCAGCCGATGCATGAGCCGGTACAGTTCTGTAAATTTTAAGTTTTAAACTGCATAAAAAACGCATCCGAGGATGCGTTTTTTATTTATCCCTTTAGCCGTAAAACCTCGCCCTTCAGGGCGGGGATATAAGGCTGCAATCCGCTAGTCCCCCTTGTGGGGATTAGCTAGGATTGCTAATGCGGTGTTTGCTGTTGTTGGATATATTGTTTAATAATCCCAATGGGAGCACCTCCACACGATGCAGCGAAATAACTAGGCGACCACAAAGCATTCCCCCATAATTTGTTTTTAATTTCAGGGTGTTTAGTTCTTAAAATACGACTAGATGCACCTTTTAGGCTGTTAACCAAGCTAGAAATAGCTACTTTTGGTGGATAGTTCACAAGTAAATGAACATGATCATGCTCACCATCAAATTCTACCAACTTAGCTTCAAAGTCTAAGCAAATGCGCTTGAATACTTCATTCATAGTTTCGAGCATAGCTTTGGTAAAAACATCTCTACGATATTTAGCCACAAAGACTAAATGAACGTGCATATTAAAAACACAGTGACGACCTGTTCTAATCTCTTGACTATTATCCATAGACCAAATATATTTTAGTGATGAAGACACTTAAATTACGCATAAAAGACAAACATTGCAAGGTGCTAGACCAATTGGCATCTGAAGTTAATTTTGTCTGGAACTATGTCAATGATTTGTGTTTTAAACACTTGCAAAGAAAACAACAATTCTTTTCAGCTTACGATATTGCTAAATACACGAAAGGTACATCAAAAGAGTGCAATTTGCACAGCCAAACCATACAGGCAGTTGCGGAAGAATTAGTTACTCGAAGAAAGCAATTTAAAAAAGCCAAGCTAAAATGGCGTGTCAGTAACAAAAAAAATGCTAGACGTTCTCTCGGTTGGATTCCATTTAAAAAAGTGGCGGTGAAATATGCCGATGGGTATGTCCAATACGGCAAGCATCAATTCATGCTATGGGATAGTTACGGACTAAGTAAATACAATGTTAAAACAGGCTCGTTTGTCGAGGATAGCCGAGGGCGTTGGTATGTATGTCTTGTGGTTGATTCAATTAAAACAGAGAAAACCACCGCTAAAACCTCAATTGGCATTGATCTAGGACTCAAAGACCTTGCGACTTGCTCAGATGGTGTAAAGTTCAAAGCGCCTAAAATCTATCGTCAATATGAACAAAAACTTGGTATTGCTCAAAGAGCAAGAAATAAAAAACGTGTCAAAGCGATTCATGCCAAGATCAAAAATCTACGTCAAAATATGCTGCATCAATTCAGTCATAAACTGGTGAATGAACATGCAGCCATCTTCGTTGGTAATGTGAATGCCAAAGCATTGGCACAGACAAAATTAGCTAAGTCTGTACTCGATGCAGGTTGGACGACCTTAAGAACCATGCTCAAGTATAAATGCGAGAACGCAGGGGTATGGTATGAAGAAGTCAATGAAGCCTATACCACCCAAACTTGCTCGTGCTGCGGCTCACGCTCCAGTAGTCTGAAAGGTAGAGCAGGACTTGGAATAAGAGAATGGCAGTGTGTGGAGTGCGGTACATTCCACGATAGAGATATAAACTCAGCACTGAATATTCTTGCGCTCGGACATGGGCGTCTCGCAGGAGGAATCTCCGTCCTTTAGGTCGGAGAGGATGTCAAAACAGAATACTTTAAGACTGCTTTTGAATTAGCTGTTTAATCAGTTCCGCGACTTCCAATGGTTGCTCCAGCGGGAACATATGTCCTCCCTGAAACACTTCAAAAGGAATCCCAAACTTTTTCTGCATTTTTTGTGGAAAATTGCGTGCTAAAAATGGCCCTTTTTTCGCAACAATCTGCTGTACAGGTACTTGAGGTTTGGCTTGAGGAAGCCACCATAGCGATGGATTGGTTCGGAAAATTTTTACTTCGTCCATTTTCGGGATGGTAAGCTCCACTCCGCCCCGCACTCGGTCTTCAACTAACGCATAGTCCATATAGGCTTGAAAGCAATCTGGATCAAAATCCTGATAGAAACCTTTAGGACGCAATAATTCAGCTGCCTGTTCACGTGATTCCCAATGATCACGACGGCGTCTGGACAATCCTGCCGGAGACATCTGATCCAGTGCTCTAAGCTTGAATAGCTTGGCAATATGCAAAGCAAATGCTTCCTTACCCATAATCATCGGAGGATCCAGCATAACCACCTGACTAAACAGTTCAGGCTGTTTTAAAGCTGCCTGAAAAGTTAACACCGAACCTAATGAATGCCCCAATCCAATGACCGGTCGACCTTTAGCTTGACGGACGATACTATCCACTACCTGCTGGGTGAGGCTTTTCCAGTGATTATCGATCGGATAACGTTTGTCTGGACCCAAAAGTGGCACATAGATAATATCAAACTCACCTTTTAAGCTATCAAAAAGTTTCTGATAGACGCGAGAAGGTACCCCATTGGCGTGCGCAAAATGAATCAGTGGCTTCATTGCATTTTAGCTTGACTTTCTGTGCTGAGTTTTTGTGCAACAGAGGTTGCAATACCTTCACCGAAAGAAGCACCCATACGACCAAGAACAGACTCCAATGGACTATATTCAATGGTGTAATTTAGGGCTTTTTCAGTTTTTAGCTCGCGTTTCAGTGTCTGCAAACTACCGGTACGATCTGCAATACCGAGTTTAACTGCCTGATCACCCGTCCAAAACAGGCCAGAGAAAATAGCTGGATCTTTCGATTTCAGCTTGGCACCACGCCCCTGTTTCACCGCATTGATAAAGTGAGCATGGACATTATCCAGCACCCCCTGAACATGTGCCTTTTGAGCAGCATCGACTGGTTGGGTCATGGATAAAATTGCTTTGTTTTCACCTGAGGTCATCGTGCGGTCTTCCACACCCAATTTCTGCATCAGGTTATTCACACCATAGTTCGGCATAATTACCCCGATCGAACCGACCAGACTCGATGGATTGACGATAATTTCATCTGCTGCTGAAGCAATGTAGTAAGCACCTGAAGCACCTGTATCACCAATCACTGCATAAAGTTTTTTCTGCGGATACTGTTTTTTCAGATACTGGATTTCCTGCCAGATTTCATCAGACTGTACCGGTGAACCGCCCGGAGAGTTGATATTCAATACGACAGCTTTGACCTGTTTATTGGCATAAGCTTTTTTCAGCGACTTGATCGTGTTGTTGCTATTTACGCTTTGTTTATCGGCTGCGATGGTACCTATAATATCAATCACTGCGAGATGCTCACCCGAGGTGGTACTGACATCCGTCGAACTGGTACTACAGCTTTTACCCATTAGCAGAATAATAAACAACAAATAAGCAAAAGTCAGGAATTTAAAAAAGATCCCCCAACGACGGGCGCGTCGCTGTTCTTCTACTGAAGCAAGTACTGCTTTTTCCAGCAGTTTCCACTCTGGGCCTGTCGGTTGTTGAGGCTGTGGTGTAGTTTGTTTTTGATTATCAGGTTTTGGTGGCCAATCGGACATAAACAATCCAACACATAATTATATTATGCCCATTATATACACTGATTGAGGTAATTCTGTCTAAATGGATCGTTTTATCCTATAATAATTTTCTATTATTCCTTATTTGTGATTCACTTAACCTCAATGTCTGCATCAAGCTCAAACAATTCCACCTATGGTTTGCTTAAATTTGTCAGCCGACTTCCGCTTCCTGTCATGCGATTCATGGCAAGCAGTCTTGCAGGCATTGTAAATTTATTAAAGACCTCTAAAACCTCTGAACAGATTCGATTCAATCTGAAAATCAGTTTACCTGAACTTTCAGAAGAAGAACGCGAAAGGGTAACGCGTGCTGCAATCCGCAATGAGCTGATGTCTTATTTCGAGTTTTTCAATATTTGGGGAAGTAGTAATGAAAAGAATATTGAGCGTATCCATAAAGTAGAAGGTGAAGGTCTACTTAAAGAAGCTTTATCCGCTCAAAAAGGATTGGTATTGGTCGTTCCACATTTTGGTACCTGGGAAATCATGAATGCTTATATGGCCCAGTATACCCAAATGAGCATCATGTATAAGCCAGTCAAAGATCCTGCTGCCGATGAATTTGTACGTGAAGCACGTAGCCGTGAACAGGCAAGCTTACTGCCGACTGATGAAAGTGGAGTTCGTCAGATTTTTAAAGCCTTAAAGCAAGGCGGTACTACTGTGATTTTGCCAGATCATACACCAAATGTCGGGGGTGAATATATTCCTTTCTTTGGTGTCCCACTCAGTTCCAGTAATCTTACTGCCAAACTGATTCAGAAAACCAAGGCCAAGTGCCTGTTCCTCTATGCCATGCGTAACCATAATGGTGGGTTTGACATGTTTATAGAACCCTTGGATGAGCAAATTTATACAGCCACAGCAAATCAAGGTACGGAAATTATCTTTAAAAAAATGGAAGAGCTGATCCAGCGTTATCCAGAACATTATCACTGGAGCTATAAACGTTTTAAAGCCCATCATTTGCTAGGTAATATTTATAATATTCCACATGAAGAAGCCTTGATAAAAATCAATGATCTCCGTAAAGCTTACCAAGATAAACAAGCACAGCTTGCTCTAGAAACAAAACAAAATCCTATTGCTTCTACTCAGGCTGAAATCTAGCCGATTTGTGTTTTAGCCATTTATACTTGTCTCGATAGGCTTCTAGTTGCATTTTATTATTACTATTTAAGATAAATTCAACACTTCCCTGCTGTGCTGTATTAAGTAAGGGAATATTCAGATCATTTAATCTAGCCTGAGTCAGGCTACTAGGATGTCCGTAACGATTAAAGCGTCCAGCTGATGCTATTGTTAACTGTGGACGATAATGCTGCAAAAACTGATAGGATGAGCTGTGCTGACTGCCATGATGCCCCAAGACCAGCACATCCACTTTTAAATCGGCATATTGTTGTAATAATTGATATTCAGTTTCCCAACCACCATCTCCCATCAATAAAAAGTTTTGATAAGGCCAAGCATCCTTGACCTGAAGATGGATCACACAAGAATTTTCATTCTTATTCGCATAAATAGAATTCAATGCTTCAGGTTTTGGGGACAAGATCTGAAAATAAATCTTTTCATTCCAGTCCCAGGTCTGCCCTTGCCGACAGTATTGAAATTTCATACTTGTATTCAGTTCAGGTCGTTCACTAGACAGAATTTCTTTTACCTTTAGCCGGTCACGAATATGCAGATAGGCACCGCTATGGTCCTGATCCAAATGGGTCAAGATCAGCTGATCTAGTCTGGAAACACCTTGCACAGATAAAAATGGTAGGATGATCTGCTCCCCCACACTAAAACGGTTTTCATCATAATTCCCACCCGTATCAATTAACATGCTGTGTTGACCTTGGCGGACAAAAATCGACTGACCTTGCCCTACATCTAAGACAGCCAGTTGAAATGGATGGCTATAAAATGGCAATGCAATCATAGGAAAAATCCCGCAAGCAGCCCATGCTTTTGGAACTAGACCTTGTGGCATAAAGAGAATCAAAAGTATCAGAATACTAAGCAATAGCATCCACGGTGTCATCGCGACAGAAATTAATTCAGGTGAAAATAAATGATCAAGAAAATTTAGCAAGCCTAATAAGCCACTAATAAACAAGTTATTTATTTGAAAGACCAAAGCAGCCAGCGGTTCAGCCATAAAGAAAAATAAAGCTGCGATAATATCTAGCGGCACAATCAGCAAGCCAATCCAAGGGATCGCAAACAGATTACTGATTGGCGCAATCCAGGCAATCTGCTTAAAGAAAATAATCATCAACGGAAAAAGGGCTATAAAAATTTTCCACTGTGATTCCACCAGAATCTTGCCAGCAAAGAATAACCGTTGCTTTAAATTCTGAACCTCACCCAGTGGTTGTCGTTCTAGAGTCTGATAAATTCTTAACAGAACAAAACAGGCGCCATAGGACAGCCAGAAGGCAGCAGATAAAATACTAAAGGGATCAAACAACAATAATATTGCTGCACTCAGGATCAATAGTTTCAATGGTTGAATATGCAGCCTGAACCAAATCGATATAGTCACAATAACGCAGATCAGCAATGTCCGCAGTGCAGGAATTTCAAACCCCACAAAAGCACAGTACAGCAAAACACACAAGAGAAAGGGTAGACTTAGAAAATATTGTTTGGGCCATTTCAGATAGAGATGTGGCACAAATTTGGCAACCAGAAACTGTAAACTGGCGCAAAAAATCAGGGCAAAAATCACAACATGCGGTCCAGAAATCGCTAATAAATGGCTCATGCCAAAACGGCGAAACTGTTGTTCAGTTTCTGGATTCAGTAGACTTTCATCTCCTGTCAGCAAAGCTAATGTTAAGCCTTTATTATTAAGGGGTTGCCGATAAATAAAATGTCTGAGCTCGAGCCGTTTCCGCTCAATCCAGAGTAAAAACTGGGAACTTAAGCTCTGCTGTTGCCTGAGATGTGAAGAAAAACCGAGTGCATAGAGCTCTTGCTGAGTTAAAGGTTGAATCTGCCGGATACGAAACCCAGTCATATAATTCTGCTCCAGATACCATTTCTCAACATCAAAGGCACCCGGAGTGGCATAGGCATGAGCTGGACGAATTTCGCCAAACAACCGGTAATAATGCCCTAAAGCCAAAGGCTCTTTATCAAGATAAGTTGCCTGAACCGGACCTTCATGTTTCAGTGTTCCCAGCCATTGCACCGTTGTTCCATCAGCTTTTAATACAGTGAGCGGTTGCTGGATACTATAAGGACTGATTTTATTCAGCCGAGAAATATGAACAATCACTTCTTGTGGCTTTTGTTCTCGTTCAACTCGCTGTAATCGCTGATCCAAAGCCTGATTGGCATAGCCTTGTCCCAAGATGAAACTTAAGCCTATTGATAAAAGAATAATGAAAAAACGGATATAAACCAGATGTATTCTGGAAAGAAAAATGCGGTAGATGGCTATCCATAGCAACATAATCAGACAGGCAAAACCCGCCGAAATATAATATTCGGTCTTTCCCCACCCCATTGTCGTAAGGCCTAAAATCCAGCCCACACAAATCCAAAGCAGCATCATTTTTTCATTATTATTTTTCTTACAGGCAATAATAAAGCCCACCGAAGTGAGCTTCAATCAAACAGGATTATTCCAATATTTTGTTGATGTGTTTAATCATTGACCCATAGGCCATCCTGCATATGCAGGATATGATCTGCTGATTTTGCCAGCTGTTCATCATGGGTCACAATCAGCATCGCCATATTAAATTCCTGACGTAATTCACTGAGCAATTCATAAATTTTCACTGCCGTTTTACGATCCAGATTACCCGTTGGTTCATCCGCCATCATCAGTTTAGGCTTACCCACCAAGGCACGAGCCATCGCAACACGCTGACGTTCACCACCAGATAGTTCACCCGGCTTATGAGTAAGACGATGGCTTAAGCCAACACGTTCCAGCAAATATTCCGCTTGCGGTTTGACATCTTTAAATTTAGTGCCTTTACGTAGCATTAGTGGCATCGCCACATTTTCCAGCGCAGTAAATTCTGGCAACAGGTGATGGAACTGGTACACGAAACCTAAATGTTCATTTCGCACATAACCACGTTCTGCTTCAGACAAAGTATCGAAACGTTTACCGTTCACTAAGACCTGACCCGCAGTTGGACGGTCTAGACCACCCAACACATGCAGCAAAGTACTTTTACCTGAACCACTTGAACCGACAATTGAAACAAACTCACCTGCTTGCACCTGTAGCGACAGGCCACGAATCACCTCAACAGTAGATTTGCCATCGGTAAAAGATTTCTGGATATTCTGGGCATCTAAAATCAGATTACTCATAACGCAATGCCTCCGCTGGCTGGATTTTCGCTGCACGGAAGGCTGGATAGATAGTTGCCACAAAACTTAAACCAAGCGATAACGCTACAATCACCACCACATCCTGCCAGCGCAGATAAGATGGCAAATAGTTGATGAAGTAGGCATCAAACATATGCAGACCTAAGCTATTGTTCAGCCAACCCACCAGACTACTGATACTGGTCGCCGCGATAATGCCGAGGATAGCCCCAGCACAGGTCCCAATCACACCAATCACAGTCCCCTGCACCATAAAAATTTTGGTAATGGTAGCTGGTGAAGCGCCTAAGGTACGCAGAATCGCAATATCAGATTTTTTGTCAGTGACCACCATCACTAACGATGAAACGATGTTAAATGCCGCAACTAAAACAATCAGGAACAATAACAGACTGACCATCGCCTTTTCCATCTGAATGGCACTAAACAGATTACCGTGGGTATATGTCCAATCTGATGCATAGAAATTCGCAGGTAGATTCATCACGATATCACGTGAAACTTGCGGTGCCATAAAAATGTCATCCAGCTTCATACGAATGCCTTGTGCACCATCAGGCAGACGCAATAAGGTCGCAGCATCATTCAGAGCGATATAGCCCATCATCGAATCAACTTCAGCGCCGATACTGAAAATACCCACAACTTTAAAGCGTTTAAATCGTGGCACCACACCCGCTGGTGACGGCGTCGCTTCTGGCAATACAAGGGTAATACTATCGTTTAATCCGACACCCATCGAGTCCGCCATTTGTTTGCCTAAAACAATGCCAAATTCACCTTTTTTCAGCTGATCAATGCTACCCTCGACCATATGGTTCTGAATGATCGAAACTTTTTTCTCATACTGAGGTTCAATCCCGGTCACCATAATCCCGGCAACCTGACCTTGTGCCGTCAACATCCCCTGTAACTGGGTAAAGGGAGCTACGCCTTGAACGTGTTCATGCTGTTCAACTTTCTTTGCAAGTTCAGGCCAATTTGTTAAAATTTGTGTTGAGGAAACAGTGGCTTGAGGTATCATTCCCAAGACGCGATTTTTCAATTCTCGATCAAAACCATTCATTACCGATAACACGGTAATGAGGACTGCCACACCGAGCGTGAGGCCGATCATAGAAACTAAAGCGATAAAAGAGATAAAGTGGTTACTGCGCCGTGCGCGAGTATATTTCAACCCTATGTACAGCGAGATTGGTTTGAACATAACCATCTAGTCCGAGGTAATAAATTATGGAAAATTCACAGCATCAGAACGGATTCGCAGAACGACGCGTCATGTCACGTATTGATGCTGCCATACGAATTAATTATCAGATTATTTCCGACGATGTTGCCTTAAACGATCCTTATGATCCAAATTTCGCATTGCCCCGCTATTTTCTACTACTTGCGGAGTTAGATCAATTTGATCACGCGCTCAACTACGAATTAGAACAATTAGCTGAAAAAGATCAACAAATTGCTCGAATCTTATCCTTATTCAACCAAAAATTAAACCTGATTACCGGTTCTTTGTACGACGCCATTGTACAAACCATGTTACCGGTACCGGAGCAGGTCAACTTTTCCGAGTCGGGTTTAAGCTTCTTTAGTGATGATCCAATCAGTGATGGTACCTATATTCACCTGACCTTAAGCCACCCGGAAAACTTCTTCCATGTCGCTGCGATTGCACAGGTGGTTTATAGCCGTGCGGAAGAAAATGGTAAATATCGTACCGGTGCTTACTTTGTGACCTTGCATCCGCAGGACCGTGCCAAAATTGGAGAATGTGTGAAAGCGTCACTGGAACAATAAAGCAGTTCAGTGACTAAATATCCTGGCGGGCTTGCAGGCTCGCCCGAATCTCTTTCAAGAAATACACCACCAGACCAGACAATAAAATCACCACTCCTACTAAAGCAATCAGCGGCAACTTTTCATTATTCAATACCGCCCCAATCATCAAAGCCAGCATCGGCGTCAATACATTGGTTAAAGACAAGGTTGTCGGTTTAATCTTCTGAACCAGTTTAAAATAACAGAACATCGCGATCAATGAAGCCATAATCACTGCATACACCAGTCCGAACAAGGACTTGGCATGCGGCATTGCTGTGGGTGCGTATTGCCAGATAAATGGCAACATGCCGATCGAGAAAATGACCGATAAAGCTATCGAACCCGCTGCCTGAGCCATCGGATCAATCGGTGCATTGATTTTCTTCACCCAATACATCGACATGCAGTAAACCAGCACCCCGGTAAGGGCAATGATAATCCCGACCGGCTGTACATGCTGATTTGCATCACCCAGACAAATAATGGAAAGTCCGGTTAAGGCAATGGCCATGCCGAGCCATTGGTTTAGAGACAGATGCATCTGAAAGACAAAACGGCCAATTAATCCGGCAATCAGCGGTGACAGCCCAAACATCAAGGCAATAATGCCGGAGCTTAAATATTCCGTAGACCAGTAGGTAAAGATTTGCGAACCGATAAAACTGAAGGCACCCGCCAGATAACTATGCAGGGAAACACGATCCAAAGGCAGTTTGGTTTTGAATAACCAGAGTAGCCCTAACGCCAAAGGCAGTGCCAAAAAGAAGCGGATCGCCAATGCCCACATCGGATGCAGATCTTCCACACTCCAGACAATTGCCAGTGGTGTGGTGGACCAGATGAAAACCAATAAAGCATAGGTCACCATCAGGTTACTTGGTTTGGGCATATAAATCTCGTTCTATTTAATAGCAGTTTTACGTTTCTGTTTCTGGATGGTCTGGTCTAAAGCGCTTGAGAATTCACGTTTATCACGTTCTGAAATGGGTGGAGGTCCACCTGTTTGCACACCAGCACCTCGCAAGGTATCCATAAAATCACGTAGATGCAGGCGTGCTTTGACATTAGCGGAAGTATAGATTTCCCCACGTGGATGAATGGCAATACCGCCCTTTTCAATCACCTGTGCTGCCAGCGGAATATCCTGCGTGATCACGATGTCGTGTTGTTTCATGCGATCCACGATTTCCTGATCTGCTGCATCTGCCCCGCTTAAAGCCTGAATAGAATTGATCCGGATTGAGGGCGTAATCCCCACCGGCTGATTGGCAACGAAAGTTACTTCCAGCTGATAACGGTCTGAGGCACGGATAATTACATCTCGAAGAATACGGGGCAATGCATCGGCATCGACCCAAAGTTTAAATGGCAACACGCAATAGCCTGGCATGAAAAATGATAAATGCTATTCTAGCAAATGCTGCCCGACCCGACCCGAGATTCTGCATACCCTTTTGATATGATTCAGTAACTGTTTGGCATTGCTAAGTTTAAACTCAGGTGAATAGCCAGTTGCAAGGAAAAATTGACAAGCTCTCCACTGCAATTTAAGTTTAAATTTCACCTGATTGACTTGAAAAATCAGAATAACCCTCGATTAACTAATTATAAATCAGCAATCCTGAATCAATTGTGCATATGAAAAATCCAAACAGTCCTGAGATTATCACCGTTGATGACCAAAATTTCGGTAGTCATGTTGAACACTGGAATCTACTCACAGACAACCCAGACACAGATGTACCGAAATGGTTAACTCAGGCACTTGATGCGCCTGTCATGCCGATGGGCCTGTGTACGCAAGAATGCGATATGGATGAAAATACCTGGCTGATCCAGGGGCCATCCAAGGCTGCTGTACAATTGAGCCAGATTATTGCGGTAGAAAATAACAAGCCTAAATCCGTCAAAACTGCTTTCCCGACTTTTGATAGTCCTTATAAAGTGAAGGCACAGATTGAACGGATTATCAGTTGCAAATCCAATACCCAGGCGGTATTACGCCTGAATCTGGGACTGAATAATATTGTCTATGCTTTTGACAGCCTGTATAGCGTCAATCATGCACACTATGACAAGGATCAAAGCTATCAGGTCAATCTGAATGCCTGGGCTTATGAACTGGAACCTGTGGCTGAACATGAACATTTGGTTGTCGATGATCCAGCTTCAATCAAGCATCACCGTGCCCTAAATGACATTCTGGCAGCCAATAATGGCATTGCACCGGATAACCTGCAGGAACAGATTGATGCCTGGGAGCCAAAATCTGAAGATGACAAGGCTCCGGTCACTGTCGATTTCTCAAAAATGGTAGCTTACTTGTATGGTGAAACGGTTGGTCAGGAAGATGAAGCCTGGTTCCAAGGCAATATCGTCGGGAAAACCTCAATGCAGTTTATGGATCAGGAATTCACGCTTTATGATGTGACGCTGATTCATGACCAAGGCCGTCCGGCAACTTTGATCCGTGTGGCAACCCGTAATCCTGCACATAAGGATTTCACCATTGGCCAATACATTCGCGGTAATTTATGGATTCAGGCCAACATTTATCATCCTGCCTAAATTTCCCACAGTTTAAATTCAAAATAAAGGGGTATTCACCGTGACTGAATATCCCTTTATTTTTTAACGCTTCATTTTTATTCATTATTTTTAGTTTTCGATTAATTTTTATCCACAAGCTGATATTAAAAATATAAATTTAAATTCATAAATAATCACTTTATCCACAGTTTTAAATTTAAATAAACTCATTTTTAAATCACGCTAATATTATCTAGGAAATTGTGAATGCCCTATCAATCGTGGATTATAGATTTAAACAGGAAATTTGCCGATTTATCTCAATGGTTTAATTAAAATAAAAACTTTGTGAAGTTAAATTAAGATTGTTCTTTATTTAATCAATTTTTTATGATAAAAAGGCGGATAACAAATATGAATTAACGATAAATAGATCGGACAAGAATATCTATGAAAATCGTGCAGGAAGAAAATATACATCAGGTTGAGCAGCCTCATCTGAGCTCGGGGTATGACATTGATATGATGTCAGGACTATTTTTTGTCTTGGGCATGCTGATCTGTGGCTTAGTATTGCACCACTTCGTTTTTTAAAATTATTTTTCCAGAATTTTTCGCATAAAAAACCCAGCCTGAGCTGGGTTTTTCGCATTCAGACATTAAGCATTGCGTTTTGCAAACTCATCCATGAATTTCACCAGGGCTTGTACACCTTCTAGCGGAACGGCATTGTAAATACTTGCACGCATACCACCGACTGAACGGTGACCCGCCAAGTTCAACAGGTGATTTTCTTCAGCTTCTTTCAGGAACTGTTTTTCCAGCTCTGGCTTAGCCAAAGTAAATGGTACATTCATGATTGAACGGTTTTCTGGTGCAATCGGATTTGCATAGAAGTCGCTAGAATCAATGTAGCTGTACAGCAATTCCGCTTTTTGCAGGTTCACTTTGTGAATCGCTTCCACACCCCCCTGTTCCAGTAACCATTCGAATACCAGACCAGACAGGTACCAAGCATAAGTTGATGGTGTATTCACCATAGAACCGTTTTTCGCTTGGTCTGCATATTTCAGGATGCTTGGAATTTCTGGTTTAGCTTGATCCAAAAGATCGTTACGGATAATCACCAGAGTCAGACCTGCAGGACCGATGTTCTTTTGCGCACCGGCATAGATCAGACCAAATTTAGACACGTCGATCGGAGCAGACAGAATGCTTGAAGAGAAGTCACAAACCAGTGGCTTGTCAGTTTCTGGAATATTGGCGAATTGCAGACCACCGATGGTTTCGTTATCTGCATAATGCACATAAGCGGCATCATCAGACAGGTTCCAGGTGCTTTGATCGGCAATGGCCAATTTACCGTCTGCAGTTTTGGTACCTGCTTCAACAACATTGATGTCGCCATAGCGTTTTGCTTCTTTTAACGCTTTTTCAGACCAGATACCAGTATGGATATAATCCGCTTTGTTATTTTTGCCCAGCAGGTTCAGTGGAATCGCTGAGAATTGCAGAGATGCACCACCCTGTAAGAACAATACTTTATAGTTCTCAGGAATGTTCATGAGTTTGCGTAGGTCTGCTTCGGCCTTTTCCGCAACCGCGACATAGTCTGCACTACGGTGGCTCATTTCCATGATCGAAAGACCCTTGCCCTGCCAGTCAAGCATTTCAGCTTGAGCCTTTTCAAGTACGGCAGTAGGTAATGCAGCAGGACCAGCACAGAAGTTGTACGCGCGCATGATTTTTCCTTTCAGAGTGAAACACAATAAAATGATGGCATTTAACCATATCTCGGCGTAGCTTGCACAAAATTATTTCTATCTAGGAATGAAGATAGAGTCAAAAAATCAATGTAGATTCGAGGGATAATTTGAATGTGTTTTATTTTTCAGAGCTTAACTGAGTGATTTTATTTGTGTGTAATCTTCTAGAGCAAATATCAAAATAAATCCTTTGGCAATGGGCTGAAATTTAATCATGGTTCATTCAATGTTGATGAGTACTTTAAAAGTAAACCTCTTTTCGATGACACAATACTACAACTGAATCTGTCGCTGACTTGCAAGCACTTGATTTATAATGCAGCTTAAACTGAATGAATGTAACAATTACATCACCACTTTATGAGCATAAAGAACAATAAACGACGTGTCTGCTGGGGTTTGACCGTGCTTGCATCCATGATGTATGGCACCCTTACACATGCGCAAAGCATCAGCTTTCACGATGCTGAACGACAGTTATTACAACGCAGCTATAGCAACCAGGCTTTCCAAAGTCTGGAACAGGCTGCAAAACTTGAAGCAGAAGCGGTTAAAGGTATAGGTTTGCCAAGGGTTGATCTGAATATTCGGGCTTATGCCTTTCGTAATGAATTAGATATTCCTTTAGGTGCTGTTAAAAATAACCTTGAGCAGTCACTTACCAATGGCTTAAATAATAAAATTGATGAGTTTAATTTAGATCAAAATATTGCTGACCCGCTTAAAGAAGGCCTGAAACAACCTATTCATGATGGAGTGGGTTTAATTCCTGATTCATCCAATGTAGTGCTGAGAGATGAAGTTATTCGCCCGACTGTTTCCGTGATGATGCCACTTTATACCGGTGGCCTGACCCGTAGTGCCAAAGAAATTGCCAATATTCAGGCGGGTCGCAGTGAACTCAGCAATCAACAGCAGCAGGACACTCAACGCTTTGAACTGATTCAGGCATATTTCAATGTACAGCTGCAAAAGCAGCTACTCGAAGCAGCGCGTTTTAACGCAACTGCTATGCAGCAGCATTATCGCAATGCCCTGAAAATAGAACAGCAGGGCTTTATCAGCAAAGGGCAACGTATGCAGTTTGAAGTAGCGCGTAACAATGCAGAGCGTGCCCAGCAAAATACCCAAACCAACCTCAAGGCCGCACTGTTCCAGCTGAATAACCTGTTGCAGGACAACAGCATTACCGAACTGAGTACACCTTTATTTGTCAATCGTGCTGAACCGCAAAATGTCAATGTTCTGCTCAGCAGCTTTAGTGAGAACTCCCCACTGATCAAAAAAATGCAGCTGGATACCGAACTGGCCAAAGCCAATGTCAAAGCCCAACAAGCAGCAAAAAAACCAAATGTGTTTGCCTTTGGCGAATACAGTCTGGATGAAAATGAAAATTGGATTGTGGGTGTCGCAGCACGCTATAACCTGTTCTCTGGCGTGGATAAAAACAAGTCTATTCAGGCAGCAGAGCTGAAACGCTTTGCTGCTGAACTCATGACGGCGCGCACTCAGCAAGAAATTGAAAACCTGATTTATAAATCCTTTAGTGAAGCCGTCAGTGCTCAGCAAAGTGACGTATTACTACAACAGAACTTAAAAGCGGCTCAGGAAAATCTGCGGATTCAGGAATTATCTTTTAAAGAAGATGTTGGGACGGCCAATCAGGTGATTGATGCACAAAACATGCTAAGTAGCCTGAAAGCGGAAATGGCGGTGAATGCCTATAAATATGTAATGTCATTGGCCACCCTGTTGCAAAGTCATGGTTCGCTTGCAGAATTTCCCAACTATATGCAACATGCCAATACCCACTATATTCGTTAATGGAGCCACACATGACTGATGCGCAAAAGCCAGAACACCCAGTTGATGAGCAGGCTTCAGAAATGAATCAAGACCATCAGACTGAGGATCTTTCGACTGAAACAGCAAAAGAAAAACCTGTAAAAAAATACCTGTTACTCGCTACGCTTCCTATACTCCTAGCGCTAATCGGTTTTGGCTTATGGAAAACCTATCAGCCCAAAGACATTGAACTGCAAGGCCGGGTTGAAGCAGAAACGGTGCAAGTTGCGACTAAAGTGCCAAGCCGGATTGAAGCGGTGTATATCCATGAAGGTGATGAAGTCAAAAAAGGCCAAGTACTGGTCAAACTGAATAGCCCTGAAGTGGAAGCAAAAAAACAGCAGGCTTTAGCAGCTTTGCAATCTGCCTTGGCTTTGCAATCCACCGCCGAACGTGGCTCCCAGGACGAAAATGTTGCTTCACTATATGCCAACTGGCAGTCCCTTAAGGCACAGGAACAACTCGCTAAAACCTCCTATCAACGTGGTGCGAACCTATACAAAGAAGGTGTCATTTCCCGCCAGCGCCGGGATGAGCTGTATGCCGCTTCGCAGTCTGCTGCACAAATGACTGAAGCCGCTTATCAGCAATATCTTCGCGCTCAACGTGGTAGTACCCCACAGCAAAAAAGCTCAGCTGATGCTCAGGTAGAAATTGCCCGTGCAGCAGTCGCGGAAGCCGATGCACTTGAAGCCGAGACCGAACTGCTGTCACCAATTGATGGGACAGTATCTAAAACCTATGGCAATGTCTCTGAACTGGTCGCTGCTGCTGTGCCGGTGGTCAGCCTAATTTCTGCAAAACGCTGGATCAGCGTGAATATTCGCGAAGACCAATATGCGGCTCTCGGTGAAAACAAACAGCTGGAAGGCTTTATTCCAGCACTCAATAAAACTGCAACCTTTAAAGTCAAAGGTATCAGTGCCGAAGGTGAATTTGCCACCATTAAAACCACCCGACAGACTGGCGGTTATGATGTGCGCAGCTTTAAAGTCCATCTGGTTCCAGTGAACGACATTCCCGGGCTAAAAGTCGGTATGAGTGTGCTGTTTAAACTGCAAGAGCCAAAATAAATGCAAACAGGATTCTGGGCAGGCATCCAGCGCGAACTGCGCTATTTATTCCGCGAAAAGTGGGATCTGGCACTGGTTCTGCTTGCACCTGCCTGCATCCTGATTCTGCTGGGCGGCATGTTTGCTCAAGGCAAACCGGATCATTTACCGATTGCGATTATTGATCAGGATCAAAGCAGCCTGAGCAGTAAGATTTATGATCATTTATCTTTGAATCATACCTTACAAGTGCATACCGTTTCCGATCAAATGGTCGAAATCGAAAAGCTATTAAACGAAAATAAAATCTGGGGCTATATTCATATTCCTGCCGGAGCCGAGCAGCGACTGGTCAAGGCCCAAGATGCCGAAATCAGTATTGCTTTCAACCAAAGCTATTTCAGTATCGGTAATACCATTTCTTCAGCCATGCTACTCAGCACCTTGCAAGCCCTAGCTGAATTTACTGGTAAGCAGTATCTAGTTAACACGCTCCCCTATCTGAATGCACCTACACCGAATATTAAAATTTCCCCACTGTATAACCCACAGCTGAATTATGAATTTTATCTGGAACCCTATATGGTTCCGGCGATTCTACACTTGCTACTTTGCTGCTGTGTGGCATTTACGGTAGGTCAGGAACTGAAACGGCATACCTTTCAGGAATGGATCAGTCAGCAAAGCCTGTGGTCAGCGCTGCTGTCTAAAAATCTGGTCTATGTGGCAATCTTCTGCGTCTGGACCTGGATCTGGATGATATGGATAGTGGAAATTCGTGGCTGGTTTATTGCCGGATCACTAGGACTGATTTTATTGACACAAGTGTTGTTCTATAGTGCTTATGCCTTTCTCAGTAGTGCTGTTGTACTTGTCACGAAGGATCTCACCAAATCTTTTGGCCTACTCGCAGTCTATGGCGGTTCATCGCTCAGCTTTGCTGGAGTTACTTTACCCCTGAACAATGCCCCACTGTTTACCCAGTTCTGGGCCAATATCATTCCCTATACGCCCTATGCCAAATTACAAACTGAGCAATGGGTGATTGGCAGTCCGCTCTATCTGTCCCTGCAACCGTTATTGGTACTCGCTGTCTATGTAATACTTTATGCGGTGCTAGCTTATATTTTTCTGAAAAGAACAGCCCAAGGAGTGTCCTCATGAAAGCACTTTGGGCAGCTTATTGCCAAACTTTTAAGGATATTATTGCTAATACCAGCATCTTCACGACACTGATTTTATCGGTATTGTTTTACAGTTTTTTCTATCCAACCGCATATAAGGCGGAACAGGCAGAAGCATTACCTATTGTTATCGTGGATGAAGAACAGAGTGCGCTAAGTAACACCATTATCAGTCATGTTAGCCAGAGTCCCAATGTGCAGATTACAGCAGTTACCGGAAATTTTGCTGAAGCCAAACACATGGTCGAAACCCAGCAAGCCGATGGCATCCTATTATTGCCAGACAATCTTTCCCAGACCATCCGGCATGGAGAAAATGGCGGGATCGGATTGTATTTAAGTGCTGCCAATTTCCTGATTACTAAACAGATCGGTTTAGGATTGGTTTCATCAGTTGAAAATACTTTAAGTGAATATGCCGAACGCTTTAGCGAGATTTCGCATTTTTCTCCTGCCCTATCCATTCACCAGATTCCGCTATTTAACCCGCTGTCAGGTTATGGCAGTTATGTATTTCCAGCTGTAGCACCGTTGATTATTCATCAGACGATTTTTCTGGGACTGAGCATGCTGTTGGCGCTGTATCGGGAAAATAAACAGATCATCAATCTGACCCGTTTGTCCGGGATTAGTCTGGCCATTCTGACCATTGGTTGTCTGGGCTGTTACTACCTGTTTGGCTTTACCTTCTGGTACTTTGATTATCCGCGTGGCGGGAATTTCTGGGGTATGCTGTTGGCTGTACCTATCTTTGTGTTTTGCATCATTGGGATTTCCACCCTGTTTGCCAGCTTTCTGGACATGCCGGAACGTGCTGGACACGTCATCGTGTTTACCTCGATTCCGCTGTTTATGCTCTCGGGCGTAGCCTGGCCCTATGCTGCCATGCCTGCCTGGATGCAAATGCTGGGACAAACTCTGCCTTCAACACAAGCCGTGCATTTATTTATTCAACTCAATCAGATGGGTGTGCCGACCTCGCTGATACTTGGCAAGTTAGCCTATTTGCTGGCTGTGGGAAGCATTTGTTTATGCTTAGGCTATTACCGTTTAAACCGACAAAATAAACAGCTTTCGTTTGATTAAACTAGAGCTTATTCCCCGTAAACCCGAATATAGAAATTCTGGATTTTGGTACTGCCATTGGGCTTGTCAAAGCTGACATCGTACTGCACCAGATTCTTTGGATAGGCAATTTCATAGCTGACCTTGTATTCACTCGGTTTGCCGGTTTCTTCCACAAAGGTTTTCACCATCAAGGTCTTGGACTTGTATTCACCCTCCGGAATGGAATGTGAAAACTTTTTCATGGTTTTCTGGTTTTCCTGGAAATACTGCTGAAGTTTAGGATCCAGATAGCTTAGGAATTCCTCATACTTGCCATCACGCAGGTCGTTGTAAGCAATTTCAGCTACCTTTTCCTGCGCAGGACTCGGATTCGGCACCTGATCTGTATTGCTACAACCTGCCAGCAGACCTAGTCCAGCCAGTAACATCAGTTTGGTTTTCATCATCTCATTTCCAATCAAATCTGTAAAAAAGGACGCCGAAGCGCCCTTTTTATAAGAAGAATACAGCTTATTCTTCTGTGGTGTTGTCTTCATCCTGAGCTGTTTCAGCAGCATCAGTCGTTTCAGATGAAGTCTGTTCGGTTTCTTCAACCAGATCCAGTTCTTCTTCATCGTCAACTGCTTCGATCGCTTCAACACCGACCAGTTTTTCATCTTCTGCCAGACGGATCAGACGTACACCTTGGGCATTACGGCCAGTCTGTGCCACTTCAGATGCACGGGTACGAACCAGCGTACCGCCATCAGAAATCAGCATCAGTTCTTTAGAAGCATCAATCGCAACTGCACCCACCAGCTCACCGTTACGTTCAGAGGTCTTGATTGCAATCACACCCTTACCGCCACGTTTCTTGGTTGGGAAATCATCGACCGGCGTACGTTTACCATAACCGTTTGCAGAAGCACACAGCACTTCGCCAGTTTCTGGAACCACTACCAGTGATACGATACGGCTAACCAGGTTGCTTTCTGAAGAGTCTTCATCATCCGATTCAACATCGACATCTTCAACATCTTCTACCTGAGACGCACCGATGGTCACACGCATACCGCGTACACCCTTCGCTGAACGGCCCATGGCACGAACGTCAGTTTCAGCAAAACGGATTGCTTTACCTTCATTCGAGAACAACATGATTTGCTGTTCGCCATCGGTAATTGCCACGCCTATCAGGGTATCATCACCATTCAGTTCAATGGCACGCAGACCATTTGAACGGACATTCGAGAATTGTTCCAGCTCAACACGCTTGATGGTACCGTACTCGGTTGCCATGAATACGTAGAAGTTTTTACGCAGGTTTTCTGCCTGTTCAGCAAACTCGGCAACGACTTCATCATCCAGATCAGTTGCAGACAGTTCTACACCCAGCTGTTTCAGCTGTGAACGCAGTGCATCGGATAAGTCATCACCATCTGCCAGTTCAGCAAAGGCTGCTTCTAGCTCGGCATAGTGTGACTTGATGATGTCATTTTCTAGCAGCTTGTCTTTATTCGTTTTCACGAAGCTGCGGAAATCTGCCAGACGATCCTTGAAGCGTTTTGGCGCATCAATCACCGGCAGAATTGCTGTAATGGTTTCGTTGTCCTCAAGCGGTAACAGATTCACCATTGGACGACCTTTGGAACCACGAGAGGCTTGAGGTACTTCAAAGACTTTCAGACGGTAAACCTTACCGACATTGGTGAAGCAGAGTACAGTCGCATGGTTCGAAGTGACGATCAGATGACGGATATAGTCATCTTCTTTCATCGAAGTGGCTGATTTACCACGGCCGCCACGGCGTTGTGCCGCATAGTCAGATAATGGCTGAGTTTTCGCATAACCAGAGTTCGAAACAGTCAATACCACCTGTTCTTCTGGAATCAGGTCTTCACGAGAGAAGTCCACGCGAGATTCCACGATCTCGGTACGACGTGCATCTCCATACTGTTGCAGGATTAAAGAAAGTTCTTCTTTGATCACGTTCATCAGCAGGTTAAAGTCATTCAGAATCGCGGTGTATTCTGCGATTTGTCCCAGAATCTCGGTATATTCTGCTTGTAACTTGTCCTGTTCCAGACCAGTTAGACGGTGCAGACGTAATTCCAGAATTGCACCGACCTGGGTTGGAGACAAACGGTAAATCTCGCCATCAATACCGAATGGACGGCTTGGATCTTCACCTTCAATTTCGTCAGGGCGTACAGAAACCGCGCCCGCTTTTTCCAGTAATGCAGCCACGCCACCTGCAGCCCATTCACCGGCCTGTAAACGTTCACGTGCTTCTTGTGGGTTTGCAGAAGTCTTGATGGTTTCAATGATGGCATCAATATTCGCCAGTGCAACCGTCAAACCTTCCAAGATATGACCACGTTCACGTGCCTTACGCAGTTCGAACATGGTACGACGAGTCACTACTTCCTGACGGTGACGGATAAACGCGGCAATAATGTCTTTCAGGTTCATCAATTTCGGCTGGCCATTATCCAAGCAGACCATATTGATGCTGAAAGCATTTTGTAGCTGGGTATTCAGGAACAGGTTATTCACGATCACTTCAGCGTTTTCACCACGCTTCAGGTCGATCGCAATACGCATCCCTTCCTTGTCGGATTCGTCACGCAGTTCTGAAATACCTTCCAGTTTTTTCTCTTTGACCAGTTCAGCGATACGTTCAATGGTTTTCGCCTTGTTAACCTGATATGGAATTTCAGTGAAGACAATCGTGCTACGACCAGATTTCGCATCTTCTTCGATATGGTATTTACCACGAATGAACAGACGCCCTTTACCGGTACGATACGCGTCGACAATGCCAGATTTACCGTAGATGATGCCGCCTGTCGGGAAGTCAGGACCTGATATGTGCTCCATCAACCCTTCAATGCTGATATTTGGATCATTGGCATACGCCAGGCAGGCATTGATGACCTCAGTCATGTTATGCGGTGCCATGTTGGTTGCCATACCCACGGCGATACCAGCAACACCATTCACCAGCAGATTCGGAATACGCGTTGGCAGCACTTGTGGAATGCGTTCAGAACCGTCATAGTTGTCTTCCCATTCCACGGTATCTTTTTCAAGATCGCTAAGGAGTTCATGGGTCAGCTTACGCATACGTACTTCGGTATAACGCATTGCCGCTGCACTATCGCCATCGACAGAACCGAAGTTACCTTGACCGTCTACCAACTGGTAACGCAAGCTAAAATCCTGGGCCATACGGACAATGGTTTCATAAACGGCAGAATCACCATGCGGGTGATATTTACCGATTACGTCACCGACTACACGTGCAGACTTTTTATATGCTTTGTTATAGTCATTGCCTAATTCGTGCATTGCGAAAAGCACACGACGATGAACCGGTTTTAAACCATCTCGTACATCGGGCAATGCACGTGACACAATCACGCTCATCGCATAATCGAGATATGAGCTTTTAAGTTCATCCTCAATGGCAATCGGTCTAATTTCCGATACGCTCATGCATACTCCTTATTCTACAGGTCCAGGTTGACCTGTATTTATATGTCGTAAATCTAGCTAAAAATTGGCCCAAAAAAAGGTTGAACCAATATTAAAATTCAGTCGGACAGTATAGCATAAAACCGCCCAAATTAAGCCGTTTCCGATACAACTATCTAAAGGATTTTCAGTAGAAATTTTAACCAATTCACAGATTTTTACGTATAAAAAAACCTCCCCAGACAGAGGTTCATTTTGAACCTGATTTATGGGGGTTCAGGTATGGAAATTTTCACTTCGGAATCTGTAATTTTATCTGGGCAATCGAGGGGTGAAAGCTGTTTTGACCTTACTTTAAAATCTCATTGGAATCATAATCAGGCAATTAAAAACCAAGTGATTTTCTATCCAACCTATCGGGAATTCTAGCAACAGATCATTTAAGTTTTCAGAAAATGACCTTCATCAATAAAACATGAATAGAAGCATTATTTTTATCTCATCTGAGATATGTTGATTCTCATCTTTATATACCAAAAAACAGCGTATCTACTTTTTTTATTTTCAGATTCATCATCTCATCATAAATCGAACCAAGATCTTATTTTTTTAATAACGTGGAACCTCCATACAGTAACCATGTCATCAATACAAAAGGAAAAATTAGCACTAATAGCGCCAATGCATCAGCCTGTAGCCCATCAGCACTGTTTTGCAAGCGTTGATTATGCCGCTCAATCCACTGCTCTGCTTTCGCCAGTACCTGTGCATCTGTAAGTCGATACAAGTAGATCAGATAGATAAGTCCTATAAGGCTACAGACAGCCACAATAAGCCATCTGCATTAATCCCACCAAATAAGCCAATACAGCGAGCATAAAAAGAATCAGCGTTAGACAAAACAGTCGATAAAATCGGGCATTTTCGATTAAAGGCTGATATAGAGACAGCATAAAAAATCATTCATTATTATTTTTTTCAGTATAAATAAAAAATGCCCCAAAGTTTTCACTTCGAGGCATTTTTTGGACTGCGGTCAGAATTACAGTTTAGAAACCAGTTCTGGAACCACAGTATTCAGGTCACCTACCAACCAGTAGTCAGCTACTGCATTGATTGGTGCTTCTTCGTCTTTGTTGATGGCAACGATCACTTTAGACTCTTTCATACCTGCCAAGTGCTGGATCGCACCAGAGATACCTACAGCAATGTACAGGTCAGGCGCAACGATCTTACCAGTTTGACCAACCTGCATGTCGTTAGGAACGAAGCCAGCGTCAACAGCTGCACGGGATGCACCTTGTGCTGCACCAAGCTTGTCAGCAAGTGGGTCAAGGATTTTGTGGTAGTTCTCGCCAGAACCCACACCACGACCACCAGAAACCACGATACGAGCAGCTGTCAATTCAGGACGCTCAGATTTCACGATTTCTTCGTTGATGAATTTAGAGATACCAGCGTCACCAGCAGATGCAACAGATTCAATTGCTGCTGAACCGCCTTCTGCAGCTACAGCATCAAATGCTGTACCACGAACAGTTGCAACAACAACTGATTCAGAAGATTCTACAGTCGCAATCGCGTTACCTGCGTAGATAGGACGCTTGAATGTGTTAGCAGAGTCAACAGCGATTACGTCAGTGATCATGCTGACATCAAGAAGTGCAGCTGCACGTGGCAGGATGTTTTTGCCAGTAGTTGTAGAAGCAGCAAGGATATGGCTGTAGCCTTTACCTAATTCTGCAACCAGTTTCGCTACGTTTTCAGCCAGTTGGTTAGCATAAGCAGCATCGTCAGCAAGTAATACTTTGCTTACGCCAGCAACTTTAGCAGCCTGATCAGCAACTGCTTGAGCGCCAGAACCAGCAACCAATACAGTGATATCACCACCGATTTTTTGCGCCGCAGCAACAACGTTTAAAGTAGCAGCGTTTAATGCTTTGTTGTCGTGCTCAGCGATAACTAAAATACTCATGATTTTTATCCTTCTGTATTAGATCACTTTCGCTTCGTTTTTCAATTTTTCTACAAGCTCATCTACAGACTTCACTTGTACGCCAGCTTTACGCTCTGCAGGAGATTCAACTTTCACTGTTTTCAGTTTAGTTGCAGCGGTTACACCGAAATCTGCAGGAGTTTTAGTTTCAAGCGGTTTTTTACGTGCTTTCATAATGTTAGGAAGAGCAGCGTAACGTGGCTCGTTCAGACGCAGGTCAGTTGTGATGATTGCTGGCAGAGACAGCTCAACAGTTTGCAGACCACCGTCGATTTCACGAGTAACTTGTACTTTGTCGCCTTCAACTTTCACTTCAGAAGCGAAAGTACCTTGGCCTGCATTTAACAATGCACCAAGCATCTGACCAACCTGGTTAGAGTCGTCATCAATTGCTTGTTTACCAAGAAGGATCAATTGAGGTTGTTCAGCGTCAACAACGCCTTTTAGGATTTTAGCAACTTCCAGCGCACCCAGTTGGCTGTCATCAGCTTCAACCAGAATACCGCGGTCAGCGCCCAGCGCCATTGCAGAACGGATTTGTTCTTGCGCTTCTTTAGGACCAATAGAAACAACAACGATTTCTGAAACAGTTCCTTTTTCTTTTAAACGAACCGCTTCTTCCACTGCGATTTCACAGAATGGGTTAATTGACATTTTAACGTTTGTTAAGTCAACACCACTGTTGTCCGGCTTAACGCGAACCTTAACGTTGGCATCAACCACACGTTTTACAGCAACAAGAGCCTTCATGTAATCCTCGGCTGTTTTAGCAAATGTAAATATTTAGAAAAGTTAGGATAACTCTTCACTTAAATTTTTTTAGGTGCCCTATCTTGCAATGTGTACGGCATTTCGGTCAAGTCACAATTCAGCAATCCGCTGTAAAAATCGGTAATTTTCCTTGAACGTCGCGTTCACAAATCGAGATTTGACATTTATGCCGCTTATTTACCCATCAATTTATGTAAAATTTAAGTATTGATTTTTAATATCTTTTTATTTGATTAATCACATCAAAAGATTTGATCCAAATTTAAGACCTAAAAAAGCTCGACCGGCCAGTACAGATTAACTTTCTATCCATAACGTATATCTAAATCTGTCATTTCAGACATAAGAATAGCCGATATAGTCATTCAGTTTTCTAGTGACTGTATTGACCAAAAATAATCCTCAATTGAGCGCAGACAAATCTGTTTTAAAAGGCTATAAAAATAAAAAAAGCACCTGATTAAAAGGTGCTTTTGAAATTCTATGTTGATGTCATGGGATAACTAAATCACTTTAGTTAATGATCAACCATGACGCAGCGAGTGCAAGTAAACCACCCGAAGTACCATCGATCCATTTCTGCTTTCGCTCATCAATCTGGGCAGACTGGGTCAGTTTGGCAAACAGCAGACTTAAGGCACAATATACTACAAAGATCAGCCCAATAAAGATAAAGGATAAAATCAGACCTTGACTCACAGTATTTCCGCTTTTATCAATAAACTGCGGCAGGATCGCAAAATAAATCAGCATGCCTTTGGGATTTAGCAAGGCAGTAAAGAAGCCTTTTTTCACCGGATTGGCTGCGGTTTTCTTCTCAATGTTCAGCTGGTTTTTACTGAAGAGGGATTTCACCAGATGCAAAGCCAGAAATAACAGGTAAGCAATGCCTAACCAGCGGATGGTTTCAAACAGCAGCGGGAAAGACACAATAATCGCAGCAATTCCCAATGCCACCAGAATCGAATGTACCAGATAACCTGAACAGACACCGATGGTTGCCATCATGCCTGCTTTTGCATCCTTACCCATCACTTGAGACAGAATAAACAGCATATCGGGTCCAGGTGTAAAAATCAGGGGTAGCACGGTCAGTGCAAAGAGTGCAAATACAGACATTTCCTTTTCCTTGTTGCATGTCGGAAAGTGAAATTAGTATCTGCGAAATTTTACAAAATAGGCTTTCAATTTATTTTATAATGAGGCTTATTTTTAGAATTTTATTCGAATATATGAAAATATCTTCTAAGTCTGTTCGAGTAAAACTCGATCGTATTGATAAAAGTATCATTCAACACCTGCAAGCCAATGGTCGGATGCAGAATAATGACCTGGCACGCGAGATTGGATTATCTCCTTCCTCCTGTTTACGTCGAGTCAAACTACTGGAAGAAGCAGGCGTGATTCAAAACTACACGACCGTAGTTGATCCCCAGAAAATCGGCTTACAGTTGATCCTGTTTTCTCGAATCTGGCTAGTGGGTCAGGATGCGGAAACCATTGATACTTTTATTGAAGCGATGAAGGAACTACCGCAAGTGATGGAGTGTTATATCATTCTGGGCGAATGTGATGCCATGCTGAAAGTGGTGGTACCTGATCTGGAAAGTTACCGTAAATTCCAGTCCACCCATTTAACCAAGAAAAATGGCATTACCAGTGTCAAAACCGACTTGCCCAGCCAGATCATCAAGCAGAGTTTCCAGTTACCCTTGGATGACCTGTAACAAGTCCAATAAAAAAGGACGAATATTTTCGTCCTTTTTGCTCTTCAAGATTTTCCTAAACCCGGCTTTCTAAAAAATCGCGGTGCACATGACTCAGGTCAATCAACGCATAAGATTTCAGATCAAAAATTTTCCAGATTTCTAAAGCATCTTCTTTCAGATCCACTGCTTTGGTGGCGCGATTGGTTTCCTGCCAATGCAGGTCTGAAATCCATAAATAGTATTGATTATGGTCCGGATCATAAGCCTGTACTTTACCATCCGCATTAATGCCCTGCACATGCGCACCTGCCGGCAAGGTCGCTTCCATTTCTGGCAGGCTAATTTCTACAAAGTGTTTAATCTGGCGTAAGCCATAGCCAGCAAAAATTTCTTTTTGTGCCTCAGTTAGCTGTTCGTATTTTTGCTCTATATCCGCAATCATGTCTTTGCCCTATTGTTCCATTTCTCTCGTGCTGAATCCAATTCAGCTCAATCTTTCGCCTAAATTCTATTGTTGTGTTATACCTGAATTTAAGCTTAGCGCGAATAAGACAATGGTGAAATATTCTCCATGGTCATTCTTTGCTCTGACTTGAGTGTATCTTTTCATTATGAAAGTTTTATGCCAAGTTTATCGGCACTGGTCGTTTTTTATCAGCAAAGTGGTTCAGCTGCTTTTCGTTTGTTGCTGCGCCCGTGGATGTGCCTGATCATAAATCTGCGCCAGATGATCAAAATCGACATGGGTATAAATCTGGGTGGTGGTCAGATTACTATGTCCGAGCATTTCTTGCACTGCGCGTAAATCCCGGCTATTGGAGAGCATATGACTGGCAAAACAGTGGCGTAACAAGTGTGGATGCAAATCGACATTTACCCCTGCCCGCTGCGCCTGCAGTTTGACCCGATTTTCAATCTGTCGTGCACCGAGTGGATTACCTTTTTGAGTAATAAATACATGCGCTTCTGGCACAAAATCGCCATTCCATAAAGGATAAATCTGCAGCCAAGCCATGACGCTGTCTTTGGCTTTGGAACCAAAAGGTACAATCCGGGTTTTGTTACCTTTACCAGTAATACGAAGCAACTGACGGTTAAAATCAATATCTTTGATTCTCAATCCCTGAATCTCTGCTAGACGCAGACCACTGGAGTACAGCAATTCTAGAATCGCCTTATCGCGCTTCCACATCTGCTGCGACACTTCACCTTCTGGCTCCGGCTGATCCAGAATCTGGTTGATGGTTTCAATATCTACCATCCCAGGTAAAGGACGCGATTGGCGTTTTAACTGAAAATCATCCGCCGGGTTGAAACTGAGGTAATTCGCCTGCTCAGCCCATTTCATAAACTGACGAACGGCAGAAAGTAAACGCTGCAGGCTGCTGGAGCTTAAGCCCTGCTGTTCAACTTTTTCTGCCATAAACTGGCGCAGGTCAGTGGCTTCGACATCAGCTAGAGCCAATGAATTGCGCTGACAAAAATTGAGGAAGTCAGACACATCACGTTCATAAGCCTGCAAAGTGTGTTTGGACTGGTTCTGGATTTCACGTTCTTTGAGCCACATGGACAGTAATGTTGTTGCATCTGCCGTCATTTCATTACCCCCATGTGCCTATTAAATTGAATCAGGAAAACAGTCTAGCAAAAAATCCTTTCTTCTTCGCATCTATACGCACATAAAATGCTTCGGTTTCCTCACGCAAATAATGCTGCAATGCACTGGTTGCATCAGCATTATCCAAATGGATCAGATCAACCATTCTTTTTCTAACCAAACTGTCATAAGCCACATGGCCAATCTGATTTTTTAAGCGTTGGAATGATTCGTGATCCAATGCCTGATCTGTTTCAAAACCAATCAGTAGTGTAGGCTCCGGGTCACGCTTTTGGTCATGCATCTGCGCGAGATATGCATTTTTCACTTCTGGCTTAGTTTTGAGCAGGATACACAATTGATCAACCATTTCATGCGGGTATTCTGCAGGCTGTCCTAGCAAGACTTCTGTTTGTTCCTGATATTCATAGCTTTCCAGTTTAGAACCATAACCACCTTGCAAAAGTGCCTCTATTTCCTGTGGAACAAATTCCTTTCCATACTCACTAAATGGATTCAATACCAACGACGCACCAAGGGTCATTTCAAAAAAACTTCTCGCGGGTATACGCAGATATGACTGCTCTTCCTGAGTCCCCTTTTGCAGACTTTCCAAAGACAGGAAAAATGGTAAATAAGGTTCGCCCTTTTCATCCTGCAAATGCATCAAACGCACCTGACTTCCTTCTTCGAGTACACGTTCACCTCCTTGTTGGACGGGTCGATCTGCAAATCCAATACAATAAATATCAGCATTCAGAAGTTGTTCTAAAAATACCGGACGTTGATTCGGTTCCAGACTGGCTTTAACCAGAAGTTCTTCTAATTGTTTTTCATTATGTTCCATATTGGATTCTCATCAGTTTGAATTGTTGTTTTTGTAATTGTTATGGATATAAAAAAGCCCTGACGGATCAGGGCTTTCAAGCTTAACCTTGGAAGTAACGTAAGTCCAATCGACCTTCATAAACGGTTGCAGTCGGACCGGTCATCCAGACTACATCGCCCTCTTTCCATTCGATCTGCAACTTACCGCCAGCCAGTTCGATTTCAACATTATTGGCCAGCAGACCACGGCGCATGCCCGAAACCGCAGCAGCACAGGCGCCAGTACCGCAGGCCAAGGTTTCACCGACACCACGTTCAAACACACGTAGGCGTGCATGTTTTTCATCAATGATCTGCATAAAGCCGGCATTGACACGTTGCGGGAAGCGTTCGTGGGATTCGACTTGTGGACCAATACGTAGCACATCTGCCTTGATCACATCCGGTACGATGGTCACAGCATGTGGATTGCCCATATTGACCACATCGATGGTCAGCTTCTCACCATCAGCGAGATTGATGTCATACAAGCTGTCGGGTTCATCGGCCAGGAATGGGATTTCATGTGGCAGGAACTTTGGATAGCCCATATTCACGCGCACCCAACCATTGGCACCCAGCTCAGGCTCAACAATGCCAGACTTAGTTTGCACCTTGATTTTTTTCTTGGTGGTCAACTGACGCTCGTGCACGAAACGGGCAAAACAGCGTACACCATTACCACACTGCTCAACTTCCGAACCATCGGCATTAAAGATACGGTATTTGAAATCGGCACTTGGAACATCAGGTGGTTCAACAATGAGTAACTGGTCAAAACCGACACCAAAGTTACGGTTCGCCAGACGCTGAATAGTCATGGTGTCCAGATAGGCACGCTGGCTGATTAGATCCACCACCATAAAGTCATTGCCCAGACCATGCATCTTGGTAAATTCAAGCAACATTCTTTAGTCTCCTTAAGGCAATAAACGTTCACGTTCCCACAGTGATTCGATGGTTTCACGTTCGCGAATCAGATGTGCCTGATCACCATCCACCATCACCTCAGCCGCACGGCCACGGCTGTTGTAGTTTGAGCTCATCACGAAACCGTATGCACCAGCACCCAATACTGCCAATACATCATTTTCCTTGATCGCAAGCTCACGCTCTTTACCGAGGAAATCGCCAGTTTCACAGATCGCACCAACCACATCCCATTCTTTGGCTTCGATATCAGTACGCGGAGTGACAGGCTGAATGTCCATCCAAGCTTCATATAAAGCCGGACGAATCAGGTCATTCATCGCTGCATCAATGATGGCAAAATTGCGGTGATTGGTTGGTTTTAGCAAATCGACTTTGGTCAGCAACACACCCGCATTGGCAGAAATACTACGACCCGGTTCCATATACACTTTCAGGCCCAGTTTTTCCAAAGCTGGACGCAGTGCATTGGCATATTCTGCAACTGATGGCGGTGTTTCATCTTTATAGGTCACACCTAAACCACCACCAATATCAATATGTTTAAGGGTAATGCCAAGCTCTTTCAACTTGTCGATCATCACTATCACACGATCCAGCGCATCCACAAATGGCTGGGTTTCAGTCAGCTGTGAACCGATATGACAGTCAATCCCCACCACTTCCAGGTTTGGCAATGACGCTGCATATTGATAAGTTTCAAATACGCTGTCTGATGGAATACCAAATTTGTTTTCTTTCAGACCTGTAGAAATGTAAGGATGAGTTTTGGCATCCACATCCGGATTTACACGCAAAGAAATCGGCGCTTTTTTGCCAAGTTCAGCGGCTACTTTCTGGATACGGTCCAGTTCGGCGTAAGATTCCACGTTAAAGCAGGCAATGCCGACTTCCAGTGCTTTTTTGATGTCTGCTTCAGATTTACCCAGACCTGAGAATACGATCTTCGATGGATCACCACCGGCTTTTAGCACACGTGCTAGCTCACCGCCAGTGACGATATCAAAGCCTGCACCTTTCTTTGCTAGTACATTCAATACCGCAAGATTGGAGTTTGACTTCACCGCAAAACAGATCTGATGATCGATAAAGTCAAATGCACGGTCCATGTCCAGATAATGCTTTTCAAAAGTCGCTTTTGAATAAACATAGAGTGGTGTGCCAAATTGCTCTGCCAGCTGTTGCAATGAACACTGTTCGGCATGCAATACCCCATTAATGCGGGTAAAACTCATGAAGGTATCCTTTCTTTGAAAGCGTTAAGGTGTGGTAGTTGAATCTGATACTGCAGGTGCAGAAAACTGCTGTTGCACAGGCGCATCCCGTTCTTCATCGGCAGTTTTAGACTCAGCTTCGGTATTTTTATAGAGCAGGAACTTGGCACGCTTGTCGTAATTCGGATCATTCGGCATGTATAAGGCACCGGACTGACCACAACCCACAAGAGCAAGACCTGTTGCTAAGAGACTGATGTAGCAAATGACTTGGCGCATCTGACCACCTAATTGAATAGTTTCGATGAAGTATAACGCGATCATTCGCCATGACCAAAGCGTTAAACGCTAGAGAGTATCTTTAGACAAAAAAAAACGCCAGCAGATCGCTGACGTTTTTATTGATATGGATTATTTATGTTTCTGTTTATAGAAGCCTAAATAGCCCAAAATCAGCAGAATAAACCAGATCGGGCTGACCATTAAGGCACGACGAGTATCATCTTCTAGCGATAACACACCAATCATGCCAACAAAGAAAATGATCACGATCCAACACGTCACCAGACCGCCAGGCAGCTTAAATACCGATTTGGCATGTAGCTCTGGACGGGTACGGTAATAGATCATGTAACTCCAGATGATCATCAGCCATACACAGATAAATAGAATGGTCGATAAAGTCGTCGCCAGTGTGAAAGCTTCAACGGTATTTGGCACAAAGTACTGTAATGCTGCGCCAAGCAATAAGCAGATTGCAGAGAAATACAGTGCATTCGCTGGTACTGCACGCGAGTTCAGACGACCAAATGCTTTCGGTGCCTGTTCTTCACGGGACAAACCGAACAGCATACGACTGGTCGAGAACACACCACTGTTCATAGATGACATTACAGATGACAGTACCACCAAGTTCATGATGATCGCAGCCGCAGCAATACCTGCCTGGCTAAACAGGTTTACGAACGGAGAAACGCTTGGATTGATCTGATCCCATGGGGTTACAGACATCACAATGATCAGAGCCAACACATAGAAAATAATGATACGGATCGGAATCGAGTTCACCGCTTTAGGCAAATTACGCTCTGGATCCTTGGTTTCCGCAGCAGTCGTACCAACTAGTTCTACGCCCACAAAGGCAAAGATCGCAATCTGGAAACCTGCCAGGAAGCCCATGGTACCTGTCGGGAATAAACCACCATGATCCCAGATATGCGCAAATGACGCGACTGTACCGGCATCATTAGTAAAGCCGGTAAAGATCATCCACAGTCCCACGGAAATCAGCACCACAATGGCAATGATCTTGATCAGGGCAAACCAGAATTCCATCTCACCAAATAGTTTTACTGTTGCCAGGTTCAGGCCCATGATGAACACAATGGAAGCGATACTGATCAGCACCCCTTCGCCCGGGGTAAATGGCATGCCATTATTAAAGAACTGTAAATAGTAGATAATCGCAGAAAGGTCGGCGATGCCGATGGTGATCCAGCATAGCCAGTAGGTCCAGCCAACAAAGTAACCGGCCCAAGGACCAATCAGATCGGTGGTAAAGTCGATAAAAGACTTATATTGTAGATTGGATAGCAATAGCTCGCCTAATGCGCGCATTACCAGAAAGACCATAAAACCGATGATCATATAAATCAGCAGAATCGAGGGTCCTGCCAGACTAATGGTTTTACCGGAACCCATAAACAGACCGGTACCAATAGCACCACCAATCGCAATCAGCTGCAGGTGTCGATTGGATAAACTACGCTGCAGCTCGCCGTTTTCGGACGACGAACCGGTATGATGACCTGACATTATTTTTCAACTTCGATGTCTAATCGCGACAAATTAACGCAAAATGGGGGGAATACAAAAAGAAAAATTCACTTCATTTGTATTTTCGGCCTAATCTTAAAAGTTAATTTATTTTTCTTATATAGCAAATGAGTTCTCTTTAGTCGTAGAACGGACAGACATTTTTCCAGCCTTTTTATTGTAAAAGTTCCTAAACTGTGTAAAAAAATAAATCTAAATAAATGTTATGAAACGTGCTGAGGATGAGCACGCATGGCATATGAATTGCTTGATTAGAATTAAGTGAAATTTAAATTAACTCAGGACGAACAAGAAGAATTTTATGCAAAATTTACAAAGCATCATGGAAACCATCAGCGGTTGGGTTTGGGGTCCATTTATGCTGGTACTGATTGTCGGTACCGGTGTATTCCTGACTTTCCGCCTGCTGTTCTGGCAATTCCGCATGTTGCCACTGGCTTTTAAACAGGTTTTTGGCAAACATCCCTCTCATGAAGGCGACATTTCCCAGTTTGGCTCACTGATGACCGCCCTTTCCGCCACCATTGGTACCGGTAATATTGCCGGTGTCGCAACTGCATGTGTCCTGGGTGGACCGGGTGCCGTGTTCTGGATGTGGATGACGGCGCTGTTCGGTATGGCGACCAAATATGGTGAAGGCGTACTGGCAGTCAAATACCGTGTTAAAAATGAACGCGGTGAAATGTCCGGTGGCCCAATGTATTACATTGAACGTGGCCTAAAATGGAAATGGCTAGCGCTGATCTTTGCCTTCTTTGGTGCTGTAGCCTCTTTCGGGATTGGCAGTTCAGTACAATCCAATACGGTGGCTCTAGCCGTTGAAAATGGTTTCGGTCTGGAAACCTGGATCACTGGTATCGTGATCACTGTATTATCGGCACTGGTAATTCTCGGCGGGATTAAATGGATTGCACGCGCTTCTTCCTTTATTGTCCCAATCATGGCGATTGGCTACGTCGCGGGTGGTCTGATCATCATTTTCAATAACTTGGAACTGGTTGGTCCTGCCCTGAAAATGATCTGCACCTATGCCTTTACCGGTGAAGCTGCGGTCGGCGGTGCCATTGGTGCTGCGATCCGTTACGGTGTCGCTCGTGGAGTATTCTCGAATGAAGCGGGTATGGGTTCTGCCCCAATTGCCGCTGCGGCTGCAAAAACCGATCATCCAGCTCGTCAAGGCTTAGTATCGATGACCGGTACTTTTATTGACACCATTATTGTCTGTTCAATTACAGGTATCGTGCTGGTGATGGGCTTCATCATTGCTGGTAGCGATTTTGGTGGACAAACTGGTGCGGTCCTTACTGTTTCGACCTTTGACAAACTGCTGCCAGGTGTCGGTGGCTGGATCGTGACCTTCGGTATTATTTTCTTCGCCTATTCCACAATTCTGGGCTGGAGTTACTATGGTGAAAAATGTGCGACTTACCTGCTCGGTGACAACTTTGTTCTGCCGTACCGTATCCTCTATATCGCATCGGTATTTATTGGCTGTGTAGCAACTCTGGATCTGGTCTGGTTGTTTGCCGATACGTTCAACGGTCTGATGGCGATTCCAAACTTGATCGGCTTGTTATTGTTGTCTGGTGTGATTGTCAAAGAGTCCAAAGACTTTATTGAACGTCGTAAATCTGGTGAGCTGTATTAAGTAAATCGAATCCTTAAAAAAGCCACGTTCATCGTGGCTTTTTTTATGGTATCAATTTTCTAAATGAGATCAGTTGAGACGACCGGAAAATTCATCTTCATCATGATTGAGTTCACAATTCAGAAAATCCTCACGGTCTGCTTCAATCTCCAGCGCAGTTTCCAGAGACAAGACAAAGAACAGTACGCCAGGAATTTTCATTTCGCCTTCGGTGTCTTCGAGATGATCACTGAGTATTTGATATGTTGAATCGACTTCATCAAATGGCACATCGATATAAAGATCACCGGAATAACTTTCAATCACGCCCGGCTGTTCGATTCCCATACAGGGTGTGAAGGTAATTTGTTTTTGCTGTAGCCATTCCATTAAATTTTGACGCAGATGATAGGATTCAGCCTCAGCATTGTTATGTTCATAATTTTCAAAATGAACAAATAAAACATCACGGCCTTTTTCACGTGCAATCGCATCGATATGTTGTAGTAATTGTGGCATATCCGGTTTCCTGTTCCCGTGATGAATCATCCGATTATAGAGAATATTTTATGGATATGTAGATCTGCAGATTTATCGACGTCATTGCTTGACGCAAAGCTGCTGAATTTGCAATCAATCTCTTGGCAATTTTCTTCATTCACCGCTATGCTGTAGCCCCATTCCCTCTATTTTATTTTTCGGAAACTATGGCTAAAGCAAAAAGTGTCTATCGTTGTGAGCAATGTGGTGCAGATCATCCGAAATGGTCTGGTCAGTGTGCTGAATGTGGGGAATGGAACAGCCTACTGGAAGTCACCCTTGCCCCTGCAACGACACACCGTGCCCAGCCGAAAGTCGGTGGTTATGCCGGACAGGCATCAGCCATTACCACACTAAATAAAGTTTCGGTTTCACATGAAACTCGTATGCCTACCGGGATCGGTGAATTTGACCGTGTCCTTGGTGGCGGTCTGGTTACTGGCTCCGTGGTACTGATCGGTGGTGACCCAGGGATTGGTAAATCCACCATTCTGCTACAGACCGCGACGCATATGGCGGCTCGGAATAGCGCGGCGTTGTACGTGACGGGTGAGGAATCTTTGTCACAGGTTGCATTACGCGCCCAGCGTTTGGGCCTACCAACTGAACATCTCAAAGTTATGGCAGAAACCTGTGTCGAACGTATCTGTGAAGTGCTGGCACAGGAACGCCCTGCTGTCGCCATTCTGGATTCGATTCAGACTTTATATACCGAAACTCTGCAATCTGCACCAGGTGGCGTATCACAGATCCGTGAATCTGCTGCTCTACTCACTCGCTTTGCAAAGAACAGCGGCACTGCCCTGTTTATTGTCGGTCACGTCACTAAAGAAGGTGCACTGGCCGGCCCGCGTGTGCTGGAACACATGGTCGACTGCGTCCTGTATTTCGAAGGTCAGTCCGATTCTCGCTACCGCATGATCCGTGCGGTAAAAAACCGTTTCGGTGCGGTGAATGAACTAGGTGTTTTCGGTATGACAGACAAAGGTCTGCGTGAAGTCTCCAATCCTTCTGCGATTTTCCTCAGTCGTTATGATGAAGCCATTCCCGGTTCCATCGTGATGATTAGCCGTGAAGGCACACGCCCGCTTTTGGTTGAAGTACAGGCTTTGGTCGATGATGCTCATGGTCAGCCACGCCGGGTAGCGCTTGGTCTGGAACAGAACCGTCTGAATATGCTGCTTGCCGTGATGCATCGTCATGGCGGCGTGCAGACTTCCGGACAGGACGTCTATGTGAATATTGTTGGCGGTTTAAAGATTACCGAAACCGGTTCCGACTTGGCTGTTCTGCTTGCCTGTGCATCAAGTATTCGTGGTAAGGCTCTGCCACAGCAACTGGCGGTGTTTGGTGAAGTGGGTCTGTCAGGAGAAATCCGCCCAGTTCCAAACGGTCAAGAACGTCTCAAAGAAGCCATCAAGCACGGCTTTAAATACATCATTCTTCCACGTGCCAATGCCCCGCAAAAAGAAGTACCGGGTGTCCGCTTTATTGCGGTTGCCCGCTTGCATGAAGCCCTCACAGAAGCGATGACTTTAAGTGATGAACTTTAATCCTGAATCTGGACATTTAGATTTTTCTTTTGATTAAAAAATACAGATTTTTGATTGAAATTCCATTGAAAGCCTATATAACTATAAAGCTCAATGAAGTTTTATTTTTATAGGAAAATTGAATGGAAGTTCGACAGCGCGGTTTGATCGCGGGTTTATTGACTGCAGCATTATTAGTTGCTCCTCTGGCTGCTGAAGCAAAACGTGCCGGTGGTGGTAAAAGCCACGGTATGCAACGTTCTGCTGCACCGACTCAGTCTTATCAGCAACCTCGCCAGACCGCTCCTGTACAACAGGCACCGACTGCTGGTGCAGCGACACAACAGAAATCTGGTTCAGGTGTTGGTGGCATGGTGGCAGCGGGTGTGGCAGGTGCTGCAATTGGTGCGGTAGCGGCGAATGCCCTGGCTGATGATAAAGATGCACAAGCAGCGTCTGAAGCTCAAGCAGCTCAACAGCAAGAGGAAAAAGGTGGTATTCCAGGCTGGATCTGGATCTTACTCGCTGCTGCTGTTGCCTTCTTCATTTTCCGCAAGATGGGCGCAAAAAAAAAACTAGCTTCTAATCCATACGCGCCAAACAGTGGTGCTGGTAATGCAGCGCCATTTGGTCAAACACCTCCTCGCGGTGGTGATAACACCAATATCTTTGGTCAAAATGTCGGTGGCAGTGCGCCAACCAATAATGCACCATTTGGTTCTGCGCCAGTGAACAATGCTCCGTTTGGCGCAGCCTACACCAACAGTGGCAACCAGCTGCCTGATGGCACTGAACCTGCTGCGTTCCTGCGTGTTGCGCGTCAGCGTTTTAATCATATTCAGTCTATGAATACGGCAAGCAACATTTCAGAAATCAAGCGTTACCTGACTCCTGATCTGTACCAGTCAATGTACAACGACATCATGGCGAACCAGGATCAGGACGTGGCTGAGTTCTCTAACCTGAATGCTATGGTAGTCGATTCTGCCAATGAAAATGGTCAATACGTAGTGAGCGTACGCTTTACAGGTACTGTGAGCGAAGACTTGAACAGCTTGCCACAGCCATTTGCGGAAATTTGGCACTTTGTGAAACCTGCTGGCTCTAATCAGGACTGGTTAGTTGCAGGTATTCAGCAAGAAAGCTAAGACCTAATTCTTTTAAATCAAACAGCGACCCTCGGGTCGCTGTTTTTTATTTCTCTAAAATTATCAAAAAATCTTTTATCACTATTTCAATATTGGCTTTTTTATTTTGAACCTTTTAATCTACACAAAAGATTATTGAGATTTAAAAATGACTGAGCGTGTTTCTCCCCCTGCCACTCTGGCAAACCGTGCCCTAGCTGGCGATGCCGAAGCACAATTTGAACTGGCTGAGCTGTATATGCACAGCGAGCATGAAGATGACATCATTCTGGCTGAAGAATGGGCACTAAAAGCTGCCAACAATGGTTTGGTGGAAGCTATGTACTGGCTAGGCGAAGGCTATACCGTGTATGCGAAAGAAATCGTTGAGGAAGATCCTGAAGAGTCTAAGGCTCACTTTGAGTTAGCCTATTACTGGCTCAGCAAAGCCCATTTCGAAAAACACCCGGCAGCAACCTTAGAACTGGCTGCTTTTTACCGCCGTGGTGATGTAGTCGAAAAAGACGTTGCCAAGTCGATTGATCTGGTGAAACAGGCAGCAGAATGGGGAGACGTTCAGGCGATGCGTGACCTGGCATTTATCTATGCCAACGGTTTAGGTATTGAAGCTGATGACATACAGGCAGATTACTGGACTACAAAAGCAGATGAAATTGAACAAGAAATAGAGTAAATAAGAAGCCCATCCAATGATGGGCTTTTTTACGAGAATAAAACTTTATTTCAGTTTTCAAATATCAGGTTTTTTCTCAAAATATTTTCAAAATTTTTTTATTAGTCAGATATTAAACAATTTCGGATTGGAACCAAATTAATTTCCAAGTACAATAGCCCGCTAGTCGAGGGATGCTGCAACTGTCTTACAGGCACATAAATGTAAGAATAGCCAGGCTCGACGATCGGTAGTCTTGTTCAAGACCCACCAACAACGGCATCCGCGAACTGAATGATCAATTATTGTTTTTATAAGGAGATCGTGATGAACGCGGTTAATGCTTCATTTACAGATTATAAAGTTGCTGATATTTCCCTAGCTGACTACGGCCGTAAAGAAATCAAACTTGCTGAAGCTGAGATGCCAGCCCTGATCGGCCTGCGTAAACGCTATGCAGCGGCTAAACCACTTGCTGGTGCAAAAATCCTCGGCTGTATCCACATGACCATTCAAACAGCAGTGCTGATTGAAACGCTGGTTGAGCTGGGTGCTGAAGTACGCTGGACTTCTTGTAACATTTTCTCTACTCAAGACCACGCTGCTGCTGCAATCGCTGCTCGCGGTATTCCTGTATTCGCTTGGAAAGGTGAAACAGAAGAAGAATATGTATGGTGTCTGGAACAACAAATTAATGTAAATGGCAAACCTTGGGATGCCAACATGATTCTGGATGATGGCGGTGACTTAACTGCACTTGTTCACGAAAAATATCCAGAACTTCTTGCAAAAATTCACGGTATTACTGAAGAAACCACTACAGGTGTTGCTCGTCTGCACGAAATGTGGAAAGAAGGTTCGCTAAAAGTTCCTGCGATCAACGTAAACGACTCAGTAACTAAATCTAAAAACGACAACAAATACGGTTGCCGTCACTCTCTAAATGATGCGATCAAACGTGCAACTGACATGCTGCTTTCTGGCCGTCGTGCGCTGGTAATTGGTTATGGTGACGTAGGTAAAGGTTCTGCGCAGTCTCTTCGTCAAGAAGGCATGATCGTACGTGTATCTGAAATCGATCCAATTTGTGCAATGCAAGCATGCATGGACGGTTACGAAGTTGTATCTCCATACAAAAACGGTGTTCAAACAGGCAAAAAAGAAGACGTAAACGTTGATCTTCTACAAAATACTGATCTGATCGTTACTACAACTGGTAACTACCATGTATGTGATGCTGCAATGCTGGATGCCCTTAAAGCTGGTGCAGTGGTTTGTAACATCGGTCACTTCGACACTGAAATTGATACCAACTACTTACGTGGTTACAAATGGGTTGAAGTGAAACCTCAAGTCCACCAGGTGTATCGTTCAGAAAATGAAAATGATTACCTGATCCTGCTGTCTGAAGGTCGTCTGGTGAACCTGGGTAATGCGACTGGTCACCCTTCACGCGTGATGGACGGTTCATTCGCGAACCAGGTTCTGGCGCAAATGCACTTGTTCGCTGAGAAATTTGCTGACCTTCCAGAAGATCAAAAAGCTGCAAACATCCGTGTAGAAATTCTGCCTAAGAAATTAGACGAAGAAGTTGCTGCTGCGATGGTTGCAGGTTTCGGTGGTGTTCTGACTCAACTGACTCCAGAACAGGCAGACTACTTGGGCGTATCTGTTGAAGGTCCGTTTAAATCTGACGCTTATAAATACTAATTTTTAATTTCACCCTCATCTTAACCTTCTCCCTGAGCCATATATGGCGCAAGAGAAGGGACTTATCACTTGATTAATTTAGGGGAAAAGCTCCCTCTCCTGAGCAAGCTTTAAGCACTGCTTTAAAGCGAAGCGCAAGAGAGGGTTAGGGAGAGGTCAAATCAATAAGTATTTATAAAAAGGATTTGAACATGTCTAAACAAATTCCAATTTCTTTTGAGTTTTTCCCAACCAAAACTGATGCTGGTGCGGAAAAACTAAAAGTTGTGCACCAAGAACTGCAACTACTGAATCCGGAATTCTTCTCTGTGACTTATGGGGCAGGTGGTTCAACACGTGAACGTACGCTTTATACCATTGAGGAATTTAACGGTAAAGGCACACCGGTTACCCCTCACCTATCTTGTATCGGTGATGACAAGGCACGTATTGCTGAACTGCTAGATATCTATAAGGCACAAGGTATTGACCGTATTGTTGCCCTGCGTGGTGACCTACCATCAGGTCAGGTGGGTTTAGGTGAACTGCCATATGCTCAGGATCTGGTTCGCTTTATCCGTGAGCATAGTGGCGATCATTTCCATATCGAAGTAGCGGCCTATCCGGAAATGCACCCGCAAGCTGAAAGCTTTGACAAAGATATTCAGCACTTTGTGGAAAAAGTCAAAGCAGGTGCTAATGCGGCCTTGACTCAGTTCTTCTTTAATCCAGATGCATATTTCTACTTTGTAGAGCGTATCCAGAAAGCAGGAATTGATATTCCAGTAGCACCCGGCATCATGCCAATCACCAATGCCAGCAACCTGATTCGCTTTGCCGATGGTACAGGTGCAGAAATCCCTCGCTGGATCCGCAAGCAACTGGCGACTTATGGTGATGACACTGAAAGCATCAAAAAGTTTGGTCATGAAGTTGTAGTGAAATTCTGTGAACGCCTGATTGCTGGCGGTGCGCCGAGCCTGCACTTCTACACCATGAATACTACTGATCCAACCCGTCAACTGGTTAAAGACCTCGGCCTTTAACAAGTAAATTCACTGATTTGCGAGTAAAACTTTAATGCCACGTTTTTATATTGAAGCCGATTTAGCAGTAGATAGCACTATTGAACTGACTGAAACCGTGTTTCATCACTGGGTTAAAGTTTTACGCGCTCAAGTCGGTGAAATCGCCACCTTGTTCAATGGACAAGGGGGAGAATATGAAGTTGAACTGACCGAAGTATCTAAAAAATCGGCTTCAGTTCAGGTCAACAGCTTTAATCCAGCCAACCGTACACCAAAATTCAAAGCCCTGCTCGGTCAAGTGATGAGCAAAGGTGATCGCATGGATTATGCAATTCAAAAAGCGGTTGAGCTAGGTGTCTCAGAAATTCAACTTCTCACTTCTGAACGCTGCGAAATGCGCCTAAAATACGACCGTGACCAGAAAAAACTGGATCACTGGCAAGGTGTAGCAATTGCAGCCTGCGAACAGTGTGGAATGAATATTGTTCCCAAAATTCTGCCGCCACTTTCTCTAGAAAATTGGCTGAACAGTGAATTACCGGCAACAAAACTGGTACTGGCACCGAACAAAAATGAAGTGGATGTCCTTAAAGAAGCTACTCCTGAACTGGCACTTTTGATAGGCCCAGAAGGTGGTTTGAGTGAAGCTGAAATTACAGCAGCGAATACTAAAGGCTTTGTGAACTGGTGCATTGGTGAACGTGTATTACGTACCGAGACTGCACCTGTGGTGGCATTGTCTATTTTGAATTACAAATTCTAATCTCTCCCATGCCCAATTTTGATTCACTATCAATTGTAAAAATTTGTCATGTATTTGATAGATTTTTATTTCTAACCGCTTTAGTATTAAGCAGATAAAAATGAATGACCTATTAAATGATAAGACAAATTCTTATAGGGCCACTAATAAAAACAACGCAGAATTACGCAGTGTAGAAAAAGGCATTTAAGTAATGATCAATAATCAGGATGATTATATCCAGCAGCATCTCAATAGTGCACAAATCGTGAATACGGTTCGTCACAGTAGATACTTTTTGCTGAGTATTTTGCTCGTTTGCCTTTATATTTACTGCATTTACCAGCTGCACTATCACCCGGCGGACAGCTATTTCAACCTCTGGTTTATCCTGACCGAAATTGTGGTCAGTATGTGCTGGCTGATCAGTACCATTCATTTCAAGCCCAATGCCTATAAACTCGAGACTGCACATCGCTGGCTGCAAACCCAGTGTCTGCTGGTGGGCATCTGTATTGCGGTTGGTCTCTTTACCATCTATTTCCATCTGCCACAGGTCAATCCTGCATTCGAGCAGGTTGAAGCACTGACACTGACCGGCTTGCTGATTATGGTCACCCAAGCTTTCGGTCTGACCTATCTAACCCAGAAACTCAGCTATTTCTGTCTGGTGTTTTTGCCATCATTAGTGCCATTTTTCTATTTACAGATCACCGAATTACATTCCATCAATCCATTTATCAGCCTGGCGCTGAATTTCTCGATGATTGTGATTCTGCTCTGTGCCAACAGTACTTACCGGATTCATCGACGGACTTCGCGTCTGTATGCACAAAACAATTTGCTGGTTACCAATGCTGAACAGCAGGTTTCCTGGACAGATGAACTGTGCAAACAGCTGCAGACCGAAGTCAATAAATCCAAAGATATTGAACTGCAGTTGCAACTGAATAACCAGTTACTGGAACAGAAGGTTCGTGAACGGACTTTTGATATCGAGCAGATTAACCGTGCATTGCAAGACCAGCATCAAAACCTGGAACTGGCGCACGAGATTGCCGGGATCCGCCCATGGGACTGGAATATCAAAGACCGTAAAATCACCCTGACCAATTTCAAGCAGGAACAAATCCAGCGTAATTCCCGTGAACATCAGGCGCAGTTGCATCATTTGATCCATCCGGATGATATTGCCCACTTTAGAGCTATGATGAAGCAGCATCTGCGTGGTCTCAGTGAGCGCTATGAAGCGACTTATCGTATCCAGAATACCCAAGGAGTCTGGAACTGGGTACATGATATTGGTCGCGTGATTAGCCGTGATCCGAAAACCCATAAGCCACTACGCATGGTCGGCATCCGTCGCGATATCCAACAAGAACGTAATTCTCAGGAACGTTTAAAACTGGCAGCCAGCGTACTGGAACAGGCCGCTGAAGGGATTTTCATCCTCAACAATGAGCTACGCTATATCGAAGTTAACCCCTTCTTCGAGCATCTGTCCGGTTTTGAGCGTCACGAGATTATCGGCAAACATCTGTTTGATATTACGGCAAATCACAAGTCGCAACAGCGCAGTATTCATTCCAGCATCATCAAACAGGTGGTGAAGATCGGTTCCTTTGATGGTGAGCTGAATGAGAAATTCCTGTCTGGCAAGGAAATGCCGCTCTGGCTGCATATCAATGCCATCATGGATGATGAAGGCCGAATTACTCACTATATCGGGATCGTGTCAGACCTGACCGAGCGCAAGTTACAGGAACAGCGTCTCTCCTATTTAGAAAATTATGACACGCTGACTGATCTGCCAAACCGTTTCTATTACAACTACCAGCTGCACCAGTATCTGGTCACCCAGAAAGACTCGATCAAGCAGATGGCGGTGATCCGTCTCAATATCGACCGTTTCCGCCCGCTAAATGAATACCTGAGCAATAATGGCGGTGACGAACTTTTACGTCAGGTGGCTCAGCGTTTACGCCTGACCAATGCAGAGGCGCTATTTGTTGCGCATCTCAACGGTGATGATTTTGCAATTCTGTATGAAATCTCGCATATCCGTCCTTCGGTGCAGGAACATTGTGATCGTATTGCCAAAGCTTTTACTAAGCCATTTAATGTCTTTGGACAGGATTATGAAATCACGGTTTCGATGGGTGTTGCTTATTATCCAGAGCATGGCCGTCAGCTGGATTATCTAAATAACTGCGCCGAACAGGCGCTGGCTGAAGCGAAAAATCTCGGCGGAAATACGGTTTACTTCTATTCCAATGAGAATACCGCACTACTGGAACAAGGGATTTTCATCGAACGCGATCTGCGTAAAGCGATTCAGAATGGTGAGCTGATTGTGTATTACCAGCCAAAAATCAATTTTAATGACCAAAGTATCTATGGCTTTGAAGCCCTGATCCGCTGGAATCACCCGGAAAAAGGCATTATTCCACCGGGCATGTTTATTCCACTGGCCGAGCAGACCAGTATGATTTCGGAAATTGGTCAGCTGGTGATTCAGCAAACGGCCAAACAGATCCGCAAATGGAATGAACAAGGTTTCCTGAATATCTGTGTATCAGTGAATATCGTGGCACTACAGCTACGTCGTGGTCAGCTGATTGATGATCTGGATGAAGCAATTAAAGCCAATGGCATTTCTGGCTCAAGTCTGGAACTGGAAATTACCGAATCTTCACTGGTTGAAAACTCGGAAACGGTGAAGAATGTACTCAACCAGATCAAGGAACGTAACATCAAGATCTCGCTGGATGACTTCGGAACTGGTTATTCTTCGCTCTCTTACTTAGCAGATTTCCCGATTGATATTCTGAAGATTGACCGGGCATTTGTGTCCAAAATTGGTGACTGCAAACAGGAAGCGATTGTCAGTGCGATGGTCGCGATGGGCAAGGCCATGGGCATGATCGTTGTGGCTGAAGGTATTGAAAATGATCAACAGATGAGCTTCCTGCATAAGCTGGACTGCGATATTGCCCAAGGCTATTTGTTCGCAAAACCGCTGCCGGAACAGCAGGCAACTGAATATCTTGAAAAAAATATGGAGCCTGAGACTTATACCTATCAGGTATAAATAAAGTCTTCATTCTCATAATTTATTCGAAAAATCACTGGTGTTTTACTGTGCGAAGTAGGGAACTAGTGATATATTCTCCTGTATTCAACGGTTTTGTTACCTGCAATTGGGTAACCATTGAAATACTCGAGAGACTAATGGACGATCAATCTTTAAAACAACAGGCCCTGTACTACCACGAATTTCCAACCCCAGGCAAAATCAGCGTCACTCCAAGCAAACAACTCGTCAACCAACGTGATTTAGCTCTGGCCTATTCGCCAGGTGTGGCTGCACCTTGTCTAGAGATTGAACGCGATCCATCGACTGCGGCTTTATATACTGCACGCGGTAACCTGGTCGCAGTGGTCAGTAATGGTACAGCTGTACTGGGCTTAGGTAACATCGGTCCTTTAGCGTCTAAACCGGTTATGGAAGGTAAAGGCGTACTCTTCAAAAAATTCGCGGGTGTAGATGTATTCGATATCGAAATCGCAGAAAATGACCCAGATAAAATTGTCGATATCGTCGCTTCACTAGAGCCAACTTTTGGTGGTATCAACCTTGAAGATATCAAGGCACCCGAATGTTTCTATATTGAGCAAAAACTGCGTGAACGCATGAACATTCCTGTGTTCCACGATGACCAGCACGGTACTTCAATCATCGTCGGCTCTGCCCTGCTGAATGCACTGCTGATTAATGGCAAAAAAATTGAAGACATCAAAATCGTGGCTTCAGGTGCGGGTGCAGCGGCATTGTCATGTCTGAACCTGTTGTGCGCGCTGGGTGCCCGTAAAGAAAATATCATTGTTGCCGATTCACGTGGTCTGTTGACGACTAAGCGTGAAGGTCTGGACGAGTCTAAAAAAGCATACATGCAAGACATCGAAGCGACTCAGCTTGAAGACGTAATGGAAGGCGCAGACATGTTCCTCGGTCTGTCTGCTGCTGGCATTCTGACTCAGGACATGGTCAAGAAAATGGCCAAAGATCCAATCATCTTCGCACTGGCAAACCCAGATCCAGAAATTCTGCCTGAGCTTGCACATGAAGCACGTCCTGACGTGATCATGGCGACTGGTCGTTCCGACTATCCAAACCAGGTGAACAATGCACTGTGCTTCCCGTACATCTTCCGTGGTGCTTTGGATGTTGGTGCAACCACGATTAACGAAGAAATGAAGATTGCCTGCGTACACGCGATTGCACGTATGGCACACGTAGAAGCTGATGCTGCATCTTATGGTGAAAAATCAGCTTCATTTGGTCGTGACTACCTGATTCCTCGTCCATTGGATCAACGCCTGATTCTGGAAATTGCCCCTGCCATTGCACAAGCAGCGATGGATTCTGGCGTGGCAACTCGCCCAATCAAAGATTTCTCTGCATACCGTCAACGTCTGTCTGAGTTCGTGTATAACTCAGCCTTCATGATGAAACCAATCTTCGCTCAGGCAAAAACCAATCCGAAACGTATTGCCTATGCGGAAGGTGAAGACCTGCGCGTACTTCGTGCGGTTCAAATCGCAGTGGATGAAGGTCTGGCTGAACCGATCCTAGTGGGTCGTACCGCCGTGATCGAAGCCAATATCAAAAAACTGGGCCTACGTCTGGAAAATGGTGTGAATATCACCATCGTGGATCAGGAAAACAACCCTGACTACGAAATGTTTGCTGAAGACTACTACAACATCATGAAGCGCAAAGGTGTTACACCTGAATATGCGCACCGTGAAGCACGTCGCCGTTCTACCCTGATTGCAGCCATGCTGGTACGTCATGGTAAAGCGGATGGTATGTTATGTGGTACTTACTCTAGCTACGACATTCACTTGGACTTCGTCAGCAATGTGATTGGCAAACAAGAAGGCCATAACACTTTCTTTACCCTGAATGCCTTGATGCTGGAAGAACGTAACCTGTTCATCGCGGATACTTACATCAACCGCAATCCAACTGCGGAACAGCTAGCAGAAATGACCATTCTGGCAGCTGAAGAAGTACGTCGTTTTGGTATTACCCCACGTGTTGCCCTGCTTTCTCACTCCAGTTTCGGTTCAGATCAGGATGACCTGAGCGCGCAAAAAATGCGTAAAGTGTTCGATATTCTGTCTGAAATCGCACCTGAACTGGAAGTTGAAGGTGAAATGCACGGTGATGCAGCATTGGACGAAAATATCCGTCACTTTGCTTTCCCGAACTCACGCTTCAAAGGTTCTGCGAACCTGCTGATCATGCCAAACCTGGATGCAGCGAACATTTCGTTTAACCTGCTGAAAGCAACCTCGGGCAACAACGTGACCATTGGTCCTATCCTGCTGGGTGCTGCTAAACCAGTGCACATTCTGACCCCGACAGCGACCACTCGCCGTGTGGTGAACATGACTGCACTGACAGTTGCAGAAATCCAGCAAGCGGAACAAGACGCCCTATAAGCAAACACGGCGAACGCCGAGTTTCTTGACTTGAGAAAACCTCTATTCTGTAGCATGATGCTTCTAAGAATAGAGGTTTTTTCATGCAAGTTTATTTAGTAGGCGGTGCAGTGCGAGATCACTTGCTCGGACACCCCTATCACGAGAGAGATTATGTCGTCGTTGGCGCCAGCCCCGACCAAATGCTCAGCCTAGGCTATCAGCCGGTTGGGAAAGACTTCCCTGTTTTTCTGCATCCTGAAACAAAAGAAGAATATGCACTGGCACGTACCGAACGGAAATCCGGTACCGGCTATCATGGTTTTGAATTTCATACCGATACCAGTGTCACCTTGGAACAGGACCTGATTCGCCGTGACCTGACCATCAATGCCATGGCGATGGACGAATCCGGTAAAGTACATGATCCGTATGGCGGTCAGCAGGATCTGGAAAACCGGATCCTGCGCCATGTCTCAGAAGCATTTGTTGAAGATCCACTGCGCGTACTGCGTGTCGCGCGTTTTGCGGCACGCTATCACGGCTTGGGCTTCCATGTTGCAGAAGAAACGTTGGCGTTAATGTGCCGATTGACAGAGACTGGCGAACTGAATGCACTGACACCGGAACGAGTCTGGAAAGAAACATCCCGTGCCCTGATGGAACCGCATGCTGAAGTGTATTTTGAAGTGCTGCGCGACTGTGGCGCGTTAAAAGTGCTGTTTCCGGAAATTGATGCCTTATTCGGTATTCCACAACGTCCTGAATATCACCCGGAAATCGACTGTGGTATTCATACCATGATGTCACTGCAGCAGGCCTGCCGCCAGAATTACAATCTGGATGTGCGTTTTGCAGTCCTGGTGCATGATTTAGGTAAGGCCCTTACCCCGGTTGAAGAATTACCACGGCATATCATGCATGAAGAGCGTGGTGTGCAGCCGGTAACCGAACTGTGTGAACGTCTGAAAGTGCCAACTTATACTAAGCAATTAGCCATTGCGGTGTGTAAAGAGCACCTGAAATGCCACCAAGCTTTGAATCTCAAACCAGGGACTTTATGGCGTTTGCTGCAACGTCTGGATGTCTTGCGTCGTCCGGAACGAGTTGAAGCTTTTGTCCAGGCTTGTGAATGTGACTCGCGTGGCCGTTTGGGTCTGGAAGATCGCGCCTACCCGCAAGCGCAATATGTGCTGGAAGCCATGCAAGTGGTGCGCGGGATTAAAGCGCAGGATCTGCCACCAGAAATCCAAGGCCCCGATATTGGCGAAATGCTAATTGAACGTCGTATCCATGCCCTAGGTGAACTCAAAGAACGCCATACCGCTGTGATCTAAGCAAGCTCCTTCGGGAGCTTTCTTATTCACAGTTAGATTCCCAATTCCTTATTCTGCAAAATAATAAAAATAGCGGAAATGATTAGAATTCTGAGAAGCCCTCTTTCACTTAAAATTGAGGCATGATTTATATTTGACTTTCATTCCTCATTATGACTTTCATAATTCGCCCTTTACAGCTAGAACAAGACCTGCGTGATATTCATCTACTGACTGCACAATTGGGTTATCCTGCCACACCTGAGAATATCCAGCAACGCTGGCAGAAACTACATCAAAATCCCCACTACCAGACCCTCGTCGTAGAGCATGACAACCGTGTGATTGCTTATGCGGGTGTGATTGAAGAATATACTTGGGAATTTGATGGGGGCTATATCCGGATTCAGGCCTTCGTGGTAGATCAGGCTTATCGCGGACAAGGCGTAGGTAAACGTTTAATTACAGCGATTGAAAAGTTGGCGAAAGAGCGAAATTTAAAACTGATTCAGGTGAATAGTGGTAACCGTGAGGAACGCCTGCCCGCCCATGCTTTCTATAACAGCTTAGGCTTTGATGCTTACAGTATCGGTTTTCGTAAATATCTGGACTGATCAGCCCATATGACTTACAGGCTGATCATTACAAAAACTTATGAAATTTCCGCCGGGAACGTAATCACTTTTTCCAACTTGAGCTGATTGGTGGCGATCATCAGCAGACGGTCAATCCCCAGGGCAATCCCGGAACATTCTGGCATATGCGGTAAAGCTGCCAGCAAATATTCATCAATTGGCATCACATGCACGCCCAGTTTAGCCCGTTCAGCATTATCCGCTTCAAAACGGGAACGCAGCACCTCAGCATCGACCAACTCATCATAGGCATTGGCCAGTTCCAGCCCTTCGATATACAGCTCAAACCGTGCAGCGACCAATTCGCCATCTTCATCCGTTCTGGTTTTCGCCAAGGAAGCCAGTTCAGGTGGGAAATCGGTCAGAAATACTGGTGTATCAAAACCCAAACTTGGCTCAACCATATGTGAGAACAACAGGTCGATATACGCCAAACGGTCTTCACCTAAATCCAGATTTAATCCGACACGGCGACAGCAGTCTTTCAACTCTTTTAACGTTGCTTGTAATGGATTCAGATCCAGCCGATCCATAAACGCATGCTTATAACTGAGGATAGTTGGACGAACTTCGCCAAAACGCTGTTTCAGCACCACATTGAGCAGATCAGTCACTTCAAACATCAAGTCTTTCAGGCTAAAGCCCGGTCGGTACCATTCCAGCATGGTAAATTCGCTGTTGTGCTTACGTCCATGCTCATCATCGCGAAAGACTTTACAGATCTGGTAAATCGGACCACTGCCACTCGCTAGCAGGCGCTTCATGGCAAATTCTGGAGACGTCTGCAGATAATGTGTACTAAGTTTGCCCATAACATGACGTTGTGCCTGAACAGAGGCCAGATGCACATCGGTTACACCCGCCTGGGACAAAATCGGCGTTTCTACCTCAAGCACATCACGCTCAGCAAAAAACTTGCGTATCTGTGTATATAAGGTAGCACGTGCACGCATGGCTTTCAGATCACAAGTCGGTTGATAAGCGATACTCATGCTTTTGGCCCTCCATGTGCCGCCCATTCACGGCGCAGTGGATAGGTCTTACGCAAATGGTCAAAGGCCTGCTGATCGACCTTGCCCTCTTTCAGGCAGGCACGTAGATTGGTGTCATCACGCTGGATATCGTAGATTTCATTGAGATGCTGTTTTAAAGCAGCTTTTAAAGTCTGCCCGGCAAAATATTGGGCACATTCCGGCAACTGACTTTCAAACTGTTTATTGCTTGCAAAACCAAAATGCTGGCAGAAAGCTTCATAAACCATTTGCGTACCGCGTGCCTTGCCTTCCAGGCTATAACCGGCAATATGTGGCGTCACCAGACTGACCAGATCCAGTACTTCCGCAGAAATCACTGGCTCATGCTCAAATACATCCAGCACCACCTGACGCCCAGTTGTCTTGATATCAGCGATCAAAGCAGCTTCTTCTACCACCGGGCCACGTGCAGAATTAATCAGAATGGTATCGGGTTTCATCTGTGCCAAGGCTTCGGCATTAATCAGATGATAAGTAGGATGTTCGCCCTGTTTGGTCAGGGGCACATGAATACTGATGGCATCTGCCTGAGCCAATAAAGTTTGTAGATTGACCTGTGTAATATTGTCACGCTGTACAAAAGGATCACAGCCGATCACGCGCCAACCGAGTAAACCTGCCATATATACCAGACGGCGACCAACATTGCCCAGACCAATAATACCTAAGGTAAAGTTCTGCCCTGCTTCGAGTAATGCAGGACGCAGTTTTAATAAAGCGGTAATCACATATTCAGCGACAGCCTGTGCATTGCAACCGGCTGCATTACTCCAGTTAATGCCTAGTTTTTCCAGTGCAGCAATATCCAGATGATCGGTACCAATAGTCGCACTGCCGACAAACTTTACTTTGCTGCTTTCCAACAGCTCGGCATTGACTTTAGTCACTGAACGAACCAGCAAGGCATCGGCATCCTGTACATCTGCCGCAGTTAAGGTACGGCCTGCACGGTGCTGAATCTCGGCAAATTCTTGAAAGAAATAATCGGTGAATGCCAGATTTTCATCTGCGACAATTTTCATAAGGCCTTCCAACAACACAATTTCTCTATCTTAACGCGGGATGTACGCAATGACCAATGTATAGCCGTATCTTCTCCAAGCAGTACTCTCAATTTTGCGGTGACTTATATATCTTTAAAAGCCAATCGACTTTTAAGGAAATCGGGTAAATAAAACACTCCACTTCCTAAACCGATAAAAAAACCCCAGTCTTTCGACTAGGGTTTTGCAAATCTGGCGGAAGCGGTGAGATTCGAACTCACGGAGGGGTATAAGCCCTCGTCGGTTTTCAAGACCGGTGCATTAAACCGCTCTGCCACGCTTCCATGGCCGCCATCATATAAATATTTCTGTTTTTTGGCAATAAATTTTCGTAAAACTTATAAAAATTTCCTTTCGATCAGCTATTTTTCAGTCAGATAGTAGCGGATCCACATATTCACAATATCCTCCTGAAAATGGTCTAGAGGCAGACTTCGAACGGGTAAAATTAAGGTGAAGAAAATCTATTAATAAAATATCGCCATAAAAAAAACCCCAGCCTTTCGACTGGGGTTTTGCAAATCTGGCGGAAGCGGTGAGATTCGAACTCACGGAGGGGTATAAGCCCTCGTCGGTTTTCAAGACCGGTGCATTAAACCGCTCTGCCACGCTTCCATGCCGGCAATCATATAAATAAAAATCCGGCTTGGCAATTATTTTTCAGCAATTTCAGCATCAATTGCGCAAAATAAAATCAATCTTCTTACTTTGCGGAATCTTCCGGCTTTTCGTAACGAATGGAATTGATATACCAGAGTTTTTTGCCTGATGGCGTCATCACTTCTACTTCATCATCCACCTGCTTGCCTAGCAAGGCACGCGCCATCGGAGAATCTATGGAAATATGCTGCGGATGATGATCATAAATTTCATCCACTCCGACAATACGCAAGGTTTTCTGCTCACCAGCTTCATTCTCAATTTCCACCCAGGCACCAAAATACACCTTGCCTTCCTGTTCTGGAGAGAAATCGATAATCCGCAGTTCTTCCAGACGCTTCCCCAGATAACGCACCCGGCGGTCAATCTTGCGTAACAGCTGCTTATTATACTGGTAATCTGCGTTCTCCGAACGGTCGCCGAGGCTGGCTGCCCAGTTTACTTTTTTGGTGATTTCCGGCCGCTCTTCATGCCACAGATATTTAAGTTCTGCCACCAATTTATCATGTCCAGCCCGGGTAATCAGATTCGATTTCATCGCGTTTCAGCACCTTGCATGACCATAATTTCCTCCCTAACAGCCCTATTTTATTCACTATTTTCTACAGGTGAAATAAGACCAAAAAAATTCTCTAATGATTTTAATCACTTAAATTACATTTTAAAACAATTTTCAGTACAAAATTTGACAATTCATTTTTTGACCATTACCATGCGCACATCTTGTTCACTTTGCTTATTTTTTATTCTGTGTAGTTTTTCTACACATATACCGTTAATCCCAAGTCATTTTGAATGACGTCATGACTGCCCAACCCTAATTGAATTTATCAACTTTAAGAAAGTTCTGTGGTTTCTTTTGCCTAAAACTTTCGAGGGCATAAATTACTTGTAGCGGAGACAACATGCACAGTAGTTCATCTTCTGGGTCGAGGCTTTGCCTAAGATCTTTATTAAACTCTCTCCCTGTAAAAGCGCTTGTATTAGGTACTGCCATGGTTCCCTTCCATGCCATCAATGCAAGCAAGACCACGGCACAATTTAACAATGTCGTCAACAGCAACAAATTGACCGTCGTTGCGGTCAAGAGTCCGACCACCGTGTTTGAAGATGGCGGGCACCTGCATGGCTTTGGTTATGACCTGGTGCGTAACTATGCCAAAGACATGAATGTCAAACTGGAATTCAAAACTGTAAATGATGATGCTACTGCACTGAAAATGGTGGCTCAAGGCCAGGCCAATATGGCAATGACCACAACCAGCATCAGCAGCATTGAAGGCAAAAAACTGACAGCATTCTCTGCAACTTGTGGTGATGGCAGTGCGCTATCGTCCAAAGGCCTGAATTCCAATCTGAACTGGGTATTTAAGTCCGCCAATGATCCTCTAAGTCAGACTGCTAGTAATTTCGTCTGTAACAGCAAGCAAAGCGGCGCAATCAATCAGCTCGCTTCCTTTTACAATCAGAATGTAGTCGAAGATCATTTTAAGGATGATATCCATCAGGATCTGCGTCAGCGCCTCCCCATTTACAAGGCCAGCTTCCAGAGATCTGCTCAGCAATACGGTCTGGACTGGCACCTGCTCGCCGCGATCGGCTACCAGGAATCTTATCTCAAGCCAAGCTCAGTATCCCCGACCGGTGTCCGTGGTCTGATGATGCTGACCAGCTCAACCGCGAAAGCGATGGGCGTAAGTAACCGTGCCGACCCTGCGCAGAGCATTGAGGGTGGTGCGAAATATTATGACCAGATGCTATCACGCTTTGATCATATCCCGATGCCGGACCGTAACTGGTATGCCTTGGTGGCTTATAACATGGGGCCCGGTGCAGTAGAGAAAATCCAAAGCCGTATCCGTAGCCAAGGCAAGGATCCGGACAATTGGGTAAATATTTATAGCTATCTGGAACGTAATAAAGCCAGCAATGGCCGTTATCGCCAGGCACTGCAATATGTGACCCGTATCCGTTCTTATCTGGAACAGATCAAAAGCTCCGAGCTGGTCAACATCTAAGCTATGGCTAATCTAAAAAAGCAGACATTAAAAAAGCTTACCCTTGGGTAAGCTTTTTTATTCGTAGCAATCTATCAGGTAGTTTGCTCAAGCACTTTTTTGAACAGGTCTTTTTGTTCTTGGCTTGGCTTGGCAGTTTGCAGTGCCATCAACTGGGACATATCCCCTTGCACCTTGATTTTGCCAGTCATGAAAGCTTGCATTGCAGCAGCCATGTCAAACTCAAGGAAAACTTTACGTAGTGTTTCTGCGTCCATATTTAAAGTTGTCTTGGCATTTTCAGACAACCCTTTTTTGATCGATCCACCATCTAAAGATAATTCAGTATTACCTGTAGTGTCAGTTACCACCAGATTAATTGCAAGATTTGCAAGCGCTGGTGCCAGATTCAGGTCACCTGCCTGAGCAGTTAGAGTTTCTACAGTTGAAAACCAATCATCAGTTAAAAAAGCAGGCATGATCTTTCCTCAATTTATTAGTTTGTGTGTGTCGTCTATCCAGACAACATCATCTTGCAGCTATTTTGCTTGCAGATTGTTATATCACGATCATTTACAGAATGGCTATCGAATTTTGTACGCAGCGTTCAATTTTTGTGGGGAACTTACTATTTTTCTGTATTCTACTTTCCACAATTGACATCCTCTCCGACCTAAAGGACGGAGATTCCTCCTGCAAGACGCCCATGTCCGAGCGCAAGAATATTCAGTGCTGAGTTTATATCTCTATCGTGGAATGTACCGCACTCCACACACTGCCATTCTCTTATTCCAAGTCCTGCTCTACCTTTCAGACTACTGGAGCGTGAGCCGCAGCACGAGCAAGTTTGGGTGGTATAGGCTTCATTGACTTCTTCATACCATACCCCTGCGTTCTCGCATTTATACTTGAGCATGGTTCTTAAGGTCGTCCAACCTGCATCGAGTACAGACTTAGCTAATTTTGTCTGTGCCAATGCTTTGGCATTCACATTACCAACGAAGATGGCTGCATGTTCATTCACCAGTTTATGACTGAATTGATGCAGCATATTTTGACGTAGATTTTTGATCTTGGCATGAATCGCTTTGACACGTTTTTTATTTCTTGCTTTTTGAGCAATACCAAGTTTTTGTTCATATTGACGATAGATTTTAGGCGCTTTGAACTTTACACCATCTGAGCAAGTCGCAAGGTCTTTGAGTCCTAGATCAATGCCAATTGAGGTTTTAGCGGTGGTTTTCTCTGTTTTAATTGAATCAACCACAAGACATACATACCAACGCCCTCGGCTATCCTCGACAAACGAGCCTGTTTTAACATTGTATTTACTTAGTCCGTAACTGTCCCATAGCTTGAATTGATGCTTGCCGTATTGGACATACCCATCGGCATATTTCACCGCCACTTTTTTAAATGGAATCCAACCGAGAGAACGTCTAGCATTTTTTTTGTTACTGACACGCCATTTTAGCTTGGCTTTTTTAAATTGCTTTCTTCGAGTAACTAATTCTTCCGCAACTGCCTGTATGGTTTGGCTGTGCAAATTGCACTCTTTTGATGTACCTTTCGTGTATTTAGCAATATCGTAAGCTGAAAAGAATTGTTGTTTTCTTTGCAAGTGTTTAAAACACAAATCATTGACATAGTTCCAGACAAAATTAACTTCAGATGCCAATTGGTCTAGCACCTTGCAATGTTTGTCTTTTATGCGTAATTTAAGTGTCTTCATCACTAAAATATATTTGGTCTATGGATAATAGTCAAGAGATTAGAACAGGTCGTCACTGTGTTTTTAATATGCACGTTCATTTAGTCTTTGTGGCTAAATATCGTAGAGATGTTTTTACCAAAGCTATGCTCGAAACTATGAATGAAGTATTCAAGCGCATTTGCTTAGACTTTGAAGCTAAGTTGGTAGAATTTGATGGTGAGCATGATCATGTTCATTTACTTGTGAACTATCCACCAAAAGTAGCTATTTCTAGCTTGGTTAACAGCCTAAAAGGTGCATCTAGTCGTATTTTAAGAACTAAACACCCTGAAATTAAAAACAAATTATGGAGGAATGCTTTGTGGTCGCCTAGTTATTTCGCTGCATCGTGTGGAGGTGCTCCCATTGGGATTATTAAACAATATATCCAACAACAGCAAACACCGCATTAGCAATCCTAGCTAATCCCCACAAGGGGGACTAGCGGATTGCAGCCTTATATCCCCGCCCTGAAGGCATAGGTATCTACACAATTTCCATGTTTTGCGTTAAATTGAAGAGCATGCTCTTCAATTTTAACATCTCTCGCTTAGATCAGCGCCTTGTCAAACGTTACAACAACCTCGTTCAACTCAATATGAATCCTCTTGCTTCACTTGCTCCTGCAATCAAAGATATTGCCTCTGCTCAAAAAAATAGTTTCGCAACGACGCAAGCTGTATGGCGGTTTTTAAATAATGATAAAATCTCATTTAAACAATTAAATGAACCTATTCAAAAACTTGCTTGTGATCAGATTAAGACATCGCTGCATCGTTATGCTTTAGTTATTCATGATTGGTCACAAATCCAATATGTGACACATTGTAATAAAACCCAAAAACTCCAAAGGACACATCAGTACGACTCAGGCTATGAATTACAAACGAGCTTACTTGTTGATGCTGCTTCTGGACTACCTGTTGCTCCATTAGCTCAGACCCTTTCTAGTGCTTCAGGTTGCTATTCGACATTCAATGAGCAACAGACCGAACGTAAAACCCATTTAGACTCCCTTTCTGAACAAATTCAAAAAGTTGAACAGTTTCCTCTTGATAAAACCTGCGTACATATTATTGATCGTGAAGGAGATTCCATTGCTCATCTCAGGGAATTAAGCAGTCATGGTTTTCAATGGCTTATTCGAGCAAAGGAAGGAAATCGGATTGAGTATCAGGGTGAAATATGTAAAGTTGGAGAAGTTGCTGAACGTATCGAAATACAGCAAGTGAAACCCATTTCTTATAAGGGTAATCAACATATGCTTTATGTTGGAGAAACCAATGTTCGGCTTACCCGTGCTGCAAAATCAAATAAAAAAGATTGTTTAGGTCAAAGAGTTGCTCCTCAGAAAGGTGCTGCAATTGAGGCTAGACTGATTATTGCGGTGGTTAAAGATATTAATGAAAAGACAGTTGCAAGATGGTCATTGATCAGTAATGTACCAACTGAGATTACCGCAGTAGAACTGACGACTTGGTATTACTGGCGTTGGTCAATCGAATGTTATTTCAAACTTCTCAAGCAAGCAGGCCATGATATTGAGTCATGACTTCAGACTACGCCAGAAGCGATTTTAAGGCGTTTGCTAATCAGTTGTATGGCTTGTGTGTTGACGTGGAGAGTACAGCGTTGTACAGATGAACAAAATCAGAAAGTCCGTGCATTTTTGACTAGACTTTCAGGTAGACAACAGAAAAGAGGCAAGGTAGAGAGTGCGCCTGCCATATTGGCAGGACTCTCGATTTTACTAAATACTCTTCAACTGCTCTCAGAATATTCAATAGATGAACTGAATGAAATCGCAACTATTGCACTAGGTACCTAAAGATGTGTAGATACCTATGCCCTGAAGGGCGAGGTTTTACGGCTAAAGGGATAAAACTGAGCGGGCATCCAAACCAGTTAAATGCCCGCCCAAACATCATTTTTAAAAGTGCGTTAGCAATGCTTAGTCAGCGGCGTAGCCTAGATTGACCATGTTAATGCGTTTGCTTTCGCCTTCTTCAGCACCTTCGGTTGAGCACGCCCCACCTTTAAAGTCAAAAATACGCTCTTTATCCAATGCTTCAAAGTCAAACAGTTCTCGGTCTGCCAGTTGTGATGGCGACACGTTTTGCAGCGCCCCGAAAATACTGTGCAGACGTTTTGGATGAGCATTGTCCCATTCACGCAGCATGTCATTGATGATGGCACGTTGCAGGTTTTCCTGAGAGCCACACAAGTTACATGGAATGATTGGGAACTGACGCATTTGTGCGTACTTGATGATGTCCTTCTCTTCCACATAAGCCAGTGGACGAATCAGGATATTTTTCTTGTCTGAAGACAGCAGTTTTGGTGGCATCGCTTTCAGGCTACCGCCATGGAACAGGTTCAGGAAGAATGTTGCCAGGATGTCATCACGGTGGTGACCCAACGCCACTTTAGTCGCGCCAATTTCCTGGGCAAAACCATATAGCGAACCGCGGCGCAAACGTGAACATACTGCACAGTAAGTCTTGCCTTCTGGCGTCAGCTTCTTGGTGATGCTGTAAGTATCTTTTTCCAGGATGTAATACGGGATGTTATTTTCTTCTAAATAACGTGGCAATACATCTTCAGGGAAGCCCGGCTGCTTCTGGTCCAGGTTGACTGCCACCACATCAAAGTTGATCGGTGCAATGCGTTTGAACTGCAGCAAAATGTCCAGCAAGGTATAACTGTCTTTACCACCAGAAATACACACCATGACCTTGTCACCGTCTTCGATCATTTTAAAGTCACGAATGGCGTGTCCGACCTGACGGCGCAGCTTTTTCAACAAACGGTAATACGCAGAGCTTGTTGGCAATTCCGGTTTGAAATTAAATCCCTGTTCGGATTCAACTGGTGAGTACATAGACGAGAATAACCCATAAATAAAAATACCGCGCAATTTTAGCTGATTCGTGCCGATCCCGCATTAAAAGAATTTATTTTCATTTAGTGGATGTGTCAGTTTCATTTTCATGTTTTATTTATATTGATAAATTGAACGAAACAGTTCATTTTTTGACCCAGATGCTTATCTTTTGGACTTTTCCACAGTTTTCCACAAAAGCTGTGGATAACTTTGTGGATTTAAAACTACTTGACAGCTTTATCGTCCGCAAAATTAAGGCTTCCATTTAAATTGATCATTTTTTAACCAATTTATTTTACATTTAAAATCAATTCTTTATGTGTGTCAAGAACATCATATTAAAAAAAAAAATAATTTTTTTTTGGTTAGTTCTTCAACATTAGGGACTTGCATTTACAAACTTGTTTATAAATGCGCCGCTCGTCACTTTTCATTGCCGGAGATTTTGTTAAACTCTGTATTAAGTTTTGGGGACAAATGTTCAAGACATATACTTACAATGAAAAAATATTCATGGTTTAAGGGGACTTCTGTACTCGGTTGTCTGTGTTTTTTGATAGGAAATTCTGTCTTTACGCATGCAGGACAAATCTACATGTATAAAGATCACAATGGCACGACCTTATTAACCAACAAAAAAACCTCCGACAAGTCCTTAAAAAAAATTAAAGTGACCTACTATCCCGATAGTAATATTCATAGCTACAGCAACTGGGGCTCAAGCGAAGCTTCGGTCTTGCCAAGCTATAGCAAAAATAAAAATGCCTTTGACTCGATTATTAAACAGGCCGCACAGCAGCACGGTGTATCGGAAGGACTGATCAAGGCAGTGATGCATACTGAATCTGGCTTTAATGTGCATGCGCGTTCACCTGTAGGTGCGCAGGGTCTGATGCAGCTGATGCCTGCTACCGCTCGCCGTTTCAATGTCAGCAATGCCTATGATCCGCATCAGAACATTATGGCCGGTGCCAAATATTTGGCCTGGTTGCTCAAGCGTTTTAATGGCAATACTTCTTTAGCCCTGGCTGGCTATAATGCAGGTGAAGGTAATGTCGCCAAATATGGTGGTATACCGCCTTTCCGCGAAACCCAGGATTATGTGCGTCGTGTCACTAGCCGCTATCACAACCTGTATTCAAATGGAGTGGGCCTGAGTGCTTCGTCTGCATCCTCCTCTTCTACACCTGCATCACCAGAGCATAACAAGGTGATTGCCAGCTCAGCCAATTACCATGAACCGGCTGCGCCAACGCTGAAAGCCAATAATTATCAGCGTAAAATTATTGTCAATGGAGATGGTAGTTTTACCGATGCACCAGCAGGTTCTTATGCAACGGCGCATGCCACGGCATCTGCCCGAATTTATATTCATGACTAAATAACCACACAAAACTCCCCTGCTGTTTGTTCATGATGTCTGCAAACTGTCAGACAACCTCATGAAAGGCTGGGGAAATTCTGAGTAAATTGCTATTTTTTCCTTGAAATCTGAGTCATTTCGCCTCATATTGAGGGTAATGATTGTAATTTGATAATCAGATTATTTTTATATAATAAGAGGATTTCTCAATGATGCGGATTGGTTTGTTCTTGCTAACCAACCTCGCGGTACTGGTTGTAGCTGGCATTATCTTGTCACTCTTCGGTGTCGGTAGTTACCATGGCGCGGGTGGCTTGAATCTAGGCAACCTGCTGGTGATCTGTTTTGTGTTCGGTATGGTGGGCTCTCTGGTTTCGCTGTTCATGTCAAAATGGATGGCAAAGAAGACTACCGGTACGGAACTGATTGATCCCAACGCTCCACGTAACCAGGCAGAAGCATGGTTATTACAGGAAGTTGCACAGCTGTCTCAGCGTGCAGGCATTCGCATGCCGGAAGTGGGTATTTTCCCATCTTACCAGTCCAACGCATTCGCGACCGGCTGGAACAAAAATGATGCACTGGTTGCGGTTTCAACCGGTCTGCTGGAACGCATGAACAAAGATGAACTGCGTGCAGTACTGGCTCACGAAATTGGTCACGTTGCCAATGGTGACATGGTGACACTGGCCCTGATTCAGGGTGTGGTGAACGCCTTCGTGATGTTCTTTGCACGTGTGGTGGGTGACTTTATCGATCGTAACGTCTTCGGCCGTGAAGATGGCGAAGCACCGGGGATTGCTTACTTCGTAACAACCATCGTGCTGGATATTGTATTTGGTATCCTGGCGTCTGCGATCGTAATGTGGTTCTCTCGCTACCGTGAATACCGTGCCGATGAAGCAGGTGCACGTTTAGCAGGTAAACAGGCGATGATTTCTGCCCTGTTACGCTTACAAGCTGAATCTGAAATGCCAGATGCGATGCCTAAAGAAATGAAAGCATTTGCCATCTCTGCAGGTCAGGAACAAGGTTTCAGCCTAGCTGCTTTATTCCAGACTCACCCGACCATCGAACAACGTGTTGCAGCGCTGCAACAGCTGAATCTGCCTTAATCAGCTAACTGCTCTGATACATAAAAAAAGCCTCCGAAATGGAGGCTTTTTCTTTAGGCTCAATTAAATGGTAATTATGGATTCCACCACTGATAGATCGCCATGACGCCCCAACCGATGGCGAGGATAAACAGAATCAGGAAAATCGTGCCTAAAATGTCGGGAATATGAATCCAAATCCAGGCCACCACCGGATTACGCCAGAAAGGGGATTGCTGCTGTTTCTGTTCCAGTTTTTCATGCAGAAAAGGATGCACCACATGATGTTCACTGCGAATCTGGTATTCTTCCCGAATATGTTCATGCACAATGTCTAGTGCTTTCCGGCTAGGACGAATGAACACATCAAAAATCGTTCCAACCACTGGGATAAATCCTACCAAGGCGTCCATCACTGCCAGTTTCATGACCGGATTCAGCTTGGACTGCGGCACGCCAATCTGATGCGCCTTATAGATCGCATAACAGGTCATGGCAAAACCGGCTAAATCCCCCGCTACTGGTACAGTACTGAGCGCAGCATCCGCACCAACACCCTGCTTGGTAAAAGGAATCCGCACCACAGAGTCCATCATGTTGGCGAACTTGGCCAGATCACGTTCCAGGCGGATCACTTCCTGCTGAGTCATCTTCTTGGGATTTTTATTACCTGTTTCGATCATTAAGTTAACCGTTTTTCTTTTAATGATTTCCAGCCTACTGAAATTGCAGCCAAAATATAGAGTATTTTTATTTACTTAAAATAATAACTGGGAAGCCACAAACAGATAGACTACTACCCCACTAGCATCACAGATCGACGTCACCAGCGGCGCAGAGGCGCTGGCCGGATCGAGTTTCAGTTTGTTTAGCACAAATGGCAAACTCATTCCAATCAGGCAACCGAGCAGTACAATGCCCATCATACTGATCGCCAGTACCACAGCCACCATCAGATCACCACGGATATAGCCGAGAATCGACACAGCCAGTGCCATGGTAAGTCCCAGACACAATGCGACCAAGGTTTCCCGTCTAATCAGCCTAAACCAGTCCTTAAACTGCACATCTCCTGTTGCCAATGCACGAACCATCAAGGTCGCAGATTGTGAACCGGCATTCCCACCACTCCCGACAAGTAGTGGCAGAAAAAAGACCAAGACAATATGTTCAGAAATAATATCTTCATATCTGGCGATGCCAAAGCTAGAAAGCAGACTACCAAACACCAAGAGTACCAGCCAAAACACGCGCTTCTGATATAGGGACAGAATCGGTGCAGTTTTTAGGCTAAGCTGATCTAGTGGCTCAACCGCACCCGCTTTCAAGAAGTCCTCGGTGCTTTCTGCTTCGGCAATATCCATGGCATCGTCATAGGTCACAATCCCGACCAGACGCTGCTCGGCATCGACAATTGGCAAGGCAATGAAGTCATAGTAAGCCAGCCTGCGGGCAATCAGTTCCTGGTCTTCATCCACCGTGCCATAAATCACTTCTCGGGTCATCACTTCGGCAATTGTTGCGGTGGGTTGGGCCTGAACAATCTGGCGTAAAGAAATCACCCCAACCAGGTGCTGCTCGGCATCCACAATATAAATCAGATATAGAGTGTCATGATTACCGGCAATATCGCGTAGGGTTGCAATCGCCTCATGCATGGTTAGTTCAGGTGACAAGGTCACATAGTCTGAACTCATCAAAGCGCCGGCGGTTTCTTCCGGATAGGCATGCAGAACTTTTAGGGAATGATGTGCTTGAACTGAAAGTTTACTTAGCAATTGCTGCTGCTTTTCAATGGGCAACTGTTTGTACAGGTCAATAAAATCATCCGAATGCATGGCATTTAGAACATTCGCCAACTGCTCAATAGTAAGCTGATTCGCGATTTGCAGCTGCTGATCCAAAGGCAGGAATTCCAATACCTGTGCGGGATGCTTGACCTGTTCAAAACGGTACTGCCGGTCACCGGGTTTTAATTCAGACAGCAGGCGAGCCTGATCGGCCACATTTAGCTCAGACAGTTGCTGATCCACATTGGCTTGTTGCTGTTTTAACGATTCACGTACCTGTGTAAGATGCTGATCCGGCATGCCGCCCTCTTATTATTTTTTGCTTGATCTGAAATTTAGCATGCCCGACCTCAGTCAGGCATGCTCTATCTCATTGTCGTTGTAATATTTTTATATTAAGTAAAATGGTTTAGTTGAGTTGCATCTTTTTCTTCTGAAACAGTCTGCGTACCATCACATACATAAATGGAATAAAGATCAGGACCAGAATGGTTCCGAAAATCACCCCACCAAGCACGCTGACACCGATTTCCTGACGGCTGGCAGCGCCGGCACCAAAGGCAAATACCAGTGGCAGAATTCCAGCACCAAAGGCTAATGAAGTCATCAAAATTGGACGCAGACGCAGGCTAGCGCCTTCTAGTGCTGCAGCCACAATCGATTTACCCTGCTGTTCGGCCAGCGCCGCGAATTCCACAATCAAAATCGCATTCTTACAGGACAGGCCAATCGTGGTCAGTAAAGCAATCTGGAGATAGATGTCATTCGGGAAACCGGCCAAAAAGCTAAATATGATATTACCGCCAATGCCGAGTGGAATCGCCGACATTACTGCGGTTGGAATACTCCAGCTTTCGTAAAGTGCCGCCAGACACAGGAAGATAAAGCCAATCGACACCGCATACAGGATGATTGCCTGATTACTAGACTGTTTTTCTTCAAAAGACAGGCCACTCCAGGTCACATCAATGCCTTTCTGCTCCGCTACCAGCTGCTCGATATCACGCATGGCTTCACCACTGCTGGTATTTTTGCTGACATCGGCTTCCATTTGTAAGGCTGTATAGCCCATAAAGCGATTCACCACTTCTGGACCACCACTCCAATTCACGGTAGAGAAGTTACTAAACGGCACCATCTGGTTCTGGTCATTACGTACATGCCACAACGCCAGATCTTCCGGTTTAGAACGGAATTCGGCATCACCCTGCATCATCACCCGTTTGATGCGGCCACGGTCAATAAAGTCATTCACATAATTGCCGCCCCAAGCCGCAGACAAGGTGCTGTTAATGGCAGATTGGCTCAGACCATTGGCCATCGCCTGTTTCTGGTCGATATTGACCTTGAGTTCAGCTTTTTCCGGATTGGCTCGCTTGCCCAGATTTTCAAAGGTACTGTAGCGCTTGGCCTGTTCATCAATCAACTTATATTGATCTTCTAAATACTGGCGGCCATTACCCTCTACATCCCGAATCCAGAATTCCAGACCATCGGTTTGCCCCAGCCCACTGACCGAAGCTGGCATATTGATATTGACCTGTGCATCCTTAAAGCCACGGAAATGTTTCATGGCCCGTTCACGAATCGCCTGAGCTGTGTTTTCCTCGCCTTGACGCTCATCCCAGTGTTTTAGTGCCACGAAACCCGTCGCCAGGTTCTGGCCTGTACCAGAGAAGTTACGGCCATAACGCATCATGACTAGATTGATATTGTCTTTTTCCTGCTCAAGGAAATATTCACGAATCTTTTCACCAGCGGCAATAGTGTTTTTTAGCGGCGCCCCTTCCTGCAAACGAACCTGAATGCTGAGTGTGCCCTGATCCTCACTTGGCAGGAAGCTGGTGGGCAATGCTTTATAAAACAGGCCAAATACAATCAGCAGTCCACTAAATAACACCAGACAGACGGCTTTATGATCTAGAGTTTTGCTGGACAGGCTTAAATAACCTTGTTTCAGATTTTCCAGTTTCTGGTTAAACCATAGTGCCCAGCGTGCCGGTTTAGGATTGGGTTTGAGAATTAAAGCACACAGTGCCGGAGTTAAAATCAAGGCAACCATCAACGACAGTGACATTGCGGCCACCAGCGTGATGGAGAACTGGCGATAGATCACCCCGGTTGAACCGCCAAAGAAGGCCATCGGAATAAAGACAGCAGTCAGTACTAAAGTAATGCCGACCAGTGCCCCGCTAATTTCCTGCATGGATTCCAGCGCTGCTTCTTTGGCAGAAAGGTTCTTCTCATGCATCAGACGCTCGACATTTTCCACCACCACAATTGCATCATCGACCAGCAAACCAATTGCAAGGACGAGTGCAAATAGGGTTAAGGTGTTGATACTGAGTCCAATGGCATACAGAATTGCCATCGTACCAAGCAATACCACTGGAACAGTCACTGCAGGAATCAGTGTCGCTCGCCAGTTCTGCAGGAAGACAAACATCACTACAATGACCAAGATGATCGCTTCAGCCAGAGTCTTCACCACTTCCTTGATGGATTCCTGAACGAAAGGTGTGTTATCCCGCGGATAGGCAATCTTGTACCCTTCCGGCAACTGCTTGGAAAGACGCTCAATTTCAGTTTTAATCTTCTCTGAAGTGGCAATTGCATTGGCACCCGACGACAGCGAAATCGCCAAACCAGCGGATGGATAACTATTGGTAGTACTAAAGGACTGGTAGTTTTCGGCACCCAGTTCGATACGCGCAACATCTTTTAAATAGATAAAGCTACCGTCCCGGTCAGACTTGACAATAATATTTTCAAATTCTTCGATTGTTCTCAGACGTGTACCTGAAGTGACTTTGGCATTTAGGTACTGGTCTTCAACCGTTGGTAAATCACCGACTGCACCAGCAGCGACCTGAGTATTTTGCGCTTCAATCGCAGCCCGGATATCACTCGGCATCAGGTTATATTGCTTCAGCTTGTGCGGATTCAGCCAGATACGCATCGCATACTGCGAACCGAACACATCCACTTCACCCACGCCTTCGACCCGGGAAATATCCTGCTCGATATGGGTCGATAAATAGTCAGACAGAGCAATATTGTCACTACGGCGCGATTCGTCATACAGGCCAATCACCATATGGGTATCGCCAAGTGATTTGAAGACATTGACACCCTGACGCTGCACATCTTCTGGCAGCCGGTTCAGCACTCCATTAATCGCATTTTGTACCTGAACCTGTGCAGTGTCTGGATCAGTCCCATTTTCAAAACTGATATTGATCCGGCTACGCCCAGAAGAATCACTGCTGGAACTAAAATATAAAAGGTGATCAATCCCCTTGATCTGCTGCTCCAAGACCTGAGTCACACTCTCCTCAACCGTTTCCGCAGAAGCACCTGAATAAGTCGCTGATACTGTTACGCGAGGTGGAGCAATATCCGGATAGCGCTCAACAGGCAAATTCATCACCGCAAACAGGCCAATTGCCATCACCACGATAGCTAGTACGCCTGCAAAAATAGGTCGATGAATAAAAAACTTGGACAGCATGGGATTACATCACTTTTATATTAGGTGAATTGAAGGCTTGATCAGCTTATGGATATTCAATGACTGACTTTCAGAATGCAAGCCTTGAGCACAGAAAAACATGGATAAAATTAAATCATGAAGAAATTGTGAAGGTTTTTCACTTCATCTTAGTTTTTCAAATATTTATGACATTGTTTTTGTTTTAGAGCAATAAAAAAACCCTGCTTTCGCAGGGTTTTTCGAATCAGGCTGGAGGATTAACCACCGAACTGGTTCATTGTGTTTTTCGCATCGTCACCCGCTTTAAGCGCGTTGTCACCAGCGAAGATTTCTTTGTGGTCATCACCGATGTCAGAACCAGCCATTGCTTGGTGTTTCACGCAAGCGATACCGCCGCGGATTTCTTTACGTTGAACGCCAGCAACATAAGCCAACATACCTTCGTCACCGAAGTAACCTTTAGCAAGCTCGTGAGTAGACAGAGCAGCTGTGTGGTAAGTAGGCAGAGTGATCAGGTGGTGGAATACACCCGCTTCACGTGCAGCGTCAGCCTGGAATGTACGGATTTTTTCGTCAGCATCAGCAGCCAGTTCAGAATCGTCGTACTCAGCGCTCATCAGTTTAGCACGGTCGTAACCAGAAACGTCTTTACCTTCAGCAACCCAACGGTCGTACGCTTGTTGACGGAAGTTCAGTGTCCAGTTGAATGAAGGCGAGTTGTTGTAAACAAGTTTCGCATTTGGAATCACTTCACGTACACGGTTAACCATGTGAGCGATTTCTTTTACGTTTGGAGTCGGGGTTTCGATCCAAAGTAAGTCAGCACCGTTTTGAAGGCTAGTGATACAGTCAAGAACAACACGGTCAATCTGAGTGCCTTCACGGAACTGGTACAGACCCGATGGAAGACGAGTTGGACGGTGCAGTTTGCCATCACGTTTGATCAAGATTTCATCTTCTTGAGCTTCAGAGATGTCGATCTCTTGAGTGTCTAAGTAGCTGATGTATTTAGAAGCGATGTCGCCTGGCTCTTTAGATACAGGGATCTTCTGAGTCAAGTCAGCGCCTTCAGAGTCAGTACGCGCAACGATGATACCGTCTTCAACACCCATTTCTAGGAATGCATAGCGAAGAGCGTGGATTTTCGCGATGAAGTCTTCGTGTGGAACTGTTACTTTACCAGCTTGGTGACCACATTGTTTCGCGTCAGAAACCTGGTTTTCGATTTGCAGTGCACAAGCACCAGCTTCGATCATTTTCTTAGCAAGCAGGTAAGTTGCTTCTTCGTTACCGAAACCAGCGTCGATGTCGGCAATGATTGGCACAACGTGAGTTTCGAAGTTGTCGATTTGAGCAGTGATTTCTGCAACTTTAGCAGCGTCGCCAGCTTCTTTTGCTTTGTTTAAAGCACGGAACAGGTCGTTCAGTTCTTTTGCATCAGCTTGACGAAGGAAAGTGTAGATTTCTTCGATCAGTGCAGGAACAGAAGTTTTTTCGTGCATAGATTGGTCAGGAAGTGGACCGAACTCAGAACGAAGTGCTGCAACCATCCAGCCAGACAGGTAGATGTAGCGTTTAGAAGTCGTACCGAAGTATTTTTTGTTCGCAATCATTTTTTGCTGAGCGATGAAACCGTGCCAGCAGCCTAATGATTGAGTGTACTTGCTAGAGTCAGCATCGTATTCAGCCATATCACGACGCATAATCGCCGCTGTATATTTCGCAATGTCTAAACCGGTTTTGAAACGGTTCTGAAGTTGCATACGCGCAGCATCTTCAGGACTGATGTCTGCCCAAGTGTTGCCGAATTTCGCTTTTAATTCGCGGATTGCATCAATCGCTGTTTGGTATGTAGTCATGATATTTTCCTGTATTAATTTTAGGATTTTCTTCAACGATGTACTAAAATCAGACCCTCAAAACTTTGTTTAGATTTTAGTCAGCTCGTTGCGATGGTTAAAGATTAGTTTGACTGAAAAAATTAATCCAATATTCTGCAAGAATTATCATTATTTATTTAAAAAATATGTAGATCAAAGTCTAAATATAATTTAACCAATATTTTATAAATATCTGTTTTTTATATTTTATTTTTAAATTTTAAAAATTTATATTCGCGCATTTTTTCTACGATTCGTGCGAAAAATATTCATTAGACTTAAGTCTTGACCAGGTTGTTCTGCCGCTTTTTTCTCCATTTTTCCGTCTCTTTTTGCCATTGTTTTTTAAAAGTCATTTTTCACAAAGGATATTTTTCACACTACTTTTCCATTATTTTAAAATGATCAAGAAATGAAAGTGGAATGCTTAACCTAACCCCGAAAATCAGTCTAAAATGTGCAGCAGTTTTCAAAGCTCTATTGACCGAATTGACAGGTAATTTAAACCTTAAAGCCAGTTCAAAAACCCTTCCACCAACTGCAAATTTATCTACAAATGGTGTGTCTTTTTTTTCATCAACCACATACACAACCCGCAGTACTTGTGGCATAATCACTACAATTTCATGATTTTATTTTCGGTATTTTTTTTATGAATCTGGAGCGGGTCGACCTCAATCTATTAATTTATCTTGATGTACTTCTTCGCGAAAAAAATGTTACGCGTGCAGCTGAGCAATTGGGTGTCACCCAGCCAGCCATGAGTAACATCTTGCGTCGTTTACGCAACTTATTTAATGATCCGCTCCTGATCCGTTCTTCTGAAGGCATGACCCCGACAGAACGTGCATTGGAACTGCAACCGCGTATCCGTGATGCCCTGTCTGACCTCTCGATGATTCTGGAACCGCGTACCGAGTTCCGCCCTTATACCTCTAACCGCGTATTCCGGATCATGACCTCAGATTATGCCGAAGCCACTTTGGTGCCGCGTCTGGTCAAAGCGCTGCGTTCTGAAGCGCCGAATGTGGTGCTCGACTTTCTTACGCCAAGTGACGTGTCCTACCGTGATATGGAACAAGGTAAGGTTGATCTAGCCATTAACCGATTCAATGAAATTCCACAAAGTTTCCACCAGGTCTTGGTCTGGCGTGACAGTTTCTCTTGCTTGCTGAATAGCAAACACCCTGCTTCAAGCAACTTAAACCTGAAAAGTTATCTAGATGCACAGCATATCTGGGTATCAAAAACCGGTATGGGGGTTGGCTTCGGCGTGAATCCTGAAAAACAGGCAGGACTCGGCTGGATTGATCAGGCTTTAGAGCGTATTGGCCAAAAACGTAAAATCTCGGTATTTACTCGTCATTATCAAATGCCAGGGCTTTTAGCATCGAATGTAGATCTGATCGCGACCCTGCCAACACGAATTGCACGTCTGCAAGCCAAAAATCAAAACTTACTTATTAAAGATCCTCCGTTCTATATTCCAGAGTTCGAACTGAAGATGGCATGGTGTCCGTTATTGCACCATCATCCAGCCCATCGCTGGTTACGTCAGTTGATTCTCTATGTAGCGCGTCAGATGATTGATGAGGAAAACCGCGAATTTTTGGCGAATAATTCCCAATTTTCGCATTATTAATTTAAATTTCTCATAAATTCTTATTTTTTAAGCTTATACTGTAAGGACTTGAGATCGGTTTTATACCGCTTAAGTCCTTTTTTGTGTTAAAAATATTCCAAGATAATATTAATCCACAGGTGGATTCCGTGAGCCTCTTTCAAAATATCGTGATTATCTTAATACTCATCGCGGGGGCCGGTTTTTTATCATTAACTGAAATCGCGCTTGCAGGTGCCCGTAAAGTAAAGCTGAAAATTTTGGCTGAATCGGGGGATTACCGCGCGCAAAAAGTGCTCGATTTACAGGAAAACTCAGCAGATTTCTTTGCTGCCTCCCAAATTGGTCTGAATGCTGTCGCCATCCTTGGCGGTATTTTAGGTGAAGGGGCATTTCGTCCTTATTTCCTGGAATTTATCCGGCAGTTTTATCAGGGACCATGGGCGGATACTATCGGCTTTGCTCTCTCCTTCACTTTAGTCACCTCCCTGTTCATTCTGTTTGCCGACCTGATGCCAAAACGTCTAGCCATGATTGCACCAGAAAGTATTGCCATTTCGGTGATCAATCCGATTCAGGTCTTTATCAAAATCTGTAAGCCACTGGCATGGTTTATCAATGTGATTGCCAATACGCTGTTCCGCCTATTCAAGGTCAATACCACCCGTGAAGACAACATTACCTTTGATGATATTTCAGCGGTAATGGATGCGGGTGCACAGGCCGGTGTGTTGCAAAAACAGGAACACCATTTCATTGAAAATGTGTTTGAGCTTGAGGAGCGTACCGTTCCATCAAGTATGACCACACGTGAAAACGTGGTGTATTTCACCATCAATGAATCTGAAGAAAGTATTCGTCAGAAACTGGCAGAATTTCCATATTCCAAATTCCTAGTCTGTAATGGAAATATTGACCAGGTGATTGGCTACGTCGATGCCAAAGATATTCTGGTGCGGATTCTGAATAACCAGAGCCTTAATCAGCTGAATGAATCCACCATTCGTAATGTGCTGACCATTCCAGATACCTTAACCTTGTCTGAACTGCTGGACCGTTTCCGTTCAACCAAGGAAAAGTTTGCAGTGGTCATTAATGAATATGCACTGGTGGTCGGTGTGATTACTTTGTCAGATATCATGATCACCGTGATGGGCGACTGGGTAACGCCAATGGAAGAGGATCAGCAGATCATCAAGCGTGATGCGGACTCCTGGCTGATCGAAGGCAGCACGCCAATTGAAGACCTGAAACACGCGCTTGAAATTGATGAAATGCCGGAAGAAGAAAATTATGAAACCCTGGCTGGTTTTATGATGTACAAACTACGTAAGATTCCACGCCCGGCCGATATCGTGATGCATGGCGGCTATAAATTTGAAGTAGTTGACGTCGATCATTTTAAAATTGACCAGCTCCTAGTCACCCGATTGCTGGAACCGAATAAAAACAACGAAGAAGAATCAGAGTAATCTGGTTCTTCTTTTTTTCAATTGATAATAGAAAACCGAAGAATAAGAATAAGGTGATAAATGAATATTTTTGCGATCCTGGCTTGTCTCAGTTTTTACTCAGCACTGTATCTATTTTATTTTTTCTTTGTGCGCGAACAAAATCCCTTGCTGCTATTCGCTGCGATTGCCTTGTTGATCTTTACGATAATCCTGATTCCCTATCCGCATGAACACAGACGTCGTGGCTTTGACTCTACTTTAACTTGGGGAAACTATCTGCTCTATCCACTCATTACTTGGTGGAAAATATTTATCCTTCCCATCAGCTGGTTACTTGCCCTGATCTATAAGGATTAAAAAAGCACCCATTAGGGTGCTTGATCTTATTTACCAAACTTGCTGATCAGCTCATCCAGCACCGCCTGATAATGAATGCGGATATCATCTTCCAGAATCTTGTAGGCATTATCGAATTGCACCATAGGCCAGCCTTCTTTCCAGAACGGGAAGATATTGTGCAGGTCATGGGTCACAATCGCATCTTCATGCACGATCGCCTGCGCAATCTGTGCCAGCACAAAAGCAGTTTCCGCCCCATCAATCGCCAGATAATCAATCCCACGCGCTTTTAAAATACGGATACGGTCTTTCTTGTAGCGAATCTTTTTGATCTGAGCTTCGTTCAGGTTTAAAGCCAAGGCTACCGCTTCAACAAACTTAGCTTCAAATGACTGATGCAATGCAACCAATGCCTGCTTGTGCGCTTCCTGACGACCAGCTTTACCGCCCTGGCGAATAGTTTCTTTCGCTTCTTCATTCAGCACATCGTTTTTCATGCTTTGCAGGATGTCCAGAATTTCGATATCGCTTAATGTCGCAGGAGATTGATCAGTCATGAACTGTCCTTAAAAAATAGAATTTCAACAATGAGCTATTTTCGCATAATTCACACTGAAAAAGATAAATTCCTGCTGTTCACTGCATGATTTAATCCGTACGAGAATTTTCAGGAAAAATGCAGTGATTTACTCTATAGTAATGGTATTGATTTATCTCATAATTTAGCCTACATGCAAAACCAACAAGTAACTGTGCTGCTTCAACAACTTCAACTGCTCTACCCAACAGCATTCCGGCACAATTACCTGTTCTATGGCCAGATCAAAACCAAAGGCGTACTGGATGACCGCCGCGAGTTTATTCCCTGGATTCTGGCCTGCATGATCTTTATTCCGATCAGTTTTGCCCTCAAAGATGTATTGAGTAGTGTGCTAGCACCACTGAGTAGTTTTGAAGCCCATAGTTATGCCTGTCTGGCGATTCTGCTATTTCTAATGCTGGTGGTACCGTTCGTCATTAAGCAGATTCGTCATTCTTCACATTCCTTCTATCAGCATGTACGCCATACGCCAATCAAGCTGACTGCTGTGATTCTGCTGTTTGCATTGAATATTGAATTTCTGCACAGCCAATGGGTAATGTGGGTCTTGTTGTTCTTTGGTGTCAGTTTTGGTTTTGTGCGTTTTTATAAAGAAAATCTTTTCCGTCAAAATACGCAGGGCACCGAGCAGTATCAACTGCATCAGTTACGGAGGATCTGTTTCTGGGCATATAAGCAAAGCCGTTTGACCCGCTTGAAATTACGTTTGATGTCTGCCAACAATCCCAAATACCAGACTTTACAACGTCAACTGAATCAGTATGCAGATCTCTATAGCCAGTTACTCAAACTGGAACATCAATACTGCAAACGCATCAAGCATATTGATATCGAAAGCTATCTGGATGAGATGCTGTAGATTAAGCGATACGATCCAGCCTAGGCATTTTCTCTCGCTTTTTAAAATCAATAAATTGAATGAAAAGCCAACAAATAATGTGAAATCCGCTTGCCAAGAGCTTTCTGCTCATCTATGATGGCGCGCATGCCCGAGTGGTGAAATCGGTAGACACAGGGGATTTAAAATCCCCCGCCCTTCAAGGCGTGCCAGTTCGAGTCTGGCCTCGGGCACCATTTTAGTTCTGATTAAAATGCTACAAAGCAAAATCCCAGCGTGAGCTGGTTTTTTTGTATCCAAATTTCAAAATCGAACACTTCTTAGCCATGTCTGCATCTCGCTCCTTCGATCTAGCCAAACTTCAGTTACGCCATCCTGATGCGTTTTTTTGCACGCTCAGCTATAGCCGCTATAAATATTTGAATCAAACCATTGATCCATATTTATATTTGCGCATGGGTATTTTGATCCTGATCACGGGATTTTGCTGTCTGTGCTTCTCTTTGCCATTTTATCCTGACTTTGTCACTTCCAAGCACCAAGCGATTAGTGCAGGGATGATCGTGCTCATCAGTATGCTCTATCCTTATATCTGGCGTGCCCAGTATCAGGCCAAGTATAGTTCTGCGCGTTTCGCAAAACGTTTGCAACGCTGTTTATATATTCAAACCCTGATCGTGATCTTATCTTGGGTTAATTTCCAGCACTTTCATTCAATGGGCGGATTCAAGCGGCAAGTGCAACAGTATAAAAACCAGCCATAACTTCACTCGGTGTATACCAACCTAGCGTTTTTCTAGGACGATGGTTGAGTGCAAATTCTATCTGCTCTATTTGTTCGTTTGACACGTCATCAAACGATGATGATTTTGGCAGATATTGACGGATTAAACCATTCGTATTTTCATTTCTAGCTCGCTGAATAGACTTGTAAGGATCAGCAAAATACGTCTCTATCCCGGCATCAGTAATTCTTTTGTGTTCGGAAAATTCTTTACCATTATCAAATGTCACACTATAAGCATGGCTCATTCGTAAACGATCTAACGCACAAGTAATCGTTTGAGAGGATGCTCTCGTTGATCCTAAATGAACAATATGTACATACAGGCTCTTTCGATCAACAAGGGTTAATAAAGCACCTTTATGATGTTTACCAATCACCGTGTCACCTTCGAAATCTCCTAAACGTTGTCGTTGATCAATGACCTGGTCTCGACAGTGAATACTTGTTTTATCAATGATTTGCCCCCTACGATCCGTGTTTTTGTAACCTCGTTTTCGATATTTCTTCTGATGCCTTAAGTGTAGATGGAGTTTACCGCCTTTTGATTTATCTTGATAAATGTACTGGTAAATCCACTCATGTGAAGGTACATCCAGCCAACCGCGTTGTGTTAAAGCACCTGAAATTTGTTCTGGTGACCAGTCCAAGCCAATTAAATAATCAATATAGGCGAAGGCAAATGCTGTCATTGATGAGGAAGGACGGTACCGTCTTTGACTTGCAAATTTAGCTGCCTGTTGAGCCCTATATCCACGTTGCCCAGTATTTCTTTTTAATTCACGGTAGATGGTTGATCGTGAACGCCCTAACTCCCGAGCAAGGTTAGCGATTGAGCTTTTACTTTTCAAAGTAGCATAAATTTCGTATCTTTCATCTTGAGAAAGTTGGGTGTATTTCTTCATTGTGTGCTTTCCAATTGCGAGTTGAAAAAGTCTAATGATTCTATGAATACACCTAACTTTTTCAACTAACTACAAATGTGTCGCACTTGGGATTTGAATCTGCGATGTTTATCACTGTCCCTTGTCTGATCTTACTTGCTTTCGGCAGTTTTGTCGCAGTTTGGGTTGAACCTTGTTTTAGAAATTCAACCAGCAGCATCCTGCTGGTACGTTTGCAGAAAATCCGTCAACTGGCGTATTGGGCTTATCGTGAATCGCAAAGCAAACAGCCACAACCGGTCCCTCTTCAAAAGGATTTAAAAAAATATTATCTAGACTTGCATCAACGCTGCATGCAGGAAGAGCAGAAACTGCTGGATGAAATCCATTATAAAAACTTTAAAGATGCATTTTTAGACCATTAAAAAAAGCCCTGTTTTTACAGGGCTTTTTGTTACCATTCACGGTTGGTGATCAGCTCTTCCATTTCAATATTGAAGTATCCGTACTCCTGTACCACCATCATCATGGCTTCAGCAATATAGTCCGCTGCGGTATCGTCCAGTGAAGAATCCAGATCCTCAAACTGTGGCTTCATTTCATTGATCTCTGCCACAGTGGCATTGGCAAACTGGTAAATATCCTGTTCAGACAGACCAGCCTTAGATACCTTTTTGGCAAAGCGTTCAATGTGCTGCTTTACTTCAGCAACCAGAATATCGGGATAATATTCATCATCAAACATTGGGAGAAGTAAATCTGCAAACATACAGGCACTCTAGAATGATTAGGAGAATTTAAGCGTGCCTATATATCATATTGTCGCCTAAAAGCCAAACAGTGAAAGGTTTCCAATACTGAATCAACTAGAAATTACACTGCATTGCGCATCGCATTCCAGACTTTAAGCGCATCGCTGGTCGCTTTCACATCATGGGCACGTACCATACATGCACCTTGCTGAATACTGAGTAAATGCCCGGCAACTGAGCCAATTGCACGTTCTACTGCTTCCGCACCACCGAGTGCCTGTCCGATAAAACGTTTCCGCGATAAGGCCGACAGCATTGGATAGCCCAGCTCATTCAGCTTATACAGTTCATTCAATAATTTCAGATTCTGCTCAGCATTTTTGGCAAAGCCAAAGCCCGGATCAATCATGATGTGTTCGGCTTTTACACCAGCATCCAAGGCATCCTGAACACGCTGTTTCAGTTCAGCCATTACATCAATAGTGACATCCTCATACTGATCCAGATTATTCATGGTAGTTGGTTCACCCCGCATATGCATGATGATCACTGGAATATCCAGCTCAGCAGCTGTTTGTAGAGCATTTGGACGGGTTAGCGCACGCACATCATTCCAGATATGTGCACCTGCTTTTACAGCCGCCCTGATCACTTCGGGCTGTGAAGTATCAATCGAGATGATCACATCATGTTTAGATAGTTCTTCCACCACTGGAACTACACGACGGATTTCTTCTTCCACTTCCACAACTGATGCACCCGGGCGAGTGGACTCCCCTCCAACATCAATTACGGTGGCACCTTCAGCTATCATTTCCAATGCACGGGCAACAGCAGCATCTTTCGTATTGTGCTTACCACCATCACTAAAAGAATCTGGGGTGACATTTAAAATACCCATGACATGCGGCTGTGACAGATCCAGTTGTAAACGTCCAAAATTCCAGACACGTTGTGGCAATGGCGTCAGCTGCATGTTTGATCTCCTTGATAAATTTCCGACTCATTGTCCATGATCTGTGGGACAAAGCAAGCCCTATCCCCGAGAGACGTTAAGTGAGTTAATTGCGTGCCTCTAAAAAAGATTCTAGTTTATGTTTTACTTCAGGCCATTCTGACTGAAGAATGCTAAACATCACCGTGTCACGCACAGTCTTGCCATCTTTTCTTAAAGTATGACAACGCAGAATGCCATCCAGTTTGGCTCCTAAAGCCTGAATTGCAGCCTGACTACGCAGGTTCAAATGATCTGTTCTAAACGCAACCACTGGAGCATTTAAAGTCTCAAAAGCATGCTGCAATAAAAGGTATTTGCAGGCACGATTGACATGAGTTCCCTGAAAACTTTGCGCATACCAGGTATAGCCTATTTCTAGTCGTGGAATTTCTGGCTTGATGTCGTGATAGCTGGTTGAACCAATGGCTCGATTGGTCTGTTCATCGATCACAGCAAAAGGAATTCGTTCACCCTTTGCCTGCTGTTCTAAAGCTTTTTCAATATACGCTTCAACCGTATGCGGATAAGGGGCAGAGGTATAGAAAATATCACCGAGATTGCCATCAGAACAGGCAGTCTTCAAGTCTTCTGCATGTTCTAAATTTAAAGGTTCTAGCCGTACTCCATATCCCCTCAATACTGGCGCATGCATATCCATCAAATTTGTTCCTTTTTATATTTATATTTTCAACAATTTAACATGCTTGAATAGTTTTCTACAGGTATAAAAAAACCACCCGCAGGTGGTTTTTTTAGATTCAGCTTAGTTCGCTGGCAATGGCGGAGGAGTCAGTGGACCATCCTTCGGCGTTACATCAATCACAGGATTGTCTGCAACATATACCTTCGGTGGTTGAGGCTCACGGCCTTCCATAATGTCACGGATTTGTTCGCGATCGATGGTTTCCCATTCAAGCAGCGCTTTTACCATTGCATGGGCGATGTCCTTGTTATTTTCAAGAATGTCACGAGCAACGTGATATTGCTGATCAATGATACGGCGAATTTCAGCATCCACCTGTTGCTGGGTGGCTTCTGAAATGGTACGGCTACCGATGCTGCCCATGAATGACTGTTGTGAATCATCTTCATAGACCATTACACCCAGTTTTTCAGACATACCGTATTTGGTGACCATCGCACGTGCCATTTTAGTTGCACGCTCGAAGTCGTTCGAAGCCCCAGTAGACATTTGGTTGATGAATACTTCTTCTGCGATACGACCACCAAAGAGGATGGCAATGTCATTCAGCATCTTGTCTTTGTAATGGCTAGTCTGGTCAAACTCAGGCAACTGCCAGGTTACACCCAATGCCCAGCCACGCGGCATGATGGTGACTTTATGCACAGGATCTGTACCCGGAAGCATTTCAGCCACAATCGCATGTCCTGCTTCATGGTAAGCCGTCGCACGACGTTCTTCTTCACGAAGTACCATCGATTTACGTTCAGGACCCATGTACAGCTTGTCTTTGGCATCTTCAAAGTCGTGCATGTCGACAGTGTTCTTGTTACGACGTGCAGCAAACAATGCAGCTTCGTTGACAAGGTTAGCCAACTGCGCACCTGAGAAGCCTGGAGTACCACGAGCCAGGACTTTCACATCCACGCCAGTGATTGAAGGCAGTTTTTTCAGGTGTACATTCAGAATCTGTTCACGACCTTTGATATCTGGCAGACCAACCATTACTTGACGGTCGAAACGGCCTGGACGAAGTAAGGCTTTATCCAGTACATCGGCACGGTTAGTTGCCGCAATGACGATAATACCTTCGTTACCTTCGAAACCGTCCATTTCTACCAGCATCTGGTTCAGGGTCTGTTCACGTTCGTCGTGACCACCACCTGTACCCGAACCACGGTGACGACCGACTGCATCAATCTCATCAATAAAGATGATACATGGAGCATGGCGTTTTGCCTGTTCGAACATGTCACGTACGCGAGATGCACCGACACCCACGAACATTTCTACGAAGTCAGAACCGGAAATACTAAAGAAAGGAACTTTGGCTTCACCAGCAATCGCTTTAGCAAGCAAGGTTTTACCTGTACCTGGAGGACCGACCATCAGGACGCCCTTAGGAATAGTCGCGCCCAGACGTTTAAATTTTGCTGGATCTTTCAGGAAGTCAACGATTTCGACCACTTCCTGTTTTGCTTCATCACAACCGGCAACATCAGCAAAAGTGACTTTAATCTGGTCTTCAGACAGCATTTTCGCCTTCGATTTACCAAAGCTCATCGGGCCATTTTTGCCGCCTGCACCGCCACCCATGTTGCGCATAAAGAACATGAATAACAAAATGATTAAAAGCACAGGGAAACTTGCGATAAGCAGTTGCATGAGCAAGCCTTGACGCTGTGGTGCAGTACCTTCTACCACAACGTTATTCTTGATCAGGCTAGGCATCAGTTCAGGATCCTGAACTGCCGGGCGAATGCTTTCAAACTCTGAACCGTTTGATTTCTCACCACGAATTCTTTCGCCATCTATTGTCACTTGCTTAATCTGGCCGTCATTCACCGCGGCAACGAACTCTGAATAGTTCATTGTTTGCGGCTGATTACGATCACTGACGTTACTGAAGATCAGTACCAGCACGCCCAGTATCACGAGCCACAATACGGCATTCTTAAAAAGATCGCTCAAAGCTTTATTCCCATTTCCAATCTAATTTGATCATGCCCTTACGGGGTGACCTAAGTTTCCAAGTTGCGTGCAACTTGTAATATTAAAAACGTACAAAATGCACAATTTTTAGCGTGTTGGCAAGTAGACTTTATTGAGAAGCCTTCTTGCGCCCCTGCCCGACCAGAAATACTTCTTTCGAGCGTGCACGCGATGCTGCAGGTTTTGCCGTTTTTAGGACATCAAAACTGTTAACGACTTCTTTACGGAATTCATCAAAGCCTGTGCCCTGGAATACTTTCACTACAAACTGACCTTTAGGACCCAAGACCTTATTGGCAAAGTCCAAAGCCAGTTCGCATAAATAGATCTGACGCGGTTGATCGACAGCCCTATTACCTGATGTATTGGGGGCCATATCGGAAATTACAACGTCTACGGTACGTCCATCTAAAATATTTAACAATTTATCGAACACTTCCTGCTCACGAAAGTCGCCTTGCAAGAAGGTTACGTCTGGCAGTGCATCCATTTCTAAAATGTCAGATGCAATCACCAGACCTTTGGGACCAACCAGTTTTCCAGCGATTTGTGACCAGCTACCTGGCGCTGCGCCCAAATCGACTACGGTCATGCCTGGTTTAATGATGCTGTATTTTTCTTGGATTTCAAGAAGCTTATACGCTGCACGTGCCCGATAACCTTCTTTTTGCGCTTTCTTCACATAAAAGTCATCGAGATGCTCTCTCATCCACGCACGACTACTTTTGGATAACTTTTGGTTGGTAATGCGTGTTGCCATAACTCTCTAAATAAAAAAAACTTCCAATTGTTAATTGTACGTGAAAAACACATGATTTGCAGTATTCATCTGTATCTAAATCGAAGACCAAACGTTGCATTTTTTATGATTTGATCCGGATTATTTGCCCAGAATTTAAAGCGTTTGTTTTTCGCTTTTGCTATACTAAGCCGTTTTTAAAATCAGGTTATCTCTCATGGCGTCTTTATCTATTCAGGAACGTAAACGTTTACGTCAAATCGGACATGCATTAAACCCAGTGGTAATGCTTGGTGACAAGGGCCTGACTGAAAGCGTAGTCGAAGAACTGGAACGTGCCCTGAACGATCACGAACTGATTAAAGTGAAAGTCGTTGCCGAAGACCGTGAAGCGCGTGCTGCACTGATCACCGACATCATTGAAGCAACAGGTGCTGAACTGGTTCAAACCATCGGTAAAATTGCTCTGCTTTATAAGAAAGCTCCGAAACAGAATCAAAAACTGTCTAACCTTGTTCGTTTTGCTCACTTGTCTAACTAAGTTCAGGATTTATGGCTAGTTACGAACTCAATGCATTCGATCGTCGCTTTCAGGCGATTTCTCTGGTTGGTGCCATCGAACAGCAAAGTCCATTTATATTAAATGTAGGTTACTGGCTACGTGACCCGAACCAGTATGTGCTCTGGCCAGATCTGGTCGCAGCACATCCCCGTCAGGATTATTTGTGGGAACAGACCTGTTTCGAAATCTTTATTGGGGTTCGGGACGAGGACTTTTATCGCGAGATCAATCTCTCTCCTTCACAGGCCTGGCAGGCGTATCAGTTTGAAGAATACCGCTATCCGGAAGATATGCCACCGCAACCGGCTTATGACATTGATCTGGTTCAGCTCAAACGTACCCATTACGGCATGAATGTCAGTCTGGATCTGACCGACTTTATGAACCAGCACAAGCTGAAATGGTCAGATCTGTTTATTGGCCTGTCTGCGGTGTTAAAAACCTCGCAGGGTGAGCATTACTATGCTATGCAGCACAGCAGCTCTCAGGCAGATTTTCATAACAAGCGTGACTGGTTGCATGTGTTCTAAGTTAAAACTTAGCGGATATAGCATGAAAAAACCTGAGCTCGAATGAACTCAGGTTTTTTATTGAGTTTATAAATAATGGTGGGTTTTGGTTGCTTCAGCGGAATGCTGTAGTCGTGCATTTTTCTGGATTGTAGTGACTGCAACATAAAGGATAAGAGTAAGTGTCATCGCAATTACGGAAATTGCGGCCTGTAATGCGCTGAGAGAAGCAAAACTCAGCAGTACCACGACAAGGTAAGCTAGACGGCTTTTCCAGGATTCAAGATTCAGAACCATGATCAAGGCGAGTAATACCATTGCCGCAACAAGATGATCGTGCATCATGACCCCCTATTATAATTGTATGAGTCAGTGTTGCGTTGAACGCAAAAGGAGAACTTGCATGTTCCCCCTCGGCTCATTTTTTGTTTTTATAAGATTTTAGCTTTTTAATTCTGTTTCTTTTTCTTCAGTTTCTCCTTTTACAACGACCGGTTTGACTTTCTTCAATACTTCAATGGTGCTGTCTTTGGAACGTTTTAGGGTTTCAGTCAGATGATCCTTGTGCTTGGTCGAGATCTGGGTCACATCTTCTTTTAATTCTTTGCCCAGTTTAGAAAGGTCATCAATCACTGCTGTAAATTCAGTTTTGATAAAGCTGGTCAGTTCATTTAGCTCGGTTTGTGAACCAAACAACTGCTCTTTTAGCGTATCGATCTTCTGCAGTAAATCCTGTTTGAATTGAGTCAGTTGTTCAGTCACGGTACCGCTGAGTTTTTTCACTTCAGCTTCAATATTTTCTTTGCTTTCCCCAAGTGTTTCTACCACCTGCTCTTTAGCTTCGACGGCTGCTTTTTCAAGCTGCTCGGCAGATTCGGTGACAACGACGTTAAGCGACTTTTTGGATGCTGTTGTTTTATTTGTTGTAGCCATGTCTTTTGCCTATGTAGTTATATTGAGACAACTTCATACTAGACGATCCGATAAAATTTAAGACTTGATTTGTCTGACAATTCTCAAATGGTTACATTTTTTAACATTGATCGTAAAACAGACTTTCAGTCAAAAAGCAAGGAATTTATCTATCATATTCTCTATTAGTTGATTGGACATTTTCAGACTTCATGCGTATAATGCGCTGTTGAGTCAAGCGAGCAGATGTAGGGAGGGTAGGTTAAAACATAGCCTTCCTTTTTTTTCATCTACTCGCTTTTTTACAGCCTAAATTTCAGGAGCTTTGGTTTGAGCACCCTCGCCATTTTAGCCCTTGCCGACGGTACGATCTTTAAAGGAACGTCTATCGGTGCATCGGGATGTACGACAGGTGAAGTCGTTTTTAATACTGCCATGACTGGCTATCAAGAAATTTTGACTGACCCAAGTTATGCACAACAATTAGTGACTTTAACTTACCCTCACATTGGGAACACTGGTTGTAACGACGAAGATTCAGAATCTGGTCGTATTCATAAAGTATGGGCCAACGGTTTAATTATCCGTGACCTTCCTTTATTGCATAGCAACTTCCGATCAACGCAATCTTTAAGTGAATATTTAAAAGAACACAATGTAGTTGCGATTGCAGACATCGATACCCGAAAACTGACTCGAATCCTGCGTGCTAAGGGCGCGCAAAACGGTTGTATCCTTGTTGGCGAAAACATCACTGAAGAAGAAGCGCTAGAAAAAGCACGCGCATTCGGTGGGTTAAATGGTTTAGACCTGGCTAAAGAATGCTGTGATCCTGAAGGTTTTGAATGGACTGAAGGCTCATGGGAACTTGGCAAAGGCTTCGCTCAACCTGAACTTAAATACCATGTTGTTGCATACGATTACGGTGTCAAAACCAACATCTTGCGTATGCTTGCAGACCGCGGTTGTAAACTGACTGTTGTCCCTGCACAAACTCCTGCTGAAAAAGTACTGGCCCTGAATCCGGACGGTGTATTCCTGTCTAACGGTCCTGGCGACCCAGCAGCATGTGATTACGCGATTGAAGCTGTAAAAACAATTGTTGAAACAACTGAAATTCCAGTATTTGGTATCTGCCTAGGCCACCAAATCCTTGCGCTGGCATCTGGTGCTAAAACTGTGAAAATGCCTCACGGTCACCACGGCGCCAACCATCCTGTACAAAACATCGAAGATGGTACAGTGATGATTACTTCTCAGAACCACGGCTTCGCAGTGGATGCAGAAACTTTACCTGCAAACCTGAAAGCAACTCACAAGTCGCTGTTCGACCAAACCCTTCAGGGTATCCATCGTACAGACAAGCCTGCATTCAGCTTCCAGGGTCACCCTGAAGCCAGCCCAGGTCCACACGACTGTGCCCCACTGTTCGATCATTTCATCGAACTTATCGAAGCATCTAAGAAGTAATTAAGGAGCGAAATAATGCCAAAGCGTACGGATATTAAAAGCATCTTAATTATTGGTGCTGGTCCTATTGTTATCGGTCAGGCGTGTGAGTTTGACTATTCTGGTGCACAAGCATGTAAAGCGCTGCGTGAAGAAGGTTACCGCGTTATCCTGGTAAACTCCAACCCAGCAACCATCATGACTGACCCAGCAATGGCGGATGCAACTTATATCGAGCCAATCACCTGGCAGACTGTTGCTGCGATCATTGAAAAAGAACGTCCAGATGCTGTTCTGCCAACTATGGGTGGTCAGACTGCACTGAACTGTGCACTGGCACTGGATGCCAACGGTGTATTAGCAAAATACAATGTTGAATTGATCGGTGCGACTAAAGAAGCAATCGAAAAAGCAGAAGACCGTAAACTGTTTGACCAAGCAATGCGCAAAATTGGTCTTGAATGTCCAAAAGCTGCGATTGCTGAATCAATGGAAGAAGCGCTGGAAATCCAGGCTCGCTTCGGTTTCCCTGTAATTATCCGTCCATCATTCACTATGGGTGGTTCAGGCGGTGGTATTGCTTACAACCGTGAAGAATTCCTAGAAATCTGTGAACGTGGTTTCGACCTCTCTCCTACTCACCAGTTACTGATTGATGAATCACTGATTGGCTGGAAAGAGTACGAAATGGAAGTTGTACGTGACAAAAACGACAACTGTATCATCGTATGTTCAATCGAAAACTTCGACCCAATGGGCGTGCACACTGGTGACTCAATTACAGTTGCTCCAGCACAAACATTGACTGACAAAGAATACCAGTTGATGCGTAATGCATCTCTAGCAGTTCTGCGTGAAATTGGCGTGGAAACTGGTGGTTCTAACGTACAGTTCGGTATCAACCCGAAAGATGGCCGTATGGTAATCATCGAGATGAACCCTCGTGTATCTCGTTCATCTGCACTGGCGTCTAAAGCAACTGGTTTCCCTATCGCTAAAGTGGCTGCGAAACTGGCGGTAGGTTATACCCTTGATGAACTGAAAAACGACATCACTGGTGGCGTAACTCCAGCATCTTTCGAACCATCGATCGACTACGTGGTGACTAAAGTTCCTCGTTTCAACTTCGAAAAATTCCCGCAAGCTGACGCGACTTTGACTACACAGATGAAATCTGTAGGTGAAGTCATGGCAATCGGCCGTAACTTCCAGGAATCTGTAAACAAAGCACTTCGCGGCCTTGAGGTTGGCGCTTCTGGTTTCGACGAGAAAATTGCGGTGGGTACTGAAGGTGCTCGCGAGAAGATCCTTCAAGAACTTAAAGTTCCAGGTCCAGAGCGTATCTGGTATGTGGCTGACGCATTCCGTCACGGCTTCACTTTAGATGAAGTATTTGAAGCAACTAAGATCGACCGCTGGTTCCTGATCCAGATCGAAGACATCGTAAAAACCGAAGAACAGATCAAAACTTTAGGTTTCGGTGATCTGAACGCTGACAATATCCGTGCGTTCAAACGCAAAGGTTTATCTGACCTTCGCATTGCCAACCTGATGGGTATTTCACAAAAACAATTCCGTAAACACCGTTGGAACCTGGGCGTAACTCCAGTGTACAAACGTGTAGATACATGTGCTGCTGAATTCGAATCTGATACTGCTTACATGTACTCAACTTACGATGAAGAGTGTGAATCTAATCCGTCTAACCGTGACAAGATCATGGTGATCGGTGGCGGTCCTAACCGTATCGGTCAAGGTATTGAATTCGACTACTGCTGTGTACACGCTGCCCTGGCAATGCGTGATGACGGTTATGAAACAATCATGGTGAACTGTAACCCTGAAACTGTTTCTACCGACTATGACACTTCAGACCGTCTGTACTTCGAACCGATTACACTGGAAGACGTTCTTGAAATCGTACGTACTGAAAAGCCAAAAGGCATTATCGTTCAGTACGGCGGTCAGACTCCATTGAAACTGGCTCGTGCTTTGGAAGAAGCTGGTGCGCCAATTATCGGTACATCTCCAGACGCGATTGACCGTGCAGAAGACCGTGAACGTTTCCAACAAATGATTCAACGTCTGCAACTGCGTCAACCAAACAACAGCATCGTGAAATCTGCTGAAGAAGGTATCGCGGAAGCGGCTAAAGTGGGTTACCCACTGGTGGTACGTCCTTCATACGTACTGGGTGGCCGTGCGATGGAAATCGTATATAACGAAGACGAACTGAAACGTTACCTTCGTGATGCGGTTCAAGCGTCTAACGATGCACCTGTACTGCTTGACCACTTCTTGGATGATGCGATCGAAGTCGACGTAGACTGCGTATCTGATGGTAAAGATGTGGTGATCGGCGGTATCATGCAGCACATCGAACAAGCAGGTATCCACTCTGGTGACTCAGCATGTTCTATTCCTCCTTACTCTCTGTCTAAAGAAGTTCAGGACGAAATGCGTCGTCAAACCGTGGCTATGGCGAAAGAGCTTGGCGTAATCGGTCTGATGAACGTTCAGTTCGCGGTGAAAGGTGATGACGTTTACATCCTGGAAGTGAATCCACGTGCGTCTCGTACTGTTCCGTTCGTTTCTAAATGTATCGGCGAATCTTTAGCGAAAGTTGCTGCACGTTGTATGGCTGGTCAGTCTCTTGAGTCTCAAGGCTTTACCAAAGAGATTATTCCAGAGCACTTCTCTGTGAAAGAAGCAGTGTTCCCATTCAACAAATTCCCTGGTGTTGACCCTATCCTTGGACCTGAAATGAAATCTACAGGTGAAGTGATGGGTGTTGGTAAAACATTCGGTGAAGCGTTCTACAAAGCTGTTTTAGGCTCTAACGATCGCTTGCCAGGTCTGCCAACCGAAGGCGAAGTGAAACATGCATTCATCTCTGTACGTGATTCTGATAAACCACGTGCGGTTGGTATTGCGAAGCAGCTTGCTGACTTTGGCTTCAAGATCGTCGCTACTGGCGGTACTTACGATGTCATCAAAGCAGCTGGTATCGAATGTGAACGTGTGAATAAAGTAACCGAAGGTCGTCCAAATATTGTGGACCGCTTGAAAAATGGCGAAATTCACCTCATTATCAATACCACTGAAGGCAAGCAAGCTCAGCAGGATTCATTCTCGATCCGTCGTTCAGCGCTTCAAGGTAAGGTGTACCACACCACTACCCTGAACGGTGCTGAGGCTGTATGCCAAGCTTTAGCGATTAAATTGCCAATGGATGTATATCGTTTGCAAGACTTACAAAGCGTAGGTTAATCCGTTTCCAAGAAGTCCCGCCACCTTCTTGGTGGCGGGCTTTTTTTCATTTATAGACTTTGTATTTTTAAATACTGACTTTTTTGAGGGACAACTATGCAACGTTATCCTATGACTCCTGAAGGCAAAGTAGCCTTAGAGAAAGAATTACACCAACTGAAAACAGTTGAACGTCCACGTATCACCGCTGCCATTGCAGAGGCACGTGAGCACGGAGATCTTAAGGAAAATGCGGAATACCATGCTGCACGTGAACAGCAGGGTTTCTGTGAAGGCCGTATTCAGGACATCGAAGGTAAGCTTGGTGCTTGCCAGGTCATCGATGTAAAAGCACTTGAGCAAAATGGCCGCGTTGTATTTGGTGTGACAGTGACCATTGAGAACCTGGACACTGAAGAACGCAAAACTTATAAAATCGTTGGCGATGACGAAGCAGACTTCAAGATCAATAAAATCTCTGTGAACTCTCCAATCGCGCGTGGTCTTCTGGGCAAAAATGAAGGCGATGAAGTGAAAATCGTCACTCCACAAGGCGAAGTGGAATACGAAATCGTGAGCGTTGAATATATCTAAGTTTTATTTATAGATATTTACGGCTGTAAGACCCCTCGGATGAGGGGTTTTTTGTAAAAATTCCTTTAAAATAAAAATTAAGACAATTTTCTAAAAATTATAAAATGAAATGATCAAAAATCTCATAATTACAATCTCATTACTTTTGTTTAGTACTAATATTCTAGCTCGTGGATATAGAGGTAACTCAGATACATTCACTAATCTAATTTTTGGAGTTATTCTCGCAATTGGCTCATTATGCTTTTATTTTTATTCTTATGTAAATTGGCAAGAAAGGCAAAAAAATAATGAACAACCATCTGATAAAGATGGCTTAAGTGATTGGATCTTTACTGTTTTTGGTTATGCTATCATCGCTCTATTTGCATCATTCCCTGTAGCCTTAATTTTAAAACCCTTTATACAAGTTGATGGTAGATTCACTATTTTATTTTATACATTCCCGATAATGTTTGGCCTATTATATTTCCTTCGCAGAACTTAAAAAAAAAACATTCAACTCAATCATCCACTAAGTTTTATACAAAATGGACCCCCTCCCTTTTCTAAACATAGGTATCTACACAATTTCCATGTTTTGCGTTAAATTGAAGAGCATGCTCTTCAATTTTAACATCTCTCGCTTAGATCAGCGCCTTGTCAAACGTTACAACAACCTCGTTCAACTCAATATGAATCCTCTTGCTTCACTTGCTCCTGCAATCAAAGATATTGCCTCTGCTCAAAAAAATAGTTTCGCAACGACGCAAGCTGTATGGCGGTTTTTAAATAATGATAAAATCTCATTTAAACAATTAAATGAACCTATTCAAAAACTTGCTTGTGATCAGATTAAGACATCGCTGCATCGTTATGCTTTAGTTATTCATGATTGGTCACAAATCCAATATGTGACACATCGTAATAAAACCCAAAAACTCCAAAGGACACATCAGTACGACTCAGGCTATGAATTACAAACGAGCTTACTTGTTGATGCTGCTTCTGGACTACCTGTTGCTCCATTAGCTCAGACCCTTTCTAGTGCTTCAGGTTGCTATTCGACATTCAATGAGCAACAGACCGAACGTAAAACCCATTTAGACTCCCTTTCTGAACAAATTCAAAAAGTTGAACAGTTTCCTCTTGATAAAACCTGCGTACATATTATTGATCGTGAAGGAGATTCCATTGCTCATCTCAGGGAATTAAGCAGTCATGGTTTTCAATGGCTTATTCGAGCAAAGGAAGGAAATCGGATTGAGCATCAGGGTGAAATATGTAAAGTTGGAGAAGTTGCTGAACGTATCGAAATACAGCAAGTGAAACCCATTTCTTATAAGGGTATGAACCGTACCGGGTTTGTCGGAGACTTTTTTATTTAAGTTAGGCCACCTGACCTAACGGATTAATCTTATCATAGTACATTGCTTCAAACTCAAAAGGCGATACATAACCCAGTGCACTGTGTACACGCTTTTTGTTGAACCAATCTACCCAATTTAATGTCGCAAGTTGTACATCCGCTAAACCTTGCCAATCTGCTTTTAGATATTCAATCACCTCTGTTTTGTATAAGCCATTCACCGTTTCAGCCAAAGCATTATCGTATGAATCACCTGTCGTACCGACTGATGCTCGTAAATTTGCTGCTTCTAAACGATGGGTATAGCGAATAGAAAGATATTGAACACCTCTATCTGAATGATGAATCACATTCTTTGGCATACCTCGATCATGCAATGCTTGCTCCAATGCATCGAGCACCATATCTGTATTCATCCGTGTAGATACTTTCCATCCAACAATTGCTCGTGAGAACACGTCAATAACAAATGCGGTATATACCCAGCCTGAATGAGTTTGAATATACGTAAAGTCACCCACCCATAGTTGGTTTGGATGATCAGCATTAAAATTACGTTTCACTAAATCATCTGCTCGTTTTTGGTCATCTCGGTTACGGGTGGTTTGTTTATTCTTACCACGCCAAACACCTTGTATACCTAGCTTTTGCATCAATCGAGCAACTGTACAACGTGCAATCACATAGCCTTCACGTTTCAGTTGTTGCCAGACCTTACGCACACCGTATCGACCTGAACTTTCTTTCCAAATTCGCTTAATCTCCTCAGCATGCTGCAAGTCATGTAAATCTCGTTTCGCTCGATGTTCTGGATTTACTGTGAGATCTAAAGTCCGGTAATAGGTTGAAGCAGCGATCGGTAAAATCCTACAAATCGCCTCAACACCATATCGATCTTTATTGTTAAGGATAAAATCCACCATTATTTGTGTGGGCGGTCGAGCTCCGCCTGGGCGAAAAAAGCGGCTGCTTTACGTAGAATTTCATTGGCACGTTTTAATTCTTTAATTTCACGTTCCATTTGCTTCATTTTTTCTTGGTCAGATACCTGTTGTACTTTGGCGGGATTTTGTTGATCTAAGTATTTTTGATACCAAACACGTAGTGTTTCAGGAGTACAGCCAATTTTAGGAGCAATTGCGGAAACTGCTGCCCAATTCGATGGATAATCTTTTTCAGATTCAATCAATAATTGAACCGCTCTTTCTCTGATTTCAGGGGTATATTTTAATTTTGTCATCGGGATAGTCTCTCAGAATATTGACTCTCCGACAAACCCGGTACGGTTCAAAGTCTCCCTTTGAAAAAGGGGGATTTAGGGGGATTAACGAATCTAGATTTATATTCAATCTCAGAGTAATTTCTCCCAACCTCCCTTTAGAAAAGCATAGGTATCTACACATCTTTAGGTACCTAGTGCAATAGTTGCGATTTCATTCAGTTCATCTATTGAATATTCTGAGAGCAGTTGAAGAGTATTTAGTAAAATCGAGAGTCCTGCCAATATGGCAGGCGCACTCTCTACCTTGCCTCTTTTCTGTTGTCTACCTGAAAGTCTAGTCAAAAATGCACGGACTTTCTGATTTTGTTCATCTGTACAACGCTGTACTCTCCACGTCAACACACAAGCCATACAACTGATTAGCAAACGCCTTAAAATCGCTTCTGGCGTAGTCTGAAGCCATGACTCAATATCATGGCCTGCTTGCTTGAGAAGTTTGAAATAACATTCGATTGACCAACGCCAGTAATACCAAGTCGTCAGTTCTACTGCGGTAATCTCAGTTGGTACATTACTGATCAATGACCATCTTGCAACTGTCTTTTCATTAATATCTTTAACCACCGCAATAATCAGTCTAGCCTCAATTGCAGCACCTTTCTGAGGAGCAACTCTTTGACCTAAACAATCTTTTTTATTTGATTTTGCAGCACGGGTAAGCCGAACATTGGTTTCTCCAACATAAAGCATATGTTGATTACTGAACCGTACCGGGTTTGTCGGAGAGTCAATATTCTGAGAGACTATCCCGATGACAAAATTAAAATATACCCCCGAAATTAGAGAAAGAGCGGTTCAATTATTGATTGAATCTGAAAAAGATTATCCATCGAATTGGGCAGCAGTTTCCGCAATTGCTCCTAAAATTGGCTGTACTCCTGAAACACTACGTGTTTGGTATCAAAAATACTTAGATCAACAAAATCCCGCCAAAGTACAACAGGTATCTGACCAAGAAAAAATGAAGCAAATGGAACGTGAAATTAAAGAATTAAAACGTGCCAATGAAATTCTACGTAAAGCAGCCGCTTTTTTCGCCCAGGCGGAGCTCGACCGCCCACACAAATAATGGTGGATTTTATCCTTAACAATAAAGATCGATATGGTGTTGAGGCGATTTGTAGGATTTTACCGATCGCTGCTTCAACCTATTACCGGACTTTAGATCTCACAGTAAATCCAGAACATCGAGCGAAACGAGATTTACATGACTTGCAGCATGCTGAGGAGATTAAGCGAATTTGGAAAGAAAGTTCAGGTCGATACGGTGTGCGTAAGGTCTGGCAACAACTGAAACGTGAAGGCTATGTGATTGCACGTTGTACAGTTGCTCGATTGATGCAAAAGCTAGGTATACAAGGTGTTTGGCGTGGTAAGAATAAACAAACCACCCGTAACCGAGATGACCAAAAACGAGCAGATGATTTAGTGAAACGTAATTTTAATGCTGATCATCCAAACCAACTATGGGTGGGTGACTTTACGTATATTCAAACTCATTCAGGCTGGGTATATACCGCATTTGTTATTGACGTGTTCTCACGAGCAATTGTTGGATGGAAAGTATCTACACGGATGAATACAGATATGGTGCTCGATGCATTGGAGCAAGCATTGCACGATCGAGGTATGCCTAAGAATGTGATTCATCATTCAGATAGAGGTGTTCAATATCTTTCTATTCGCTATACCAATCGTTTAGAAGCAGCAAATTTACGAGCATCAGTCGGTACGACAGGTGATTCATACGATAATGCTTTGGCTGAAACGGTGAATGGCTTATACAAAACAGAGGTGATTGAATATCTAAAAGCAGATTGGCAAGGTTTAGCGGATGTACAACTTGCGACATTAAATTGGGTAGATTGGTTCAACAAAAAGCGTGTACACAGTGCACTGGGTTATGTATCGCCTTTTGAGTTTGAAGCAATGTACTATGATAAGATTAATCCGTTAGGTCAGGTGGCCTAACTTAAATAAAAAAGTCTCCGACAAACCCGGTACGGTTCATCGTCTGTTAAAAAATACTCTTTAGGATTTAACCGTACGATAAAATCAATAAATTTATCTAAATATTGCTCTCCTAATTCTTCATCATAACCATAGTTATGGCATACGACTTTAGAAAACTGGGATTTATCCATCACCAAGACAAATACAATTTTAGGTATGTCAAAAAAATGTTTGATTCTTTCAATCAGACGAATTGAAAAATCAGGACGACAACGGTCAAGTTCATCAATAATAAAAACTAAAGGTTTTTCCAACTTAGCAGCAAGTATTGAAAGCTCTTCCTTAAAGTCCTGAATCGTTTGTTTTTCTATATGGTGATTTTCTATTTTCTTTTCTATTTGTTCTTTTATTTTAGAAGCGATTTCATCACTAGCAACATCAAAAACGTCTTTTCCTTGATTATAAACTTCTTGTATTGCTTCACCTGCACCACCTAGCCCTATCCAGTGCATACCAGCTTTAGCTGCGATCATTGGGATTACAGCCGCTAAAGATATTAAGACTGAAGCGGTCTTTGAATTAAAATCTTCAATGTCCGGTTCAGATATCTCATCTGAATTCCTAAAAGCTTGACTAATTTCCGCTGCGATCGTTAAAAATGGATCATCTAAATAATCATTGGCAAAAGCATCTAAATAGATCACATTGTGATTTTCACCTTCTAAATGCTTTTTCCAGTGACGAACAAACCAAGTTTTACCCTCCCCCCAACGAGCATCCAAAGCTAATACAGCACCACACTGCAAACGATCCACATAATTCGTAAGTTGAATACCTAAACGACGGCGATCCCATAAATCACCCTCCCAAGCAGTTTGAATATTCTCAAAATTATCTTTTTGCCAATTCAGCTGATCTGCAGTCATTGTTATTAAATTCAGTTGTTTACATTTCACTCATGATATCATTTTAATTTTTATAGACATAAAAAAGACCACTCAATTGGAGTGGTCTTTTCAGAATATGGTGGCTATGACGGGACTTGAACCTGTGACCCCCGCATTATGAGTGCGATGCTCTAACCAACTGAGCTACATAGCCGTAAACTGTGCGCGCATTATGGGATTTTCTGAAAAAAACGTCAAGCCCATATTACGCTGATTGATCAAAATTTGGTGAAGTGAGCCGATAAGCCGGGTTCTGTCGTGGACGATCATTCCTCTAGGCGTACAATCACTTATACGCTCAAGCGACCTACCCGGATCCAGCATGGGCCATGCCTAAAGGATCCCTATTTGGTCTTGCTTCCGGTGGGGTTTACCATGCCATGAACTGTTACCAGTCATGCGGTGCGCTCTTACCGCACCCTTTCACCCTTACCTCACGAATGAGGCGGTCTACTCTCTGCTGCACTTTCCGTCGGCTCACGCCGCCCAGGCGTTACCTGGCACCTTGCCCTATGAAGCCCGGACTTTCCTCTCCTGCTTCAGTCACGGAGACCTCCACAGCAGCGATCGTCTGGCTCACTTCGAGCACGCATCATAACAAAGATACGAACTATTTACTTGCTGTTTTTTGAGCAGTCAGTTTTTCATACTTGGCCTGCAGCTCTTCACGCGTTTCCGGATGATTCGGATCAAGCGGGATACAATCGACAGGACAGAACAGCTGACACTGCGGTTTGTCGTGATGTCCCACGCACTCTGTACACAGGTTCGGGTTAATTTCATAGATGATTTCACCCATGAAAATCGCCTCATTCGGACATACAGGTTCACAGACATCACAGTTGATGCATTCATCGGTGATATATAAAGACACTCTACCAACCTTGTTGAAGTTTACGCTCGAAGGCTGCAACCACGTTTGCTGGAACGAACTTGGTTACATCCCCTCGTAAGCGGGCAATTTCACGCACCAGAGTGGATGAAATAAAAGAATATTGCTCTGAAGGTGTCAGGAATACGGCTTCAAACTGAGAATCCAGCTGGCGGTTCATGTTGGCGAGCTGGAACTCATATTCAAAGTCAGATACGGCACGCAGGCCACGCAGTACGGCAGTGGCTTTCTGCTCACGGAAAAAGTTAACCAACAGCCCGTCAAAGCCAACAAATTCTACATTGGACAAATGGCTCAGCGACTCTTTAGCCAGATCAACTCGCTCTTCCAGACTAAATACCGGGTTCTTGTGATGACCGATAGCAATGGCAACGACCACTTCATCAAACATACGCGATGCACGTGTCACCAGGTCAATATGGCCATTAGTGATCGGATCAAAGGTTCCCGGATAAATTACACGAGTTTTACTCATCCATTTGTACTCTGTTTATGGTGCAAGTGCCTATTTTAACAAAATCTTGATTTTTTGGTGAAGAAACTCCATCAATTTAAAAACTTCAACTCAATTAAAGTTGCGGTACAATAGCTGCAACTTTGGAAGTGTCTGATTATGGCGAAAGCAACTGTAGTTAAAAAAAATAACGGCGGAACGATTGCTCTGAACAAACGTGCCCGTCACGATTATTTTATTGAAGAAAAATTTGAAGCGGGATTGTCTTTACAAGGTTGGGAAGTCAAGTCTTTGCGTGCAGGACGTATGAGTATTGTGGAAAGCTATATTACCTTTAAAAATGGTGAAGCATTCCTGTTTGGTGCCCAGATTCAGCCGCTATTGAGTGCTTCGACCCACGTGGTGCCTGAAGCAACCCGTACCCGCAAACTGTTGCTAAACCGTCGTGAAATTGAAAAATTGCAAGGTGCAATTAATCAAAAAGGTTATTCCTGTGTGCCACTGGCCTGTTACTGGAAAGGCCCACATGCCAAACTGGAAATTGCACTGGTGAAAGGTAAGCAGCTGCACGACAAACGTGCCTCTGAAAAAGACCGCGACTGGCAACGTGATAAAGCACGTATTTTCCATAAATAACGCTTTGCACAAAGTAACAAAAAAACCTCCGCATAACGGAGGTTTTTTTATGGCGAGGAATTTTGTTTATTGTAGTCGATATAAAGTTTGTGCCAGATGTTCACCAAATTTGATTGCCGTTTGCAAATCGCCTTCTGGTGGCGTGGCTTCGACAGGTGCATTATCCGACTGGGTCATCAAGCCTAAAAAGCTCGACATACGGTTCAGGTCTGTCATACTACGACCTGTAGGCATCAACGGCAAACCAGACCAGAGCATGCCATGCTGCATGGCAAACAGGTTGATCTGCTGCAGTACGGCCAGCTTGTCCCCACTAAGTCCGCCACCATTAGTAAAAGCAGATGCCAGCTTACCCTGCCAGGCACGTGCCAACCAGCGCTTGGACGACTGCTCCATAAACAGCTTCATCGCAGCGGTCAGGCTGCCCATATAGGTCGGGCAGCCAAATACGATCGCATCTGCGGCATCCAGTACCTCCCAGTCCACCTGCTCCACATTCATTAAGGCAACCTGAACCCCTGCCTGATCGGCACCCAGTTCAATATAACGGGCAACTTTGGCGGTGTGTCCATAAGGACTGTGATAAACAATCGCAAGAGTTTTGGAAGATAGGGACATAACAATTAAAAGCCAAGAATTTCAGTCAAGTTTAACATTTTCAAGCCATAAAGACGAATGTTGCCATGCGTCCAGTCTTGGCTTCACGACGGTAAGAAAAATACTCATCTGTCTGCTTATAGGAACATTGATCCCCACCCAGCACAGTGTTTACGCCATGCTGTTTCAGGATATATCGGGCAATGGCATATAGATCGGCATAATGCTTGCCTGCTTTTTCACCCGCCTGAAATGCACTGTCCAGTTCTGGATATTTGGAACAGAACGCAGTTTTGACTTCCTCACCAATTTCAAAACAGGGTTGGCTGATTGCAGCACCGAGCCAGGCCCAAGTTGGTTTTGTTTGCATCGTTGCAATGGTATTTTCGACAATACCACCCGCCAGACCACGCCAGCCGGCATGCAGGTTCGCCACTTCAGTGCCTTCAGCATTGCCTAGCACGACTGGCAGACAGTCTGCGGTCATCATCATCAGGGCATGCGCTTTGCGCTGCGTCACCAGACCATCACCAACCAGTGCGGTAAATGGCATCTGTTCATTGATGGTATGACAAATGGTGCTATGCGTCTGGGTCATCCAGGTAATCTTGTCCACACCATAAGGCTGGAAATCTTTCAGCAACTGGATGCGATGCTTCTGCACACGCACCGGATCGTCATTGACATGCAAAGCCAGATTAAAGCCTGCCAGTTCTGGCTGCGCTGATGGTTGAACCTGTTCATGATGAACTCGGGTTTGACCCACATAAACGCCTTGAGGCAAACCTTGTACAAATTGCATGTCTCTTCCCTTTTACTGACCGATGCTGGTAATGGTGAAATTAATAGGCCTTATTTTCGCTGCGTAGCACTTCAACCAGATTGGCGAAGTCTTCTGGCCACGGCGCTTCAAATATCATTTCTTCCTGGGTACGTGGATGGATCAGCCCCAGTTGTGAGGCATGCAGTGCCTGACGCTTAAAGCCACGCAAGGTATCTTCAAGCAGTTGCGAAGCACCCGCTGGCAGACGCACACGCGGCATATACACTTGATCACCGACCAGACCATAACCGATATAGCTAAAATGCACACGAATCTGGTGGGTACGACCGGTTTCCAGACGCGCCTGTACGCGGGTGAAATGCTGGAAGCGTTCTTTCACGTTGTAATGTGTCACCGCATCCTTACCGCCCGGCAACACCGCCATTTTTACGCGATCGACCGGATGGCGTTTGATTGGCTCGTTAATGGTGCCACCAGCAATAATATTGCCGTACACCACCAAGTCATAAACGCGGTAAACTGATTTCTTTTCCAGCTGCTTGCTAAGCGCAAACTGCGCTTCGAGGTTTTTCGCAACCACAAGTAAACCACTGGTGTCTTTATCGATACGGTGTACCAGACCAGCACGTGCCAATTCTGCCGATTTTGGATAGTGATACAATAATGCATTCACCAAAGTACCTGAAGTATTGCCAGCACCCGGATGCACCACCATACCGACCGGTTTGTTCACCACCAGAATATCTTCATCTTCATAGACGATATCCAAAGGAATATCTTCAGGAAGACTGCGGGTTTGAGGTTCAAGCTCAACATTCAAGGTCAGGGTTTCAAAACCGTCACATTTATATTTAGGCTTTACAGGCTGACCATTGACCAATAAATTACCGTCTTTGATCCACTGTTTCAGCTTTTCACGGGAAAACTCACTCCATACCAGTGCAGCGACCTGATCGATCCGCTGGCCCAGATAGGTTTCATCCACCTGAAATTGCAACGCTAAACGTGTTGCAGTTGTGTCTGAAGTATGGTTATCTGCATCCTCAGAATCTTCAAGTAAATTAAAATCAGTTTCAGGGAAATTAGAATTGGAAGATTGTGCTTGACTCATTTGCTCATTCAGACAAAAGTGGTTTAATAGTGCAATTGTAGCTCATTGCCCGTATTAACAGAGGAATTTTTATGTCGCTACCACATTATAAAATGACAATGCTTGCAATTACGCTAGGCGTTGCATCGGCAATGGTAGGCTGTAGCAGTAATCCAAAAAAAGAAGTCGTGGATAAAGGTCCAGAATCTAGCGAACAGGTTTATATTCAAAAAGCACAGAAAGCCCTTGATCGCAAACAATATACTGATGCCGCAAAACAGCTTGAAGGTCTGGAAACCTATTTCCCTACCAGTCCATATGCTGCTCAGGCACAACTGGAACTGCTCTATGTCAAATTCCAGCAAAAAGATTATGAAGGTGCAGTAGCACTGGCAGAACGTTTTATTCGCCTGAATCCACAGCATCCAAATGTCGACTATGCCTACTATGTGCGTGGTGTAGCGAATATGGAACAAAACTATAACGGTTTATTACGTTATACCAAGCTGAAACAGGCACACCGTGATGTGAGCTACCTGAAAGTGGCGTATCAGAACTTTGTCGACTTTGTCCGCCGCTTCCCTTCCAGCGAATATGCAGTGGATGCAGCACAGCGCATGAAGTTCATTGGTCAGGAACTGGCTGAACATGAAATGAATGCAGCGCGCTTTAATATCAAGCGTAAAGCATACCTGGCTGCAGTTGAACGTGCACAATGGGTGATTGAACATTACCCACAAGTACCACAAACCCCGGAAGCACTGGCGACCATTGCCTATGGCTATGACAAGCTGGGAGATAAAGCCACTGCACAGCAATATATAGAATTGCTGAAATTGAACTATCCAGAACTGGTCAATGCTGACGGTTCAGTGAATCTGCGTGCAGCACGCAGTGAAGGCAGCCTGTTTAACCGTGCAACCCTCGGTATCTTTGGTAAAGAAGCACGTACTTATGAAGGTTCAGATAATATTCCTGAACCGAAACAGGAACGCAGCCTGACCAACCGCATCAGCTTTGGCCTGCTGGACCGTCCGAAAAATACAAATACTGAAACAGAGCAACCAGAAGCAACTGCCGAATAAGCAGCTTCTTTCGGATGCATTTTTGTAAAGGGCAAGGTATCATACTTGCCCTTTTGCTTTTTCGGCAGTGCTAAAATAAATAGCACCATGAACAGTTCTTGAACAATAACTGCAAAAGGTTTATACAGTAATGAATCGGCCGAGTATTTGACTCGCCTAATTTTTTCAATAACTTAGCGATTAAAGAACGCAGCACGAGAAGCTCAGTACACCATGGCCATTCCTCAACATACGATTGATCAGATTCTCGATCGCACCGATATTGTCGATGTGATTGGTCAATTCGTAAAATTAAAAAAGACTGGCCGGACCTATTCGGGCTGCTGCCCTTTCCATCAGGAAAAATCACCATCTTTCCACGTCTATCGTGACAAGCAGTACTACCACTGTTTTGGCTGTCAGGCCAATGGTAATGCCATCCGTTTTTTAATGGATATAGGTAACCGTAATTTCATCGAGGTGATGAAAGATCTGTCCAGCCAGACCGGGATTGAACTGCCAAAAGACAATCAGGATTCCAGCAAGCTTAAATACAAGCGCGAAGCCAAGCCGAAAGTTGCACCAAAGCCAACAACATCAGCTCTGCAGAATCCTTCACCAAATACATCTACTGAAGCTGCTCCTACTGCACATTTTGATCCCTTTGCGGAATTCCAGAATGCTGAGCAAGACTACGGCGATCCATTTGCATCCTTTGAACAGATGCCGATACAGGATGCACCTCAGGAAGGCAACCTGTATGACCTGCTGGAAAATATCGCGCAGTTCTATGAACGCCAGTTACCTAACAGTGCCAGCGCACAGCAGTATTTCAAGCAGCGTGGCTTAAGTAGCGACACCATTGCCTATTGGCGTCTGGGTTATGCACCAGAAGACTGGCAGCATCTGGAAAAAGCCTTTCCTCAGGATATTGAAGGTCTCAAACTTTTAGGCTTAATCCGCACCAGTGACAATGGCCGGGATTTCGACCTGCTGCGGGATCGGGTGATTTTCCCGATTCGCGACCCCAAAGGCCGTGTGGTCGGCTTTGGTGGCCGGGCACTGAATGACGAGATCAAGCCAAAATACATCAACTCCCCAGATTCCGAAGTCTTCCATAAAAACCAGTTGTTATATGGCCTATATGAAGGCCGCAAAGCCAAAGCCCAAGACTGGTTGATGGTGGAAGGCTACATGGATGTGATTGCTTTGCAGCAATATGGCATTCATGGGGCAGTCGCAACGCTAGGGACAGCCAGTAATACCGAACACCTGAATATCCTGTTCAAGCAGAACAATCGCATTACCATTGCCTTTGACGGTGATGCAGCTGGCCAGAAAGCGGCACGACGTACCTTAGAGATTGCCCTGCCGTTGCTCAATGATGGCCGTGAGCTCAAGTTTTTCGTGTTGCCGGATGACCATGACCCGGATTCCCTGATCCGTCGTGAGGGCATTGAAAACTTCCGTCGTTTGCTGGATCAGGCGCCACTACTCTCCGATTTTGTGTTTGCCCATCTGACCCAAAACCATGATGTGGCAACACCTGAAGGTAAAAGTCAGGTCATGGCCGAGCTGCGCCAGCTGACTGAACTGTTACCCAAACAGGGTTCATACCGTTACCTGCTGCAGCAGTTCTTCCGGGAAAAACTTGGTTTTAACCGCAAATGGCAACCGAAGGTCAATAATGATGCGAGCTTAAGTTTTAGCACCAAGATTGATGCCGAAGAATATGTAATCGCGATTCTGATCAATCATCCGTATCTGTATATTCATTTTGAGCCACTACGTGCACTAGTATCCGAAGATCAGTTGCTGCACAAGATTCTGAACATCCTGAATATCATCTTTGATGACCTGCCAGATGATCCTGAACTGTCAACTTACTATGTGCTAGGAGCCTGTGCGGCCTACCATCATGAACTGCAACGCATCCTGCAGCATGCCAACGTCAGTGACTATACATCTTCGCCAGAACAGGCCGACAAGCTAGCAGCCGACCTGTCCACCAAGCTGCAGTATCAATGCCTGCAACACAAGATTAAATCGAAAAAATTTAGCAGCATTGAAGAAATGAAAAACCTGAAACTGCAGATCTTTGAGATTGACCGCAAGCGTACCATGACGTTGCTGGAAGACTAATTTTCTTATATCCCAGATACAAAAATGGAGATCACTGTGATCTCCATTTTTCTTTTCAATATTAATTTTAACCTGAGTTCGATGAAATCCACTTAACCTTTTAGCATATTTTGGAAAGTTGGCTTATTGGGGTTCAAACAATAAGCCACTACAGCAGCCATGATATTCACCATGAAGTTATTTACCGAACGATGACGTGAATGTTCAAGTTGATGTAAATTTTTTAATTGATCATTCACTGTTTCGATCAATCCTCTTCTGCAAAGTAATTGTTTTTCTTCTTCAGTTTGGATGGGTTTATTTTTCATATTCCGACGTGATGGGGTCAATATTTTCAGTCCTCTTGCTGCTAAAGCTTCGGCTTTTGCTTTGCTCAAATAGCCTTTGTCTCCGAGTAGGATCCCTTTTAATTCTTGAGTTAAAGATTCTAATATAGCAACATCATGAACATTTCCCGATGTCAGCTTGAGATTAATAATTTCACCTAAATTATTGATAACGAGATGTAATTTAAAACCATAAAACCAACCCGTACTACTTTTTCCACGACCGGCCAAGCCTTTAAATACACGATGCCTTTTAATCCGAAGATTATGGCAAACTACCAATTTAGTGGAGTCAATGATACTGATTCCCGTATCTTTTCCTTTCACCTGATGGAAGAAGCTACTCAGAGCTTGCAAACAACGGGGCATGATTTCAATAAATCGGTTGTAGCTAAGCAGTTTAGGAAAAGCAGATTTCCAGAATGGAACGATCATTTGGCAATAAAAATATTTGAAGAATCTAAAACCGGATTGATGAAATAAAATGACAATGGTCATTGCTTCAGACAAGCTTAAAGCTGACTTTTTCAACCTGGTTTTTTGATTAGAAATTAAAGCTTTCTCTAAAGATTCATTAAATTTTTTGCAGAAATCATCCAAAATACAAAATAATTCGGTAATATGATCCATTGAGAAGCCTTGTTTTATAACATTTTGTCTTGAGAACCAATATGTTACAAAAACAGGGCTTTTTTTCTACTCTTTTTTTATATCGAACTCAGGTTAATTTTAATGTTTCGGCTTACGGCGGTATGCCATCACATCATGTAAGGTTTGTTCGATCAGCTCAAAATGCGATGGATCTTCTGATTTAGCAGCCTCACGTAGCAGCATCGACGTTGGATGCAACAGTTTTTGAGTTAAACGATAGGCAAATTCAGCCATCACTGTTTCCGCTTGTTCACCTTTGGCTATACGCTGCATCGCCAATGCTAATTCTTCTTCACGCAGCTGCTCGCCAAAATCACGGTAAGCATAAATGGTTTCACCGGCCATATTCACTTTTTGCTGAGTGATCAGTTCAGTAGCCAACTGATTGACCATCAGCTCGGCTTCAACTGCGGCCTGACGACGCTGCGCCAAGTTTTCATCAATCACACTTTGCAAGTCATCTACACCATACAGATAGACACCATCCAGTTTTTCAACTTTAGGGTCGATATCGCGTGGGACGGCCAGATCAACCAGCAATATTTGTTGATAACGGCGTTTCTTTAAAGCCGTTTTGACATCTGCAAAACTAATGACTTGATGCAAACTACCAGTACAGCTAGAAATCACATCGGCACGGTATAAATTGTCTGCCAACTGGTTGAAGTCAATAATTTCTACTTCAACACGATGCGCAATTTCCTGCGCCAGCGTTTCGGCACGGGCACGGGTACGGTTACAGATCAGAATCTTGCCCACACCCATTTCTGCCAGATGTTTGGCGACCAGACTATTCATTTCTCCGGCTGCCACCACCATCACCGTCAGTTTTTCCGGCTTGGAGAAAACCTGTAAAGCCAGTTGAGCAACGGCATAACCCATCGATACCGCATGACTACCCACTGCAGTTTCCGAACGCACACGTTTAGCGGCATAAAACGCATATTCAAAAATACGGTTTAAATTCGGTGAAACAGTATGAGCTTCTTTGGCTAGGGAAAGCGCTGTTTTGACCTGACCTAAAATCTGCGGTTCACCGAGCATGAGTGAATCCAGGCCACTTGCGACACGCATCAAGTGCGTCACTGCCTGCGCGTTCTCATAGCGATAGACATGATTTTGCAACTGCCTCACATCAATGCCATTTTTCTGGGCAAGCCAGTTCAGCACGAGGTCTACATTGTCAGAGATCGCGTAGATTTCAGTACGGTTACATGTAGACACCACCACCATGTCATTCAGTTCGGGGTGCTGGCTTTGCTCGGCCAATAAAGCGCTTAACTTTTCAGGGTTAAAGGCAACTTTTTCGCGTAGCTCTACAGAGGCAGTTTGATGGTTGACACCCAATGCAAAGAAAGACATATCAGGTCATCATTTCACTAAATTTATGCTATTGTGCAACATCGGTGTCATAAAAAGCATTACTTGGATCAAGAAAAAATTGCGATATATCAATAGCCGTAGTCACGGCCATACAATTAAGCAATATTCTACCACATTCTTACTTGTGGGTAGCATGGCTTCCACTGCCCAGCTTCAGGCAGCAGGAACAGTTTACCATGCCAACCCGAATTATGAAGCAATTAAACAGAGCATGATTGCCGAATTTGCTTTAGCTTCCAATGACATCCCGACTGCGCTGCATAACTATACCGTGCTGGCGATCAAGAGCAATTCCACCACCGTGAAACAGCGTGCCCTGAACGTGGCACTCGAGCATAATGATCTGCGCGCGGCACTGGATATTTCCACACATTGGGTAGTACAGGAACCGGAAGATGTGCCAGCCATGTTTTATCTGGCGCATATTGCCCTGAAAGCCCATGAATATGAGTTAGCTGCAGAGACTTTAGATAAGATTCTCAGAATTGATGATACCGCAGATCTGGAAGAAATCCTGGCTGGGATCGCGCCAGAAGATCCTGAAGACCGTAACTATCTGATTCAGGCACTCAGCACCAGCAAGGCCAAAGATAACCCGTCCATTTTGGTGTTGGTCGCCGGTCTGGAAGCGCAGAATGGTCAGTTTGAACAGGCATTAGGAACCATCAACCGTGCACTTAAGAAGCGCCCGAAATCGACCGGTTATATCCTGCTTAAAGCGAATCTATTGCAGGCACTAAACGATGAAGAACAAACCCTGAAATGGTATGAAAAAGCCAGCCGCAAGAACCGTAATAACATCGAAGTGCGTCTGGCAGAAGTCAAATACCTGATCAAGTTGAACGAGGCACAACAGGCACTAAAGAAGCTGGAAGCCATTTTAAAGAAGTGGCCGACACATGAAGAAGCGCTGTTTATTGCCGGCCTGACCAGTATCGACCTGGAACAATACGAAAAAGCGGAAAAACATTTGGTCGAGCTGCGTTATTCCGATCAATACCAGAATGAGGCCTATTACTATCTGGCGATTAACGCCGAACGTAAGCAGCATTATGAAACTGCCAAGGCCTATTACCGTCTGGTAGATGGCAGCCTGTATACCGTTTCACGCCGCAACATGATCAGCATTTTTGCCAAGCAGGATAAGCTGCCAGATGCCCTGCGCTTCCTGACCCAGGAACGGGTCAACTACCCCCAGCATGCCAGCTTCCTGTATCTGGCCCAGGCCGATATCTTGAAGAAGATGAACAACAAAAAAGCGGCGCTACGTTTGCTGGAAGAAGCCAGTAGCAACCTGCCGGATGATCCTGAACTGGTCTATGCCCAGGTATTGCTGCTGGATCCGCATCAGGATCGTGAACTGCTGGATAAACTGCTGAGGCGTTTACTGGACATTGAACCGAATAACCCGGCCTATCTGAATGCTTATGCCTATACCCTGGCGATGCAGAACCGTCGTCTGGAAGAAGCGCGTCGCTATGTCGAACTGGCCCTAGAGAATGCGCCTGAACAAGCTTCAATTCTGGATACTTTCGGTTATATCTGTTACCAGCAAAATGACTTTGCCACTGCAGTCACGGCCTGGGCCAAGGCCTACACTCTGAACCCAAGTGCCAAGCTGGGTGCTCGTCTGGCACGTTCGCTGTACATGAACGGTGATACTGAACAATTCCAACAGATCTTTAATGAATTACAACAAAAATACCCGAATGATCCTGAATTAAAACAGCTTCATTCGTTATTGTTATCCCCACCGATGAAAACGAGTTAATTTACAATGATGCTTAAGCTTCGCCAGCTGGCTTGCTGCGCCTTTGCAACAGGCACCCTGATTCTGACCGGCTGTCAGCAAATTACCAAGCCACAACCACCTGCAACGTCTGGAGTGCCAACAGCTGAAAATGAATTCCAGCTACAGGGCAAGATTGGAGTGCGTACTCCACAGCAAAGTGGCAGCGCGTTCTTTACCTGGGCACAGCAACAGGAACAGTTTGATATCGAACTGACCGGTATTCTTGGGGTTGGTAAAACCCAGATTTCAGGACAACCTGGGCAAGTGACGCTAAACAGTGCCAAAACAGGTCTAATTAAAGCTGCAACTCCAGAGGAATTACTGCAACGAGCCACCGGCTGGCAGGCGCCTATTACTCACCTGGTAGACTGGGTACAAGGCCGTCCGGCGACCATGAAAGCCCAGTTGCAAAAAGATGCCTCGCAACGCATCAGTCAGATTATTGAGGATGGTTGGACAGTGGATCTAAGCTATGCCGAGCAGTCCCGTCTGCCAAACCGTTTGATTTTAAAGCAGCCACTTGAGAGCGGCGGTGAAAACCGTATTACAATGGTCATTCAAAATCGTTAATGCATTTGACTGAAGTTCATCCATGATTCATGTTCCCTCGCCTTCCAAACTGAATTTGTTCCTCCACATTACTGGTCGCCGACCCAATGGCTATCATGAGCTGCAAAGTATTTTCCAGCTGATTGACCTGTGTGACTGGCTGGAGTTTGAGCAAACTAATGATGAACAGATTCAGATCGAAGGTCTGGCATCGGTGGATCTGGAACAGAATCTGATTTATCGCGCTGCACAAATGCTCAAGCCTTATGCAAAGACAGTTACCGGGTTAAAAATCCGTCTGGAAAAGCATATTCCGATGGGTGCCGGACTCGGTGGCGGTTCTTCCAATGCAGCAACGACCTTGATTGTGGTGAATCAGCTCTGGGACTGCGGGCTAGACACTGAACAACTGGCTGAGCTGGGCGTGAAGCTCGGTGCAGACGTGCCGATTTTCGTGCATGGCCGCAATGCCTGGGCCGAAGGTGTCGGTGAACACTTAACATTCATTGACTTAGATCAAAAACAGTTCATCGTACTGAAACCTGACTGTTTTATCAGCACTCAACTGCTTTTTTCACAAAAATCGTTGACAAGAGACACGAAGCCCTCTAAATTTTGCGCCTATCAGATATCACCATCTGATTTCGGAAATAACTTTGAGCCACTGGCAAGAAGCTTATATCCTGAAGTCGATGAAGCAATGCAGTATCTCGACCAGTTCGGTATTGCAAAGCTTACAGGTACAGGTGCCTGCGTGTTTATCGAAGTGACTAGTGATATGAATGTAAACGACATTCTGCAACATGCACCATGTAAAGCTTACCTGGTCAACAGTCTGCAAGAATCGCCATTACGTCATTTCAAGGTTTCTTAGGGGTATCGCCAAGTGGTAAGGCAGCGGGTTTTGATCCCGCCATCCGTTGGTTCGAATCCAGCTACCCCTGCCATTTTTCACCTGTAGATGTACTGTATTAGGGGTATCGCCAAGTGGTAAGGCAGCGGGTTTTGATCCCGCCATCCGTTGGTTCGAATCCAGCTACCCCTGCCATCTTACAGTTGCATCGAATTCCAGGGGTATCGCCAAGTGGTAAGGCAGCGGGTTTTGATCCCGCCATCCGTTGGTTCGAATCCAGCTACCCCTGCCATTTTCTCGAAAAAGACAGAATATGCTTTTGCAGTAAGAGTGTTAATTTACCTTGACACAATACCGCAAAAATATTAAAGTTCTGCCGCATTAGGGGTATCGCCAAGTGGTAAGGCAGCGGGTTTTGATCCCGCCATCCGTTGGTTCGAATCCAGCTACCCCTGCCATCTATTCCCATATATTCTAACCGCCAAGGGTGCTTCATGCCCAATCTTGTCGTTTTTAGTGGAACCGCGCATCCACAATTCGCCCAAAAAGTCGTAAGCCATTTACACATTCCTCTAGGTGCTGCTTCTGTTTCAACCTTTTCTGATGGTGAAATCGCTGTAGAAATTACTGAGAATGTACGTGGTAAAGACGTATTTATCGTACAGCCTACTTGTGCCCCAACCAACAATAACCTGATGGAAATTCTGGTTATGGCTGATGCATTGCGTCGTGCAAGTGCTGGTCGTATTACTGCCGTAATCCCTTACTTCGGTTATGCCCGTCAAGACCGTCGTCCTCGCTCTACTCGTGTACCGATTACCGCAAAAGTAGTGGCAGACATGCTGACTACTGTAGGTATCGACCGCGTAGTGATGATCGACCTTCACGCTGACCAGATCCAAGGTTTCTTCGATATTCCTGTCGACAACATCTACGGTACTCCAGCCCTGCTTGCTGACTTGCGTCAACAGTCTCATGACAACCTGATGGTTGTTTCTCCAGACGTTGGTGGTGTGGTTCGTGCTCGTGCTGTTGCAAAACAGATGGGTGATATCGACTTGGCCATCATCGATAAACGTCGTCAAAAAGCGAATGAATCACAAGTGATGCATTTGATTGGTGATGTAAAAGATCGTGACTGTGTCATCGTCGATGACATGGTGGATACTGCAGGTACCTTGTGTAAAGCGGCTGATGCATTGAAACAGTTCGGTGCACGTCGTGTGGTTGCTTATGCAACTCACCCAGTATTGTCTGGTAAAGCACTGGAAAACCTGAAAAATTCTGTGATCGATGAACTGGTTGTGACTGACACCATTCCTCTTTCAGAAGAAGCTCAAGCTCTTGGTAAGATTCGCCAGGTTTCTGTTGCAAGTATGGTTGCAGAAACAATTCGTCGTATTAACAACGAAGAATCTATTAGCGCAATGTTCGATTCTTATCTATAATAGTGCGCTGAATTTCCAAAGCCCTGCCTTTTGGCGGGGCTTTCTATCACCAGACTGGTCGCAAGTCTGGTCAACTTAAACTTAAATAGGATGTCTATCATGGCAAACTTCGTATTAAACGCAGCAGCACGTGATGAAGCTCAACAAGGGAAAGGTGCGAGCCGCCGCCTTCGTCTTCAAAACAAAGTACCTGCTATCATCTATGGCGGTGAAGCTGCTCCTGTAGCTGTAACTCTTGAACTTCGTCAGCTTGTTAAAGCTTTAGAAAGCAATGCTTTCTTCGAAGAAGTTGTTGAAATCAACGTTGACGGTAAAACTGAAAGCGTGAAAATCCAAGCGCTGCAACGTCACCCAGCTAAAAACACTCCAATGCACGCAGACTTCAAACGCGCATAAGTGTTAATGGTGTAAATTAGTGTCAAATATTTCACTGATTGTTGGTTTGGGTAACCCAGGTTCTGAGTATGCCCAAACCCGCCATAATGCAGGCTTCTGGTTTATTGAACGCCTTGCAGACCAATATGGCATTTCCCTCAAAAAAGACCCAAAATTCAATGGATTTAGCGGTCGAGGCAATATCGGAGGCCAAGACGTTCGTCTGCTTCTGCCTACAACATTCATGAACCGTTCCGGTCAAAGTGTTGTGCCTTTTGCCAAATTCTATAATATCGCCCCTGAGTCAATCCTGATTGCTCATGACGAACTGGATATGAACCCTGGTGTCATTCGCCTGAAAACTGGCGGCGGCCATGGTGGTCATAATGGTTTACGCGATATCGTGCCGCATATCGGTCCAAACTTCCATCGCCTGCGCATTGGCATTGGTCACCCAGGTTCTAAAGAACGCGTGACAGGTCATGTATTGGGTAAAGCCCCAAGTAGCGAACAGACCTTGATGGATGATGCGATCGCACATGCTTTATCTCGCATGAAATTACTGGTCAATGGTGAAGTACAGCAGGCCATGAACCAGATTAACGCCTACAAACCAAACTGATCATTCTATAAATTGTTCAACAATCTTTCTTGCCATCTTGTTCATTTCAGAGCAAAATGCGATTGCTCGATTGTTCATCATTTAGCAAGCAAGACTGATTTAACCATAAGATTAAAATCTTAGGTCCACCAAGGAGACGCTAGCCATGCTATCTCGTTTATTAAAAGCTAAAATCCACCGCTGTGTCGTAACACAAGCAGAATTACATTATGAAGGTTCTTGTGCGATCGATGGCATTCTCCTGGATTTGGCAGGTATCCGCGAATATGAAGAAATTCATATGTGGAACGTAACGAATGGTAAGCGTTTTACCACTTACGCCATCCGTGGTGAAGAAGGTTCAGGTATCATTTCTGTTAATGGTGGTGCTGCCCTACAAGCAGACGTGGGTGACATCATGATCATCGCGACTTTCGGCGACTTCACTGAAGCTGAAGCAGATGCCCACAAACCTCGTCTTGTTTATGCAAACCCGGACAATACTGTAAACCACACTGCAAACTGTATTCCAGTTCAGGTGGCTTAAGCGTCGGATCCAAAAAAGCCTGCATCTGCAGGCTTTTTTATTGGCTTTTAAATACCCTAAAAATATTTCTAACTGCCCTTGATCCAATTTGTCTGGCTTTCACAATTCAGGCTGTTTAAATCCTCATCGACTAATCCAGCCAGTAGAACCTGCCCGTCCGGTTTAACCCTTAACTCAGCATATTTGGCATTGCGATAGCAAGACTCCAAACCTTCGGCAAACAGAAAACTATTCGCTGCCGGGTAGAGATTCTGCAGCTGATTGCTCGGATTCTTAAGAACTAGTCGAACTGTGTTCTCTGGATTAGTCTTTAACTGATTCTGGTCAAAACTGGTTTGAATCACTCGACGTTGGGCATCTAGCTGTACATAACTCAAAATCTTAGATTGGTTCTGAATCTGCCTTTCTGAAACTTCTTGCTTTTTATTTCTTGCTCTATTCTCATCCCAAGGATTGCCTTCCCTGAGACCGGCTAAATACAGCTCATAATTCAGCGCCATATAATCGCCTTGCAGCATGGAACGTGGATCAACTGGTGCCAGCTCAATATAAATCGATTGGCTGTTTTGCAAATGATCTTCATGTTTTAGAATCAGCCCTACAAAGATCAGGATGCTGAACAAAACTAAGATAATAGGAAACTGCTTTTTCATATAGTTTCCTCCTGAACAGGATTAATCCTGATCTGCTTTAAGCCATAAACCAGTAACAAGACTATGAGACCGGAAATAAAAATAGTCAGGCTTTTGACAAGGAAGCTGAGTCCCAAGTTGTAATACAACATCCACAGCCAGAAGATCAGCAAGAGAATCAACAACCCTTGGATTAGTGTTTGTTGACTAGACACAGCCCACGACATGAGAACCAAAATAATAAAAATCTCAAAATAGCCCAGCAGGATAAGCAAGACACCAAAAGCAGGAATTAGCCACAGCCATTTTTCTGAAAATTGTGGCAAGTTTTGCCAGATAAAGCTGAGCAATAACAGGCCTGGAAGAAGATAAAACAATAAAATCCGATCCCAGCTAAACTGCCCAATGTCCTGCCAATAATTTAATCCTGTTACAGATTGAACCAGCGCTGAACCGGCCAACATGGCAATCATCCAGAGATAAACACTTTTACAATAACTTGAGACCTGCCAATAAGGTGCAGTCAGAAATAGTAGGATAAAAATCAAATAGTTCAGGCTTAAGGCAAGCGTAATCATCACATCATCATGCTGAAAGGAAGTTTCCAAAGCCAAAACTGCAATTCCCAGTACATGTGCGATCAATAGCTGCAAGGTCAAAATAAACCAGTGCATACGGTTCAGTAGGGTAAAACCCAACATTCCCAGTTGCAGCAGCCAGACCAGCAAGAAACTATCAGTTAATAATTCAGTATGCATTAGGGCAGCCGCTTGTCCACAGACCCACAAGCAATAGGCGAACTGCCGCAGGAAAATTGATGTCTGTTGATTCAGTAATTTCCAGGCGATGCCGATAAATACCAGACCCAAGACAATCGATACTGCTTTCCAATAGGTGAGCAATAGTACTGCCAGAATAATTCCAGCAATCCAGGCACCCAGTGCCAAAGGAATGACGGAAAATTTCGTTTGAGGAAAGATTTTCTTGAGTGCAAAACTAATCAGCGCAAACCAGCCAAAAATCAGCATAGCCAATACAAATAAGCCAGCAGCTGAATTGGTCAACTGATCATCCACCAACTCAAATAGCCATAAACTTAAGCTGGCAGCCAGACCAGCGATGAACAGAATTGTTTCCAGTACCTGATGTTTGCAATAAAAATAAACAGCTGCAGCAATTGGCAGAATCAGTGAGGAAACCAAATACCTTAATTCAAAATGATGGGTAAACTGCATCATGCTACTGATCGAAATAGCGATAATGAATGCAATAAACAGGTAACGAAGTAGCGGGTAATAACGTATGGTAAAAGCAAAGCTAACTGCCGTGAGCAGGTTTAATCCTAGTAAATACAACCCTACTGCCCTTGCCATCCAGAAACTTTGTTTAAAATAGAAATAAAGGGCTAATTGGCTGACGACACAGAGCATGACAAAAATGCCGATATTGGAACGATACAACCATGGCAACAGCAACACCGACCAGAGTAGAAACAACTGATAACTGTCTGCGCCCGTTTGATAAATCTGTCCAATTACAGCCAGAGTTAATCCCAACATCAGCCCAGATACAGCATCCAGACTTTGTCTAAGCCAGTTTCGCTTACTAAACCCTACACTTGCTACCGTACTGCAAAGTAAAATCAGCATCGGTATCGCCAGCTGAACCTGATCCGGCAGCATCCACCAATTCGCCGCAAGCAAATACACAAAACTGACTGCAATCAGTAGCAGTCCTAAAATTTTCAGATAATGTAGCACCTCTGCATGACAAAACATTAAGGGTGAAAATTGATAATTCTGGATCCGCTCAGTTTTCTTCATAGTTCGCATGATTGATCAATTTCTATTCTTGTTCGCTAAATAGCATGTTTCCAGCTTTTTGCTAAAACGCCAAGACAATTCAGATTATCTGTTTTACTTATCTGAAATTCTGCAAATACGTGACTTATCAAACTATCCCATCTTTTAAAAATCAGGACTATAATGACCTTACATCGCTTCAGGGCGGGGTGAGATTCCCCACCGGTGGTAATTTCAGCATTGCGGAGTTCAATGACTGAATCAGCCCACGAGCGGTCAATTTCGATTGATCTGCAGATCTGGTGCGACTCCAGAGCCGACGGTATAGTCCGGATGAAAGAAGACGAAAGCAGTACAGCATGTTTTATGTGAAACATAAAACTGTTTTGCCATAAGCCTATTTTCACTATGTCCTGAAATGTTCAATCGTACTTTTACTTTACGTGAGCGTTTCAATGTCCAGTTTGATTCAACCCGAAATTTTCTTTTCTGCACTCGCACCTGCTGAACAGCGTATCCTTCAGGCTCTTAACGACATCCGTCAGGGCAAACCTGTGTTGGTCATGGATGATTTTGATCGCGAAAATGAAGCCGATCTGATTATCGCAGCAGAGACCCTGACTGTCGAAACCATGGCCCGCATGATTCGCGATGGTTCAGGTATCGTATGCTTATGCCTGACCAATGAGCTGGCGGATCACTTAGAACTACCACCAATGGTGGCAGACAACTCCAGTCACTTTAAAACTGCATTTACCGTAACCATCGAAGCAGCTGAAGGTGTAACCACTGGTGTTTCTGCCAAAGACCGCACGACTACAATTAAAGCAGCAATTAAAGATGGCGCTGTTGCCAGTGACCTGAACCGTCCGGGCCATGTATTCCCGTTACGTGCCCGTGAAGGCGGTGTACTGACCCGTCGTGGCCATACTGAAGGTACCATTGATCTGGCTCGTCTGGCTGGACTGAAACCTGCTGGTGTATTGTGTGAACTCACCAATCCGGATGGCACTATGGCTTCTGGCATTCAGGTCCTCTCTTATGCACAGACCCATCAGTTGACCGTGATTACCATTGATGAACTGGTACAGTATCGCCAGCAGCACAATATTTAAGATTTAAAAATAAAAATCCCGACTTAAGACCGGGATTTTTTTATTTCAGCAACATATGATGTTAGATGAGAACAGAAAATATCCCATACAGAGCAACAACCAATAGAATCAACCCGCATAATCCCAGCAAATAAGGATACAGCTTGGATTTGGCAAAACGTTGAAAGCCCAGATAGACCAAAGACAAGGTCAAGAAATCCAGTACAATCCAGCTGATTGTCAAAATCACTAAACTTAAATCCAGGTTTGTTGTAATGTTAATAAACTGCGGAAAAAATGCCGCAAAGAAAATAATGTCTTTGGGATTGGAAATCCCCACCAGAAATCCAGTCCGGAAGCCGCCCTGTACTGGCTGCAAGCCTTGTGGACTGGTTGACCCTGCCCTTGCCAGACTTCCCGAAATATCTGAATTCCCAACCAAGCTATATAAAGACAACCAAATAGCTTGATGCCATTTAGCCAGTTTTCATTAACGACCAATAAGCCTTTTAAACTGAGGATGGATAAGCTGATGAGTACCAGCGAGGCAAAATTCGTCCCGAAAATGGTCTGTAAAGCATGCTTATAACCGCCTTTCAATCCAGCACTGGCGACCAGCAACATCACTGGACCTGGGGTAGCGATCATGATCACCACGGCCAAACAGTACAGCAGATATTCCGTAATATTCACTCCCACCCTCCTTGCCTAAATTTCGAGTATAAAAAAAAGAGGACTTATTCGTCCTCTTCTCCCATCTGAATCAGATGCTGGCTAATGCCATCGGCACGCAGAAAGGCCAGATCATAACTGGCTTTAGCCAGTGCCAGTACCCGGCGTTCAAATTCATCCCAGAGCGGACGCACCTGTTTGTAATGAATCCCCAACCCGCTTTCATCGGTAAAATGCCGGTTCTTTTCACAGAGTTTTAGTGCATGGTAAAGCTTGCGCCCCTTGCTGGCATCATCACGCAGGCGCACACGTTTGGACAAAACAAATGTTTCAACTTTGGCAAGATTTGCCATCGGTAGCATCGGTACCAAGATCTGATCGAGCTGCGCATCCAAACGGCGCCATACTGCCGTATGCTGCTCCGCTGTATAAGTATTCCATTGAATCACTTCATGATTAAAACGGCGACAACCACGACATACCGCATCACCAAATACGGTCGAGCAACGCCCTGCACAAGGAGTTAAAGATGCAATATGACGATCTGAACTCAAAATCCACTCCATCTTCGCTGAATCATTCAGCGTTTTTTAGTTCTGCGAAATACTTAAGCCGGCATGACTATACACGCTCTCCCCCGTGAATTGAAGCCTATTTAAATCCTAGTGTTTTACTCGCATAATCATGCAAATCACGCTAAAATGTGCGCCTTTCAAATATCATGCTACGTTGGAGTATTCCATGAACGCTACTGTAGAACAGCTTGCACCTGTAGAACAGCAAGCGACGACTGGTTGGGTTGTTGCCGCACTTTATCAATTTAAGGAAGTTCAAGATCCTGCCGATCTTCAACAACGCCTTTTAGATCTGGTAAAAACCATCAACCTGTGCGGTACTCTGATTGTGGCAGGCGAAGGCATCAACGGTACTGTTGCCGGTGACCGTGAAGCGATCGACAAGATTCATCAGTTCCTTCTCAATGAAGGTTTTCATGATATGGAATACAAAGAGTCTCACAGCTCTGACAAGCCATTCCGTAAAATGAAAATCAAGCTGAAAAAAGAAATCGTGACTTTAGGTGTGCCGGTGAAGCCACGCGATTTAGTCGGCCACTACCTTGATCCTAAAGAATGGAACGAACTGATTGCCCGTGACGACGTAATCCTGATCGATACACGTAATGACTACGAATATAAAGCAGGTACCTTCAAGGGTGCCATCGACCCGAAAACTGAAACTTTCCGTGAATTCCCTGAATACGTGAAGAAAAACCTGGAACAGCACAAGGACAAGAAAATTGCCATGTTCTGTACCGGTGGTATTCGCTGTGAAAAATCAACATCTTTACTGCTGCAAGAAGGCTTTAAAGAGGTGTATCACCTGAAAGGCGGTATCCTGAAATACCTGGAAGAAACGCCAGCAGAAGAAAGCCTGTGGGAAGGTGAATGTTTCGTATTTGACGGCCGTACTGCAGTGACTCATGGTGTCGAAGAAGGTCAAAACGTGAAATGCCATGCCTGTGGCTGGCCACTCACACCAGAAGAAGTAGCGCTGCCAAGCTATGAACACGGCGTTTCTTGCGTGTACTGTATCGACAAGACTACAGAAAAGCAGAAAGAAGGCTTCCGCATGCGTCAGTCACAAATTCTGGCAGCGAAGCGTAAACGTCTCTAATCCACCAATTGTAAAGATAGATAAAAAAGCCCTCATTTGAGTAATGCCAGTCAGTTAAGAGATTGACTGGCATTTTTTTGGGTATTTCTGTGGTTTCCCTTTCACAACTCGTGGGTAGTTTCTACTTCTTTTTTTCGGTAAAACATACCTTTTAGATTTTTCCATTAAACTTTCTAGATGTTTAGGCAAATTGCCTGCGGAAGCCAAAGAATCAAACTTCAATAGGTTAAGGATAGCAATAGAGGTAATATGAAAGCTCATTCTCAAAGGACTGACTTTTGCACGTTGAGCCATATATTTCATTTGTCTTCTTAGAATATTATAGGCAATAAAGACTCCCCATAACTCTTGATAAATCAAGGTAGGTTGTTTACTCCTTAAATGCTTCCCTTCCTGTAAGTTACTCTTGATTTCTCGGTAACACATTTCTATTTCCCAACGCTGGGCATAGAGTTTTGCTAAAGCTAATAATGGATATCTCTTTGAATCTATTAGTGAAGTGATATAACGTCTAATCTTACCTGCCTGCTCAACCCCAATGAGACGTGCTTCCCAATAATCTCCTAAGGCTGGATTAAGTTTTTTAGCTCTTGTTGATATCGGCATTCTAATATGAAAGTCATGTTGCGAATTACGCTCCACAATCTCATACCGTAAATTATCTTTTGCACGCATAAGCCAATGACTTTCTTCTGCACGTTTTTGCCACCCGATGAGAAAATCTGCAGAGAAATAGGCTCGATCAAATAGGGTAATACTGTGTGAACAAGGAGATAATTGGCTTGCCAGTGTGAGTTCACCTTGATCCATACTGCCTATTTGAGCATCTATAATTTCATGGGTCGCGGTATTTACTAAGCAGGTTGCTCTCACTTGTGGATAAGGAGCATCAGCAGTTTTTCCTTTAGATGAACCAAAGTGTGCAAAATTCTCATCTGTATAAGGCATAGACCAAACAACACCATCAACAGCGCACACACTCAGACCGTGAAAGTTTGAGTATTGCTGCTGAGATTCTTCAAACCAGGCTTGGCTAAGTAAAGAAAATAGCGCATTTAAAGGTTCTGATCCTAAACGTTGTCGTGCTTGTACTACTGCGCTAGGAACACAATATTCTGTTGTACCAAATACAAGTTTTAGTTGTTCTACGACATATCCGATAGGTTGATTTCGAAATAAAGCGAGTCCAATGACAAGCCATACCACATGTTCAGCGGGTAACTTCCTTCTTCTAATTGATGCCTTACCTGTTTGATTCAGACTTTCCTCAATCCAGTTGAAATCAATAAATTCACTAAAATGGCTAAGTGAAGGTAAAGAATGTTGAAGGGTGCAATCTAAATTTTCAGATAAAGTCATAAAAAAAAATGAGCGTATTTACATACACTCATTTTTACTACATTTTACTAATATTTGCTTAACTGACTGGCATTACTCATTTGAGGGCTTTTTTTTACACAAGATTCACAGTCCGCATAAAAAAACATACAGGTCTTAACCAAGAATCCCGTTTAATCCTAAAAACTCCTGCTAGTCTATCTGTAGTCAGCTTTTTAGCGCTAAGTGTTTAATTAAAAATATATTTTTAATATGAAAAGGAACACAAAATGGCCAATTCCTATCTAAAATTTCAAAACAATCAAGATAATATTGTGCAATTCCGCCGCAAGGAACTGCAGAAAATGCAGCCCCAGATTGTACCTGCGGCAGATACTGTTAATGAAATGGAACAGCTAGAACAGGAATCCCATTTATTTATCGTAGTTCTCGGGACAGTGATCGGAGCCATCCTCGCTCTATTTATTGGCTATCACCTCAATACCGGTATTGTACAGTTTTTACTGCTGAGTATATTGCCTGTATTCAGTGCCTATTTTCTGCGCCGCGTGTATATCTATACCCTGACCCATAGTTAGATAGTTAGGAAGCTCGTGTACAATTTTCATACTTTACCCATCTCTTGATAATCCGTAGGATAAAAGCAGTATTTTCAAATAATTGCTGCTTATGAATCTGACCGAATGGATTATCTCTGTGATGGAACAGCTGGGCTATTGGGGGATTGCCCTGTTGATGTTCCTGGATAATGTCTTTCCGCCCATTCCTTCCGAAATCATCATGCCATCCGCTGGCTATTCCGCTTCCCAGGGTGAATTATTACTAGTCGGTGTCATCATTTCTGGCTGTATCGGTTCATTGCTCGCAGCAGCTGTGCTCTACTGGATCGGTTACAAGTTTAGCCATGAAGCGATTTTTAGGTTCGTCGATCGCTACGGTAAATTCCTGTTTATCAAATCTGAAGATGTGAAAAAGTCACTGGCATGGTTTGAACAGTATGGGCATCGTATTGTCTTTGCTGGACGCATGGTACCCGCAGTGCGTTCCCTAATCAGTATTCCTGCCGGTATGAGCCATATGCCTTTCTGGAAATTCATGTTTTACAGCAGCTTGGGTACCATTATCTGGACGACCTTTTTGGCTTGTGTCGGTTTTTACTTTGGTGAAAACCAAGAACTGATGCAGCAGATTTTTAGCAAGGTCAGTCATGTGATTGTGGCAATTGTAATGATTTTTATCGCTTGGGTTTTATATCGTAGACAGCAGCGTAAAAAGCGTCCATCCTGAAGGGAAACCTTGATAAGGAGGCCACCGCAATGTCTCATTATCTGAAATACTTTGCCCTGATTTATTCAATCTTGCTAATTGTCGTCGGCATGATTGTGTACTGGCTGAATCTCGGTGCCGTTATTTTCATTCCTGCGTTAATTGCCTCGGCTTTTCTGTCTGCCCGGCATTTTGCACATCGGGAATTACGCCTCCCCACTCCAGAAGAGAAAAAGACACTGGTCTGGGGTTCCACCATTGTAGCCATGACTCTCGGCTTTATTTTTATCTTTATGATGATCTGGCTGCACCCTTATACCGATGAAATTTTCAGGCGAATCGGTTATTTAGGTCGCGGTCCGAATTCTTTTATTATCGCTGCCCTGATCGCACTCCATGCTGGACTGTTCCATATCGCCTATCAGGGCTATGCGCGTTACAGCCTGACTAAAATGCCTAAGAAGCATGCCTAATCACGAAACCTTTTCTTCTAGTCGCGTGATACTTTCAAGTATCATGTGACTTTCATCGTATTTTAATACTTTTAACTTGCTGAATATTTCACCAATTCATTACAATCAAGACACTTGCTGGTATAGCTTTCTTCTTTTTAAGCCGACTGGTATAGCTTTCTTCTTTTTGAGCCGATAAGCAACAACAATAAAAATACATCCTTGAGATAAGAATGATGATGAAAAAATATTTGAGCTATTTCACCATGGTATATCTGATCGCCATTTTGATCGTAGCCGGATTAAACATGTGGATTGATATTCCGGGCAGCAGCACCGCTATTCCAGCCCTGTTCGGTGCAGGGATGGCAGTAGCGATCAAATTTGTTCAAGATCAGCAGCGCCGGCCCAATACACATGAGAAAAAACAGCTGGTCTGGGGCTGCCTGGGGATTAGCGTATTGATTAGCCTGATTCTGTCCTTGGTAATGTTGTCGATTTCTACCGAACGGGAAATCATCTTGGGTTTATTGGAATCGTTACCATTCGGAATCTGGATGTTGGTATTAATGCTCGGCCTTGCGATTCAATATATCGTTCTGGCCCTATGCTTTGGCTGGATGAGCAGAACAGCGTTGAAAGGTCTGGAAACTAGAAAACAGGCCAAATAATCACTTCTTTCAAAAATAGCAGATATAAAAAAAGCACCCGGAGGTGCTTTTTTTTTACTTTCGACTGAATCAGCCTGGAGTATGGTACATCAGGTACAATTCATTCAGATTTTCTGGAATTTCTTCCGCAAGCTCGTCCATTAACTGGCCATTGCGACGGAAAGATTCCATTTGTGGATCTTCTTCATCGATACCACTGAAGACCATGATTGGCAAGGTTAAATCTACCAACTGTTCTTCAAATTCTTCTGTGAACCATGCTTCTTCGTTCAGGAACATCGCATCCACAAAACCGACACTCCAGTCACCTAGACTAGATTCGGTATCCGCTTCTTCAATTTCGAACGGAAAGGTGATGCCTTCTTCATTGGCCAAGCTTTGACGGATCGATTCTAGCCATGCTTTAACCTGATTGATGATTTCTGCAGGCACTTTTTTCTGATTGCCTTCAAAAAGTTCATCTAACCATCTGTCAAATTGTGGACCAACGGCAATCGCACACAGGAAACCATGAGTTGCCGCGAAATCCAGACCATACTCATTTTGGTCGCCATCCAGATAGTCACTCAACAGGTCTAAATCTAAAGCACTCATCTAATATCCAAACTTAAAAATTTTGAAAGGACTAGCATAGCATTTATTTATGCCAGGCTAAATCCGAATTCAGTCTTCGTCGTCGAAGTCATCGTCGTCGAAGTCATAGTCAAAATCCTTGAGTTCGCGCTCAAGACGGCGTTGTGATAACAGGTCGTCAATCAAGCGACGTTTTTCTAACGACTCTTTTGCACTGATCTTGCTCGATGCTTCATCGAAGTTAACATCATCATCACCGTAGTTATCATCTAGTTCAAAATCTGTAGAAGACACTAAAACTACCTCATTGTGAAAAATGTAAAGGGTCCTGAGCGCTATTTATCTTGCCTAAAATTTCTTGTCAAGTTTTATTTTTTATTTTGTAGTTTTATACGTTTATGGACTTGTACTAACCCTGTAATATTGTGTATTTATGAACAGGGTATTTTTTGAATATTTTTTATTCAGCCTTAAACCTGAACGATTCTGAAACAAGAGCAGGAAATATACTTGAAAATATAAGCTTAGCCCCAATATAGGTATTCAATTGTTGTTCAAACATATTTATTAAAATCATGCTTGACTGATCAATTCCAAAACTATTTTAGGTGAATTGTGCTATCATGCACGGTTTTTCACTGCCACAGATTCAACGAAGAGTAAGCAAAGATGAGCGATATGACTTCCCCTACTTCGCAAGTAGCGGCTCTGATTAGCCGAGGCAAAGAACAAGGTTATTTAACCTTCGCTGAGGTTAACGATCATCTCCCGGACTCAATCACAGAAAGCGAACAGATTGAAGACATCATCCAGATGTTGAATGATGTTGGTATCCCGGTGCATGATCGCGCGCCTGAATCTGATGATGCGATGTTCGAGGATACTGCAGAGGCTGCCGATGAAGTTGCAGAAGAAGAAGCTGCAGCAGTACTTGCATCTGTAGAGAATGAGCCAGGTCGTACAACAGACCCTGTACGCATGTACATGCGTGAAATGGGGACCGTTGAACTTTTAACGCGTGAAGGCGAAATTAGCATTGCGAAACGCATTGAAGAAGGTATTCGTGACGTTCTGCACTCAATTGCTTACTGGCCAAATGCCGTAGAAGTTGTACTACAAGAATACAAAGATTATGAAGCAGGTGAACGCCGCCTTGCTGACATTCTGTCAGGTTATTTAGACCCTGAAACTGATGATGATATTCCGGAAGTTTTGGAAGAAGAAACTGAACTGGAAGATGATGAAGATTCAAGTACCAAGTCAACCAAAGATGTAAAACTGGATGACGATGAAGAAGACGAAGAGTCTGACGGTAATGATGATTCTGAAGGTGATTCAGGTCCAGATCCAGAAATTGCCAAAGTTCGTTTTGCTGAACTCAGCGATGCCTGGAAAAATACCAAATCAGTTCTGGAAAAACACGGTCGTAACAGCAAGGAAGGTGAAGAAGCCCTTCAAGCGCTTGCTGCTGTGTTCATGATGTTCAAGTTTACGCCACGTCTGTTTGACATCATTTCCGAAATGATCCGTGGTACACACGACCAGATCCGTGGCGCTGAACGTGAAATCATGCGTTATGCCGTGCGTCGTGGCCGTATGGACCGTACCCAGTTCCGTACTTCTTTCCCAGGTCAGGAATCTAATCCAGGCTGGCTGGATGAGCAGATTGCGAAAGCACCTGCGGATCAGAAAGCTTATCTGGAAAAAGTACGTCCAGACGTACTGGCCTTCCAGCAAAAAATTGCTGACATTGAAAATGATCTTGGCCTGAAAGTTCGTGACATCAAAGATATCGCGAAACGCATGGCGGTGGGTGAAGCGAAAGCACGTCGTGCCAAGAAAGAAATGGTTGAAGCAAACTTACGTCTGGTAATTTCGATTGCGAAGAAATACACCAACCGTGGTTTGCAATTCCTTGACTTGATTCAAGAAGGTAACATCGGTTTGATGAAAGCCGTGGATAAGTTTGAATACCGTCGTGGTTATAAATTCTCGACCTATGCAACATGGTGGATTCGTCAGGCGATTACCCGTTCGATTGCCGACCAGGCACGTACCATTCGTATTCCAGTACACATGATTGAAACCATTAACAAGATCAACCGTGTATCTCGTCAATTGCTTCAAGAAATGGGTCGTGAACCAACACCGGAAGAACTGGGCGAACGTCTGGAAATGGATGAAGTGAAGGTTCGTAAAGTACTGAAAATCGCGAAAGAACCGATTTCGATGGAAACTCCAATCGGTGATGATGAAGATTCGCATTTGGGTGACTTCATTGAAGACAGCAACATCACTTCACCAGTGGATGCTGCAACTTCAGAAGGTTTAAAAGAAGCGACTCGCGAAGTACTGGAAAACCTGACTGAACGTGAAGCGAAAGTTCTGAAAATGCGTTTCGGTATCGACATGCCAACGGATCATACTTTGGAAGAAGTGGGCAAACAGTTCGATGTAACCCGTGAACGTATCCGTCAGATCGAAGCCAAAGCACTGCGCAAGCTGCGTCATCCTTCCCGTTCTGAACACTTGCGTTCATTCCTGGAAAATGACTAAGTTTTGATACAAACTTGGAGACTTGAAATTTCTTCAACTGTCTCCATTTTGTATTGCAATACACCCAAACGCCTGCACCATGCAGGCGTTTCGAATAAGGGGACTACATGTTAGACCGTACACCTTCTCGTGAACTCCGCGAAGATCTTTGGGTTTTCCCAATGGACTACCCGATCAAACTCATTGGCTTGGCAGGTGAAGAACTGCTGACTGCTGTGGTGGATATTTTTACCAAACACTTCCCTGAATTTGATGGCAACAGTGTCACTATTACCCCATCACGTACGGGTAAATATCACTCCATCACTGCACAACTGCGCTTCCTGGAACTGGAACAAGTGCATGCAGTATATGCAGACTTGGCAGCTTGCCCACTAATCAAGACTGCACTTTAAGATTATTCTGCTCCAACCTTGGCAAATTAAAAAACACGCTTTCGGGCGTGTTTTTTTATGCCTGAATTGTCCATCATGACATTTACTCAAGATCACTCCCCTATCTGTGCCTGAAATCATTATAATTCTTTACAGTATTATTCAATTTTCTAAGGACGCATACTGTGACAGCTGCGGTTCAAAAACCTTCCCTAATGATCCGTCAATATAAAGACCTGACTCCCTACGAAGACCGTTTTCTGGAAATGAAAAGCTTCACGGAAAACCGTGATGAAAACACCCCGGATGAATTGTGGATTTTGCAGCACCATGATGTCCTGACCCAAGGCCAAGCAGGTAAACCTGAACATATCCTGATTCCAACCAATATTCCGGTGATTCAGACCGATCGTGGTGGTCAAGTCACTTGGCATGGCCCAGGCCAGCTGGTGGCTTACTTTATGTTTGACCTAAACCGCTTAGGCTGGAATGTCCGCACCTTGGTCTCTTATGCCGAAAACCTGATGATCCAGCTCCTAAAAAATCATGGCATTGAAGCCTATGCCAAACCGGATGCACCGGGCGTGTATGTCGGTGAACGCAAGATCGGTTCACTGGGCTTTAAAATCCGTAAAGGTCGCAGCTATCATGGTTTGGCGCTGAACATCAACTGTGACCTAACCGGTTTCCATACCATCAACCCTTGTGGTTATGCAGGTTTAGAAATGGTGCGGATTCATGACCTGATTGATAACCCGCCGAATTTTGATGACTTGTGTGTTGAAATTATTGAAACTTTAACCAGCAGCGGTTACTTTAAGGACGTGACTGTCGAGCAAAGATAATCCTTTGCATTTCAATAATAAATAAATTAGAGTAATTACTCTAAATAAATAATTCCAGGTAGGGATCATCACGTGATTGCAACTAAATCCGTTAAACCTGCTTTGCAACAAGCCTATGTCAAACTCATGATGGATGTGATTGGCCGTGGCTTGGTCATGGCAAGTCAGGTCGATGAGGAAATCAAACAGGAAGTTGCCCAGTTTCCGGCGAATTTCACACTTTCCATGAAAGTCTTCCCGAACGGCCCAGCCTTTATTGCCCGGGTCACTGAAGACAAGCAGCTTGAATTGGTGAAGTCCTTGGATGGAAAACCGGACCTCACCATCACCTTTAAACATCTGCATCATGCATTTTTGGTATTTTCTTTCCAGGAAAGTACCTCACAGGCGTTTGCTAATGACCGCATGATTGCCGATGGCGATATTTCCTATGCAATTCGCCTGGTGCGTTGCCTGAACAAAATGGAAGCTCTGATTTTGCCAAAACTGCTGGCACAACTGGCGGTAAAAGAATATCCAAGCAATCTCAGCCTGAAAGAAAAAATAACCGAAGCAGGCTCAATTTATTTAAAAGTCGCTCAATCTTATCTGAAACGGAGTGTATAACATGGCAAAACCTTATTATGAATTTTTCTGTCCAGTCAAAATCATTGCTGGTCATGCCGCGTTAGAACACATTCCTTTTGAACTGGCGACTTTAGGTGCCAAACGTCCACTGATCATTACTGACAAAGGCGTACGTGCCAACAAATTACTGGTACCCATTGAAGCGGCTTTTGAATCGACTGAAGCTGAAATTGCGGCGATTTTTGATGATGTCCCACCGGACTCAAGTCTGGAAACGGTACGTAAAGCCGCCCAACTGTACCGCCAAAACAATTGTGACGCGATTATTGCCGTGGGCGGTGGTTCAGTGATTGATACCTCTAAAGCGACCAATATTCTGGTTTCCGAAGGTGGTGATGACCTGCTGCAATACTCAGGTGCACACAACCTGCCTAAGCCACTGAAACCGTTTTTCGTGATTCCAACGACTTCGGGTACAGGCTCTGAAGTGACCATGGTTGCGGTGGTATCGGATACAGAAAAGAACGTGAAAATGCCATTCGCATCCTACTATCTGATGCCGCATGCCGCAATTCTGGATCCACGTATGACCCAGACCCTACCACCGCACCTGACTGCAATGACGGCGATGGATGCGATGACCCATGCGGTAGAAGCCTATACCTGTATGGCCGCTAATCCGATTTCTGATGCTTATGCAACAGCTGCAGTAAAAAAAGTCAGCGAGAACCTATTTAAGGTGCTGGACAACCCAACCGATGCGCAAGGTCGTCTGGAACTGGCTCAAGCTTCGACTATGGCCGGCATTGCCTTCTCTAATTCAATGGTCGGTCTAGTTCATTCCCTGGGTCATGCGCTAGGTGCAGTCGCTCACCTGCCACATGGTCTGTGTATGAACCTGTTCCTCCCTTATGTCCTGGAATATAACAAGGAAGTGAATGGCGAGAAGATTGCCGATCTGCTGCTGCCACTCGCAGGTCCAGACATCTATGCCCAAACACCAGGTCACTTACGTGCCGATAAAGCTATTGCCAGCATTCTGGCGATGCGTGACCGCATTTATGCCTTGACGAAATTGCCTCGTACATTAAGTGAAACAGGTAAGGTTTCTAAAGCACAATTAGACGAAGTTGCCGAGAAAGCATTGAATGATGGTTCCATCATTTACAACCCGAAAGAAGCCACTCTAGAAGATTTGAAATCGATCTTAAAAAAAGCTTGGTAATTCTTGAAAAATAAGCGAATATAACCGCAAATTCAGGCCTGATGTTTTTTTGAACATCAGGCTTTTATCATGCGTGAAAGGATGCCGATAAATTATGATCACTTTGGCACATTTCATGCTGTAAATATCTCAAAAAAATTGCTAGCAAAAGTTTTCATTCTGGAGTAGATTGGCGCGCTTTTGCTTAATTTGTAGGGGGGATCGTTCGTCTCAAACGATCCTTATTAAATATGACTGATCCTTGATCAACGATTAAGAGGATAACGCCGTTGACAAATTTATCTGGGACTCAATCGGCAGCTAAACTGCAAAAAACGCTAGGACTCTGGCACATCATTATTATTGGTTTAGCTTATATTCAACCAATGACATTATTTGATACTTTCGGTCTAGTATCAGAAGAAAGTCATTTTCATGTTCCTACGTCTTACATCATTGCGCTAATTGCAATTTTGTTTACTTCGATCAGTTATGGTCACATGATTCGTCGCTACCCTTCTTCGGGTTCAGCATATACCTATGCCCAAAAATCGATTCACCCGAATATCGGTTTCATGGTGGGCTGGTCATCTTGGCTAGATTATCTATTATCGCCAATGGTTAACATCATTCTGGCGGTGATCTATCTGGAAGCACTGTTCCCGGATGTCAATCACTGGGTATGGGTTGTCGTGCTGACCGCCTTCATGACCGGAGTAAACCTGCGTGGTGCACGCTTCGTAGCGAACTTTAACAGTACGATCGTATTCGTACAGTTACTGGTGATCGCGATCTTCACATGGATGGTGTATACCAAGCTTCAAGCTGGTTTTAATGCCGATGGTCCGATTACACCAGAACAGCGTTATCAGTTATGGAGTTTAGAGCCATTCTGGAATGAACTGACTTCAGTGGGCGCCCTGATTACCGGTGCAACCTTACTGTGCTTCTCATTCACTGGTTTTGACTCACTGAGTTCTCTGGCTGAAGAAACTAAAGACACTGAAAACACTCTGCCTAAAGCGATTTTCTTGACTGCTTTAATCGCGGGTGTAATCTTTATTATCAGTACCTACTTCATGCAGTTGTATTTCCCATCTGCGCCTGGCACATATTTCAAAAATATTGCTGAAACGCAACCAGAAATCCTGTTACTGGTCGGTGGCTCACTATTCCAGTCTTATGTACTGACGTTCGCAATCATTACCGTAATGGCATCAGGTATCTCTGCACACGCAGGTGTATCTCGTCTGATGTATGTAATGGGTCGTGATGGCGTGATCAACAAAAAGATCTTTGGTCATATCAGTCCGAAAAACTTCACACCGAACTACAACATCCTGATCGTGGGTGCAGTGGCTTTGACTGCTGGCTTCATGGACCTGGACATCGTGATTTCAATGATCAGCTTCGGTGCCTTGACTGCATTTACTTTCGTAAACCTGTCAGTAATTTCACGTTATGCTTTACGTGATGGTCGTACCAAGACTGCCAAAGAAATTTTCAGCTTTGTGGTGATTCCACTTCTGGGTTTCATCAGTATCTTTGCGATGTGGCTGGAAATTGAAGAAACTGCACTGAAATACGGTTTATGGTGGGCAATGTTCGGTATCCTGTACTTGGGTTACAAAACCAAGGGCTTTAAGCACCCTGCTCCACAACATAACGAGTTTGAATAATTTCCTGAATTGTTCAGACTTCAAAAAGGCGCCTTGTGCGCCTTTTTCTTTGGGAATTTGTTCGATGCTGATTTTTTTTAACGGAGACGACAATTAAAGCCCATCCGGGTATCTACGATATTATTGTGATATCCGAGTCTTTCAATAAAGACATTACGGTCTTTGAGCACCTCCTGCGCTTCCAGACTTAAGCGAGCCTTGTTTTGTACTGCCATACGGTAGGTTTCATTCACCACACCCTGGAAAATATTGCAGACTTCCTGACGCTTGGGCTGCTTGAGAATCCGGCCACGCCAGCTTAGTTCAAAATCATTTTTAGTCAGGGTTTTACCCCATGCCTCAATCCGATCATTCAGGCGTTGCTGCATTTCCGCTAATCCCTGCTGAATTTCTTCCTGAGTCATCGGCTTTATAGCTTCCTGCTGAGGTTCTGTCTGCTGTGGTTCTTCCGCTCGACTTGACAAGTTAAGCACCAACAATGTAGCACAGCTAGCGATCATCCATCCCTTTCTCAATTTATCTTCCTTTTTATAAAGTACTTAGCTTTGTTATAGCGAAGTTAGGCAAGAAGATAAAATAAACGGGTCGTCTTGTTACATAAAATAAAAAAAGCCACCCATAGGCTAATGCCAGTCAGTTAAGAGATTGACTGGCATTTTTTTGGGTATTTCTGTGGTTTCCCTTTCACAACTCGTGGGTAGTTTCTACTTCTTTTTTTCGGTAAAACATACCTTTTAGATTTTTCCATTAAACTTTCTAGATGTTTAGGCAAATTGCCTGCGGAAGCCAAAGAATCAAACTTCAATAGGTTAAGGATAGCAATAGAGGTAATATGAAAGCTCATTCTCAAAGGACTGACTTTTGCACGTTGAGCCATATATTTCATTTGTCTTCTTAGAATATTATAGGCAATAAAGACTCCCCATAACTCTTGATAAATCAAGGTAGGTTGTTTACTCCTTAAATGCTTCCCTTCCTGTAAGTTACTCTTGATTTCTCGGTAACACATTTCTATTTCCCAACGCTGGGCATAGAGTTTTGCTAAAGCTAATAATGGATATCTCTTTGAATCTATTAGTGAAGTGATATAACGTCTAATCTTACCTGCCTGCTCAACCCCAATGAGACGTGCTTCCCAATAATCTCCTAAGGCTGGATTAAGTTTTTTAGCTCTTGTTGATATCGGCATTCTAATATGAAAGTCATGTTGCGAATTACGCTCCACAATCTCATACCGTAAATTATCTTTTGCACGCATAAGCCAATGACTTTCTTCTGCACGTTTTTGCCACCCGATGAGAAAATCTGCAGAGAAATAGGCTCGATCAAATAGGGTAATACTGTGTGAACAAGGAGATAATTGGCTTGCCAGTGTGAGTTCACCTTGATCCATACTGCCTATTTGAGCATCTATAATTTCATGGGTCGCGGTATTTACTAAGCAGGTTGCTCTCACTTGTGGATAAGGAGCATCAGCAGTTTTTCCTTTAGATGAACCAAAGTGTGCAAAATTCTCATCTGTATAAGGCATAGACCAAACAACACCATCAACAGCGCACACACTCAGACCGTGAAAGTTTGAGTATTGCTGCTGAGATTCTTCAAACCAGGCTTGGCTAAGTAAAGAAAATAGCGCATTTAAAGGTTCTGATCCTAAACGTTGTCGTGCTTGTACTACTGCGCTAGGAACACAATATTCTGTTGTACCAAATACAAGTTTTAGTTGTTCTACGACATATCCGATAGGTTGATTTCGAAATAAAGCGAGTCCAATGACAAGCCATACCACATGTTCAGCGGGTAACTTCCTTCTTCTAATTGATGCCTTACCTGTTTGATTCAGACTTTCCTCAATCCAGTTGAAATCAATAAATTCACTAAAATGGCTAAGTGAAGGTAAAGAATGTTGAAGGGTGCAATCTAAATTTTCAGATAAAGTCATAAAAAAAAATGAGCGTATTTACATACACTCATTTTTACTACATTTTACTAATATTTGCTTAACTGACTGGCATTAACCCATAGGCAGCTTTTTGAAATCCGGGGAATTCGTTTGCTTAAAGTGGTTTAAAGCCCTGCTGACGCCATGCTTCATACACGATCACAGCGGTTGCATTGGAGAGATTTAGACTACGAGAATTTTCTGCCATCGGTAAACGAATCCAGTGTTCTTTCGGGAACAGCATACGCACGTTTTCTGGCAGACCACGGGTTTCTGGACCCATTAGTAAGGCCACTGGACGATTTAGATCAGAAGTATGCGGCGTTTCAAAACCTTTGGTGGTGAGTGGATACACGGCATCACGCGTAATGCCTTGACTTTCCAGATTTGCTAGACATTCTTCGATATTTTCCCAGATCTGCATACGTGCATATTCATGATAATCCAGACCGGCACGTTTCAACTTTTTATCATCCAGTTCAAAACCCAGTGGCTTGATCAGGTGTAACTGTGCTCCCGTGTTTGCACACAGGCGAATGATATTCCCTGTATTGGATGGAATTTCCGGCTCATATAAAACAACATGGATCACAGCATTTCTCTACTTTGGGGAGTTCAGTGGCCGTTTAGGACCACTGCAGTTTTTCACGTAAATTCACCACTTCACCAATGATGGTCAAGGTTGGTGCTTGAATATGGTGCTCAGATACCTTGGATGCAATATCTTGGAGCGTGCCGACCAGCACTTTTTGCTCTGGTGTGGTGCCTTTGGACACCAAGGCCACAGGCATATCTGGGCGCTGGCCATGGGCAATCAGTTGCTGGCAGATTTTTTCCAGTCCGACCAAGCCCATATACAGTACCAGCGTCTGATTTTCATAGACAAGCTCATTCCAAGGCAGTTCAGGAGAACCTTCTTTTAAATGGCCCGTCAGGAAACGGACACTTTGCGCATAGTTGCGGTGGGTCAATGGAATGCCTGCATAGGCTGAACAGCCAGAAGCTGCGGTAATACCCGGTACCACCTGGAATGGCACGCCGGCAGCAAACAGCTCTTCGATCTCTTCACCGCCACGGCCAAAGATAAACGGATCACCACCTTTCAGGCGGCAAACGCGCTTGCCTGCTTTGGCATATTTCACCAGCAAGGCATTAATGCCTTCTTGTGGTACGGCATGATTGGAACGTGCTTTACCGACGTAGACTTTTTCAGCATCACGACGACAGAGTTCCATAATCGGATCAGAAACCAGACGGTCATAGATCACCACATCCGACTGTTGCATCAGGCGTAAGGCTTTCAGTGTGAGCAGTTCTGGATCGCCTGGACCCGCACCCACCAGATAGACTTCACCATTCGGTTTTTGCCATTCGTTCAGCGCCTGTTCAATCAGACGATCTGCTTCAGCCAGGTTGTCATTAAATGCCTGCTCTTTCAACGGACTAGCGTACAAGTCTTCCCAGAAGATACGGCGTTCATCTGGGTTACTGATTTTTGCTTTTACAGCACTACGCCATTTCCCGGAAAATGCAGCCAGTGCGCCCATGCCATGTGGAATAGTCGCTTCTAGCTGGGTACGGATCTGACGCGATAACACCGGTGACGTGCCATTGCTGGCGACTGAAATCACCAGTGGTGAACGGTCAATAATTGCAGGAACCATGAAACGGCAATGCGGTGGATCATCCACACTATTCACTAGTACATTTTCAGCTTCACAGGCTTCAAAGACCTGACGGTTAACTTCAGCATCATCGGTTGCTGCAATCACCAGACGGTAGAAACGTAAAGGAATTTCAGGATTGAAAGGTGTCTGAACATATTGACCGGCGGTCGCCTGAACAATCTCAAGCAGACCCGCTTCGATCTCAGGTGCTACCACGGAAATGATTGCACCTGCTTTCTGCAGAAGAACTGCCTTGCGGTAAGCAATATGTCCACCACCGACAATCAGACAAGGTTGCTGCTGCAACTTTAACGAGATTGGGAAAATATCCACGAAAAGCCTCAAATTTTAAGATCTGACTGTCTAAGCAATTTTCATGCACATTTTGGTGCAGACACCGAATTTTTAGTCGATGTACTCTGCACCGCCCATGTAAGGACGTAAAACTTCAGGAATTTCGATCGAGCCATCAGCACGTTGATAGTTTTCCATCACGGCTAATAAAGTACGACCCACAGCCAAACCTGAACCGTTCAGGGTATGCACGAATTCAGTTTTCTTCTGATCCACACGGTAACGCGCTTTCATACGGCGTGCCTGGAAGTCCCACATGTTAGAACATGAAGAAATTTCACGATAGGTATTTTGGCTAGGTACCCAAACTTCAAGGTCATAAGTTTTGCATGCACCAAAGCCCATATCACCGCCACACAGCACAATTTTACGATATGGCAAGCCAAGAGCCTGCAAGATGCCTTCAGCATGACCTGTCAATTCTTCCAGTGCCTGCATAGAATCTTCAGGTTTCACGATCTGAACCATTTCTACTTTATCGAACTGGTGCTGACGGATCAGGCCACGTGTGTCACGACCATAAGAGCCGGCTTCACTACGGAAACATGGCGTATGTGCAGCATATTTTAGTGGTAGACGGTCGGCATCAATGATTTCATCACGAACGAAGTTAGTCACTGGTACTTCTGCAGTCGGAATCAGGTAAAACTCTTTCTCACCTTGCAACTTGAACAGGTCTTCTTCAAATTTTGGTAATTGACCCGTACCACGTAGAGAATCAGCGTTCACCAAGTAAGGCACATAGGCTTCGGTATAACCATTTTTCAGAGTATGGGTGTCCAGCATAAACTGGGTAATCGCACGTTGCAGACGCGCCAATGGACCTTTCAGGACACTAAAACGGGAACCAGTTAACTTAGTCGCAGTTTCAAATTCCAGACCACCCATCATTTCACCAAGATCAGTGTGGTCTTTGATTTCGAAGTCAAAAGTACGTGGTGTACCCCATTTCAGGATTTCCACGTTGTCATTTTCATCTTTACCTGCTGGTACTGATTCATGTGGCAGGTTAGGAATAGATAAAGATTTCTCTTCAAGCTCAGCTTGCAGTTCAGCCAGTGCAGCTTCAGCAGCTTTGATTTCATCACCAATCGCAGCCATGCGTGCCATGATTTCAGAGGCATCGCCACCGGCTTTCTTGATTTGGCCAACCTGTTTCGCACCCGCATTACGCTCAGCTTGCAGCGATTCAGTTTTGGACTGAATTTCCTTACGGCGAGCTTCCAGTGATGCCCACTCTTCGACATTCAGTTGAACACCACGTTTTGCCAAGGCTAAATTTACAGCCTCAATATTATTTCTGAGTAATTTCGGGTCGATCATAGCCAATCTTTAGATAAGAAAAAAACTGGCTATAGTGTAAGCTCTTAACGCTAAAAAATACAGTAACCCATCGGGTGGCTGGCCTTTATTAGCACAATATTTAAGGGGTTGTTGCTACCAATCCGGTTAAATATTCTGGCTTGATCAGCTTCGCCAGGTCAGTATAGGAAATTTTCAGCTCTGGCATACCCATCGTGTAATCGGCCAGTTCATACAGCGGATAAACCAGTACCAAGCCATTCGCACCAAAGTAGAAATTATCGCTCAGTTTCAGCTGTTCCTTGTTAATGCCCCGTGCATTTAGCCAAACCAGATTAGAATCATATAAGGTATCTAAAAGTTTCTGTTCTGAACCTTTCTGCAAAATATCTTCTAAAGCAATACGCTTCTGTTTGTTTAAATCCAGATTAACGTATTCAGTATGGTATAGCCCATGCTCAGCACCGGTCTTGAAGTTGTAGGTCTTAATAACAAAGGTTGCCAGATCATAACGCTGCCCGACCAAGCTCACAGTCATGGAACGCTGTTCTACACTGTTCACCTCATCCTCAGTGGCTTTCGTTTGCTGTACTTTAAACGCTACCGGTTCAGCGCGTTTCAGACGTTCAAGGAAATAATCATCAATCCAGGCGACATTGCTTTGTATAGTTTGCAGATCAAAACGGGTACAACCTTCTTTTTCACAGGATAAAGTCCGCGCACCTTCTACTGCGACCCTCTTGGCTTGGATCAATGGAATCGTATCCTGCTTCTGCTCAACTACCGTTTGTGCCTGTGGCTGTTCCTGTTGCTGACATCCAAACAATCCACCCATGCTGATGGTAATCAAGCTCATCCACAGTACCGGTTTCAATTGCTGCATCTTCATCCTGAAATCCTTGGGTTTGGCATTTTAATCACAAGAGGTTGTCTACTATACAAAGCTCAGCTCAGGATTGACACGTCCGCATAGTCACAAACCTGATTTCATTGGTATTCCTGAGCACTTTCCGATCAGTTAACCATAAAAAAGGCAGCCTGATTGGGCTGCCTCATGGATATATCTAAACCAATATTATTGGTCGATGATATCAGTACCTTTCGGTGGTGCGAAGTTAAACGTCGAAGCTGGAATACTTGGATTTACCTTCACATTTTTAAAGTTGATATAGGTGGTTTGACCTAGAGAGTCTTCCAAAATCATCAGGCTTGGAGCTTTGTTGGCACCAAAACTAATAGTCAGGCTTTCAAACGCACCATCTTTAGTTTTTGGATAAAGCTTGTAATAAGTCTTGCCTTTGTTCGGTTGAGTCACACGGTAAGCATGCATAATTTGGCTGGTATTCCCAGAAAGTAACAATGCTGGGGTGTTGGCAACCTGTTCATCCAGGCTTTGACGTACTGCTTGTTGCAAGTCTGGATCGTAAATCCACACAGTTTTACCAGTCGTCGCAATGGTCTGTTTCGCTGGAGAAGTAGTTTCCCAGTAGAACTTGCCCGGACGCTGAACTTTCATTACCCCACGGAAGGTCTGGTTCATGTGCTGGGCACTTAAACCTTTTTTCTGGGTCGCTTTGGGATTGGTCACCTTGGTGGTCTGCTCAAAGTTCGCAGTCAGGCTATGGATATTGCTCAGCTGTTTCACCAGGTTGTTTGTCGCTTGTTGCTCCGTCGCTGCAGTTGCGGCAAATACAGTTGTGCTCATGACAGGTGCCAGTGTCGCCGCACCGATCGTTATGGCACATACAGTTTTACGAAGCATATTCATAATCTCACCTTTGTTGTATTTGCATCATCGCAATTTGTCTGATGCCTCATCTTAAACCAATTTCAAAAACTAAGATGATAGAAAATAAGAAGTTTTGTATTGTTATTAATGCAAAATCACGGATTTTGTTCATCATGATGAAGATGCAGATACATTTTTCACTACACTTTGAAGCTGCTACTGTCAATTTTCAGGCATAAAAAAACCCACAGAAACTGTGGGTTTTTTTATTTCTGTAGAATTATGCTTCAACAGATACGTAGCGACGACCGAATTGGCCTTTCACTTCGAATTTTACTACGCCGTCAGCAGTAGCAAATAAAGTATGGTCACGGCCCATACCTACGTTTGCACCAGCGTGGAATTCAGTACCACGTTGACGAACGATGATGTTACCTGCAGTTACAGTTTGACCACCGTAAACTTTAACACCTAACATCTTAGGATTCGAATCACGACCGTTCTTAGTCGAACCACCGGCTTTTTTAGTTGCCATGTCTCATTACTCCTAGTAATTAGCCTGAAATGCTAGTAATTTTCAACTCGGTGAACCATTGACGGTGACCTTGTTGTTTACGGTAGTGCTTACGACGACGCATTTTGATGATGCGGATTTTGTCGTGACGACCATGGCTAACTACTTCTGCAGTTACTTTAGCGCCAGCTACCACTGGAGCACCGATTTGAATGCTGTCACCGTTAACAAGCATCAACACGTCATCAAAAGTAACAGTTGAGCCAGTTTCAGCTTTCAATAATTCAACTTTAAGGGTTTCGCCCTCAACTACACGGTGCTGTTTACCACCGCTTTGGATTACTGCGTACATAATGTACTCCAAACATGCCCGTGTCGTCGTGCCGATAAAGGGATATATCGATCTTAAAACGAACGCCACTGGGGGTTATACAAGGGCAAAGATTTTAAGGGATATTTGAACAAACAACAAGCCATTTTACTGAAATTCTGACCTGCGTGTTTTTGCATCTGATTGACTATATACTTAAATTTAGAAAAATCAGAGACTCATGAAATTTCTTGCAACAAAAATCAACTGAGTTAAGGCCTAAGTTTTGATTAGTATACTGAGCCAATTTCTCCCTGATTTGGGGAGATTCAAGGTAAATCTGTACGCGACGACAGTGATTCAAATAGTGTCTAATTGATTTTATTCATCTTAAAAAGCTGATTTTTAGCAAAGTTTGTGCGTTTCTTATCTGTCACGGATGTTATAAATTGTTAAACTACGGACTTGAGATTTACCAGAATAGAGGTTCCCTTTCACATGACCATCGACTTTAAGCAAGATATTCTCGCTCCTGTGGCACATGACTTTGCTGCGATGGACACATTTATTAATGAGGGAATCACGTCAAAAGTTGCCTTGGTGATGGCCGTCAGCAAACACGTGGTCGAAGCTGGCGGTAAACGCATGCGTCCGATCATGTGCCTGCTGGCAGCAAAAGCCTGTGGTGCAGAAGATCTGGACCAGCATCGCAAGCTGGCCGCAATTATTGAAATGCTGCATACCGCAACACTGGTACATGATGATGTCGTGGATGAATCTGGCCTGCGTCGTGGCCGCCCAACCGCTAATGCCACCTGGAACAACCAGACTGCGGTACTTGTAGGTGACTTCCTGATCTCACGTGCTTTCGATCTATTGGTTGATCTGAACAACATGACCTTGTTAAAAGACTTCTCCACAGGCACCTGTGAAATTGCCGAAGGTGAAGTGTTGCAACTGCAATCCCAGCACCAGCCAGAAACCACTGAAGCCACTTATCTGAACATTATTCACGGTAAAACTTCACGCCTGTTTGAACTGGCGACTGAAGGTGCTGCGATTCTTTCAGATAAGCATGAATTCCGTGAGCCGCTACGCAAGTTTGCTGGTCATTTCGGCAATGCTTTCCAGATCATTGACGATATTCTGGACTACACTTCAGATGCAGAAACGTTGGGTAAAAACATCGGCGATGATTTGATGGAAGGCAAACCTACCTTGCCATTGATTGCTGCATTAAAAAATACCTCAGGTGATGATTTTGAAATTGTGCGTAAGAGTATCGCCACTGGTGGTACTGATCACCTCGAACAGGTGATTCGCATTGTGAATGAATCAGGAGCTCTGGATTACTGCCGTCAGCGTGCAACTGAAGAAACTGATGCCGCAATTGCTGCACTGGATTCACTGCCAGACTCGGAATACCGTCAGGCACTGGTGAATCTGGCAAAACTTGCATTGCACCGAATCCAATAGATCTCAACATTGCCTATGCATATTCAATTCTCCGATATATTCCAGACCATGCAACAGCAGCTTGAGCAACCTCAAGCTGCCTTAGATGAAAACCTGCTGATTGAACTCGTGAATCGTATACGGCCACGAGACAGCAAAGATACGGAAGAAATCGAAGAAAAATTTCAAGCATTTCTACAATCTCTTCTTATTACACCCAATGCGGTGACGACCCTACAAACCTTTGTTTTGCGGGTAATTAACCGCTACAAGCAAACCAGCCTGTTCTCCGATACCGGGATTCTATCCTTAGACGGTTTCTGGAACCAACTGAATCAGCGCATTGGCGCGCATATCCTGCCGTTGATTCCGGATGAAAAAAGCCTGCAGGAACTGGTACGCCGCATTTTTCATGAACGCAGTGATCGTTACTGGCTGGATTACCTCAATGATCAGGACTGGCAACAGCTTTTTAGCGTCCTCAATCAGGGCCACTCCAATCAGCTGGAGAAGACCCGGATCAAGGACGAAGTCATCAAAGCACTCACCATTCTGTCCTACCGGATCAGTGGGATCGGCTTACATCCTGAATTTATCAATGCCCAGCCTGAACTGATGGAATATGAATCGCCGTTTCTGATTCAGAACCGTGAGATCAATGACTTCATTCAGCAATATAAGAAATGCTTTGATCATGCCGATCTGACTGATTCAGTTGCTTTACCGGATGCTTCTCAAGCCATGGTGATGCTAGAACAATGCCATGATGTCGTTGCAAAAATCCGCCGTTCCACTAAACGGATCGGAGTAAGTGTCAGCCTGACCTATATGCTGGCATTACTAGAACAGTGTCTGGAACGAATCGAGATTCTACTGAATATGATTCTGGAGGATGACCAACAACGCTATCTGTCTATGGGTTATTTTCTGGTCGATATTACCGAAGCTCTCTATAGCGAACGCAGTGTACGTTCGCTACTGGCAACCAATAGCGAATTACTGGCCTTACAGGTAACGGAAAATGCCTCCAAAACCGGTGAACATTATGTAAGTACCGACAAGGAAGGCTTCTGGGCCATGTATAAGGCCGCAGCCGGTGCCGGTGTGCTGATTGCTATTATGGCCACGCTGAAAACCTTGATGGCACGAGTCACTATGGCGCCATTGATGCAGGCCTTTAGTTACAGCATGAACTATTCACTCGGTTTTATGCTGATTCATGTGCTGCACTTTACTGTTGCTACCAAACAGCCTGCGATGACCGCAGCCGCACTAGCTTCTACTGTACAGCAGCGTAAAGGGTCCAAGACGGCACAGATTGCTGAACTAGCGGCACTGATTGTGAATATCATCCGAACCCAATTTGTGGCAATTCTGGGCAATATCTCGATTGCGATTCCTGTTGCAGCTGTGATTGCATTTTTCTGGGATGCTGCAATGCATGAACCCTTAATGAATCATGCCAAAGCAGCCAAGACGCTACATGACTTGAATCCATTTACTTCACTGGCAATTCCACATGCGGCCATTGCCGGAGTATGTTTGTTCCTGTCCGGACTGCTCGCGGGTTATTTTGACAATATGGCGGTGTACCGTAAGGTAGGTCCACGTTTAAAAGCGCATACTCGCCTGAAAAGATTGATGGGACAGGAACGTCTAAATAAATTTGCCGAATATATGGAACGAAATCTGGGTGCGCTCGGCGGTAACTTTATTTTCGGGGTGATGCTTGGCAGTATGGGTACCATCGGTTATATCCTGGGGCTACCATTAGATATCCGCCATATTGCCTTTGCGTCTGCCAATTTTATTCAAGGCCTGATGAATATCAATGGCCCAGATATTGGTTTAATAATTGTGTCTTTCTTGGGCGTGCTTTTCATTGGTCTCACCAACTTATTTGTAAGTTTTACCCTAACCATTATTGTAGCATTACGTGCCCGTCGAGTGCGTTTTGAACAGTGGAAGCCATTGGCCAAACTGGTCATGACCCACTTCCTGACTCGTCCAAGTGATTTCTTCTGGCCACCAAAGCAAGTGGTTGAAATTGACGAAAATCATACGACGAGCAAAGGCTAAAACAGTGATAATTTCTCGGATTTTAAAAACACAAATACTTATTTAAAATAAGGATTTTGTTTAAAAACCACACACTTGAAAAAAAGTGTACTGACAAGTACACTTCAGAACAGACGGTTAACCGGTATCATAGCGGTTAGAAAGGACAAGCATTTAAAGCTTGCTGCACTTGTTGCTTTTTGTCGATTTTTTGTTTGGTTTTCAGCATGTTTGAGCGTTCTATTTCACTGTTTTATTCATTTGAATAAAAATTCATGAAATAAATCATTCAGCAGTACTGAAAGCAAAATTGTTCAAAAACACAACAAAAAATCGCAGACTCATTCATACGGTGTGGCATGCCATTTGTATTACTTTTCTTAGCCATGCTCTGGTGTATTGACCAGCTTTGGTATAAAAAGTAGGCAAAGAAAATTTTATATGTGTCGGAATTCTTGAAGGAATCACCCTCACAGGGTTATCTCAGCTGCTGATTGCCTGAGCACAGTGACCCGAACTTTTTCTATGGAGGAAGTTCGGGTGGCTGTGCTTTCCGTGTCTTTGTGACCTACCTCTAGTCGCACAGCCCATTCATCAGCCAACAAGACATGAGTCATATTTTTTGACTGACTGGAAAAAACGTGTGGATAGTCCGGAGTAGCGTGATCTTTCCTTATTGAATAGTGATCCGGTAGGAATATAAGTTTTATTTCGGTTTCGTTTTAGTATTTAATTCACATTAAATACAAAGCGTAAGCAAATAAAAAATTTAGATAAAAATCTCATCGAGGTGGAACAATGATGTCTGCAAAGCTTTGGGCACCTGCCCTGACTGCTTGCGCATTGGCAACAAGTATTGCACTTGTTGGTTGTAGCAAAGATCCAAAGGAGGGCCAGCAAGCTGGCGCTCAACAGCAAATGCCACCGACTGAAGTGGGTGTGCTGGTTGCACAACCACAAAATGTCGAGCAGTCTGTAGAACTCTCAGGTCGCACAACAGCATTTGAGATTTCAGAAGTACGCCCACAGGCAACGGGTGTAGTGCTGAAACGTTTATTTAATGAAGGCAGCTATGTCCGTGAAGGTCAGGCACTTTATGAAATCGATTCCAGCACCAACCGTGCAACCGTGGACAATGCCCGCGCTGCAATTGCCCGTGCTGAAGCCAACCTTGGCGTGTTACGTGTCAAAGAAGGCCGTTACCGTCAGCTGGTAGGTACCAATGCAATTTCTAAACAGGAATATGACGATATCGTGGCTCAGGTGAAACTGGCAGAAGCTGACCTGAACGCGAACCGTGCGATTCTGCGTAATGCTGAAATTAACTTAGGCTATTCAACTGTACGTGCGCCAATTTCGGGTCAAACCAACCGCTCTTCGATTACTGCGGGTGCGTTAGTGACTGCAAACCAAGCTGAGCCATTGGTGACAATTCAGCGTCTGGATCCAATCTACGTCGATATCAACCAGTCTAGTGCCGAATTGCTACGTCTGCGTCAACAGTTGAGCAAGGGTGACCTGAACAGCTCCAACAACACGCGTGTCAAACTGAAACTGGAAGATGGCAGTGTTTACCCGGTTGAAGGCCGTCTGGCATTCTCGGATGCCAGCGTGAATCCGGAAACTGGTACAGTGACTTTACGTGCGGTATTCCCGAACAAAGATCACCTGTTATTGCCTGGCATGTTTGCCACTGCACAAATCGTTCAGGGTGAAATTCCAAATGCTTACCTGATTCCTCAGGCTGCATTGACCCGTACTCCTACTGGTCAGGCTGTTGCTATGTTGGTGAATGCCAAAGGCCAAGTTGAAAGCCGTAACGTCACCACTGTGGGTACACAAGGTCAAAACTGGATTGTGACTGCTGGTCTCAACCCGGGCGACAAAGTGATTGTGGATGGTATTGCCAAAGTTAAACCTGAACAACCAGTGGTCGCAAAACCATATCAGCCTCAGGCTGCAGCACCACAAGGTGCCGCACAGCAAGCTGCTCCTCAAGCTGGCGCAGCATCAAAAGCGAACGATGCAAAACAAGCTGAACCAAAACCTGCTGCTAAATCATAAGGAGTAAGGTGAATGGCTCAATTCTTTATCCATCGTCCGATCTTTGCATGGGTGATTGCACTGGTCATCATGCTGGCGGGTATTTTGACGATTAGCAAAATGCCGATTGCTCAGTATCCGACCATTGCACCACCGACGGTTACGATTTCTGCGACCTATCCAGGTGCATCTGCTGAAACTGTTGAAAATACAGTGACCCAGATCATCGAACAGCAAATGAATGGCCTGGATGGTCTGCGTTATATTTCATCCAACAGTGCCGGTAACGGTCAGGCATCAATTGCCCTGAACTTCGAACAAGGGATCGATCCGAACATCGCTCAGGTTCAAGTACAAAACAAACTGCAATCTGCAACTGCACTGTTACCTGAAGATGTACAACGTCAGGGTGTCCGCGTTACTAAATCAGGTGCCAGCTTCCTGCAAGTTGTTGCCTTCTACTCTCCTGATGAGAGCCTGACTGCAAACGACATCAAAGACTATGTCAATTCCAACATTTCCGAACCGCTCAGCCGTGTTCCGGGTGTGGGTGAAGTTCAGGTCTTCGGTGGTTCGTATGCAATGCGTATCTGGCTGGATCCTGCCAAAATGGCCAGCCTGCAAGTCACTCCAAGTGATGTGGCCCAAGCGATCCGCACCCAGAACGCGCAGGTCGCGGTGGGTCAGTTAGGTGGTGCACCACAGGTTGAAGGCCAGGTGCTGAATGCGACTGTCAATGCGCAAAGCCTGCTGCAAACTCCTGAACAGTTCAAAAATATCTTCCTGAGAAATACCAGCAGTGGTGCTCAGGTACGTCTGGGTGATGTAGCCCGTATTGAACTCGGTGCCGATAACTATCAGTTCGTGTCTAAATTCCAAGGCAAACCTGCCGGTGGTGTTGCAATCCGTCTGGCAACTGGTGCCAATGCGCTGGATACCGCAGCTGCGGTAGAAGACCGTTTAAAAGAACTGCGTAAAAACTACCCTCAAGGCATGAAAGATGAACTGGCATTCGATACTACACCATTCATTAAACTGTCTATTGAATCTGTAGTACACACGCTTGTAGAAGCAGTAATCCTGGTATTCCTGGTGATGTTCCTGTTCCTGCAAAACTGGCGTGCAACTTTGATTCCAACCATGGCGGTGCCAGTGGTGGTACTCGGTACCTTTGCGATCATTAACATTTTCGGTTTCTCAATCAACACCCTGACCATGTTCGCGATGGTATTGGCCATTGGTCTGCTGGTGGATGATGCGATTGTTGTGGTCGAGAACGTTGAACGTGTCATGAGTGAAGAACATCTCGATCCTGTGACGGCAACTGAAAAGTCGATGAAACAGATCTCTGGTGCACTGGTGGGTATTACCTCAGTTCTGTCTGCGGTATTCGTACCAATGGCGTTCTTCGGTGGTACAACCGGGGTGATTTATCGTCAGTTTTCGATCACGCTGGTAACGGCGATGGTACTGTCATTGATCGTGGCCTTGACCTTTACCCCTGCCCTGTGTGCGACCATTCTGAAACAGCATGATCGTAACCAACCAGAAAGCAACAGCCCTGCGGCACGTTTCTTCCGCTGGTTTAACCATAGTTTCGAACGCATTTCCACCAAGTACCAAGGTGGCGTCAACTTCATGACCCACCATAAGATCGTGTCTGGTGTGATTTATGCGGTAGTGATTGGTGTGATTGCACTGCTGTTTGCTCGCCTGCCTTCTTCATTCTTGCCGGATGAAGACCAGGGTGTGGTCATGACCTTGGTCCAACTACCACCAAATGCCAGCTTGGACCGTACTGAAAAAACCATTGATGCCATGAATAACTTCTTCCTGAACAAGGAAAAAGAAAGCGTGGAATCCGTGTTCAGTGTCGCCGGCTTTTCGTTCACTGGTGTCGGTCAAAATGCTGGTCTGGCGTTTATTAAGCTGAAAGACTGGGACGAACGTACTACCCCTGAACAACAGATTGGTGCCATTATCGGTCGTGGTATGGCGCTGAACATGATCGTAAAAGATGCCACTTACATCATGCCGCTGCAGTTGCCTGCGATGCCTGAACTGGGCGTTTCTGCCGGTTTCAACATGCAGTTGAAAGATGCAAGCGGTGCAGGTCATGCACAACTTCTTGCTGCGCGTAATGCGGTACTGGGGATGGCTGCTCAGGACAAACGCCTGATGGGTGTACGTCCAAACGGTCAGGAAGATACACCACAGTACAAGATCATTGTCGATCAGGCTCAAGCCGGTGCAGCGGGTGTCAGCATCTCTGAAATAAACAGCACCATGAGCATTGCCTGGGGCGGTTCTTATGTGAACGACTTCCTGGATCGTGGTCGTGTGAAAAAAGTTTATGTACAGGGCGAAGCCGATGCACGTATGATGCCGGAAGACCTGAACAAGTGGTATGTACGTAACAATCAAGGCCAAATGATTCCATTCTCAACCTTCGCTACTGGCGAATGGAGCTATGGTTCACCACGTCTTGAACGTTATAATGGCGTATCATCCATGAACATTCAGGGTACTCCGGCACCAGGTGTCAGCTCGGGTGATGCCATGAAAGCCATGGAAGAAATCATTGCCAAACTGCCATCTATGGGCTTGCAAGGCTTTGACTATGAATGGACTGGTCTTTCTCTGGAAGAACGTGAGTCTGGTGCCCAAGCGCCATTCCTGTATGCTCTTTCACTGCTGATCGTGTTCCTGTGTCTGGCTGCATTGTATGAAAGCTGGTCAATTCCATTCTCTGTACTGATGGTAGTTCCGCTGGGTATCGTGGGTGCGTTGACCCTGACTTTCTTAGGTCTGGTGATCAAAGGTGACCCGAACCTGTCCAATAACATTTACTTCCAGGTGGCAATTATTGCCGTGATTGGTTTGGCTGCGAAGAACGCGATCCTGATCGTAGAATTTGCTAAAGAGCTTCAGGAACAGGGTGAAGAACTGTTTGAAGCGACCATGCATGCTGCGAAAATGCGTTTGCGTCCAATCGTCATGACTACCCTGGCCTTCGGTTTTGGTGTACTGCCATTGGCACTGTCTTCAGGTGCAGGTGCAGGTAGCCAACACTCGGTTGGTTATGGTGTACTGGGTGGCGTAATCAGCTCAACACTTTTAGGTATCTTCTTCATTCCAGTGTTCTACGTCTGGATTAGAACGATCTTCAAGTACAAACCAAAACAACAAAATAAACAGGAGCAAACCTCGTGATGCATAAAGTATGGTCTGTTTCAGGTCGTGGCATTGCGGTTTCTGCACTTGCGCTTGCTTTGACAGCTTGTCAAAGCATGCGTGGCCCAGAGCCCGTAGCACAAGCTGACATTCCGCAAAGCTATATCGGTTCTGCCTCAGGTACCTCAGTTGCTGAGCAAGGTTATAAAGATTTTTTTGCTGATCAACGTCTGGTTCAGGTGATTGATCTGGCTTTAGCCAATAACCGTGATTTGCGTACAGCAGCACTAAATATCCAGCGTGCACAACAGGCGTATCAGATTTCTGAAAATGACCGTTTACCAACCATTGGTGCCAGCGGTAGCGTCTTACGTCAGGACACCATGAGCACCCAAGGCCGTGGTGCAACTACCACTTATAACGTTGGTCTGGGTGTTACGGCGTATGAGCTGGACTTCTGGGGCCGTGTGCGCAGTCTAAAAGACAATGCACTGGATACTTATCTGGCAACGCAAAGCGCGCGTGATGCAACCCAAATTTCCCTGATCAGTCAAGTGGCTCAGGCATGGTTAAACTACTCCTTTGCCAATGCCAACCTGAAACTTGCGAATCAAACCCTGCAGACCCAGCTTGAATCTTATAACCTCAACAAAAAACGTTTCGATGTAGGTATCGACAGTGAAGTTCCTGTTCGTCAGGCACAAATTTCTGTAGAAACTGCACGTAACGATGTGGCGAACTACAAGACTCAGGTGGCTCAGGCTCAGAACCTGTTGAACCTGTTAGTCGGTCAAGCTGTTCCAACGAATCTGTTACCGACCACTCGTGTGACTCGTATTACCAACAGCACTGCGTTGGGTTCAGGTTTACCGAGTGATCTGTTAACCAATCGCCCCGACATCCGTACTGCGGAATATCAACTGTCTGCTGCAGGTGCCAATATCGGTGCTGCACGTGCACGTTTATTCCCAACCATCAGTCTGACTGGTTCTGCGGGTTATGCCTCAACTGACCTAAGCGACTTGTTCAAATCAGGTAACTTTGTATGGTCTGTAGGCCCTAGCCTAGATATTCCAATCTTTGACTGGGGTACACGTAAAGCCAACATCAAGATTTCAGAAACCGACCAGCAAATCGCGCTGTCTGATTATGAAAAATCGATTCAGACTGCTTTCCGTGAAGTGAATGATGCACTTGCTGTTCGCCAAAACATTGGTGACCGTTTGGCAGCGCAACGCCGTTTAGTCGATGCAACCAATACCACTTACCGTCTGTCGAATGCCCGCTTCCGTGCCGGGATCGACAGTTACCTGACTGTACTGGATGCACAGCGTACGGCCTACTCTGCCGAGCAAGGCCTGTTATTGCTGGAACAAGCCAATCTGAATAACCAGGTGGAACTGTATAAATCATTGGGTGGCGGCCTGAAAGCCAACACTTCTGATGTGGTGCAATATCCACCTTCGACTGCTGAACGTAAACAGTCTAATCAGCAGTAAGATTCGGTTTTTACTGATATTAAAAAAGCTCACTTCGGTGGGCTTTTTTATTGCTTTTTGATCAGCAGTTTCCTATCTTCATAGCATCATCATTTTTGACTGTTGGGCTCATGTTACTCAGTAATCTGGAATCCGTACCGGGACACATCATTACTCGGCAGATCGATGTGGTTTATGGCAGTACCGTACGCAGCAAGCATGTTGGTCGCGATCTGCTGGCGGGCCTGAAGAATATTGTCGGTGGTGAGCTGACGGCTTATACCGAACTCTTGGAAGAATCACGTCAGGAAGCCATGAACCGCATGATTGAAAAGGCACGGCAGATGGGTGCTAATGCGATTGTTGGCATTCGTTTTTCCACTTCAAATATTGCTCAAGGTGCTTCGGAACTGTTTGTTTATGGCACTGCAGTAGTGGTCGAACCAAATATACCGAAGCTCCCTGATCCTTTTCCACCGGCAGCTTAAGTCATGAATGATCTGATTTTTCAGATTGTAGTTTTTGCCATCCTGTTCGGGGTGGGTTTTAGTTTTGGCCGCTACTATGAACAGAAGCACCTTAAAGAGCTGGATGCATGGGAAGCGAAGCTGGCCTTTATCACCCTGGAATCCAACCGGATGGCGACTTCAATTTTTGAAGGCCAACTGGTCAGTTCTAATGTGGTGATTTCGCATGATTACTTTAAATATGTAATCGCCTCGATTCAAAATATTCTGGGCGGTCGCCTAACTACATACGAAAGCGTAGTAGAACGTGCACGACGGGAAGCCATCGTACGCTTAAAGAAAGAAGCAGCAAAAGTTGGTGCGGCCCATATTATGGGCGTACGCCTCAGTACCACTGAATTGGGCATGCAAGGCGGGATGGTGGAAGTGTTTGCCTATGGGACTGCGATCAAACAACCTAAAGATATTTAATCCGTATTTGAATCTGAAAGCCGCTGGTTAAATAAAATCCCATTCAGATGATCAATCTCATGCTGAACAATACGTGCAGCAAAGCTGTTAAATTCAGCATCCACTGACTCACCTTCCAAAGTGTAATAACGTACCCAAATATCTTGCGCTCGAGCGACTTTTCCTCGTTGATCCGGCACACTAAGACAACCTTCTTCACCTAAAACCTGACTGTCTGAAACACGCAAAATTTCCGGATTGACCATCGTGATTGGTTCCATATACGGTGCATCTGGATAACGCAGGTTTGGACGTGAAGCAACGATGATCAGACGTTTGGAAATATACACTTGTGGTGCAGCAATGCCGACACCCTGACGATCCAGCATGGTTTCCATCAAGGCATTGTTCAGCTGATACAACCAGTCACTGCCAAATTCAGTCTCTGCTACTGGTGCTGCCACTAACCCCAGAATCGCTTCTCCCTGTTTGGCGACGCTTAGAATCGTCATCACTGTTCCTCTTATATTCAATTCAGATCATGCTTCTTTATAATTCAGTTCGCTGCTGTTCCAAAGCAGAAAATTGCTTTTAAATATCTCTGAATGTGTAATCCAGTTTTTAAAAAAATTTTCTGTATAAACGAATACAAATTGGTTTTAGCTTTATGGATTTACAAGGCATAAGAAATGCCTAAAACTTAATTTCATTTTCATCTATTTAAAATTAACTGTTTGATATAACTTTTTGTTGAGTTCTATACAAGAATGTTTGATTATTCAACAAAACTCGCTTCTTTTAAAATCAATCATATACCAACTCTATAGATAAGGTTTTTCAGCATGGATGGACATCCACGCCTAACACGGGCAGACAAACGTACACTTGGACTTTCTTCACTCGGTGGTGCACTAGAATTTTATGATTTCGTCATCTATGTGTTTTACGCCAAACTGATTTCAGAACTATTTTTCCCAAGTGGCTTAAGTCCCTTTTGGGCGATGCTGAATACCTACGGGATTTTCGCTGCCGGTTATTTCTTCCGTCCACTCGGTGGTGTAGTGATGGCCCATTTTGGTGACCTGATTGGACGTAAGCGCCTGTTCAGCCTGTCAATCTTGTTGATGGCTTTACCGACCCTGATGATCGGTGTCATGCCGACCTTTGAAAGCATTGGCTATGCCGCACCGCTTTTATTGTTATTGATGCGTGTGGTTCAAGGCATTGCGATTGGTGGTGAAATTCCGGCCGCCTGGACTTTTGTTTCTGAGCATGTCCCGGAACGTCGGATCGGGATTGCCAATGGTGTACTCACCGCAGGTCTGTCACTGGGTATTCTGCTGGGTTCGCTGATGTCACTATTTATTTCCCTGCAATTCTCCGAAACTGAAATCAAGGAATGGGCATGGCGTATTCCGTTTATATTGGGCGGGATTTTCGGTTTTGTCGCACTATATCTACGTAGTTACCTGAAAGAAACCCCAGTGTTTAAGGCCATGCAGGCGAAAAAAGAACTAGCCAAAGACCTGCCGGTAAAACAGGTACTGGCTCAGCATAAAACCGGTGTCGCAATTGGCATGCTGTTTACCTGGTTCCTAACCGGCTGTGTCGTGGTACTGATTCTAGCGATGCCAAACCTGCTGGTGGGTGCTTTTGGCTTTGAACGTGCCGATGCTTTCAAGATGCAAAGTGCGGCCATCATGATGCAAATGACTGGCTGTATCCTGGCTGGCATTTTGGCTGACCGCTTTGGTGCAGGCCGTGTCATTCTGTTTGGTTCAATCGTGGTGGCAGCCATGGCGGCGATTTTCTATAACAGCTTGGGACATGTGGCGCCATCGACTGTATTTATGCTGTATATGCTGCTGGGCTTAAGTTCTGGCACTGTGGGGATGGTATCTTACAGCATGGTGAAAATGTTCCCGGCTCAGATCCGTTTTACTGGTATTTCTTTCTCTTACAATCTTGCCTATGCCATTGCCGGCGGGATTACCTTACCGCTGGTACAATGGCTCAGTCTATATAGTAATATCGGCGCAATGTACTATGTCTGGACAGTCTGCCTGGTGACCCTGTTTACCGCATTTGTCTATACCAGCAAATTTGAAAAAGTCCCTGAACCAGTCAAGGTGGTTACAGAATAAAAATAGAAAAGAGCCCAAATCGGGCTCTTTTGTTTTGGAAGATCAATACAAATTAGAAGTTAAGCAGTCAGGCTTTTACGGATTTCATCTTCAATAATGCCAATTTCGATCTGGCTGAATTTACGGATTTCTCCTTCCGCATGTTTTTCCAGCATGCCGCCAATGAGAGGTACTTTCACTTTCACCGTCCAGTCCAGCTGAAACTCGATCTGACGATCATCTCCTTTCACTACACGCTGGCACTTTGCTTCAATCGGCAGATTAGCTCCGAGTTCTACAGTAGAAGTCAGTTGGTCGAGATTACTGATATCAGTCCGATGCAAACGGAACGCATCTTTCAGCATTTTCTTGGCAATCTCTGGAATATTCACATCCAGGTTATAAGCACGTTTTAGGGTATAGATTTCACCCTGCTTTTCAGAAACCAAGATTTCCATATTCTGTGCCGGAATACGGCGACAGACTGCTTCATGCATGTTGATGTCATTGGCTAGACGCTTGAACTCATCAATGGATACACCTTGGATGTTTGCGTTGACAGTAAATTGATGTGCCATTCTTTTTTCCTTTTATTGTTGGCGTTTACTTTCGGCTTAGTAAATAAGCCAAGATCAATAAGAAATGTGATTATACAAGCAGCATTAAACTGATTTCTCGGCCCCATGTCATTATTCTGTTTATAAAGATTTCTAGGCGAAAGAGTCAATCCACTATTTTTAAATGGACTTCGGTTTGAATTCCCTTACTAATGATCAGCTTAGCAGTAGCATAGCAAATAATGGCTTCAAACTGTTCCGCACCATCATCCAACCCTGAGGCATACCACTCGGTGCCCTGCGGAAAATCATCCAGCCAGGAAGATTTATAAAAGTCAGAAACGGAATCGAACTGCAGATAGTGCTCAGAATGAATTTCGATTTGACGTGCTAACTGAATAAAACGTTCCAGCTGTGCCTGACGGAAGTCAATTAACATGATCTTCACCCTTTATTGATCATCACAAATCTCCAGCTAGTTTAGCGATCTATCCAGATCAAGGGAAAGTTCGGATCAAATTTATAAAAGTTAAGAGTAAGTGATTGATCAAATCAAATAGAGGAACTGACTTAAGCGCAATCCGCCTGTTTCACATCTAAACGGTATTCACGTTTATGTTCCTGCCCATGACGGTCGACATGGGTATAGAAAATGCCGTAACGCCCGACATAATATTCCAGCGACTGATCGTAAAAATTCCAATAAATCGACCACTCACCCAAATCCATTTTCCGGATTAGGGTATTGGTTTGCATCGGCATTTTACTCAGCCATTTCTGTTGTAGCTGTTCAGCCTGCTGACGATCCATCAATTGTACCGGCGCCTTGAAAAACAGTTGTGCCACGTCATCAAACAGCTGCAGTTCATAGGCATCCACCAAAATTTCCCGTGGCTGACGCTGTTCAGGATTTGCCTGCTCAAACGCATCCTGCTGAGATTTGAATTTTTTATGCCAATGCTGCAGCTGATCTCGAGCCTTATCCATTTTAAAGAACACGATCCACGCGGCATAAATAGCAATTAAAAAACAGATAAAAAGCAATAATTTGACCATAATCTGGGCCTCTTATCCTGAGTTATTTTTATTGTAAATCAACTGAAAGACAAATGAATATTCACTGATCCATTTACAAACCTTAACATAGTGGTGAATAAACAACCAATTTAAGTCATTTCAAGATATTTCAAGTTATTCTTAAATGATTGCTACAAGCTACCCGATTCAGCTTTGGTTTTTTATTTAAAAATGGGACGTCTAATGAGTCCATATATAAATGATCAAGCCTTTCTTCACAATCCTGCCTGTCTGACAATCTGGAAAAGTCTCACAAAGGTTTTACAGAAGTACCGCAGAATCACTATAGATGAGCAAAAAACCGGTCATAACAATACAATCTCGGTCTTTTATTCATTGTTCACCTATTGCTAAATAAAAAATCCAGATTATTAAGTTTATTTTTACTATAGATGATGATTCGTGAAGGAAAAGTTCAGGATATTCCGCAAATCTTGCAGGTGATCCATGACAGTATTCAGTCGTGTGTCCTAGATCACCAGCGTGAGGAAAGCCGTATCCAGACCTGGCTGGAAGCCTTTACGCATGCCAGCTTGATTGTGGAAATGCTGTATAACGACTGCTGGGTCTGTACCGTGCATGACAAAGTGGTGGGATTTTTAATGGTCAGCGATCAGGGCGAAATCCGCATGCATTATGTGGTCAGCAGTATGCAGCGTTTAGGCTATGGTACACAGCTGTTTAATCATATGCTAGACGCGATTGCTCATAAAAATATTAGTCATTTAGAAATTGAAAGTACTCAAACTGCGCTGCCTTTTTACACCAAACTTGGATTCCAGATGCCGATTAACAGTTCACTCAATACATCAACTTTACATCTGTATAAAACCCTGTCTCATAGCTGATTTTTATTAAGAAATATTATCCAATCCAGTTGTTGCAATCATAGTTTTGGATAATTCCTTTCTTCGATTTTCTCCGCGTAACTAGGCTAATCAAACCATTACTTATGGGTGATAAATGACAATTAAAAAGCAGGATAACAAAAAACCATCCTGCTTTTATTGAACTAGTTCTGATCAATTCAAAAACTTAGAATGACTTAATCACGTGTTTTCACATCATAGAGTTCGATTTCAAAAATCAGGTTTGAATTCGCCGGGATAATATTCCCCATTTTACGTTCGCCATAAGCCAAGTGAGCAGGTACGATCAGTTTACGTTTACCGCCCACTTTCATACCCATAATGCCCTGATCCCAGCCTTTAATTACGCGGCCAGTGCCGATCACTGTTTCAAAGTACTGACCACGATCTAACGATGAGTCAAATTTGGTCCCGTCTTCCAACCAGCCTGTGTAGTGGGTAGTAATCAGCGCACCTTTTACTGCTTCTTTACCTTCACCAACTTTTAAATCGATAATTTCTAATTCTTTCACCATGGTTTTTACCTAAACTGAGCACCAAATTTTCATGGCTTAGTATAACCGCATTTGCTTGCGTGCTTACGAGTTTAAAGTAAACAGGCGTTTAAAAGCTGAGTTCCTGAATATTGGGATCATTTAATAAATAATTGGTCAGCTTTTTATGATTTTCTGCCGTCCCGATTAAAATCCAGCGCCCACTGATGCGATGCTCGGTCTTATGCTGCACACTGCGTATCACCTTCATGTCATAGGTCTTAAACAGATATTCATAATGATCCAGGGTTTTGCGCTGATAGGGGCAAATAATCCTATACGCCCGCGCCTGGCTTAGGTTTTCGATTCCATCCTGGACATAAACCAGAAAAATCAGCACGATGAGCACGATCAAGGTCGCGAACATACTGAGCAGTTCATACCCTGCCCCTACAGCCATACCCAGTGCAGCGGTCATCCAGATGGTGGTAGCAGTAGTAATCCCGGAAATCCGGTTTTCATCTTTAAAGATCACCCCGGCACCGACAAAACCAAGACCGGTCAGAATATTGGCAGCAATCCGGTCAGGACTATCGATGCCGATTTTTAAAGACATGATGGTAAACAGACAGGAACTGAGGCTGACCATAATCATGGTTCTTAAGCCCGCAGATTTGCTCCGGTATTCACGCTCTGCACCAATAATGGCACCAATCGCGAGAGCAATCAGCAAACGATAGATATCCGGATGCATATACCTTTTCCCGTAATTTATTCTTATATGTTAGGTATACGCAATTTTTAAAGCAGGCTGCAAGCCTAGACCTACAACCTGAAGATTTTTATTGTAAACGTTCCCACTCAATCACAGCCTGCCCCTTGTCACCGATCAAGGTCCATTCACCATCCATGATGTTGAGTTGCAACTGCATGGTACGTTCACATAACTGTTGCACTGCTTCAGTAGTGGCCGGAGAGATTTTCCAGACTTCCACATTGGATAAGGTTTTCAGCTTGCTACTGCGTTTGTACCATTCATCGACTGACGTACCATAAGCCACTACTGCGACCTTTTTACAACGTGCACTGGCCTTTTTCACCTTGTCTTCATCCGGACAACCGACTTCAATCCACTGAATCAGTTGGCCGGTCAGATCTTTTTCCCACAGCGCGGGCTCATCAGTTTCAAACAGGTCTTTGGTAAATTCCAGCGCTTCGCCAGCATAACGGGCAAATGCCAGAATACGCACCATCAAACGTTCAATGGTTTCAGAGGGGTGCAGAGCCATAGTCAGCTGATGATCCTCATAACGATGGATATCCATATCGGCAATGTTCAGATCAGCCTTATAAATTGTTGCTTTAAGCGCCATAAATCAATCCTCAAATTTGGCGCCTAGCATATAAGATTTGAATGATTTTTGCTGAACTGATTAAGCCCAATATCCATCATTTATGGCGAAGTTTTAGCTGCAGCATCGATTCGGCAATTCATTAAGACTATTTCAAATGCCAGCCAGTCCCGCTGTTCAGCTGGATAAATTATCTCGATGCGGTTATCAATACCTTCGTCTGCGGTCTGGTAGTTAAACTGCTCCGGATTGAAGTTAAAACTTTTCCAACCCTGATTGGTGTTAAAAATCCCTTTAATCCTCAGCCAGTTGTGCTGCTCACATAGCAGATCGAGCAGCTTATAAAAATCAAACTGCCAGCGTTTTGGCAATTTCCAGCCTGCAACCGCATAGCCTTGCGCCGATTCCACATAATGATAAGGCAGCTGCTGGATTTTCGCGGGTTGCTCACCTACACGTTGCTGACGTTGTTGTAACAATAAAGGCTGAATCTGCCGTGCTGAACCCACATAGTCCTGTTGCAGCTGCTCAATATCGACCTGCCCCTGTGAACTCATAAGCCAAGTCTGCTGATAGACCTGATATTCCTGTTGCAATTCTTTCAGGCTTTGCTGATCGGCATCCGTCATCAGGTCGGTATGTGATACCACCACAATATGGGCTGCTTTTAACTGATCGGCATATAGATTCTGTGTAGTCCATTCTCTGTCATGCAGACGTGAACCATCAATCACAGTGACTAATGCCTGCATTTTTAAATGTGGCTGCCAATGTGGTTCTGTGAGTTGTTCCAATAACTGGGCTGGATGACCTAATCCTGTCGGCTCGATAAACAGCCGATCCGGTTTGGCTTCGGACAATAGTCTGGACAAGGCAATCTGCATCGGTAACTGACTGCTACAGCACAGACAACCACCCAGCAACTCCTTCACGGCATAGCCCTGATCCTGTGGTAACAGTTCCTGATCCACGCCAATCTGACCAAACTCATTCATTAATACTGCCCAGGTTTCACCTTCCGGCTTTTGGCTAAGCAAATGTTTAAGCAAAGTGGTTTTTCCCGCACCTAAAAAGCCAGAAATAATATGCACAGGTAAGGCAGAAGCCGAAGGAATCAGTTTCAAGAAGAACTCACAGGAGACAAAAAATTCAGGAATGCACCTATTATAACCCAGAGCATTTTTATTACCGAAGTGAATAGAAAAAGCCACTTTTAAATTAATTGGGTTTTAGTTTTTATGGTGGATTTCTTAAATGAATGATAGTTAAACGCTTACAACTGCTTATTTTTTATTCATTTTTGAAATATTTACGCCAATCTCAACTTTTTAAGTCATTGAAATAAAAAGGACATAACCTCATTTTAAATCCGTCTATGAAAATAAAATTACAGTTATGTCCACTGAAGAATTTATCATCATTGTCTATTTAATCATAGAGGAAATTTACCCAACTATAGTCTCTGAACCATTAAGAAAACGTGGTTTTCCACCTGCTTTAACCGATATTGAAATTATCACAATGCAAATTGTTGGTGAGTGTCTCAAAATGGATACGGATAAAAGCATATGGATGTTTTTTAAAAACAATTACTTAAGTTGGTTCCCTCATTTAGGTTCATATCCTAACTTTTGTAAGCATTGTGCAAACTTATGGCAAGTTCATCAAAAAATCACAGCCCAATTAACTGCACATTATGGTCAGGATCATATTCATTTTATTGATGGATTTCCTATACCTGTTTGTCGTTATAGTCGAGCAAAAAGACACAAGAATTTCAAAGAACATGCAGGTTTTAGTTATTGTGCTGCACAACAAGAGAAATACTATGGTTTTAAAGGGCATCTTGTAATTAATTTGGAGGGTATGATTACTGGCTATACTTTCGCTCCAGCAAATGTAGATGAGCGTGATGTTGCACCAGAAATCACAGAAAATATTCATGGGTTACTAGGTGCAGATAAAGGTTACTTAAGACCCAGCTTGAAAGAATACTATAAATTTCAGTACGTTGATCTACAAACTCCTTTAAGAAAGAATATGCCGGACTCTAGATCTCAAGAATCAATGAGGTTGCTTATGAGAGCACGAAGGAAAATTGAAACGGTCATTGGTCAATTAACTGATCGCTTTAATATTCAAAAAGTAAGGGCAAGAGATTTATGGCACTTATCGCATCGTTTTATCAGAAAGATTTTGTCACATACGGTCTGCGTCGTTATGAATAAAAAATGTGGTTATTCACCGATTCAATTTGAAAAGCTTATTTAAAGTTGAGATTGGCGTAATATTTTTAAATATTTATTTAATCTTTTATTCAGTAACTTAACCAAATGAAAACATAACTTTGGCTTTTGTATACATGTGTATGCGTTCCGCTATAGCTTTTGTGAAATCAATTGCAGCCCAGATTTTCACCACCTAGCATAGGCTCCTGTTCTGTTGATGTGATGGTCAACAGAATCTACTAGTACTTAAAGAAAATATATAAGGATGCCAAATATGAATTTCTCACAAATTTTACTTGCTTCTACCTTTGCCGCAGCTACAGCAACCAGCTTCGCTGCTACTAAAACAGACAAAACCACAACTACTGAGGAAGAAAAAGTCATTGTCAGCACTCAGGAGCAGCCTGATACGACTGAGATCAAAGCACCTGTTGCTTCAGGTACTGCCGAGCAGCCGACTTCTGAAACTGCTGCAGAACCAACTACTTCTAGCACTACTAAGTCTGCACAGTAATTCTACAACCTGATGATTTATCAACCGGTACCCTTTTAACCGGGTACACGCATTTTCAGATGTCAAACGCCAGAGAGAGATCTCGCGAGACATTTGGGAATGATCAAAATGGCTGTATGCACATCTGCATGCAGCCATTTTTCTATTCAAATTTCCGTTTCATCATAATCAAATATGATCATTGAATCATTGCAAACTATCAGAAAAATTTAATTAAATATTTATTTATCAAAATCTTATAAATTTAACTATTTTTCTTATCATGTATTTTAGCTATATAGTCCCGACTATGGCCTAGCTTGTTTAGACTTAGGATTTAGCCCTAAATAGCATCCAATTCGTGGATGGATTCAAGGGAACCTTGCGATGAGCAATGCAAATTACACAACAGAAGTCGCCATTTTAGGTGCTGGTCCGGTTGGCCTAACCATTGCCAACTACTTGAGCAAACAGGGCGTTCAGGTCACTGTAGTGGAACAGCTAGACAGTCTGATTGATTATCCTCGTGCCATTGGTATTGATGATGAATCGCTGCGTACCATTCAATCCTTAGGTCTGGTGGATCAGGTTTTACCGCACACGACACCTAACCATGCTATGCGCTTCCTCACACCAAAAGGTCGCTGTTTCGCTGATATTCAACCGATGACCCGTGAATTCGGTTTCTCTCGCCGTAATGCATTCATTCAGCCACAGGTCGACAATGTTCTGCTGCAGGGCTTAAAACAATATAAGAAAACTCAGGTACTGTTCTCACGCCATCTAACACACTTCAGCCAAGATGCTGACGGTGTGACGTTAAACGTTCAGACCAAAGACAGTGATTCAGAGATCATCCGTGCACAGTACCTGATTGCCTGTGACGGAGGTAATTCTTATGTACGCCGTACGCTAAATATTCCATTTGAAGGAAAAACTGCACCGAACCAGTGGATCGTGATTGATATCGATAATGATCCGTTGGCGACCCCACATATTTACCTGTGCTGTGACCCGGTACGTCCTTATGTATCGGCTGCGCTGCCACACGGTATCCGCCGTTTCGAGTTTATGGTGATGCCAGGCGAAACACAGGAAGAACTAAGCAAACCAGAAAATATTGCCAAACTGCTATCGAAAGTCCTGCCAAATACCGATGGCATCGAAGTGATCCGTCAGCGTGTTTATACGCATAACGCGCGTATTGCGGATAAATTCCGTATCGACCGTATCCTGCTGGCAGGTGACGCCGCGCACATCATGCCAGTATGGCAAGGTCAGGGCTACAACAGCGGTATGCGCGATGCCTTTAACCTAGCCTGGAAAATGGCACTCGTAGTACAAGGTAAAGCCGGTCCAGAACTGCTGGATTCTTATCAGGTTGAACGTAAAGACCATGCCAAAGCGATGATCGACTTGTCTGTAATGGCGGGCCACGTCCTGGCTCCACCGAAAAAATGGCATGGTATCGTGCGTGACGGTATCTCATCTGTGCTGAACTACATCAAGCCAATCAAGCAGTATCTGCTGGAAATGCGCTTTAAGCCAATGCCGAAGTACAACGATGGCGCCCTACTGCCAAGTGCTGAAAAGACTTCTCCAGTTGGCAAGATGTTTATCCAGCCACAAGTAAAACTGGAATCTGGCGAAACTGTACTGCTTGATGAAGTGATTGGTAATGATTTCGCAATCATCGCTTGGGGCGTCGATCCGAAATGGGGTCTTAGCGAACAGTCGATCCAGCAATGGAAGAAACTGGGCGTAAAATTCATCCAGGTGATTCCTGCGGTGCAACTGGATAATCCACAACGTAAGAAATATGACGATGTGATTACCATCGGTGATATCGGCACTGAAATCCGCACTTGGTTCGGTCAAACAAAAGAATCTATTACAATTCTGCGTCCAGACCGTTTTGTGGCTTCGCTGGCGATTCCACAATCAATCGATAGCACTAGCCAGGCACTATTTCGTAAACTACACGCGAAGTAATTCAATGTTATTAAAAAACCACGCTAGAGCGTGGTTTTTTAATTGTTGAAAATTAAGTCCGATAAGGCTGAAACCATGCAATATCTTTCAGTGAATCTCGCTTGGCCAAAGTCTGTAAAAAAGGCGTGAATTCCGCATAATCCGGCAGGATTTTCGCGTTGATAGCAAAGATCAGGCAATAGGCCACATACAGGTCAGCTGCGGTACATTGTTCACCAAGCAAATAAGGACTAGCTTGCAGTATCCCCTGTTTCAGAAAACGATGTACAGATGCTTCATTGCCAAAGCTCAGGCTACGGCGTTGCTGTTCAATACGCTCCGCTGGAATTTGCAGATTGCTGATATCAATATATTCGGTCAAAGGCCCATGACAGAACAAAATCCATTTCAGATAAGCACCACGTTTCGGATCATCCAGATCAGGTGCTAGACCTTTGTCCCGGAATTTATCCGCCAGATAAATATAGATCGCTGCCATTTCTGAAATCACAATGCCCCGATCGACCAGACAGGGCACCTTGCCCATCGGATTGATCTGTTCATAATTTGGCTGATGCATGTCTGGATAAGCCATTTCAACCTGCTGAATTTGGTCTTCAATACCGAGTTCTTGAATCAGCGGAAATAAAGTCAGGCCACGGGATTGTGGATTGTTATATAAGGTCATCATAAGAGTGAACCTTTTGTAATTGCCACTCTCTGACTATAGCGCGATTTGTGAATTGGTCGCGTTAAGATGTGCTACTAATCATTTCACTATTTTTATTTTATGATTGGACTTCCCTGCCCAGTGCCCGGATTAAAATAAATCCGGACAGAATTTTTCTTTAAGGACTTTCAGAATCAGGTTAATCACCTGATGTTTCTGATCTTTACGGTAGCTGGCATACAGGCCAATCATCGGTAATGGTTCAATGGTTTTCTTGACCACAATATTTTCACCGAGCAATGGAATCACATAAGACGGCACCAGACTCCAGCCTACGCCCATGCCGACCAGATTGACATTCAACAGGATATTGGTGGAATGCTGTACCACATTCACGCGAATCCCAGATTTTTTCAGAAAATCATGAATGACCGAATACAGTTGTGGTGATGCCTGTTCATCACTGATCACAAAGTCACGACCTTCGAAGCTCTTGATACTGAGTGCCGGCCCATTCACCACCTTGGAATCACGCGGCACAATCAGGGTCAACGGCTCATCAAAAATCTTGATCGACTCAAATTCTTCCGAAGGATCCGGATAACGTGTAAAGGCAATGTCCAGCATACCTTGACGCAGCCAGGAAAACTGTTCCGCATCGGTCAGGCTATGAAACAGCGCTTTCAGGTCCGGAAAATGCGCCCGGATATTCGGCATGATATACGGGAAAATTTTCATTTCAGCTACCGGGACAAAACCAATATCCAGCTGTTTTTTCTCCACCTCAGCAACCTGACGTGCGAGATGTATGCCACGCTCGGCATGTTCCAGACTGAGCAGCGCTTCTTTTAAAAAGACTTTACCTGCTTCGGTCAGTTCGACCCTACGGTTGGAGCGTTCCAGCAGTTTCACCCCGACTTCACGTTCCAGATCCTTGATCTGCTGACTGAGTGAAGGTTGAACAGTATTCAGCTTTTCTGCAGCACGGGTAAAGTTCAGCTCGCTTGCGACCGTACAGAAATATCGTAAATGTCTCAGTTCCATAATTTTTAATCCTATACAGAAGCTTTTTTTGCTCTTTTCTTCGCCACAGTCTGTCGATAAATCAATAAGGTTAGCATCACAATGATGGCACAAATGATGTAGGTGGTTTCATAGCCCCAATATGCAATCAGGATGCCCATCACCACGGAACCCACTGCTAAGCCTAGGTCAAATAAAGTAAAGAATGTGGAAATCGCATGGCCCATACGCTGTTTTTCCACTGACTGAATTGCCAGTGTCTGCAGACATGGGAATAATGATCCGTAACCAATCCCAATAAAGATGGCTGACAGCCACAGCATCCACTGATCATCCACAAACGTGATCATCACCAGACCAATAGCAAAGAACAGGAAAGATGGATAGATCACCGCATCCGGGCCTTTGCGGTCATAGAATTTACCCACCCATGGGCGCACCACCAGCATGGATACCGCAAACACGATAAAGAACAGGCTGACGTAAGCCAATAAATCTTTGGCCTCGGCATATACGGTAATAAAGCTGGTAATGCTGGAATAAGCAAATGCGGTGAGCAAGGCAATAAAGCTCACTGCCAGCACCTTGGTTTCGACAATATCTTGCAAAGTTAAAGAAGATTTTGTCTCTACTTGATGTGGTTTTGGCAAATCACGAATATTCAGAATCAGACTAAAAATCAAACCTAAACTGATCAGCACGGCCAGAATGCCAAACAAAATCTGGAAGCTGGTGAACTGAATAGTGGTTAAGGCAATCAGCGGCCCAAACACCACCCCCAGATTGGTCGACATGACAAAATAGCCCATGCCCTCGCCCTTGCGTTCATTTGGAATAAAGTCATTGGCCACCGGCACTGTGACGGTAGTCAGGATACTAAACCAGATGCCATGCAGAAAACGTACGATCAACAGTGAGCTCATGCTATCAATCAGCAGATAACTAAACGCGAATAAGGCAAACAGCAAGCCTGCACCACGCATCGCCACTTTTTGCCCGATTTTTTCAATAATCAGACCGGTAAACGGACGGATTGCAATGGAAGAGACCAGAAATAGCGTCAGTGCCAGACCGGCTTGCTTCACTGTTCCACCCAGTTCATTGGTGATATAGATCGGCAAAATCGCGATCTGGGCAAAATAATAGGTAAATAAAAACAGGTTATTCAGTACGCACAGGATAAATGAGCGATTCCATAAATTTTGTGTCATGGCAGACATACAAACCTACTATTTGCAGAACAAATTCAATGTGATGCCTGCATACGTACAGGCTGAAGGACAAGTGAAACCAAGGCACGGATATAGGCATCATCCGGCATACGGTTAAAGAAAATAATCTTGTAATGGATCGGGCCGTAGAGCGTGTCCAGCATCAGGTCAAAAGGATAATCGCTACGGATTTCTCCCCGTTCAATCGACTGCTGCAGCAAGGCATGCATCTGTTCACGGCGTGGCAACAGAAAATCATGAAAGAAGTTTCCAGCCAGTTCACGATGATTGGCCATCACCACCAGTAATGCCCGTCCTACCGGATGGTTCAATGCCTGTGCCAGACGGGTCAGCTGCTGAATCAGGTTATCTTCCAGGGTTTTGGCTAAATCCAGATCAAAAATCGAAGCGGTATGCGCCCGGAAAGTATCCAGCACCAGCTCAGACTTGTGCTTCCACCAACGGTAAATGGTGGACTTGCCTACCCCGGCCCTTGCCGCAATATCTTCAATGGTCAGCTGGTAATACTCATATTCACTGAGCGCTTCTATTACAGCCTGAAAAATGCAGTCCTGGCGCCGTGAGGTTTTTTCATCCTGCGTCATGGTTTAAATTCGAAACGATACGTATCGTTTCATTTTAGGTGATTTATACCGTAATCACCAGTCCAAAAATGGATATTAAATAAAAAAGGCCTCCATTATGGGAGGCCTTTTAAATCTAAGAAATCTTAGTTATGTGCTGTTTTCTTGTAGATGCTGCAAGAAGGATGATGATTTTCCTGCAAACGGGCAATTTTACGCTGTTCTGCAGCTTCAAAACGGCAACGTTTCCAGTCATTGTCCAGATTCAGTGGTGGAATTTCTTTCGGCTTGCCATTTTCATCGACAGCAACCATGGTGAAGTAACAGCTGTTGGTATGACGCACGGTACGCTTCTGAATATTCTGTGCCTCAACGCGAATGCCAATTTCCATCGAAGTACGACCCACGTGGTTCACACTTGCCAGGAAAGTAACCAGCTCACCTACATGAATCGGTTCTTTAAAAGTGACTTTATCTACGGATAGTGTGACGACATAACTACCTGAGTAACGGCTCGCACAGGCATACGCTACCTGATCCAGCAGTTTCAGAATGGTACCACCATGCACATTTCCTGAAAAATTTGCCATGTCTGGTGTCATAAGAACGGTCATCGTTAACTCTGACTGGTCATCTGAAATTGCTGCAAGTTGGTCTAATGGGGCCATCGCTTTCTCTGAACTTTTTTGAATGACAATGATATAGCGCATTATTATAGCGATTTTACCGGCAAGAAAATGTTCAATTCGGCAAAAATTACATCATAATTACTTATATCTAAAATAATTTCATACAGAAAATAATATAGTACGAATCCTGAGAAGCTCTGCTGGAACAGGATTAAATGAAATACAGATTTATAGAATATTGTTTTCTTAATTAAATTGCACAGCTGATTAAATAATCAATCAGACCCTATCTTTAAAATAAAACCGGGTCTGATTTTAAATAAGTACTTACTCAGTAATGAGTTTTAGCATTTCTCTTGCCACATTCTGATAAGTCAGTACCTGTTCGCCACCCAACTGGGTTTCAACGGTATAGGTATTGTCCTGATGAATTTCAGTCACCTTAAACTCGTATTGATCAAATTGTGCCAGCTGGACACGTTGTCCGACTTCTAGTGTATTCATCTACCCACCCTATGCTTCATGTTCATTAGCCGACTTGGCGACATTTTACATGAGTTATTTAGATTTAAAACATTTGATCAACCTAAGTATGTAAATATCTTTTTAAAATTTTTAAAATATAAATAACGAAATTTAAAACTCAATAAATATTATTAATTTTCAATATATTAAATAAATACCAACTCTTATAAAAACTTTTTATTTATAGCCAATAACGCTTAACTTATAGCTCCAAAAGATAGCCAATACTTATCTTTATTTAGTATTAGTTTTAAGTCATGAATATAAAAAACCTCATCAACAGGAACGCTGCAGATGAGGTTTTCTGATACAAATTTGGCTGCGCTGTTATTTTTCCTGAGCCAAGAGCTGATGAATCTGATTGCCATAACCATAGTTATGCTGCTGGTATACGTGGGCAATGTTATGCAATTTGGCCCGGGCCGCCTGAATCCCAGCTTCCATCGTCATAGCTCGACCACGCACATCAAAAATATGACCTTTTTCACGCAGATCCGGCTGAATCACCACATCCGCATGCTTAAGTTCTTCATTGGCCAGACGTTTCTGCATGATATTAATATTCTGGTTGAACAGGCCCCAGACATTGGTGGTTTCGGTATGAATCGGCTGCGCCAGAATATCGACAGCGATGACGATATCCGCCCCAAGCTCACGTGCTACATCCACCGGCACTGGACTGACCAGACCACCATCGACATATTCCTTACCTTCAATTTGCGCGGGAATAAACATACTTGGTATAGCAACTGAAGCACGTACAGCCTGACCAGTATTGCCATAGTTAAACACGACTTTTTTGCCTTCTTTTAAGTCGGTCGCCACCACAAACATCGGTATTTTCATGTCCTGTAAGGGCACATTATCCACCTGCAGATTGACATAGTTTTCGACTTTTTTCCCGTCAAAGAAGCCTTTACGATCCAGTCTGAAATCACGTACATCATTGGCTTTCATGGTCAGGGCAATATTACGCAGTTCAATCGCAGGTTTGCCACTGGCATAAATCGAACCGACGATACTCCCTGCGCTAGTCCCGACAATCAGATCCGGTTTGATACCAGCTTCTTCGAGTACTTCAATCGCCCCGATATGCGCATAACCACGTGCGCCACCACTGCCCAGTACCAATGCCACCACCGGACGATTTTCAGCTTCCTTGATCTTCTGGAAATCAATATTATTTGGGCGTGCCTGTGCCGGCATGTGCAATGCCTGTTGAGGAGAACTGACAGAACGGACTGCCATAGTGCGTTGATCCGGCACGGTCTGACAGCCAGCCAGGCCCAGTAATCCCAGCATAATCAAACTTAAGCTGACCTTCTGCATATAGCACATATCCTCATATCAATTGCAGCATAGTGTATAAACACCATCTTAAATTAACTGTTGAATTTCGTAAAATTACTCTACAGTCTGAGTGACGTTTTGATCCGAATTATACCCCACATGCAGCCACCCTCACTTTTGCAGATTTTTCTGACTTTTCTCCAGCTCGGATGTACCTCCTTTGGTGGGCCGGCGGCGCATTTGGTATTTTTTCATCGCAAAATGGTTCAACAACTGCACTGGATCAATGATATCCAGTACCAACAACTGATCGCGCTCGCGCAATTACTTCCCGGTCCCAGCAGCAGTCAGGTTGGTATAGGCTTAGGCTATATGCAGCGTGGCTATCTGGGTGCTCTCATGGCCTGGCTGGGTTTTACCCTCCCTTCCGCGATTTTAATGGCTTTAGTTGCGGTATTAGGTCAACGCTATTTTTATGTATTGAATTCGCATAGCTTTCATGTCATTCAGCTGATTGTCTTTGCAGTGGTGAGTTGGGCCTTCTGGCAGATGCTGCGTAGCTTCTGTAAATCTGGGTGGCAGTTTGCATTGATGGTAGCTTCTGCCCTGTTTCTAACTTTAGTACCCCTAAGTTTTAACCAGATTCTGGCCATTGTATTGGCAGGCTTGCTCAGTATTGCCATCTCCAAATATAGCAATAAAGTTACTGTCACTTCAGGACAAAGTGTCACCACAGATTTGCCACATCCCAAAGTTCAAAAAAAGCAAGCAATCTGTTGGGGAATCGCCTTTGTATTGCCTTTTATTGTAGTCCCGGCACTCGTACATGCATTGGGCTGGAGCAAACTGCATTTCTTTACCGATTTTTATCAAACTGGTTCACTAGTCTTTGGTGGTGGTCATGTGATTTTGCCTTTACTCCGTCAGGATTTTGTCAGTAGCGGCATGGTCAGTGCACAGGCCTTTGACTTGGGCTATGCTTTTGCCCAGCTGATGCCGGGGCCACTATTTAATTTTGCCACTTATATCGGCACTTTACTGGACTGGACCGATCAGCTCTGGCTAAATGCCTTGCTGGCGACCGTTGCCATTTTCCTGCCATCTTTCTTTTTAATGTTTGCTACCCTGCCTTACTGGTCCTGGTTAATGCAGCAGGCTCTAATCCGTCAAGCGGTGATGGGTATTAATGCCGCTGTGGTTGGGCTGTTGCTCTATCTGGTGTTTGAACTGGGGCATAGCTATCTAACCCGATGGGAAGATATTACTTTTGTCATTCTCATGATTGTTCTACTACGCTCCAAAATTCCGCTATGGTTTAGCCTGATTGCAGGGTTTGCGCTATACACTAGTTATCTTAGCTTTTTCTGATTTAGCTACTAATAATTGAAAATAAAAAGCCCCGAACGAATCGAGGCTTTTGATTTAAGGTCTTACCAGATATCAGATTTAACCTTGTCCTTAAACTTCGGATGATGATCCAGCTTAAACACAGGTTCCTTGATGCCCTGTTTCAGCTGACCGGTATAATCTTTCAGTAACATCAGTACAAAAGGCATCAGTAACAGAATAGCGATCAGGTTGATACTGGCCATAATGCCCATGAACAGATCGGCCATGTTCCAGATCAGCGGCACACTAGCAATCGAACCGAAGTACACCATAAACAGCACCAGCAGACGGAAGATCAACATCATTTTCGGCTGGTTGTTAATGAACTGCACATTACCTTCCGCATAAGCGTAGTTCCCGATAATCGAAGAATAGGCAAACAGGAATAGAATCAAGGCCAGGAAGTCATCGCCCCAAGAACCAATCTGACTTTCTAGCGCCATCTGGGTCAGAGTAACCCCTTCAAAGCCAGCATTTTCATACAGACCAGAGACCAGAATCACAATCGCGGTACATGAACACACCACAAAGGTATCCACAAAGACACCTAACATTTGTACCAGCCCTTGGTTTACTGGATGCTTCACATCTGAGGCTGCTGCAGCATTCGGCGCCGAGCCCATCCCCGCTTCATTCGAGAATAAGCCACGCTTGATGCCCATCATCATGGCCATGGAAATCATGGCACCAAAGAAACCACCCGCGGCTGCTTCAAAAGCAAAAGCCTTGGTGAAGATCAACTGGAAAATAGTCGGCAATACATCGTAGTTAATGATGGCAATATATAAAGCGACGATTAAGTAAAGTAACGCCATGATCGGCACTACACGTTCTGCCACTTTGGCAATCCGCTTGATCCCACCAAAGATAATACTGGCTGTAATCAACACGAGTACTAAGCCTAACCAGGAAATCTCCAAACCAAAGCCACCTAAAGGCAGGGTCAGATTGGCTTGATCCCAGCCCCAGGCATGTGAAGTGGCACCAATAATCGCATTGGCCTGTACAGCATTAAACACAAAGCCATAAGTCAGAATCAGGGCGACGGCGAAGACAATGCCTAGCCATTTCTGTTTCAGACCTTGGGTAATGTAATACGCTGGACCACCACGGAACTGCTTGTTCTGGGTATCACGTACCTTAAACAGCTGCGCCAGCGAGGATTCCACAAAAGCCGAACTCATGCCGAGGAATGCAGTAAACCACATCCAGAACACCGCACCCGGGCCACCGATCGCAATCGCAATTGCCACACCAGCAACATTACCGACACCGACACGGCTGGCCAGTCCAGTCACAAAGGCCTGGAACGGGGTAATACCATGTCCATGCTTGTCATCACCGCCGGTACGGCTAACTTTCATCACTTTCACGCTTTGCGAGAACAGGCGAACCTGCACCGCACCGGTCACCAGGGTATACAGCACCCCCACCGAGACCAGAAAGACCACCAGGAAATCCCAAAGCGGACCATTTAAGGCATTGACCCAGCCTAGCAGGGTTTCATTGAGCTGTTCGTTCATGATTTATCCTCTCTATCCGCCCTAGTTTTATTCTTAATGTTTCGTATAAGTTCCTTATACGACGAATTTCAGGATGACCTGAATCACCGTTGCATTGATCAGATCGACGAAGAATGCACCACACAGCGGCACAATCAGGAAGGCCTTATGCGATGCGCCATACATATTGGTAATCGCCTGCATGTTGGCAACAGCCGTTGGTGTTGCTCCCATACCAAAACCACAATGACCGGCTGCCAGTACAGCAGCATCATAGTTTCGGCCCATAACACGAAACGTCACGAAGGCAGCATATAAAGCCATGGTAATGGTCTGTGCACCGAGGATCACCATCAATGGGCCTGCAAGGTCAACCAGTTGCCATAATTTCAGGGATAACAATGCCATCGCCAGATAAAGTGACAGCGATGCGTTACCAAACACGTCAATGGCACGGTCAAAAATCTGTACCCGGAATACGCCTTCAATGATGTTCCGCAGAATCACACCGCCGGCTAAAGCCCAGACAAAGGTTGGCAGTTCAAACGCAGTACCCTTGCTATAACCAGTCATAAACTCGGCAAAGGCCAGACAGGCTGCAAATAAACCCAGTGTGGTAATCGCATTATCAGCCGTAATCAGACGGACACGGTGTGGATATTCAAACGGGATATATTCGGTAGAACTGATATCCAGTGGTGTATTGTCACGCTTTTCCACCTGTGCATCAGTACGTGGTGTTGCCAGTGCATAACGGTTAATCAGCAGTTTCGCCAATGGACCACCAATCAAACCACCAATAATCAGACCAAAGGTCGCACTCGCCATACCGATGACCAATGCTCCCTCAATCCCATGTTCATTTTCCAGAATGGTACCCCAGGCACCCGCAGTCCCATGACCACCCGTCAGGGTAACTGAACCGGCAATCAAACCAATCAGTGGATCAATTCCGAGTACTGTGGCCAGGGAAATACCGACAATGTCCTGCACTATGATGAACAGGGAAATTGCCACCAGAAAGATCACTAGCCCGATCCCGCCTTCACGTAACTTGGCAAAGTTGGCACTCAAACCAATTGAGGCAAAGAACACCAGCATGAAACTGGTTTGTAGTTCCGCGCTGGTGGTAATGCTATAACCCCACAGATTATGTACAAACAGGGAAATAATCGCAGCAACCAGACCACCCGCCACCGGCTCAGGAATGTTATAGCGTTTTAAAAAATCGATTTTATTCACCAGGTATCGCCCGAGCAGCAATACGATTACTGCGGCAATCAAGGTATAAAATGCGTCAAAAGTAAAATCCATAATGATTTGCCTAAGATGATTCTGAATTTTTGTTGTTCTAAAAGTAATTTTATGGCTGGGTTGAGCCGTTCCGCTTTCCTCACTCTCTACTCAGAAAGTCTGAAAGACAACAGCTTTTAGAAGAACAAAACAATTCAGCACCTGATTCAAATTCGTCAATGCAATACCTGCATTCGACCCGATCGTTATCCTTTTAAAGTTGTTTTGAAAATGGGGATCCATTTTGTCGAGCACATCCTTCATCGTTAAAAGAAGTTCCGCTCGCTGCATGGATCCATTACAAAACTGGATATTTCCAAGTTTTCTTCGCTGAACAGGTTTAAAATGACAGCTCGATCTATATCGAATCTGTCCACTATTCATACAGCAAATGAACATTTAGATGAAAAGTCGGACATTATGCTGTGTCTTGATTGTCCGTATCATTGTTTTTTATTAACAATTGTTTAACCTTTCATGAAAAATATTTATCATTTGCTTTTTTTTTAATCCGCAAGCCTCTTTTAAATTTTTTAACAATTCCTTATAGATACCGTATAAATCATCGAGAATCATTGAAGCTTCGATTAATTTTATTAGGATTATTGTAGTTCGCCACAATTTCATCATTGAAGCACCTGAACATTTTGTTCAAATCAACCATTAGATTTATAAATAAAAATTATTTTAAATAGCTAAAAGCTTAGTTATTAAGTCGTAAAAATTACTACTCTCTTCAAAATCTGCTGCAAAATTCAGTTTCTCAATCTTGTGCTTTTACTTTACCCGCCACCCAAAAGCTTTTATAACAGGACAAACATGAAACGTATCTTTATATAAACCCAAATCAATCGTTCAATTTATATTCAAATAATTACTCAGGAAGCGCTTTTTATCATGGATCAAGCCACCATTATCGCTGCAGTCGACCAGACCATTAGTTCCCGCCATTCGGTTCGTGCCTTTCTGGATACTCCGGTGGAACCAGAAACTATTAAAGAAATTTTACGTGTTGCCAGCCGGGCACCGTCCGGAACCAATACCCAGCCCTGGAAAGTGTATGTGGTCACCGGCACAAAACGTGATGAGCTGGTGCAGCGTGTCTGTCAGGCGCAGATGGAGATTTACCAGAATCCAGCCCTGGCTGAACAATATAAGGAAACTTTTTCCTATTATCCGCAGCAGTGGTTCTCACCTTATATTGACCGTCGCCGGGAAAATGGCTGGGGCTTATATGGTTTGCTGAATATCCAGAAAGGTGAAAAAGAGAAAATGGCACGTCAGCAAATGCGTAACTTCCAGCTGTTTGATGCGCCAGTCGGACTATTCTTTACCGTGCATAAGGATCTCGGCATTGGCTCAAAAATGGATATTTCCATGATGATGCAGAATGTCATGATCGCCGCTAAAGCTCGTGGACTGGATACCTGCCCACAGGCCGCCTGGAACCATTTTCATAGCATCGTCCTGGATGTCATTGGCGCACCAGCTGAAGAAGAACTGGTCTGTGGCATGGCACTCGGTTATGCCGATCCGGAACATATTGTGAATACTTTTATTACCCCACGTGTTCCAGTCGAGGAATTTACAATTTTTGTAGATGAGTAAAGCTTTCTTGTAAATCCAGAATAAATACCGTCACCCAATTAATCTACTTTGAGTGGCGGCAGCTGCAGTCGGTAAATGGTATTTGCTGCCACACCCACAAAGATCAGCATCACCAGTGCCATATTTAGCAAGGCATTCCACAACATAAAGTTCAGCAGTAACCCACCGAGCAACCCGCAGGCAAACTGCATACTGCCCATAATCGCACTCGCTGTTCCGGCACGAGCCCCTTGCTCCGACATGGCAATCGCCATCGCGTTCGGTCCGGTAAAACCTATCGATGCCACCACCATAAACATTCCCAGAATAACAAGTAGCAGTGACTCAGCACCCAGCACACCTAGAACCAGCAAGCCAATTACCCCAGTTAGCTGTAGCGTGGTTCCGATTCTTAAACGACTCAGGATATTAAAACGATGTGCCAGCCGTTTGTTCATTGTAGAGAACAGCATGATACCGATGGCATTACCACCAAAGATATAGGCAAACTGCTGTTCAGACAGATGAAAATGATCCATCAGAATCGCCGAAGATGAAGTGATATAGCAGAACAGCACCGCACTGGAAAAACAACCAGCGATCATCGGCTTGCGGAAACTTTCATCTTCAAAAATGGTCTGATAAAGACTGAGCACTTGCTTAAAACTCAACTGCAGGCGGCGTTCCGGTTCCAGTGTTTCCTTAAAGAAGAAATGCACACAAGCCAGAATCACCAGACCAAATAGCATCAGCAGTACAAAGATCATATGCCATTCAAACAGCACCAACACCCAGGCACCCAGACTCGGCGCGATAATCGGGGCAATGGTACTGACGATCATCATGCTGGCAAAGGCCTGTGCTGCCGAATTCATATCCAGACGGTCACGTATCGCTGCCCGGGCGATGACCACTCCGACACAGCCACCTAATGCTTGTAATACCCGAGCAACAATCAGGCTCCATTCATTGGGTGCCAGCGCACACAGCAAACCTGCAACTACATACAGACTCAGGCCAAAATAAAGCGGTGGCTTACGTCCGATGCGGTCACTTACCGGGCCATAAACCAGCTGACCTATAGCCAGTCCAAGGAAATAAGCGGGCAGACTGTTCGCTACCTGTTGCGTGGTCGTCCCAAAGTCACGTGCCATTTGCGGCAAGGCAGACAGATACATATCAATGGAAAGTGGACCGAGTGCCGTTAGGGATGCCAGCAGAATAATCCAGGACATGGCGTAATTTTTATTGGCCGTGGTTGTCGTCATAAAGATATTTAGAATTTAAATGCGCAGTGTGCAGACAAGTTTACACAGGGCATAGTATGATTTGTAACGCAATTATATTTATTTTTTATTGCGATATTTTCATCACCTTATTGAGTTTCTGACTAAAGAAAACGGTATAGAAGGACGAATCTTGAAACCCTGGCTCTCTCGTCTCGCCCGAATCACCAGTAATACGACTTTTATGTATAACCTGCGTATGGTCATCGCCTTTGCGGGCACGGCTTTTGTGCCCTATCTGATGGGTCAGCAGCTGATGACCATTCCCCTAACCTTGGGTGTAGTGGCCGCGGGCTTAAGTGATATTGATGACCGCTTCTCGGTGCGGATTCTGAACCTGTTCTATACCTATATCGGTTTCTTTGTCACCGCCGCTGCAGTTTACCTGCTGTTTCCTTATCCGGTACTGTTTGCGTTGGCACTGATCGTGTCCTGTATCGGCCTGATCCTGCTCGGTTCGCTAGGACGGCGTTACGCTACCATTTCCTATGGCTGTCTGGTGATCTCAGTTTATTCAATGCTAGGGGTTGAGCTGTTTGATGGCTGGTACACCCAGGCCGGCCTGCTGGTGATTGGTGCCATGTGGTATGGGCTACTGTCCACCATCAGCTTTCTGCTGTTCCCGGCCCGTCTGGCTCAGGACAATCTGGCCAAATGCTATTCTTCTCTTGGTGATTTTCTTTATGCCAAATCGAACCTGTTTGATGTCGACATGACCCCAAGCAGCTACCAGCACAGCATGATTGAACTGTCCCTGGAAAATGGCAAGCTGGTCTCAATTTTCAATGACATGAAAACCACGCTGCTGACCCGTTTGAAAGGTGACCGTGGCCAGCGCGATACTCGTCGTAGCCTGCAATATTATTTTATTGCCCAGGACATTCATGAACGGGCGGATTCAGCGCATATTGATTACCAGAAACTGGCCAAGATTTTTGAACATAGCGATATCCTATTCCGCTTCCAGCGCATTCTGTCGATTCAGGGCAAGGCCTGTAAGGATCTGAGTGAAAGTATTCTACAGCGTAAGACTTACCAGCATAACAAGCGCTTTAAACATGCCTTTAAGAACTTGCGTCATTCGCTGGATAAACTACGCCAGGAGCAGCAATACGATGAAGTCTGGATCAGTGCACTGTTTTCTCTGTACCAAAACCTGAAATCGATTGATGCGCAGCTGCGCAACCTGGAAACTGAACGGCATATCAAGTTCGACAAAGCCAAACAGGCGGAAAACCAGCTCAAAGATGATGACCTGAAAGGCTGGGAAGATATCAAGATCCGCTTCAAGCAACATTTAACTCCAGAATCGGTACTGTTCCGTCATGCAGTGCGCCTGTCAATCGTGTTACTGATTTCCTATATTTTTGTGCAACTGACCCATATCCAGTACGGTTACTGGATTCTGCTGACTGCCCTGTTCGTCAGCCAGCCAAACTTTAATGCCACCAAGCGTCGTTTGCGTCTGCGGATTGTCGGGACTTTAGTCGGAATCTTGCTCGGTTATGCGATTCTGTATTTCATCCCATCCGTAGAAGGCCAGTTATTGCTGCTGATTCTCAGTGGTGTGCTATTCTTCGATCTGCGCAGTAAACAGTATGCACAGGCCACCGCCTTTATTACCATTCTGGCGCTAATCAACTTTAACCTGGATGGTATGGGCTTTGCCGCTGCCATGCCACGGATGATTGATACGCTGATTGGCTGTGCCGTGGCCTGGTTTGGGGTGAGCTTCATCTTCCCGGACTGGAAATTCCGTCGGCTGCCACGCAACATTCAACGTTCGCTAGGTGCACAAATCGATTACCTCACCGAAGTCATTGAACAGTATAAATCTGGTCGTAATAATGGCCTGCGTTATCGCGTGGTGCGCCGTGCAGCGCATAATACCGATGCCGAAGTCGCCTCCCTGATTTCAACTCTGGCAACCGAACCCGATGTCGATCCGGTACTAAAAAGTCAAGCTTTTGAATTTTTATGCCTCAACCATACCCTGCTCAGTTATATTGCTGCGCTTGGGGCCCATCGCGACAAGATTGAAGATCAGGAAATCCTGAATCTGTTCGACCAAGCTCTGGAGGACATTCGTGGTGCATTATTGGCGGATGAAGTGCCTGATCTCAGTGCACAAAACATGATCCAGAATATCCGCCAGCGTTTGTCGCACCAGCAAGAGGAAGATCACAAATCGCTGATCATTTTGCAGCAGCTGTCTCTGATGTTCAGTATCTTGAATCAACTCAGTCAGTTAAAGCAAAGTTTGAGTCATGAACGCGATGAAGATGCCACCGAATTGGCTTCCTTATAATTTGACTGATTTTGGAACAATATACTCACTGATTTGGTACAAATAATGCTAAACTTTTTGCAGTTTTAAATTTGTAAATTTCACTATGACCGCGAAAAATTTATACGCCTATACCCTACAGCCTGTGAACTATGAAATTTCAGAAGAAGAGCAGCGCCATGCGCAGCTGCTGATCTGGCGTAGCACCAATAAAATCGGCACCAAAGCTTGGGCTATTATGGGAGTCGTTTTAGCCCTTTCTATCCTGGGTATTATCCTGCTAAAAAACTACTCCACCGTATTCTGCTGGATTGCGATTGTCTGTGTGGTTCTATACTTCCTGATCCGCAAGTTTGGACTGGAATGGTATGTCAAACGCAAGATGAATGAATTTCCGGTTCAGGAAATCAAAGGCATTCGCCTGGGTGTACAACCTCACGGTATCGTAATGCGCCAGAAAATGGGCCTGCAAGAAGGTGTCGGTGCGATTGGCTGGAAAGACATTTACGAATGGTACAATGCTCCAGAATTCCTGTTGCTGAACTTTAAGGTCAAAGGCCAGCAAGGTGCCTATATCCTGCCTAAACGGATGGACAGCAAGAACTTCTCCTTCGAAACCATTCGCAAGCATCTACGTGAAGAAGTAGGCGCGCCTAAAGAGCTTTAAGCCAAACCTTCTACTCAAAAACCTCCTGCTTCGGCATGGAGGTTTTTTTATATTCTAAATATGGTATGAGCCACAAATGATAATGAGAATAAATATTATCTACAAAATTCATTTTTCCTGTACAATCTCCCCCTATAATCAACGCATTTTTTAATTAACCCCTCGACCACATAACGACCATGTTTAAAAAAACCTTTTTCCAGATCCACTGGTTTCTTGGGATTACTGCCGGTCTGATCCTGTCCCTGATGGGAGTAACAGGTGCGATCTATTCCTACGAACAACCTATCCTGAAATGGATCAATAGCGACAGCTATACCGTACAGGCACAACCGGGACCGAAACTGACGCCGGCCGAACTGTATCAGCACTTTAAGCAACAGGATCCTGCACTGCAGATCAACAGTATCAGTATTGATGCCAGTCCGACAGGCTCCAGTACCGTCAATATCGCCAAGGAAGGTGAACGTCGTGGCTACAACATGCTGGTCAACCCATACACTGCGGAAGTCCTCCCAGAAATCAAGGGACGTAAATTCTTCAAATTTGTGGAGCAGTTACACCGCAACCTGACCCTGGGGCCAGTCGGCAAGCAGCTGACCGGTGCCTGTGCGCTGATGCTGATTTTCTTTGTGCTGTCCGGTTTGTACCTGCGCTGGCCAAAACGCCATTCCATCAAGCAATGGTTGGCGTTTAAGCCCCAACTTAAAGGCCGTAACTTTATCTGGGATCTGCATGCCGTTGCCGGCACCTGGGTGGCAATTTTCTACCTGATTCTGGCATGTACCGGTCTGACCTGGTCTTATGACTGGTGGCGCAGTGGCATGTATAAAGTCATGGGCGTAGAACGACCAAAACCAGAAATGCAGCAAGGCCCGGGTGGTCGTGGCGGTGAAGGTCAAGGCCGTGGCGAAGCACGCGGTGAACAGCATCGTGGTGAAGGCCAACGTGGTCCACGCGCTGAAGCCGAGCAGGCACGTGGCGATATGCGTGGTGAGCGCCGTGAAAGTCGAGGTGAAGGTGAACGTGGGCCGCGTGGCGAAGAAGGTCAACGCGGAAACCGTGGTGAAGGTCGTGAACCAAGTGTAGATGAAGCCGTATTACTTACAGCATTGAATAAAAGCTGGAGCGGTTTCCAGAATGAATTTAATGACAAATATTCATCGGTCACCTTTAACCTGCCGAAAAAGGCCGATGGTGAACTGAAGCTAAGCTTTACCGATGTTAAAGTTCAGCATGAACGTGCGCGTAATAATGCAACCTATAACTATCAAAATGCAGCCTTCACTTCAGTGGAACTGTATGAAGACAAGAAACTGAATGAAAAAATCATGAGCAGCATGTTACCGGTACACCGTGGCAGCTTCTTTGGTCCGGTTTACCAGTTCCTGGTCATGCTCGCGTCCCTGACCATGCCGCTGTTCTTTGTCACAGGCTGGTTACTGTATCTGAAACGTCGTAAACAGAAAAAACTGACGCTTGCAGCCCGTCAAGGCACTGCAGCCGTTGATCTGGATCCAAATGCCAAACCGTGGCTGATTGCTTATGCCACTCAAACTGGTGTTTCTGAACAGCTGGCTTGGCGTACAGCCACTGCCCTGCAACAGGCACGCCAACCTGCTACAGTAAAACCAGTACAGCAACTGACGCTGACAGACCTGCAACAGGCGGAACAGGTGCTGTTTGTCGCGAGCACCTATGGTACCGGTGAAGCACCGGATCTGGCTTCTTCGTTTGAGAAGAAAATTCTGTCTAAAAAGGCTGACCTGAAACATCTGAGCTATGCGGTATTGGCTTTGGGTTCCAAGGAATATCCGGAAACCTTCTGTCACTTTGGGCATCGTATCGATGAATGGCTAAAAAATAATGGTGCCAAACGTCTGTTTAAGATCATTGAAGTAGACAATGCCAATAATGCGGATATCCAGCAATGGAATATGGCATTAGCCGATGTGACCCATCTTGATCTGCAAGGCATGGGCATTGAGAAAACCTTTGACCAATGGACCTTAGTGAAACGAGGACTGCTCAATCCGGGCAGCCAAGGGGCGCCTGCCTTTAATCTGGAACTGAAGCCGCAGCATGAAGCCAATTGGCAAGCGGGTGATATTGCTGAAATCCAGCCGGGTAATAGTGCAGAACAAATCCAGAATTTCCTGGCACAGCAGAAGCTTGAAGCTGGTCAATTGGTGCCAGGAACTCAGCAAACCATTGAACAGGCGCTGTGGAATCGCGACCTGACGGTTACAGTAAAACCATTTAATGGACTGGATGATTTACTGGAACAGTTACCTGCCCTGCCAACACGTGAATATTCGATTGCCAGCATTCCAAGCCAGCAGTTCCTGCGTCTGGTCGTGCGTCAGCAACGTAATGCTGCAGGTGAGTTAGGTTTAGGGTCAGGCTGGCTGACTGAGTATGCAGCATTGAATGCTCCAGTTGCGCTGCGTATCCGTAGCAATGATGCCTTCCATCTGATTGCTGACAATCGCCCAATCATCTGTATTGGTAATGGCACCGGTATTGCTGGCCTGATGAGCCTGCTGCATGCCCGTAACCGTCAGAACTATAATGACAACTGGCTGATCTTTGGTGAACGCCAGCGTGAACATGACTTCTTCTTCCATGAGCCCCTAGAAGCTTGGCTGAATATGGGTACTTTGAAACGTCTTGATTTGGCGTTCTCACGTGATCAGGCTGAAAAAGTCTATGTACATCATAAGCTGCGTGAAGCTGCAGATGAACTAAAAGCCTGGCTTGACAAAGGTGCCGTGATTTATGTCTGTGGTAGTCTGAATGGCATGGCTAGCGATGTCGATCAGGCCCTGATTGAAATTCTTGGTGAAACAACTGTCGATCAGTTACGTCATGAGGGTCGTTATCGTCGCGACGTATATTAATTTATTCAATGCATTAAAAACCGGGCCAAGTTGCCCGGTTTTTTTTCTTGTCTATTCTTCCGAAATATCTACAATCAACCTAAATAAAAATGACAGAATGCTCCATGCCAGGTTTTTATAAGCGTCTGATTAGCACCCTTACTGGACTATTACTGATTGCCGATAGCATGTGGCTGCTGGCACATGACAAGATTCATCTGGGCATTTTACTGCCACTTGTGATCGGGATTATGCTGATCTTGTATGCCCTATTCTTTTATCATTTTCAACAATGGCAACAAAAAACCAGATTTCGCAGTAATTTATGGAAACTCATGTGGGCTGGATTTTTAACATGGGTCGCTAGTGTTGTAATTTTCTTTGGTTTTATTGCCAGCAATATCAATAGCGACAATATCCAACAGCCCACTAAAGCCATTCTGGTCCTAGGTAGTGGTATCGAAAATGGCAAGCCCTCACCGATCTTACAAAAACGTCTGGATGCTGCAGCTCATTATGCACAACACCATCCAAAACCATTGATCATTATGACTGGTGGTTTAGGTTTTCAGGAAAAATATACTGAAGCTGAAGTGATGCAGGCTTATTTCAAGAAAACGTATCCTACAATTTACAATCCAATTGCATTGGAAGCTCAAAGTACTAGTACCGAACTGAATCTACGAAAATCCAAAATGATTCTAGATCAGCATCAAATCCAGCTCAGTGATCCAATTGCGATTGTGACCAGTGATTTCCATAGCATCCGGGCTCGGGCCATTGCCCAGCATCAAGGCTATAGCAATGTCATTAATATCAGTGCAGAAACTCCACTGTATATCCGCTATAACGCCTGGCTACGTGAATATTTTGCCTTTCTCAGCGGTTGGCTATTGAATGAATATTAATTTTCCAAATCAATTAATTAATGAATACGGATATGGCGCGGTAATGGAATCTCGCCAGTTCTAAATAATTCCGGCTTCTGCACATAAATCTGATACAGATAATTTTTGATATCCAGCAGCATTTTCTCTGGCGCTACCAGAATATTCTGCCCTTCTGGGGTCAGATCTAAGGATAAAATGGTACTTTCTTCACGTAAGAAAGGAATGACTTTTTCAATAAAGTCCTTAAAGCTGATTTCCTGAACTTCATAATTGGCCCAGTTATCTTTAATGACCAGTTTGGCTAGCCCCTTACTTTGCCAAGTAGCAAATGCTTTTTGACCAGTCGGCGTTGCACACAGTGCCCAGCCATCCTGATACAAGGCATAAATGCCGCCCTGTGCCACAATGGCTTCAATAAATTGTTTATAGGCTTGTGAAGGATCGTAAGGGGTATTTTGAGTTTTAGTGGCTGCCTTGCGCTGATATGGATTTCTCATAGCCATGAAATCTTATAAATTATTATAATCTATGAATTCTATGAAAAAAGGCGTTTAAAGGCAAGAAGGAATATGGTGGGCGCTGACGGGATCGAACCGCCGACATTCTGCTTGTAAGGCAGACGCTCTACCAACTGAGCTAAGCGCCCTGAGGAATAAAACAACACTGTTGTTTTTATGACGCAAGAAAGAAACTTGCTTTGAAGACACATTTTCCACATCAGGGAATGAAAAATGGCGCAGCGGACGGGACTCGAACCCGCGACCCCCGGCGTGACAGGCCGGTATTCTAACCAACTGAACTACCGCTGCATCGCGTATATCTTGAGAAGATATGGTGGGCGCTGACGGGATCGAACCGCCGACATTCTGCTTGTAAGGCAGACGCTCTACCAACTGAGCTAAGCGCCCTTAAAGGGTCAAACTGTTTTGATTCTTAGGATGGCGCAGCGGACGGGACTCGAACCCGCGACCCCCGGCGTGACAGGCCGGTATTCTAACCAACTGAACTACCGCTGCATCACAAAAAATCTGGTGGGCGCTGACGGGATCGAACCGCCGACATTCTGCTTGTAAGGCAGACGCTCTACCAACTGAGCTAAGCGCCCTCAAAAGGTCTATCATGTAAATGGCGCAGCGGACGGGACTCGAACCCGCGACCCCCGGCGTGACAGGCCGGTATTCTAACCAACTGAACTACCGCTGCACTTACACAATGTCGCTATTGTGGCAAACGATGGATCGAGAACTTTAAGTGGCGCAGCGGACGGGACTCGAACCCGCGACCCCCGGCGTGACAGGCCGGTATTCTAACCAACTGAACTACCGCTGCACTGAAAGTGTCTCAACTTTGAAAGAAGTTTGGTGGGCGCTGACGGGATCGAACCGCCGACATTCTGCTTGTAAGGCAGACGCTCTACCAACTGAGCTAAGCGCCCTTTCAAATCGACTTCATCGCTTGATGAGGTGCATTATAGAGAATCTTCTCAGCGTGTCAAACGCTTTTCCAAATGTTTTCCACTTTTTAAGTGCGAGTGATTAAAAAATAGGTGGATCACCCAAAAAAACAACACTTTTTGTTTATTTTTTAGGTTCATACCGAAAATTTTAAAATCTCGACATATAGCTGCAGTATTTCAGATCGTTTAGATCGCACAGGGATTAATCCAGCTGATCTTCGAGCGACCATTTCGCCGAAATAGTATACAAAGCTTTGCCAACGGGCACGTTGTGATCATGTAAAAAATCATTTACGAAAGATATGTATGGAGGGAATTGCTGTATTTTCTTCAATACTTATCGAACACTTCGCATTTTTTGAAGATCAATTGCAGAAGGTGTAATTGTTCCTTCCCCGATTGAAACGTGAATAATGCAATAAAAAGCCCCCTCACCTGTTCATGATAAAGTGGCTTTGAAGCATAGAATATAGGAATGATTATTTTGCTAAAGGCTGTTCCGAAATATAGACCAGTGCATTTTCATCCACCAGTTCAAACAGCTCAACCAGGTCTATATTCCGCATGCGAATACAGCCGTGTGACTCCGGAATCCCCATCGGCTCAGTATCTGGCGTACCATGGATATAGATGTAACGTTTGTAGGTGTCGCAGCCTTCACCACAGTTAAAACCTTCCTCCAGACCACTCAGCCATAAAATCCGGGTCAGAATCCAATCCCGGTTAGGAAACTGTTGAGCCAGTTCTTCCGAATAGACTTCGCCTGTCGCCTGACGTGCGATAAAAACACTATTTAATGGCGTATCTGCACCAATCTTTTCTGCAACCTTATGCCAACCACGCGGGGTCTTGCCGCTATTTTCCTGCTCGCCTATACCATTTTTACCAGTCGAAACCGGATAAGATTTACCGAAGCGAGGTAAATAAAGTTGTTGCGCAGCCAGATCAACCAGAATATCCGCTTGTTCCAGATTCCATTGTGACATCAATTATTCCCTTTCAGATGGTACGTGTTGCTGCTCAGTGCCTATGACAGGTTCCGGACGACACCACAACCAGATCGCCACGATTAGCATGGTGACATCGGTAAAAATCTTGACCGCTAATGGCGCAGTGGTAAACAGCATGATGATGCTACTAATAAACATCATGATACTGGCAATCCATTTGGCTTTACGCGGTACCGTACCATTGGCACGCCAGTCTCTTAAAGTCGGACCGTATTTGGGATGATTCAGCAGCCAGGCATCCATTTGTGGCCAGCCTTTAGACGCTGCCCAGGCGGCGAGAATCAGGAAAACTGTTGTTGGCATGCCAGGCAAAACCGCACCTATAAAGCCCAGGATCACAAAAATGACCACCAGACTTCGCCAAAACAAGATTTTCATACCACAACCCTAGCCACAGAATTAGGGTAGTATAAAGTGTTTTCTACACTTATCCGTTATATTTCTGCATATTTACTTGGGACATTTCATGCCAGCATCCGGCCAAAAACAGGATTTCTTTGAACCATGGCAACAGTATCAGCATCCACTGGTACGCCAGCTGGCCTTTGCAGTAGGTAGTCCGAACATTCTGTGTAAAATCCCTGCAGACCTGGACCTTAAGCATCATTTTGACCTGCATGATGATCAGGTCTGGCAGCAACATTTGCAGAATTACCATCCTCGACTGCTGCAATTGGACCAAAACCCACAAAAGCTTGAGAATTTTGTCGGCCAACTGAAAAGCACCCGCCTGGGACTACGTTTTGAGATGCTAATTTGGTTCTGGCTACTGGATGATGCTTACCATCCTTATACTTTGCTCGGTCACAGCATCCAGAAAATTGATGGTCCACGAACGTTAGGAGAACTGGATTTCCTGTTACTCAACCAGAGCACCCATCAAGTTGAGCACTGGGAGATTGCCCTGAAATATTATCTGGCTGAAGCTGATTTTAGTCTGCCACATTGGTATGGCCTTAATCGTAGTGACACCTTGTATCGCAAACTTAATCATTTTACCCAGCAACAGTTCCAGTTTCAGGAAGCGGCGGGCTATTCGATTGATCAACGTTACTGCATATTAAAAGGTCAATTATATTTACCGACTCAATACCATGCACCTCTTCCTGACTGGGTGAATCTGGGACGGCGTTTGGGCAGTTGGGGTTACCAGATTCCACCGAAAGAAAAAGGCTTCTATCGCCTGCAACGGCATGAATGGATCTATCCGAATCAGAACGTGAACGGTGATTATCCACATTGGTGGACTAATGGCTTATATAAATCGGCTCTTAATGGCGAGTTCTATATGTTTCGGGTTCCGGTACTGATTTAATGATTACGGAAAAATTTGATAACTAATACATTAATTTACTTAAGCACTATCAAAACCACATATTTTTTCAACGGTATATTTTTTAATCTAAGTCCCACATCATAATAATTTTATTATTGATAATACGGAGATGATGATGAAAACAATTCTAGTAACTTCTTTGGCATTGGCATTTGTACTGACCGGCTGTAATACCGTAAAAGGTGTTGGTAAAGACGTATCTAAAGCTGGTGAAGCAGTGACCGGTACAGCAGAAAAAACCTCTGACGAAATCCGCCGCAACTAATTCAGCATTTTGCATAAAAAACCCTGCACTTATCAGGGTTTTTTTATGCCTAAGATTCACAAGTTACCGCATCTTCGCCTATCATAGGGCCCACAATATTCCCGATTGATGAATGAATCTCATATGACTTCTTCCGCAACTCTCGATTTAAGCCTGCAACTGCTCCGCCAGCCTTCCGTTACTCCAGTCGATCATGATTGCCAGAACATCATGGCAGAACGCCTGAAAAAAGTGGGCTTCAACATCGAAAACATGCGTTTTGAAGATGTCGACAATATCTGGGCACGTAAAGGTACTGAAGGCCCAGTATTCTGCTTTGCCGGCCATACTGACGTCGTGCCAACCGGTAATCTGGATGCCTGGAATTCAGACCCATTTGCCCCTGAAATTCGTGATGGCAAACTCTATGGCCGTGGCAGCGCGGATATGAAAACCGCACTGGCAGCGATGGTAGTTGCAACTGAACGCTTTGTCGAAAAATGCCCAAACCACAAAGGTTCGATTGCTTATCTGATCACCTCGGATGAAGAAGGTCCATCGATTAATGGTACTGTAAAAGTCATCGAGACTTTAGAAGCGCGTAATGAGAAAATTACCTGGTGTCTGGTCGGTGAACCATCCAGTACCAACAAGCTAGGTGATGTGGTTAAAAATGGCCGTCGTGGCTCGCTGAATGCAAACCTCACAGTAAAAGGCAAACAAGGCCATGTGGCTTACCCTCACCTTGCCGTAAATCCAATTCATGTTGCCTCTAAAGCTATTGCTGAGCTATGTGACACAGTTTGGGATAATGGTAATGAATACTTCCCTGCGACCTCTTTCCAGATTTCCAATATCAATGCCGGTACTGGTGCTACTAACGTGGTACCAGGTACGATGAATTTACTGTGTAATTGGCGTTATTCTACTGAAGTAACAGCTGAAGAACTTAAAGCACGTACCTTAGAAATTTTAGATCGTCACGGTCTGGATTATGAAATCAACTGGACTCTGTCTGGCCTGCCATTCCTGACCCCAGTGGGCGAACTGGTGAATGCTGCTAGAAATGCGATCCGTGATGTCACCGGCACTGAAACTGAGCTATCCACTTCGGGGGGTACTTCAGATGGCCGCTTTATTGCCCCTACAGGTGCACAGGTACTGGAACTCGGTGTCCTTAATGCCACCATCCACCAGATCAATGAACATGTCGATATTGCCGATCTGGAGCCATTGGCTGAGATTTATGAAAAAATTCTGATTAACCTGTTGGCAAACTGATTCAAACTTATTTAAGCAAAATAAAAAAAGGAACTCCATCGAGTTCCTTTTTTACGTCTGGAAAATACTTATTGACTGATAGCTGACTGGATATGTGCCATATTTGGAATATGAAAACGCTGCTCCCCCATACGTACATACTGGAAAATCGCAGGATCAGTGACTTCCTGATCATCATCGACGATTTCTGAAATACGTAAACGAATGGTCTTCGGCATTTCATTGCACATCAGGGCAAAACGCTGGCTGACTTCATCGCCTTCAATTACCAAGGCTACACCACTGTTACGGCTTGGATCATTTACAGCATATACCGGCAGCTTGGCTTCATGCCAATCCACCGTTTTTACCTGCGTGCTACTGTCCAATGCAGACAGAACAATATTCTGTGGCAACAGCATCGGATCTTTGCCGTAACAGTCAATAATATAGGCATCGATAAACCCCGTAGAAACTGTAATCAGGTGTTGCAGTTCCTGCTGACTGATCTTGTCTGCCGCGACGCTACTTAAAGTGTTTTGACTCATGCATTACCCCTGTTGAGCAGCGATTAGTTCTTGAATATTGGCAAGCAGTTCAGCTTCCTGGAACGGTTTACCCATATAATGGGTGACGCCCAAGCTGAAGGCACGTTCACGATGCTTCTCGCCAGTACGTGATGTAATCATGATAATTGGCAAGTTGCGGTGAATATCGTGGTGGCGTACCAGATTGGTCACTTCGAAACCATCCATGCGTGGCATCTCGATATCCAGCAGCATCAGATCCGGACGAACATTTTCCAGCTGCTCAATTGCATCCACACCATCTTTGGCGGTTACCACATCGTAACCCTGACGTTCGAGCAGACGCGAAGTAACCTTACGCACGGTTACGGAGTCATCGACGATCATCACCAGACGGCGGGCATTACCACGACGTGACAGATCCTGCTGATCGGATACCTGTTTGATGCGTTGTGTTGCCTGTGCCTGACGGGCAACATTCTGACCGTCGAGAATCAGGCAGACACTACCATCGCCGAGAATTGTTGCACCGGCAACTACCCCAATATTGGCAAACTGCTGGCCAATTGGTTTCACCACAATCTGTGCACGTGAACCGACTAACTGGTCTACCAGCAAGGCAATACTCTGACCATTGTTGCCTTTGATCAGCAACACTGGCAGTGAGTTCGCGATGTTATTCAGACGTGGCACTGGCTGATTGGCAACAAACTCAGACAGATAACGCAGTTTGTAGTTCACGCCATCAATCTTGAAGTAGTCATCTTTACTGTTGAAGTAAGTTTCCAGAGTGGTTGGTGCAATACGCACGATACGGTCGATCTGTGCCAGAGAAATTGCATACTGCTGATCGCCAGCTTTCACCATCAGGGCATCGCTGACTGCTACTGTAGTCGGTACGCGAATGGTAAAGGTCGTGCCTTTACCCAGTTCAGATTTCACTGAAACATGACCACCGAGCGCCTTGATCTCGCTTTGTACCACGTCCAGTCCCACACCACGACCAGAAATCTGGGTGACCTCTTTCGCAGTACTGAAGCCTGGATGGAAGATGAACTGCAACAGCTCTTCCTGATCCACCTGCTGCTCTTCTTTCAGCAAGCCTTTCGCAATGGCTTTGGCACGGATCGCTTCTGAGTCAATCCCTTTACCATCATCACTAAAGGAGATGAGTACATCAGTACCCTGACGGCTGATGTTCAGTACAATCGAACCCACTTCCGGCTTGTTCAGCGCAATACGCTCTGCGGTATCTTCCAGACCATGGTCGATCGCGTTACGCAGCATGTGCTCAAACGGACTGACCAGACGTTCCAGAATATTACGATCCAGTTCACCTTCTGTATTCTGAACAATCAGTTCGGCCGGACGGTTCAAGGTGGTCGAAGTCTGACGAACGATACGTTGCAGACGAGGCAACATACGGTCGAATGGTACCAGACGGGTACGCATCAAGCTTTCCTGAATTTCAGCTTGAATACGTGACTGTTGCAGTAACAGGCCTTCGGTATCACGGATTTTTTCCGCCAGCGTTGACTTGAAGTCGATTAAATCCGATGCAGATTCAGCCAGCGATTTCGACAGCTGGTTCAGAGAGGAATACTGGTCCATCTCCAATGGGTCGAAGTCGGTATAGCGCGAGTTTTCAGCACCGTGCTTGGCAATAATCTGGGTTTCCAGCTCGCCTTCCATTCGGCGTAACTGATCGGCCAGACGCTTGATCGCCAGTTCCATCTCGTTCAGGGTATTGCCGAGCTGCCCCAGATCCATCTCGATACGCGAACGGTTAATCGAATTCTCACCCGACAGATTGATCATCTTCTCAACCAGATCAGCCGAGATACGGATCATTTCGTTGCTGTTGTCAGAAGCCGCTGTTTCTGCCCACTCACCCATCATATTAGGTGGTTCAGTACCATCACCCTGAACAAATTCAAAGCCAGTAGTAATATCAAGACTTTCAGTTTTGGTCAGACGTTCCGGCAACTGTGCAGTGACATCGACAAACTCAATTGCATCTAACGCAGTCTTGATCTGTTCAAAACCACTGTAATCATGCTTGAAGATTGCCTGAGCCAGCCATTTCCAGGTCTGCTGTAACAGGCTGTCGTAGGCATTGGAGTTGAAATGATGAACCGCGAACTGTTCGAAAGTGGTTTCCAAACCATAGGCAATAGTTGCGATGGTTTCGTCGCCTGCCATACGCGCCCCACCTTTAATACTGTGGGCCGCACGTTGTAATTGGAGCAGCAAGCTACGGTCACTACGCTGGTCGAACCATTGTTCCAGCAGCTTCTCAGCATTTCCTAGAATCTCTTCAGATTCTTCGCGGAACGTCTCTGCAACAATCGCTTTCAGTTCGTCTTCTTCTGAAACAGGTTCAACTGATGCTGCAGCTACTTCTTCAACAACTGTTTCTTCAACCGGATCTAACAGAATTTCCGGTTCAGAAATTTCTGCTACAGACTCAGTGCTTTCAGCTTCAACAGCAATCTCTTCACTATCTTCTTCCGATTCTGCTTCCACAGCAACCACAGGTTCAACCACTGCAGTATCGACTGCTGTAGTCGCTGTTGCTGTACCCGCAGCCAGTGCCTGGATGTTTTGCAGGATATTAATGGTTTCTGTCGCTGGATAATCAATCAGTTCATCACGGATGGTCTGGATACGGTCAGAAACACTATCCTGTACCAGTCGCACAATCTGGATCAGTGCTGGTGATACCGCAATCTGCTGACGAATCACGCGTTCATAGATGCTTTCCAGTTCATGCGCAATCGAACCGATATTGGTTGCTGCAATCATGTTTGCACCACCTTTGAGGGTGTGCAGATAACGCATCAGGTTATTGAGTGATTCAGTATTTTCTGGTTCACGTGCCCAGGTATTCAGGTCTTCGTCAATTCCTGCTAGCAGCTCATCGGCTTCTTCCAGGAAGATATCCAGCAGATCTGCATCGAAGTCACGATTGGAAGCATCATATTCGCTCTGTTGACGGTCCAGATCCATACATTGACTGATGGCAGCAAAGTCAACACTACCTGTAGCTACAGGAGCAGCCTCAGGTGCTTCTACCACTGTTTCAGGCGCTGCTTCTGGCTCGAATTCTTCAATCTCTTGCTGTACAAAGGCAGACAGATCCGCCAACAGTTTTTCAACTTCTGCGCTGAGAATCACGCGTTGACCTGCAGCCAGGGTATCGAACAGGTGGATAAATTCCTGATGCGCCTGTGCGAACAGCTCAAAGGCATAATCGCTTTGCAGCAACACTGGTCGATGAATCAGTGCATCATAAGCCGCTTTTAACTGTGAGGCGAATTCATGAATACCCACAGCTGCACGGTTATCCGTATGCGCCACCAGTTCAGCTGCCTGCTGGCTTAAGGCTTCAATATAAGCTGGATATTCTTCAACGGCACGGCGGTCAAATTCAAACTCGGCATCCAGCAACTGGTCGATATTCAGTTCAACCAGACGGGATACCAAACCTTGCGACTGCACCGCATCATGATCTTCGGTAGTGATAAAGCCGTAGTCATTCCAGGCTGCATCAAAAGTTGCAGAAATCGCATCCAGTTGTTCAGTTTTGCCCTGACGCAACAGGTGCAGATAATCACCCACAAATTCAGAATATTGCTGCAACAAGGCAATTTCTTTGGAAGTCGATGCAATTTCGTCTTGAACCAGTGTTTTAAACAGGTTTTCAACCTTAGAGCTGGCATCAAAAATCTGGTCAATCTGCGCCATAGATGAACTGCCACGCAGGGTATGCAGCGCACGAATCAGACTGTTGTAATCCTGCTTGGCAATATTTTCATGCTTCAGGAAGTCATAAATCGTTGCCAGATGCTCTTCAGCTTCTTCAATAAAGATCGCAACCGTTTCTTCCAGATCGCTACGTTCCTCTGCAACGGTTTCAACAGTCTCTATTGCTTCTTCAGCCGTAACCTCATTTACAGGAGTTTCAACGTTAGGCGTTTCTTCTGTTGTATCTGCAAGTTCAAGACCAGAGTATTGGCCTTCAGCCGTCAGTGTATCTGCCAGCTGTAATAATTCTTCTAATTCTGGTTCTGGGGTCTGCTGCTGTTGCAGTTGCTGCCCAAGCAATACGATTGGGCGCAGATCCACGGTTAATGGTTGTGTCTGTTTAAAGCATGGATACAACAGGTATTGATAGACATTCAAAGTTGCCTGAGCAAACTTTTGAATAGTTGGTGTCAGTTCAAGTGTGCCTGACAATACCCGGTTGAGGGTATCTTCAACTGTCCAGGCAATTTCACCGGCCTGTTTCGCCCCCACCATACGCCCTGAACCTTTTAAGGTATGGAAATGGCGGCGAATGGTCGTCAGTGTTTCTTTATGATCTGGTGTGGCAAGCCACTGTGGAAATAAAGCGTTTAACTCGACAAAGATTTCTTCAATCTCTTCGACGAAAATTTCTAAAATTTCAGCATCTTGATCAAGATAACTATCTTCAGGAAGCGCTGTCGTTTCAACTAAGTCTTTTAATATTTCTTTCATAGCTAAGGCTTCTTACGTATTTCCGCCAAGAAGGGTGCTCAATCTGTATCAGGATTGTCACGCGAGACCTCACTTTGCAGTCAGGTACATCTTGTCGAGGCTTTATCTGTATGTGGATGTGCCTTCATCTAGACAAAGACACATCCTCCCCCAAAGTTTTCTGACTTATTCTGGAAGTTTAAAGTCAGATACAGATTCACGTAATGCATCCGCCATGTTCGCAAGTTCAGATACCGAACGTGCTGTGTCGAATGTTGCAGTGGTGGTTTGCGAAGTAATTTCCTGTACGACGTTCATCGTAGTTGCAATATGACCTGCAGATGCTGCCTGCAGTTTCGCTGCATCGGAAATGTTCGCAATCAGTTTTGCCAGGTTGTTCGATACGGTCTGAATTTCATCCAGTGCCACACCGGCATCCTTAGACAGGTTCGCACCACGTACAACTTCCGCTGTGGTTTGTTCCATCGAGATTACCGCTTCGTTGGTATCGGTCTGAATGGTTTTTACCAGGCCTTCGATCTGTTTGGTTGCCGATGCTGAACGTTCCGCTAGACGCTGTACCTCATCCGCTACCACGGCGAAACCACGACCTGCTTCACCCGCCATAGACGCCTGAATCGCAGCGTTCAATGCCAGGATGTTGGTCTGGTCGGCAATATCGTTAATCAGGGCAACGATGTTACCAATCTCTTGTGAAGACTCACCCAGACGTTTAATACGTTTAGATGTTTCCTGGATCTGTTCACGAATTGTGTCCATACCTTCAATCGAACGGTTTACGACATCCGCACCATTTGCTGCGATCTGTACCGAACGTTCCGCAACGACTGCAGACTCTTCTGCGTTGGCAGATACCTGGTCAATCGACAGTGCCATTTCGTTAATCGCAGCAGATGCACCGGCAATCTCTTGCGCCTGGTGTTCAGATGCTTCAGCCAGCTGGTTGGTAATACTCTGTGTGGTCGCAGTATATTGCGCAACTTCTTGAGACGTTTCCGTGATACGGGATACCAGATCACGTAACTGGTCGATCGCGAAGTTAATCGAGTCGGCAATCGCACCGGTGAAGTCTTCAGATACGGTTGCGTATGAACGCAAGTCACCGTCCGCCAAGTCCGCGATTTCATCCAGTAAACGTAGAATCGCATTCTGGTTACGGTCATATTCTTCTTGCAGACGGGTTACACGTTGTTTATCTGATGCACCACGCAGTGACAGCAGTTTGAATACACAGACCAGGAAGCCGGTTAATAACAGGATTAACAGAATCGCAGGAATCGTAGTTTTTAGACCCGTACTGCCAGACAGCTTGTTCAGGTTATCTAACAGTTTGTCAGATTGACCGAAGATTGAAGCAGACGCCTGACGTACCTTCACGATTTGTGCAGAGTTTTTCAGGATAGTCGAAGCTGCTGATTGCAGTACATCTTCATATTCAGCCTTGATGCCTTCTAATGATTCACGTAGTGCTGGATCAGTGATTTTCAGTACGCCCAGTTCTGCTGAACCGTTTAACTGTGCATTCAGGTAAGAACCGAAGGTTTCGGTATCGGCACTGAAGTCGTCCGCAGATTCACGAGAACCATCATTACCTGACAGTACCAAGCTGATCGAACGCAAGATACGTTCTGCGATGAACACCTGGTTTTTCGCAATAACCACCTGGTTAGAAGGCATGTCCTGACGCGCCATCTGGTCAACCATCAGGTTGTATTCCGCCTGAATTCCAGGAATCGCTTCACCAATCGCAATGTTGGTGTCATATAACTGGTTAATGATTTTTTGTTGAGACGCAATCAGGTCAATACTTTCAGAGATTTCAGACCATTGCTTGTCTACAGTTTGTAGTGCTTCATTATTGGAATGAATGCTTTTGACTGTTTCCAGGTTCTCAGCAAATGCCTTTTGAGAATCGGTCAGGTTTTTCATTGCTTCAGGAGTACCGGAAGCCGTCGCTTCAGTCGCCTGACGAGAAATGGTTTGAGAAAGCAGACGCAATTCACCAAGACTACGTGTTAATTCGTTACCACGTGGCACACTATAGAAAAGGTACAATAAGGTGATGGTTGCTGCTAACAGACAGCCAATTGCCCCATAAATTAAAGGTTTAGACTTTTCACTATCCCCAAATACACGTGACCATTGATCTGCTTGTGATTGAATCTTTGCTAAAAAGGCATTACCGCCTTTGCGGTCATTACCCTCACCTGTATTTTTCTTTTTAAGCTTAAAGCCCATACAGCCTCTCCCCGAATTTACGCCCGGCTTCTTACGTGCGACAAATTAATTTATAAATTTTATAGATGCATTCATATATTTTGGATTCTGCAACAACCGACTGAACAGGAATACATGCCATCGCTGGTTATGCTGATGGAAATAGCCCTGGCAATACTCTTGCAGGTGCTGATCCAGTTCAGTGTTTTTAGAAAAGAAACTTTTCTTGTTAAAGTGTTGAATCCCCAAAACCTGATCTACTACCAGGCCGACATACTGTTCATTATGGTTAATACATAAAACTTTTTGAGTTGGCGAGTACTGGCTTCTATGTCCAGACATGTATTGAGCCAAATCCGATACTGCAAGCAGCCTGCCTCGAATATTTGCCAGCCCAAGCACCCAAGGCTGGGTATTTGGGACTGGTGTATATGTTGGCGGATATATGACTTCTGATACTTCCCCAAGTGGAGCAACAAAATATTGCCCCATCATCTCAAAAGCTATGCCTGACCATCGGTTCGCTTCATTTTCATTGGAAACGTAGTTTTTATTACCCCGTTTAGCAATGCGAAGCAGTTCGATAAATCCGTTCGCTGCCATAGCGTTTTATCCTGCATTGAGGTGGTGTTTGATCACATCAATTAACTGGTTTTCATCTACAGGTTTGGTCAGATAATCTGCAGCACCCTGACGTTTACCCCATACACGGTCAGTTGCCTGATCCTTGGTACTTACAATTACGATAGGGATATGTTTTGTAGTGGCCCCACGTGCAATCTGGCGAGTTGCCTGGAAGCCATTCACCCCTGGCATCACCACATCCATCAGCACCAGATCCGGCAATTCTGCCTGTGCCATGGTCACCCCATCTGCCCCGTTGGATGCTTCAATTACTTCAAAACCGTTTTTAGTTAAAATTTCACGAAAGCGGAATGTTTCTGTCGGTGAATCATCAACAATTAGAATACGTGCCATGCCCATTATCCCCAAAAAAATTCAAATATATTACGCGCTGATGTGGTTGCGGATTGCGTTCAGCAACTCATCTTTGCTGAATGGCTTAGTAAGATACTCATCTGAACCTACTACACGGCCTTTAGCCTGGTCGAACAAACCATCTTTACTTGATAGCATAATAACAGGAATGTTCTGGTAGTTTTGCGAGTTTTTAATCAAGGCACAAGTCTGGTAACCGTCTAGGCGCGGCATCATGATGTCTACAAAAACGATATCGGGATTTGCCTCTGCAATTTTGGACAGTGCTTCAAAGCCATCCACTGCAGTAACGACTTCACACCCCTCACGCTGAAGAAGAGTTTCCGCTGTACGACGAATGGTTTTTGAATCATCAATGACCATAACTTTTAGATTTTGGAATTTATCGTCCATTTCTTAACCCTTCCCATTTTAAAAACCATAAGCAACGCGGCTTATAGTGGAAATTTATATATGTGTCGATTATTTTTAACATACCTGTCTGGGCATTATCAACGAGCATTTTCTACCCAAGTAGGCAAAAAGATCAGTTTTTAACAACGATTTCACACTTTCCTTGCTTCAATGATTTTTTTTTGACTTGCTATTTAGAGGTGAATAGTTTTTTATTGGAGTAATTAGGCATAATATATCAGTATTATTATTGTAAAATAAGTAATTTAGTCAACTTTAAATCTCATTTATTAGTCAACTGTCATTTGTGGAGCCAAACATGCGCCAGCTTGGGGAAAAACCTGCTTCTTTGGATCAAGTAAAATCCATCTTCAAGAAGACGGCGATCTTGACCACACTCCTGTTACAAGCGGCATTGACAACCACAGTTGCAGCCTCCAATACTGCGCCTGGCAAAGCCAAATGGTACCGTTACTATGATAGTAAGGGCGTGCCTACTATTAGTACCAATGTGACCCCTAATCATATTCGTTATGGCTATGAAGCCTTGGATGCCAACATGCAGGTCATCCAGCGTGCCAAGCCTTATAATGTCGAAGCAGATATTCGTCAGGCACCTAAACGCGCCGCTCAAGTAAAACAACAGGTTGAAGACCAGAAGTTAAAACGCGCCTACAATAACAGCCAAACCGCGATCCAGAAAAAGAATGAAACCCTGTCCCAGCTGAAAAAGCAGATCGAATTCCAGCAAGAACAGATGAAGCAATTACAAAAAGACCGGGTGAGCTTTGTCCGTCAGGAACGTGAATATCTGCGTAAGGGTCAGACTGTGCCAGCGCATTTAAAAACCACCCTGGCCAATAATGAAAAAAATCTGCACGCACAAAAAGAAAATATTCAATCTTTACAAACTCGCTATCGAAACAAGGAAGCAGAATACGACAGAATTATCCAGCGTTTAAAAGCGCTTGAATAATTAAGCATTTCCTGCAGCTGCTTCAGTGGACAGCGCGATATAAGGACCCTTATGCACTCCGCACCCTATATTTTGACCAAGAAAAATTCTAAAACCTGTCGTTCCACTTTTGCACTCAGCCTGCTCTGTTTGAGTCTGCTATTAAGTGCTTGCAATAATAAAGAAGCTGAGCCTACTCCATCACAAACTACGCAGTCCGTTGAACTGATCCAGCAAGACCTAGTCGCGGTTAAAACTGGTAATGCAGTTCAGCGCACCACCTTTACCGGCACCATTCGTGCCGTGAATCAAAGCAGCATTCAGGCACAGGTCACTGCAACTGCGACCAGTGTTAATGCACAAGTTGGTCAGCGCGTCCAAAAAGGTCAAATCCTGGTACGGCTGAATAATCAGGACAATGCTGCCCGGTTGGCTCAGGCACAGGCCAACCGCGCTTCTGCCCAAGCACAGGCCAATCAGGCCCGCCTGATGATGGAGCGCAAACAACGCTTGCTTAATCAGGGCTTTATTTCCCAAGCTGAATATGAACAAAGCCGGGTCGACTATCAGACCCAGCTGGAAAATGTCCGTGCGCAACAGGCCAATGTCGATATTGCGCAAAAAGCGGATCGTGATGGGATTATCACCAGCCCAATTAGTGGCGTAATTACCCAACGTCAAGTTGAACCAGGACAAACCGTCACTGCCGGACAAACCCTGTTTGAAATCGTGGATCCAGATCAACTGGAAATCCAGGCCAAAATACCAAGCGAAATGCAGGCGGATTTAAAAGTTGACAGTAAAATCGAATACCGTATTCAGGGCAACCCTAACCTGCTCACTGCAGTAATTAGCCGAATTTCCCCGATTGCTGATCAGGCCAGTCGACAAATCGAGTTTTTTGCTCGTCCAAATGAAACTATTACCTCTCTAAGTATCGGCGCTTTTGTCGATGGTGAAATCCTCAGTTCACGCCAAGTAGCTGGGCAACTGATTCCACTGGATACCATCCGCGATATTCAGAACAAGCCTTATGTCTGGGTGATTCGACAAAACAAAATTATGAAGCTGAATGTTGAAGTTCTGGACCAGCGCTATAACGACAATCTTGCCGTGGTACGGGGACTGGAAGCTGGCGATCAGGTCAGCCGAATTACCTTTACGGATGCTGATATCCATAAAACGGTCAGTGTCAGCCAAAACTAAATTATTAAAGGAATAATAAGATGTGGTTGACGCGTATTAGTGTGAAATATCCGGTACTCACCATCATGATGATGCTGTGCCTGATGGTCCTTGGATTGGCGTCCTGGCAACGCATGGGCGTGGAAGAATTCCCGGATGTGGATTTCCCTTTTGTGGTGATCTATACCAACTATCCAGGTGCTTCTCCTGAAACGGTGGAATCAGAAATCACTAAAAAGCTGGAAGACCAGATCAATACCATTTCCGGTTTAAAGCAGGTGATTTCCCAGTCCAGTGAAGGTCTGTCGATGATCACCGCCGAATTCAATCTGGATGTTCCTTCTACTACCGCTGCACAGGATGTCCGCGACAAGATTGCATCCGTCACTGCCGAATTCCGCGATGAAATTCAGGAACCAGTGGTGGAGCGCTATGACCCATCTGCCAATGCCGTGATGTCGATTGTATTCGAATCCGATAATATGGATTTAAAATCACTGAGTTCCTATCTGGATCAGCGTATCGTACCGCAACTGCGCACGGTACCCGGTGTCGGTACCGTGAATCTGCTCGGTGATGCACAGCGCCAGATTCGCATTCAGGTTGAACCACAAAAATTGCAGGCCTTTGGTATTGGTGTCGATAGTGTCATTAACACATTGAAATCAGAAAATATCGAAGTGCCGGGCGGCACGCTCAAATCCGGCAATTCCGAACTGGTAGTTGAAATCAACTCCAAGGTACTGCATCCCCTTTCCTTTGGTGATCTGGTCATTGCCAATAAAAATGGTGCCCCGATTTTCCTGAAACAGGTGGCAAACATTGAGGACAGTCAGGCCGAACTGGAAACAGGTGCATTCCTGAATGGTAAAACTGCCGTTGCCGTGGATATTCTGCGTAGCTCTGATTCCAACGTGATTGAAGTGGTTGACCAGACTTACAAAACATTAGAAAGCATCAAAGCCCAGTTACCGCAAGGTACTACTTTGAAAGTTGTGGTGGATTCCTCTAAAAGTATCCGCGGTACGATTGGTGATGTCGCGCGTACTATTATTGAAGGTGCAATACTTGCTGTCGTCATCGTTTTGTTATTCTTGGGTTCCTTCCGCTCTACCATTATTACTGGTCTGACGCTGCCAATTTCTCTGCTCGGCACCCTAACCTTTATCTGGGCGTTTGGCTTTACCATCAACATGATGACCTTACTAGCCCTCTCGCTATGTATTGGTCTGCTGATTGATGATGCCATTGTCGTTCGGGAAAACATCGTACGACATAGTGATATGGGCAAGGATCATGTCACGGCAGCACTGGATGGCACCAAAGAAATTGGTCTAGCTGTATTAGCAACGACATTAACCATTGTGGCGGTATTCCTACCGGTAGCGTTTATGGGCGGAATTATTGGCCGGTTCTTCTACCAGTTCGGTGTTGCTGTAAGTACCGCAGTCCTGATCTCGATGTTTGTCAGTTTCACTCTGGATCCAATGCTATCTGCGCACTGGGCGGAACGTAAAAAAGATCCTAATAAAAAACAGAATCCGCTGAAACGCTTTTTTAACTGGGTTTCCAACAAACTGGACAATCTAAGCCATATTTATGAAAAGCTGCTCAAGCTGGCATTACGTTTTAGATTCATCACCATTCTGATCGCAGTGGCTTCACTGTTTGGCGCCCTAGGACTGTCCAAACTGATCGGGACCGAATTTGTGCCAGTTCCAGACAAAGGCGAAATCCGAATTAAGTTTGAAACCCCAGTCGATGCATCTCTGGAATATTCACAGGCTAAACTGAAACAGGTGGATGAAATCATCCGCAAGCATCCAGATGTACGTGCAACTTATGGTGTGATCAACGGCGTCACCGACCGGGGCAAAAACCATGTCAGTCTGCGCGTTACGGTCACCCCGCGTACTGAACGGGAAAAGACATTAACAGACCTGAACAATGAATTCCGTGACCGTCTGAAGTCGGTTGGCGGTATTACCATTACTTCAGTCGCCTCTGCTGATGAAACCGTGTCGGGGGGTCAAAAGCCTATTATGATCTCGATCAAAGGTCCTGATCTGGATGAGCTGCAAAAAATCTCCGACCGTTTTATGCAGCAAATGGCGAAAATTGAAGGTATTGTCGATCTGGAATCTTCACTGAAAGAACCTAAACCAACCCTCAATATTCAAGTGAATCGTGTACTCGCCAGCGACCTAGGTCTATCTGTGAACCAGATTGCCAATGTCGTTCGCCCACTAATTGCGGGTGATGATGTCACCACTTGGCAAGATGAAAAAGGTGAAACCTATGATGTCAATCTTCGTTTGACTGAAGACAAACGTACTTTGCCAAATGATCTACAGAACCTGTATCTCAACTCAAACAAGACCGATGTCAATGGCCAACCGATCATGGTGCCTTTATCCAGCGTGGCGAAATTCGAAGAGAAACTTGGCGCGTCCCAAATTAACCGTCGCGATCTGGCGCGTGAAGTACTGGTGGAAGCCAATACTGCCGGTCGCCCTGCCGGAGATATCGGCCAGGATATTAGCAAATTACAGGAAGAATTTGACTTGCCACCTGGCTACAGCTTTGATACTCAAGGTGCCAATGCCGACATGGCAGAGTCTGCGGGTTATGCCTTGACTGCGATTACTTTATCAATCGTGTTTATCTATATCGTGCTCGGGTCCCAATTTAATAGCTTTATTCATCCGGCAGCGATTATGGCATCTCTACCTTTATCCCTGATCGGGGTATTCTTGGCCCTGTTCCTGTTTAACTCCACCATGAACCTGTTTTCGATCATCGGGATTATCATGCTGATGGGTTTGGTCACCAAGAATGCTATCTTGCTGATTGACTTCATCAAGAAAGCCATGGATCGGGGTGAAGATCGCTATGAAGCCATTATTGCTTCCGGGAAAACCCGTTTGCGTCCGATCCTGATGACCACGAGTGCCATGGTGATGGGAATGGTACCTCTGGCACTTGGGCTCGGTGAAGGCGGTGAACAGAGTGCACCGATGGCGCACGCGGTGATTGGCGGGGTAATTACCTCTACCCTACTGACTCTGGTGGTCGTTCCAGTAATCTTCACCTATTTGGATGACTTTAAGAATTTTATGCTGCGCCATGCACGTAAAATCATGTCATAATTCAGACCATGTAACGAGGTGACATTCAAAATGATCACCTCATTTTTTATTGTATAATCTCTGCTTTAACGCTTAATTTTTTAGGACAGTTTCCATGCGCGCGAGTCGCTTTTTATTTGCAACGTTAAGAGAAACCCCGAACGATGCTGAAGTTATTTCACATCAGCTCATGCTTCGTGCCGGTATGATTCGTAAATTGGCTTCAGGTCTCTACACTTGGCTGCCGATGGGCGTTCGCGTATTAAATAAAGTTGAGGCGATCGTTCGTGAAGAAATGAACAATGCGGGTTCACTTGAAGTCTTGATGCCGGTGACTCAGCCTGCATCACTTTGGGAAGAATCTGGCCGTTATGTTCAATATGGTCCTGAACTTTTACGCTTTAAAGACCGCCATACTAATGACTTCGTCCTAGGTCCTACACACGAAGAAGTCATCACTGATCTGGCACGTAATGAACTGAAAAGTTACAAACAATTGCCTGCAAACTTCTACCAGGTTCAAACCAAATTTCGTGATGAAATCCGACCACGTTTCGGTGTGATGCGTTCACGTGAATTCATCATGAAAGATGCTTATTCTTTCCATGCAGATCAAGAATCTTTGCAAGAAACTTACGACAAAATGTACGAAGCGTACTGCAAGATCTTTACCCGCTTAGGCTTAGATTTCCGTCCAGTACAGGCTGATACCGGTTCAATTGGTGGTTCAGGTTCACATGAATTCCATGTATTAGCATCTAGTGGTGAAGACGATATCGCCTTCTCAACTGAATCAGATTACGCAGCCAATATTGAGATGGCTGAAGCAATTTTAGTTGGTGAACGTGCTGCACCAACTCAAGAACTGAAAGTAGTTGATACACCAAACCAGAAAACCATTGCCGATGTATCTAAGTTCTTAGGTACAGATCCTGCGCATTCAGTAAAAGCGCTTCTTGTTCAAGGCGTAGCAAAAGAAGCTGGGCAGCCTGCGCCAGTGGTTGCCCTGTTCCTTCGCGGCGACCATGAATTGAATGAAATTAAAGCTGAAAAACATCCTCTGATTGCTGCTCCTCTGACATTTGCCACTGAAGCTCAACTTGCTGAACTTGGCTTAACAGCTGGTTTTGTCGGTCCACAAGGTCTGGTAGAAAAAGGCATTACCGTAATCGTTGACCGCGCAGCTTCTGTACTTTCTGATTTTGTTGCTGGTGCCAATGAAGCTGATAAACACGCAACTGGTGTAAACTGGGAACGTGATGCGAAGTTTACTGAAGTTTATGACCTGCGTAATGTGGTTGAAGGTGATCCTTCTCCAGATGGAAAAGGTGTACTACAAATCAAACGCGGTATTGAAGTCGGCCATATCTTCCAGTTAGGCAAGAAATACTCAGAAGCTCTCGGCTGTAAAGTTCTGGGTGAAGATGGCAAACCGTTTACTGTGACTATGGGCTGTTATGGCATTGGTGTAACACGTGTGGTTGCTTCTGCGATTGAACAGAATTACGATGAAAAAGGCATCATCTGGCCGGCATCGATCGCTCCATTTGAAGTGGCAATTGTGCCAATGAATGCGCATAAATCACCTCGTACTTTAGAAGCTGCTGAAAGTTTATATGCAGAACTGCAAGCTGCTGGTTTTGACGTACTGCTTGATGACCGTAATGAACGTCCAGGTGTGAAATTCTCTGATCTTGAATTGACTGGTATTCCACATCGCATTGTGATTGGTGAAAAAGGTCTGGATGCAGGTACTTTTGAATATAAAGGTCGTCGTGATGCTGAATCTGTAAACTTATCTAAAGAAGAGTTATTGACGAAAATTGCGAAATAATTTTCTTTGATAATAAAAAATCCCGCATAAAGCGGGATTTTTTATTGCAGGATTAACAGAATTTATAACCACCAAAACAGTTCGATGTAACATTTTGGTTTTGTAAGATTTTATTCTGCAAAGTTAATGTTGCTGGTGTATTGGTTGTATAAGTACCTACATCAATATTTAGTTTTTTCTCCACAGGTTCACTCAGCAATGAACCAATAGCTTCTAATGTATTCACGTTAATAATATTGGCTGGCTGCAATAAGAAGTTAGTAATTGCCGTTGCAACTTGAGGGAGCACATATGAAATATCGACTTCATCTTGAGTTTTTAAATAACCAAGTTGAATTGGATCTTTAAACGACATCCACCAACCTGGTTGAGCAGTATCAAGGGCATCTGTACCTTGCCATTTGACTGCTTCTGACTGTAAAGATAAATAGCCACCCGTACCATTAAGTGGAATGTTATGAATCATATTTAAGGCTTGCTCAAAGGTAATATTCATATTCAAGTTATCTAAACTTGAACCAGGTAACATTTTAAAGAATGCATGATCACCAACAGCATTCAATACCAATGGATCAAAGTCCACGTAAAGTTGATCTCCACTCCAATTTGGTGTTCCGATCACATTCGTCATATCCCCCCCAGAGGCAAGTGGAATAGATTTAATTGATGAACGAATGTTGCTAACTACTGCTTGATTAATTCGTTGTCCAGACACAATCGTTTCAGGCATAGTAAAGTTTACACGCATAGATGGTACGGTAATGCCTGTATGTCCCTCTGATCCTGGTCGACTAGTAAATACTCGTTCTGGCTTCGCTAATAATAAATCTACCTTAATCCGTCCCTGAATACTTTCATCTAAAGTATTACCAAATGTAGCCGCTTTTGTTAGCGCTTCACCTTGGGTGGCAGCCATCTTCATATAGCCACTAAAGCTTTTAATACCATCTGTTGGGTTCTGACTATTTTCTGTACCTAAAGTCAGTAGACCGACAATTTGCTCAGCACCAACACGAAAACCAACGACTTGACGTGTCGCTGCACTATTGCCCTTAATGGCAAATTCAACAAAAGGATTGGTAATTTCCGCGCTTGTTGATGCACGTCCGTTTGCATCAAACACTGGATTTCCTAAAGAGTCTAAGCTTGGGTTTAGACCACTGAGTGCAATATTTGAAATATCAATATCGCAGCCTGCACCTTTATCACCGCCACAGCCAAGTTGTAAACTTTTAATATTCGCATTTAATTCCATCAATGCTTGAACGCTTAATTTACTAAAATTAATACCCTGACCTGAGTCATAACTATTCTGTAAATTAAGTAAAGCCTGACCATCTACATGAGAAAGCTCCTGATCGTTTAAAGCTGTCATCGCATGAGTTGTTCCTATCAGCCCAAACATCGAAATGGCTAATGTCTTTAGCATTATTTTTTTCATTTTATTATCCTTAATATTTGATTTCTGATTAACGTGGCTTAATTCCCATAGTGCTACGCATCGTTCCGCCAGTGAGTGCGATATCTGCAATTTTTTGCATGCTAGCGTTATTTGTTTGCATTGCAAAATTAGCTCTGAATGGTTCTTTAATATTTTTGCTTGGATTAAAATTGATTTGGTTATCCATGACTACAGTATCTTCATTTAAACGAATTTTTCCGTTTAAACCTAACTCACCTTGTAAACGGTTAAAATTAAATGCAGAAACTTGTAAATTTCCACTAATATCAATGTCTTCATTACTGATTCTAAAGTAACTGCCAATATTATCTTCATCCGCAGCTTCTTCAGTACTCAATGGTCTAAATCTAAATGAAGCTTCATAAGATAAGAAATTGCTATCCGGTGATGTGTCTGTTGGATCAACCCCAGGAATGATCAACAATTGACCTGTACCATCTAACATAAATGAAATATTGGTCAAGACATCATCCGGCTTCGAAAAGCTGTCGAGAGGGACATAAGTTCCACATAATGCTGCTTCTGTTGTACAGTTATATTTCGAACCTGGTAATTGACCGATTGCAAGTTCTGCACTTGCTGCCAATACAAGTTTGTCAGCAATAATACGGATACCTTCATCTTCATAGCCAATCACACCATGGGACTCAATAAAAGCATCAATATTTCTAAACCCAGCATAATAATTGACGGGATCATATTTCTTTCCGTCGCCGCCTTCTGACACAGGTGTCAAATGTTTACTATCTCCACCATCAATCAAAATAATAGATGTCGTGCTTGGCAAACCTGTTTTTGCATCAATACCATAGCCTTGTGTCGATGCCATTACATTGTAGGCAATCCCTTTTTGTGCATTTTCACCATACGTAGTTCCTCTAAGTGCTACATTGGCATTTAGATTGTAAACAGGAATACCAATTCCCCAAGAACCTCCATCACCCGTTAACTCAGCTAAAGAGTTATCTGAAATAAAACGCGCTTTTGCCGCAATAGATTGGAAGTCAAAACCACGGACCGCAATCAATGCATAATCATTATCTGTCGTAGATAAGACTTGAGACACGGTATCAGTCGGTATCTGTAAAATTTGTTTTAAATTGTCATTTACCAAAAACTCAAGATCTTTACCTCTAATGGTGTTTAAATAAATATCACCAAAGTCAATATAGGCATTTTTACCATGTAACTTGTCTTCTGCATCACGTGTGGTTAAAGGTCTTATTTTTGAAAATTCAATAGCGTAACTACCTTTACCTGTATGACCAATCTCAAGGGTCGTCGCCTTCTTTGTTGCAGGTAAGTTAGGATCATTGTCATTGGTAAAATCGGCAGCTAAAGAAAATTTAACCCCGCCATCCCCCACTAAATTACTGTAGCCTTGTGCTGTTTTTATGGCTTGAGCGTGATTACCATCGGCAGCCTTATTCCCAATATCAAAATCTGCGATATTGGTTTGATCACCAGACATTGCCAAACGGGCGTTGGTTACAGCACCTGATGCACCCATACGGATAATATTTTTCCGTTCATTATTTGGTGTATAGTAACGTAAATCAATGTTAACACCTGGGTTGGTCGCTTCACGACCTGCAGCCACCTCGGAAGTATCAGTAACACGACCTAAATCAATATAATGGTCTTCATTACCCTTACGTGTTGTCAGTACAACACCTTCTTCGGCATCGATATACATATAACCGAAACCCGCAAAATTAAAATTAAAGTCATTAAAAATCAGACTATTTTCACCTAATTTATGACTAAGGGTGGCATTTTGCAGCTGAAAATCAATACTTGCTTTTTCATTTTTATTAAATAGCCCAGCACTCGTTTGCAATAAAACGCTCAGCGGTGTAGAAGTACTTAAGCCAATTGAACCTAATGAGTTTGTAACATGTGTGCCTTGTGTACGAAGCGTATTTTCGGATGGTACACAATTGAGTGTGCTGCATGTTGTTTTCACGAGATTGAGATCAGCCGTTGCTGTAAATGGTGAAATACTCGCCGCAATTTTTAAACCTGCACCTCGGTCTGTAGCCCCTACATCGAATTCAAGCTGACTTATAATGGACTGCCCGGGTTTTGCTTCCATATTAAAGTTATGCAAACCAATCCCCATTTTTTTATTTGCATCCGGGTTCGGGTCATACCAATTAATTTTTTCGGCAGTTACTCTCGAAACTTCATGGGTAATCACAATACCGTCTTGGCCTGTCACATTCGACAGACTTTGCTCATCAATCTGTTCAAGCGCATAAGACTGTTGTGCAACGATAATACATGCGGTCAAAAGATTTAATTCTACTATTTTTTTCATTGTTATATCCTTATGCTGCTCGCAAAGCCTTTTGACTAACAACGGCTACCTGCCGCACCTGAACAGTTATAACTAAAGATTTTTAAATTGCCGCTCATATGCAAATTGCCATGCATATTTAAGCCAAGAAAGCCTTTCTCCGTACCCCTATCAAAATTTGGCACACTTACTGGAGTTGTGGTGATATTGCCATTTTCGTCGATCAACTTTTGACTATAGGTCTGATAGGTGGGTGTATTTTCATACCCCTCTGTACCACCTTCACCTGTTTCAATCGATACTGTACTAAAGCCAAGGTTACGAATTTTTAAAGGATTATCATCATAGAAGGTAATTTGCATAGCAGTCTGTGGCTTACCTGCAGCATTGATAATGGTTGTGCCATCTACAGAAAACTTATCTATTTGTAAGGTGCCCTGCAGTCCTTTAAACACTAACCACTTTTTATTGCCATTGTCATCGACATGATTATTAGGTGCTATCGCTAAACGACAAAATTGCTTTGTGGTACCACATGCCGCAGGGTCGAGGACATAAAATGCTTCAAGCACATTACCTTGAGCATCAACTGTTGAAATATTCTCTTTGCTCAAATCAGTTGCATAAACATGGTTTAAGGACAACGTCCAATTTAAGTCAGCTCCACCTTGCCCTGCGACATTTGTCAATTCATTGGAATTCAACTGTTCTAAGGCTGCATGTGTCATTGCTGCACTGAGGAGAACTGTACCAAGTAAAGATAATTTAAACATGGACTGACTCCTTACAAACCTGTTGTTTTTATTTTAAGGTGTTGGATTAACACCCCATCAATCGCTACAGAACCCAAGTTTACAGAATCACCTGTTGGGCTTTTAAACACGACTCCAGTGGAATTTATATCTTTTGCACGCAACAAATTCGTTCCTGGTATGCGCTCTACCGAACCAATCGAAATACTACTATGGGTTGCACTCCGCCCTTGATAATTAGCACTCAGATCTGTGTTGTGGTTTTTAATTGGCATTCCACACTGATAAACATTACATGTACTACCTTGTAATTCAGATGAACCTAAACCACCTCCATAATTCTGATAAATTTGGGTATAAATTTCTTTAATATCCGGGATACGGGTCACTTCTAAAATAATGTTATTGCCTTCAGACCCCACAATAAATGGTTGATACATGTTACCCAATACCAAGTTAATATTTGGGCTATACAAATATAAACCTTCAACTGGATTAAATAGTGGTGCTACTGAATTATTTAACGCCGGTGTTGGCCCCACACCATCGGAATCATCATCACGTGCGGCTGTACTAATACGTATACCTTTGGCATTTAAGTCTGCACTAGCATTTGTTAAATTTTCAGGGCGGTCATTGGTATTTAGACGAATTAAACTCGCCAAACCCAATGTTTCACTATAGTTTAAAATACTTGACGGTAAGGTTTGAAAGAGTCGAACTTGTGAACCATTTAGACTTAAACCATTGGCAATGAACTGTAAGCGCAAACGTTCGCTTTGATCCAGACCTCCAGTTGGTCCACCTGTAATTGGATCTACAGCATTATTCGTATTAAAACCACGCGCAAAAATATCAGCCCAGAAACCAAGTTTAATATTATTATCCGCTTCTGTAGGTGTGACTGACATCAAGGGTGCTTCAATCGCAATGTAGCCAACATCTTTTTCTGTAACGGTAAACTGTCTTACCTTTTCTGCTGTACCTGCATGAACTAACCATGGGTTATCTGCACTACCCCAATTAAAACCCTGGTTACTAAAACGGCTACTTAAATCATTATCACTTTTAGATAAGGCTAAACCGTAGATAAAAACATCTGCTTTAGTTTTACGTTGCTGCAATTGATTTACAGCCCAACTTGATGCAGTTGGGACAGCAACTAAGTTTGCTTCTCTAACTGGATCTTTGTAAGTTAATTGTGCTTGTCTAACTGCTTCATTTTCAATCCAGTTTTTAGTATCTGTAACTACTTTTGCGGTTGCATCAGCTACTACAGGTTTATCTTGTTTTATTTTAGCAATTGTCATCCGCTCTGTTTCAGCAGCGCCATATATGAGTACGCGTGCATTATAATAAACTTGATATGTATTAGTTGGTCTAGTTCTATCCCAATACTTATCAATTTCTGCTTTTTCATAATTGGCATAATTACTGTTATAAAATTCAGTATATTTAGAGTTATATAAAGTCGTATCATTTTTTACTTCATTGTACTTACTTGTATAAGCAAGGTCATTATTGGTGACTGCTGTTTGATATGCTGTTTGATAGTCTGATGTATACTTTTGCGCATAATAGCTATCATATAAAGATTGGTAGTTTTCCCCGGTAGGAACTAAACGAATAAACCCGGTGTCGTATTGTCCCGGGTCAACTAGACCACGCGCATAACTTGAACCTGCAGAAAGATCTTTTGATCCCTGAAATACCATTTTAAAGTTATCTAAAACAAGAGCTACACCCTCTCCTGTCGACTCAGACAAAGAAGTGTCCGACAACTCTTGTAATGCAAAAGTTGCTGGACTCATGCATAGACTGACCAACATAGCCAAGTAACTCGCACGAAATGAATATGTCCGTTGTTGAATCATGTCAAACATCCTTCTTATGCTAAGCACTACTTTTTTATCCTTAAGCTTCCCAGCCGAGTCAGTGCTTTTTTATATGATGCTGTTAGCATCTTTTATAGATATATTTCTGTCATTATGCTTATTTTTATATCGAATTCCAAAATATCGTGACCAAAAAGCCAAAGTTTCCGATGAATGAAATTCTAAAAAAATAAACGGGACTTTAAGTCCCGTTTATTCAATGTATTAGCAATATTATGCTTTTGGCAAGGTCACACCTGTCTGGCCTTGGTATTTACCACCACGGTCTTTATAGGATGTTTCACAAATTTCATCAGATTCAAAGAACAGCATTTGCGCTACACCTTCACCTGCATAAATCCGTGCCGGCAAGTTAGTCGTATTTGAGAATTCCAAAGTCACATGGCCTTCCCACTCAGGCTCTAGCGGCGTTACGTTAACGATGATCCCACAACGCGCATAGGTTGATTTACCCAGACAAACGGTCAGCACATTACGTGGAATGCGGAAGTATTCGACTGTACGCGCCAAGGCAAATGAGTTGGGTGGAATAATGCAAACGTCTGATTCAATATCGATAAAGCTTTTTTCATCAAAGTTTTTCGGATCGACAATAGCTGAATGCACGTTGGTAAATACCTTAAACTCGCGTGCGCAACGAACGTCATAGCCATAGCTCGAAACACCATAGGAAATGAGCTTTTGACCATTTTCATCAAAACGGACCTGGTTTTCTGCATACGGTTCGATCATGCCGTGTTTTTCGCTCATTTCGCGAATCCAGCGATCAGACTTAATTGCCATTGATGTCAATCCAAAATATTAAAATCAGTAATTGCGACGTACTTTAACTGAATTTTACCTTAATGAAAATAAGCTGTTCCTTGATGCTGAAATTTCATTCAAATCTTTAAAACCTACTTCTTTATTGAAGCTTTTAATAAAAATTTTTGAGGCTAATTCTGACAAGAGATTCAAGATCGAACCTTACTTAATTCCTTCAACATATTGATAACGTAAATTTTTGAAAAAAATGCTATTAAAGGTATTCAGGCAAAATAATTGCTGATAGATTGTACCAGAACAACAATTGATCATTCACATTTTTAAACATCCAAACGGTTAACTACATTGTTGTTTTAACAATATTTTCAAGAATTACAAAATAATATCAGGAGTCATATATGAATAAATGGATCAAGCTTTCAATCATGAGTTTAGCGCTATCAGGCGTAGTTGCTTGCTCGAATGATAATGCACAAAATAAATCTAGCGATCAGGCTGCGTCCGGTGAAAGTGTAGCTGCAGATAAGCTGCAAACCCGCTTTGTGAATATTGCCACAGGCGGTGCTTCAGGCCCTTATAATGTGATTGGTACAGGACTAGCAGAAATTTATAACAAAACCTACGGTGTGAGTTCCAAAACCCAGACCACTGGGGCTTCTGTTGAGAACCTGAATTTATTGAAACAGAACAAGGTTGAAATGGCCTTCGTGATGAGTGACAGTCTGACTGAAGCGATTAATGGTAAAGGTAGTTTTAATTCTAAAATTGACAATGTGCAACAGATTGCCGCGCTTTATCCAAACTATGTACAAATCGTAACTTCAAAACGCTCTGGTATCAAAAATATTGAAGACCTAAAAGGCAAGCGTATTGCGGTGGGTGCACAGAATTCCGGCGTAGAAGTGAATGCCCGTACCCTGCTGAATGGTTTTGGGATTACCTATAATGATGTCAAAGTCGATTACCTCGGTTATGCCGAAGCTGCGGATGCCTTGAAAGGTGGCAAGCTAGATGCAGCCTTCCTGACCAGCGGTATTCCAAACTCTTCACTCATGGAATTACAACAAGGTTTTGACCTGCAACTGGTCAGCATCAATCCTGATAAAGTGAAAGCGATTGCCAAAGATCAGGCGTATTTCCTGCCAATGACCATTCCAAAAGGTACCTATGGCAATGCTGAGGATATTCCTACAGCTGCGATCATGAATGCGCTGGTGGTTCGTTCTGATCTCTCTACAGATGATGTATATAAGCTAACCAAAACGTTCTTCTCCAGCTTGGATCAACTCGCCAATTCACATCAGGCTGCTAAAGAAATCACATTAGAAGGTGCGCAAAAAGGTCTAGTTGCCCCACTGCATCCGGGCGCACAAAAATTCTATGATGAGAATAAAGCGAACTAATGAAATGGATACAAGGTGCAGCAATCGCTGCACTTTTTAGTTTAGCTGCCTTTTTTATTACCTGTTTTTGGGTGAGGTTTCCTTACATTTTGGTCGAAGTAAATGAACCAAATTTTCAATGCAAAATTGACCAGAATTTTTTTCAGCTCAGCTGGATGCATTCGGTAGAAAAAACGCAGTGGGAAGAACGTTATCTTCTAAACAATGACCATTTCATTCTGACAGATACCCAGTTTGTTTCGTTCGGTGCAGGAACACCAGATCAAGGTACCGTGGCCCGACAAGGTGATGGCAACATCCAGATGCAAATCAACCGGAAAATGAAAGAGCTTAACTGGGTCATTTCACACAGAATGCAGGGAAAAATTAAAGTGGATGCTCAGACCTGGAATATCTATCAGGACTTCCCCGACTACAGCACGGTACAGATCTCTATAAAAAAAGACAGCCTATGGAAAAAAAGAGGTTTAAATGATTGCCTATGAATCTACAAGAAATAAGAAATGTGACCGAAGCGCTGGATGATCAACAGCAACAAGAATTATTAGAAAAATTTGACCGCGAATCTGTCACTCGCAACCCGATTAACAAATCGGTTCGCTGGTTTATTGCTGCCTTGGCAATATCCTATTCGTTATTTCATCTTTATATTACTTTTAATCCCTTACCCGAATTGATTCAACGTGCAGCGCACGTATCGATCGGTCTGGCGCTGATTTTCTTGTTGTATCCAGCACGTCAGGCCAGCAGTCGGCAAAAGGTCGCGTGGACGGACTGGATTTGGGTGATTGCCTCTTTCGCTTCTTTCTTTTATCTATTTAAAGAATACCAAGCCATTATGACCACCCGGGGAGGCATTCCTAATACGCTGGATATTGTCTTCTCAATTATGACGGTAGTATTGGTGGTCGAGGCTGCTCGACGGGTGATGGGCTGGATGTTGCCGATCCTGGGACTGATTTTCTTAAGCTATCCGTTTATCAGTCATTTTGACTGGATGCCGGATCGCTTGCTGACCCGACCCTATACATTCAGTGACATCTTTGGGCAAATGTATCTGAAAACTGAAGGTTTATATTCTTCAGCCATTGGGGCATCAGTGACCTTTATTTTCCTGTTTATTCTGTTTGGTGCCTTTCTGGCTAAATCAGGAATGGGAAAATTATTTAATGATCTCGCCATGGCACTTGCCGGGCATAAGCAAGGTGGCCCTGCCAAAGTTGCGGTGATTTCCAGCGGTTTTATGGGCAGTATTAATGGGACAGCGGTTGCCAATGTGGTAGGAACCGGTTCATTTACCATTCCTTTAATGAAGAAAATTGGCTATCACAAAAACTTTGCCGGTGCTGTTGAAGCCAGTGCTTCTGTGGGTGGACAGATCTTGCCGCCGGTAATGGGTGCCAGTGCCTTCATCATGGCAGAAACTACGGGTGTGAGTTATGGCACCATTGCCTTAGCCGCGGTATTACCTGCCCTGCTGTATTACCTCGGTGTGATGGCACAAGTCCATTTCAGAGCCGGCCGGGATAACCTGAAAGGTGTGCCCAAAGCTGACTTGCCAAGAGTGAAAGAAGTCCTGAAAGAACGAGGACATTTATTATTTCCGATCGTTGCTTTGGTATTCTTTTTATTCCAGTCGATTCCAGTGAGTTATGCCGCTGTTTATACGATTTTATTGACCATTGTGGTCGCAGCATTCAAGAAATCCACCCGGATGGGGCCTAAGGAAATTCTAGAAGCTTTAGCAGATGGTGCCAAACAATCACTTTCAGTGATGGCCGCCTGTGCGGTGGTGGGGATTATTATTGGTGTGGTGAGCTTAACCAGTTTTGGCTCGGTAATGACCTCTTCAATCATGAGCATCGGTGCGGGCAGTCTGTTCCTGACCTTGTTCTTTACCATGATTGCATCAATGATTTTGGGTATGGGCTTGCCATCGATTCCGGCCTATATCATTACCGCGACTATGGCAGCGCCTGCTTTAGCCAACTTCGATATTCCAATCTTAGTCGCACATATGTTTGTGTTCTATTTTGGCTTGTTTGCCAATATTACCCCACCCGTTGCCTTGGCCGCCTTCGCCGGGGCCGGAATTGCCGGTGGTGATCCAATGCGTACGGGGTTTCTGGCCCTACGCTTGTCACTGGCTGGTTTTATTGTGCCATTCCTGTTCGTCTATAACCCGGCGATGCTGATGATTGATACGACAGATATTGCCGTGAATGCCAAAGAATTTGCCTTACCAGCATGGAATGTCATTTTAAGTATTACTGTAACATCCATTGTCGGCATTCTGGCACTGGGGGCCGCAGTCGAAGGGTATTTTAAAGCTAGCATGAACTGGTTCTGGCGCATTTTTCTCGGCGTAGGCGCACTCATGATGATTGTGCCAGAAACCATGACCGATATTATCGGCACCATCATGGTGATTATTGCGATTGGATTTAATGTTATTCAGTCCAGAAAACATAACCAGATTTCTACGACCTCATAATAAAAAAGAGAGCCTCGGCTCTCTTTTTTATTTCTCGGATTTTACTGATTAGAAAATACGAGTTTTATCTTTTTCTGCTTTTGGTAATTTTGCTGCAATTTTTTCTGCAATTTCCATATAACTATCTGATGCTTCATCACCTGCGATGACTGACGGCGTACCTTTGTCAGCATTTTGACGGATGGTTGCGTTCAATGGCAAACGGCCGAGTAATGGAATATGGTACTGCTCTGCCAGTTGATCACCACCGCCTGTACCAAAGATCTGTTCTTCATGACCACAGTTCGAACAGATATGGGTCGACATATTTTCAATCACGCCCAAGACTGGAATCTGCACACGGTTAAATAGCTCAATACCTTTGGTTGCATCTAGCAGCGCCACGTTCTGTGGAGTCGTCACAATCACGGCACCAGTCACCGGAATTCGCTGTGCAAGCGTCAGCTGGATATCACCTGTACCTGGTGGCATATCGATCATCAACACATCCAGATCTGGCCAAAGGGTCTGGTTAAACAGCTGCATCAAGGCACCTGTTGCCTTAGGCCCGCGCCAAGCCACAGGCGTATTATTGTCACCCGTTAAATGACCAATAGAGAGTACCGCCATGCCATAAGCATCCAGTGGAACAAACTGCTCAGCTTCGATCATTGGGGTTTTGCCTGCATTACCCAGCATGGTTGGAATACTTGGACCGTAAATATCCGCATCCAGCACACCGACACGCAAGCCTAATTTTTTCAGTGCCAAGGCCAGATTCACAGTTGTGGTTGATTTGCCCACACCACCCTTGCCGGAAGACACTAGAATCACATTCTGGATACGCGGGTGTTTTGGCACGTCACGCTGTTGTGGCGCAGCTTTCTGGATTGGCGGATTATTTGGATCAGCTTCTGCAGCTTGAGCGGTATTGCCTGAAGCATCGACCACTGGCGGAAGATTAGATTTTGGTGCAGCATTTTCTGGCTGGCTGGAACAGCTTTCACCTTCAGCATGATGATGGCCACAACCACCTGCTTTATGACCGGTTTTCTGCTGGATCACATGCATATTCAGTTCTTTAATACCGCATTTTTCCAAAGCATCCGCAAGTTCATCGTGAATCTGTTGTAGCTGTTCTTTTTCTTCTTGATAGGTATTGATAGTGATTTGGAGAATCTCGCCCTGTACATTGACCTGAGTAATGCGGTCTTTCAAAGCATTGTTGGAATTTGGCAAGGTGTAGTTTTGCAGTACGTTCTGCACAGCTTCTTCGTTCACCTCCTTGGAAGGCGAAAAAACCGATTTAAGCGAAGAAAGCCACGACATAGGTTACTCCAAAAATATAGATAGACATCTGAATAGCTTAGTTTAACGGTGTTTTAGCTTCAGGTTAAGCATTCCGTTTCAGAAGTTATCCCAATATCTATTATTTCCAAGTAATTTAGTTGGTTTTAAAGTATTTCTTAGAATAAATTTAATTCAATATCCAAAGTCAAATAATGAATTTCAGGATTTTTATAATAAAAAATTTAAGTTTCGCTTGGGCGACAGCTACATATTCATAAAGCGCCCCCAAGCTCAGGATCATTGTTATTTTTTAAAAGAAGATCTATTTGGATTGATCAGCCGAATTCTGATCACTTTTGGACTTGGCATCTTGTTGCTGATTGCTGCCTTCTGCATCATCTGATTTGGACTGCTGTTCTTTCTTCATCTTGTTCAGGGTATCCGTCGCCATCTGTTTCAATTCGCTGAGCTTGGTGGTTGCTTCATGAACCAGATCGGTAATCTTCTGTTTGGTATCTTCCAGTCTATGGATGGCTTCATCTTTAAGATAAGTCATACGATCCTGTTGATCCTGACCATTGGCATGTTGCTGTTCTGCTTTGCTATTTAATCTTTGCGCTGACTGTTTTGAATCATTGGCTTCGCCGTTCTGCTTGGCTTCAGGTTTACCATTTTTCAGCTCATTCAGAATCTTTTCACCTTTTTGTAAAAGCTCTTCACCAATCGCAATGGCTTTGGCTTTCAAGTCATCCATCTTGGTGGTTTCAGTTTTTTCATCGGTATGATGTTTCTGAGTATTTAATACTTCCTGATGCTCTTGATTATGCTGTTTATCGATTTCATTTTGCTTGAGTTCTTTTTCCATCTGATCATTCGCTGCATGAGCGTGTTGTGGTTTGTCCTGATTCTGCTTTGAAGTACTGTTCTGGTTTTGTTGAGTCATGAGGTACCCTCCTAAGGTCATTCATATAATTATTCAAACCGCTTTTTTAGCACAAAGCATGCAAGGATTCGGACGAAGTAAGCAAACTGCAACAAAGCCTGTACATGTTGTTGCTATTGCTTGCAGGAGATTGCATGAGCCTAACTTCATCAGATTTTCAACTAGGAGATTAACGGCAGATCTCGAGCTGTGTATTTTGAATATTCAAGGTATTTCCCAAGTTGCATTTCGGCCAAAGCATTTCTTTGTAATCCCCTCTGCATCATGTAAAATTATGGCCCATTGCATAATGAATACGAATGAGAGAGTTAATCCGTGCGTAAAATCCTAGTCACCAATGCCCTTCCCTATGCCAATGGACCAATCCATATGGGCCACTTACTCGGCTATATCCAGGCTGATATTTGGGTACGTGCCATGCGCGCGATGGGCCATGATGTGACCTATGTCTGCGCGGATGATGCTCACGGTACAGCGATCATGCTGCGTGCCGAAGCGAATGGCATTTCTCCAGAAGAACAGATCGCCAATGTTCAGAAAGAACATATTCGTGATTTTGACGGTTTTGGCGTGCATTTCGACCACTACGATTCAACCAATAGCGATACCAATAAAGCACGTTCTCAAGAGATTTATCTGAAGAATCGTGAAGCGGGCAACATTGCCGTGCGTCCTGTGACCCAGCTGTTCGATCCTGAAAAAGGCATGTTCCTGTCTGACCGTTTCATTAAAGGCACATGTCCAAAATGTAAGGCGGAAGACCAGTACGGTGACTCTTGTGAAGTATGTGGTACAACTTATAACGCAACTGAGCTGATTAATCCGAAATCAACTCTAAGTGGCGCAACACCAGTTGAAAAATCATCAGACCATTACTTCTTTAAACTGCCAAACTTTGGTGAATATTTACAGAAATGGACCCGTGATGAAGGCCGTCTGCCAGTATCCATTGCCAACAAACTAGATGAATGGTTCGATGCCGGTCTGGCGGATTGGGATATTTCCCGTGATGCGCCTTATTTCGGTTTTGAAATTCCAGATGCACCAAATAAATATTTCTACGTTTGGGTAGATGCACCAATCGGCTATATGTCGAGCTTTGAAAATTACATCAAGACCAAACGTCCTGACCTGAGCTTTGATGATTTCTGGAAAAAAGATTCTGAAAATGAAGTCTATCACTTCATTGGTAAAGACATCGTTTACTTCCACGCCCTGTTCTGGCCTGCAATGCTGGAAGGTGCGAACTACCGTACTCCAACCGGTTTATTCGTGAATGGCTTCCTGACCGTGAATGGTCAGAAAATGTCGAAATCACGTGGTACATTCATTAAAGCTGAAACCTATTTACAGCACCTGAACCCTGAATACCTGCGTTACTACTTCGCCTCTAAACTTTCAGATAAGGTTGAAGATTCTGACCTGAATCTGGATGACTTCGTGCAGAAAGTGAATTCAGACCTGGTAGGGAAAGTGGTGAACATTGCCAGCCGTTGTGCGAAGTTCATTAACACCAAGTTTGACAATAAACTATCTGCAACTTGTGCTGAGCCTGAATTGGTTCAAAGCTTTATCGATGCGGGTGATTCGATTGCCAAAGCATACGAAGCACGTGAATTCTCGACTGCGATCCGTGAAATCATGGCGCTGGCGGATCGTGCCAACCAGTACATTGATGAGAAAAAACCTTGGGCATTGGCGAAGATTGAAGGCGAAGAACAACAGGTTCACGACGTATGTTCAGTCGGGATCAACCTGTTCCGTCAATTGGCTGTTTACCTGTCTCCAGTATTGCCTACTTTGACTGCTCAGGTTCAGGACTTCCTGAAACTGGAAAGTTTTAACTTTGAATCTCGCAAGCAAATTCTGGTTGCACACGAAATTGCTCAGTTCCAGCCATTGATGCAACGTGTTGATCCAAAAGCGGTTACGGCAATGGTGGACGCATCTAAAGAATCTTTGGGTGCGCCTGCTGCTGAACCAGCAAAAGCTGAGAAGAAAAAGGAAAAAGCCAAAGAGAAGAAAGCTGAGCCTAAAGTCGGTGAAGCTGAGATCATTACCATTGATGACTTTATTAAAGTCGACTTACGTGTCGCTGAAGTTCTGGATGCTGCAACCGTTGAAGGTTCTGACAAGCTTTTACAACTCACTTTAAATGTCGGTGAGGCTGAACCACGTAATGTGTTTAGTGGCATTCGTGAGTTCTACAAGCCTGAAGACCTGAAAGGCAAACTGGTAGTGATGGTGGCTAACCTGGCACCACGTAAGATGCGTTTTGGTATTTCAAACGGTATGGTACTGGCGGCTGGTAATGGCGAAGGTGTTTGGGTGATTTCACCTGAATCGGGTGCTAAACCGGGTGATAAAGTTTCTTAAGATTTTGATCTAAGATGAGAAAGCCTCTACTTTGTAGGGGCTTTTTTTAATTTTAAATAGATAGCTTATTTTGAACGTAATTTTAGAAAATCTTGAATAACTTGTTGAATATTCTCACCTTCTACTCCTTTCATCGATTGAGCAATTTCATACCAAGTTTTTTGATTGAGATCAGGATCAATTAAATTAGGTTCAAATACCCCATCTTGCATCATTTTATATTCTGCCTTTAAAAGTCTTTCATCTAGCCAATTAAGATTTAGATTTAACCATTGAATTAGTTCAAAAAAATCTTCAGCTAAATCATTTCCAACTTTTTCTACCATATGAGTTTGTAAATCAATTGGATACTTATTTATTTTTGCTTTTTCTAAAATATCAAATACTATCATTAAAAGTTGAGCACCTGAAAAACATCCAACTTCATAAATTTCACCTCTCAAACCATAATCTTTTCGGATTCTTTTTTCATGTGAGAAATACCTAATATGGAGCAATCTTGCTCTACGAACATAAGTATCAAGAATTTCGTTCTGAATGTAACTCTTACTAAGAGTAACGAATTCCTCAAAGGTATATAGTTGAATATTGGTATTTTGACATGCCTCGATTGCTCCTGACTGAAATCCAACTTGTGAAATAATAAATCCTTTATCTGCCCCAATATCATCAACAATTGTTCTTAAAGCTAATACTTTTTCCTTTGGAATTTTTGTTTGCCAATATTTAGCTTCTATCACCCACTTAATATTAGTTCCTAAATATTTTGAAGTTACATAAACATCTAAATCATGTTCTGTCCTTACACCTGTTATTGTTTTGTTTGTTTCAGCTTGCACACCTAAACTTCTAAAATGTTCTGCAATTCTTTCCTGAAAATTAAACCATTCTTTTTCCATAACGCCATTATTCATATCAAATTTCAATTATTTATACATTGTTTCAATTAATATATTAACCCTACAAAAAAAATTCCTATCATGGTAGAAACAATCTATCCCTTAAAACCTAAAAGAAACCCATGAAAACCATAAAACCTCTATTCCTCGCACTCGCCCTAAGCACCACAACCATCACGACTCAAGCAGCTGAACCAACACCTATCCCAACGCAAAAACAAGTCGCGGGCTACTACCATCACCAAATTGGCAATACCCAAATCACCGCACTACTTGATGGTACAAACTACTTAAACCCGTCCATGTTTAAAGGCTTGAGCGATACCGAAAAAACCGAAATTCTCAAGAAATATCATGCCGACCAAGCTAAAGGCATTCAAACCTCAGTCAATGCCTTCCTCATCAATACAGGTAATCAACTGCTCATGGTCGACAGTGGTGCTGCTAGCTGCTTTGGTACACATTTAGGTTCCATCTATAACAATCTCAAAGCATCAGGTTATCAGCCTGCACAAGTGAATGACATTTTCCTGATACACTTACATCCTGACCATGTGTGTGGCATTTCAAATAATGGCGTAGCCAATTATCCAAATGCCACCTTACATATTTCCAAGACCGAATATGACTACTGGCTGAGTCCAAATACCGTCAAGAAACTACCGAAAGACAAACAGGAAGGTTTCTTAGGCACAGTAGAGAAAATTAAAGCTGCCATTGCACCCTATGAAAAAGCCAAAAAAGTGAAAGTCTTTTCAGATAAATCTTTAGCTTTTGGTGGCGTGGAATTTAAACCGTCTTTTGGTCATACGCCGGGACATTACAGCTTTAAACTGAAAGCAGATGGACAAGAAGTAGTATTTATTGGTGATATCGTGCATTCACATAGCTTGCAATTCGACAAACCTGAAACTGCTATTGAGTTTGATGTTGATTCCAAGACTGCTGTTGAAACGCGTCTAAAACATTTTGCTGAATATGCCAAAGCGGGTCAGCTGATCGCGGCACCACATTTGCCTTTCCCAGGACTTGGTTATATTTATTCGAAAGATAACAAGAGCTATCAGTGGATTCCGGTACATTTTAAGGATTAATTTCAATGAAAGCCTTCTCCCTTTGGGCATAGGTATCTACACAATTTCCATGTTTTGCGTTAAATTGAAGAGCATGCTCTTCAATTTTAACATCTCTCGCTTAGATCAGCGCCTTGTCAAACGTTACAACAACCTCGTTCAACTCAATATGAATCCTCTTGCTTCACTTGCTCCTGCAATCAAAGATATTGCCTCTGCTCAAAAAAATAGTTTCACAACGACGCAAGCTGTATGGCGGTTTTTAAATAATGATAAAATCTCATTTAAACAATTAAATGAACCTATTCAAAAACTTGCTTGTGATCAGATTAAGACATCGCTGCATCGTTATGCTGAACCGTACCGGGTTTGTCGGAGACTTTTTTATTTAAGTTAGGCCACCTGACCTAACGGGTTAATCTTATCATAGTACATTGCTTCAAACTCAAAAGGCGACTTGTAACCCAGTGCACTGTGTACACGCTTTTTATTGAACCAATCTACCCAGTTTAGTGTCGCAAGTTGTACATCTGCTAAACCTTGCCAATCTGCTTTTAGATATTCAATCACCTCTGTTTTGTATAAGCCATTCACCGTTTCAGCCAAAGCATTATCGTATGAATCACCAGTCGTACCGACTGATGCTCGTAAATTTGCAGCTTCTAAACGATTGGTATAGCGAATGGAAAGATATTGCACACCTCTGTCGGAATGATGAATCACATTCTTTGGCATGCCTCGATCGTGCAATGCTTGCTCAAGTGCATCGAGTACCATATCTGTATTCATCCGTGTAGATACTTTCCATCCAACAATTGCTCGTGAGAACACATCAATAATAAAGGCGGTATAGACCCAGCCTGAATGAGTTTGAATATACGTAAAGTCACTCACCCACAGTTGGTCAGGATGATCAGCATTAAAATTACGTTTCACTAAATCATCTGCTCTTTTTTGATCATCTCGGTTACGGGTGGTTTGTTTATTCTTACCACGCCAAACACCTTGTATACCTAGCTTCTGCATCAATCGAGCAACTGTACAACGTGCGATAACATAACCTTCACGTTTCAATTGTTGCCAGACCTTACGCACACCATATCGACCTGAACTTTCTTTCCAAATTCGTTTAATTTGTTCAGCATGATACTCATCATGTAGATCTCGCTTTGCTCGATGTTCTGGATTGTCAGCGAGATCTAAAGTTCGGTAATAGGTTGAAGCTGCGATCGGTAAAATCCTACAAATCGCATCAACACCATATAAGTCTTTATTGTTATGGATGAAATCCACCATTATTTGTGTGGGCGGTCGAGCTCCGCCTGGGCGAAAAAAGCGGCTGCTTTACGTAGAATTTCATTGGCACGCTTTAATTCTTTAATTTCACGTTCCATTTGCTTCATTTTTTCTTGATCAGATATCTGTTGTACTTTAATAGGATTTTGCTGATCTAAATGCTTTTGATGCCAGGCACGAAGTGTTTCAGGAGTACAACCAATCTTAGGCGCAATTGCTGTGATTGCAGCCCAATTCGATGGATAATCTTTTTCAGATTCAATCAATAATTGAACCGCTCTTTCTCTGATTTCAGGGGTATATTTTAATTTTGTCATCGGGGTAGTCTCTCAGAATATTGACTCTCCGACAAACCCGGTACGGTTCATGCTTTAGTTATTCATGATTGGTCACAAATCCAATATGTGACACATCGTAATAAAACCCAAAAACTCCAAAGGACACATCAGTACGACTCAGGCTATGAATTACAAACGAGCTTACTTGTTGATGCTGCTTCTGGACTACCTGTTGCTCCATTAGCTCAGACCCTTTCTAGTGCTTCAGGTTGCTATTCGACATTCAATGAGCAACAGACCGAACGTAAAACCCATTTAGACTCCCTTTCTGAACAAATTCAAAAAGTTGAACAGTTTCCTCTTGATAAAACCTGCGTACATATTATTGATCGTGAAGGAGATTCCATTGCTCATCTCAGGGAATTAAGCAGTCATGGTTTTCAATGGCTTATTCGAGCAAAGGAAGGAAATCGGATTGAGCATCAGGGTGAAATATGTAAAGTTGGAGAAGTTGCTGAACGTATCGAAATACAGCAAGTGAAACCCATTTCTTATAAGGGTAATCAACATATGCTTTATGTTGGAGAAACCAATGTTCGGCTTACCCGTGCTGCAAAATCAAATAAAAAAGATTGTTTAGGTCAAAGAGTTGCTCCTCAGAAAGGTGCTGCAATTGAGGCTAGACTGATTATTGCGGTGGTTAAAGATATTAATGAAAAGACAGTTGCAAGATGGTCATTGATCAGTAATGTACCAACTGAGATTACCGCAGTAGAACTGACGACTTGGTATTACTGGCGTTGGTCAATCGAATGTTATTTCAAACTTCTCAAGCAAGCAGGCCATGATATTGAGTCATGGCTTCAGACTACGCCAGAAGCGATTTTAAGGCGTTTGCTAATCAGTTGTATGGCTTGTGTGTTGACGTGGAGAGTACAGCGTTGTACAGATGAACAAAATCAGAAAGTCCGTGCATTTTTGACTAGACTTTCAGGTAGACAACAGAAAAGAGGCAAGGTAGAGAGTGCGCCTGCCATATTGGCAGGACTCTCGATTTTACTAAATACTCTTCAACTGCTCTCAGAATATTCAATAGATGAACTGAATGAAATCGCAACTATTGCACTAGGTACCTAAAGATGTGTAGATACCTATGCCCTTTGGGAGAAGGTTGGATGAGGGTGAAAGATTATTTCATCCCAAAAATCAGCTTTAAGCCCAAGGCTGTCATCACAGCTCCAGCCGCACGGTCAAAACCCGCTTTAAACTTCAAATACACACGACGTGGTTTTTCTGCGGATAATGCAACTGCTACCAGTGAACACCAGCCTGCATCAATAAAGAAACACAGGATTGGCAACACCACATAGAAATAAGTCGGAATCTCTTTCGGTAATAGCGCAGTAAAAATACTAGCCAAAACAATAGCAATCTTTGGATTTGACAATTGAGTAATCAGACCTGTGGTATAAGCACGGCGCAGTGACATTTGCGTAGTGGTTTCATCATCCGAGCTGATCGGCTCTTTGGCATGTTTAATAATTTTAAATGCCATCCAAAGCAGATAAATCCCACCACAAATTTTTAAAGCCAGATAGGCAGACGGTACCGCCAGCAAAAATGCCTGCAAGCCAAGTACAGCTAGCATACCAAAAATGGCAGCACCAGTACCGGTTCCTAGAGCAGTGAATAGGCCATGCTTACGTGAAATCGCAATCGAATTTTTCGCAACATAAATCGATGTCGGTCCAGGGCTCATTGCACCTAGCATTAAGGCAAAGGCAATCGAGCCCAAAATCAAAAATGATTCCACAATACAACTCAGCTAAATCTTGATTGCGCTATTCTATGCAAAATGCAGCACGAATGCTGCATTTTTATGGTGCGGAATCTGAACTTTAACTAATAAATGTTCAGTTAACGCTGCTGAATATCCTGGGCAATAATTTGGGGTTGTGGCAGGCGATAATCGCGATCATGCACCGGCACACCACCAATGATCATAGTTCGGGCTTCAGCAGTTTTGGGCCGATTAATCTGATCATTATCACAGGCTGCTAGGCTACTCAGGAATATGGTTAATAGTAAATAGGATAGTTTTTTCATTATGCTACCCTCTTCCTTATATATTCTTAAGTCTAGATTAGCACTTTATGTTTAATTTTCATGCAATTATTTTGTGACAAGCTGCATCTTAAAGTAAGCATTTTGCTTGGAGAATAAAAGCTGGTTTCAGGATGCTATAACTTCGTTATACTGCGCTGACTCATCACTTTCCTGCTGATTATGTTCGATTCAATTGCCCAGAAAATCATAGATCAGACTGTAAATATTCACGGCATGCCAGTCACGATTCGCCGGCTGGATCTGGTACATCCAAAAATTTCGGGAAACAAGTTTTTTAAACTGAAATATAACTTTCTGGAAACACAACGTCTTGGTTATCAAAAACTACTGACTTTTGGCGGTGCTTATTCCAATCATATTGCAGCCACGGCGTTTGCTGCACATGAGTTTGGCTTTGCTAGTGTCGGCATTATTCGAGGCGAAGAACTCAAAAATAAGTCTTTCAATCCAACGCTACAAACCGCACAAGACTTTGGCATGCAGCTGCATTTTGTCAGTCGTGAAGATTATCGACGTAAGCAGCATCCGGAATTTCTGGCAGAACTGCAGCAACAGTTTCCAGAGCATTATGTGATTCCAGAAGGCGGTACCAATAGTCTCGCCATTCGGGGCTGTAAAGAGATTCTTAAACCTACCGATGCCGAGTTTGATGTGATCTGCTGTGCGGTTGGCACCGGTGGAACGATTGCTGGCCTGATTGAAGCTAGTCAGGATCATCAGCAGGTGTTGGGTTTTTCAGCGCTTAAAGGTTCATTTCTAAATGATGACGTTGCCAAACTGACGTCAAAACGAAACTGGCAAATTATCGACGACTACTGCTGCGGCGGTTATGCCAAAACTACATCTGAACTGCTCCAATTTATTCAGGACTTCGAAGCTGAACATGGCATTCCTTTAGAGCAGGTCTATACCGGAAAAATGCTCATGGGTCTGACTGACCTGATTCAAAAAGGTCATTTCCCTGCAGGTTCAAAAATTTTGGTGATTCATACTGGTGGCTTGCAGGGTCGAGATCCTTTACTGGATATCTAAACCATCGGCCCTACGGGTTGACCATTATTTAGTGCAATCAAGCCTTTTGCGAGTCGGTAAACATTCCAGACAAAGACAAAAAATAAAATTGCAAAGCCCACCAGTACCGCTGTTAATAGTCCGCCAATCAGATAACCAATCAGGCTCACCCAGAAAGTTCGAATCTGCCAGGTGGCATGACTTTCCAGCCAGGTGCCTTGCATTTCATTGCGTTTCCAGTAATTCATAATTACGGCAATAATCGGGGTCACGCCGACAAAAAATCCTAAAATATAAAGGATATAAGTAATCAGGTTATATTGTTTTAGTTTTTCTATATCTGCCATCAGTGAGTCTCCTTTGGCATTTTTATTGTGTCTCAAACTATATAAGCCATAAATGCTGAATACAAACGGGTTGCGATAGAGATTTGCTGGGAATCTGTAATTGAATTTGCAGCAGGATCACTAGAGAAAGCTCGGATAAAATTGTCTATAATGCTGTCCTTTTCTTCTCCCTTGAGTGTGTGATGTCTTCCAATCAATACGATGTTTTAGTCATAGGTGCAGGTGCGTCTGGTTTAATGACGGCGTATATGGCTGCGCAACGTGGTCGCAAAGTTATCGTAGTGGAAAAGGCCAACAAGGTCGGCAAGAAAATCCTGATGTCCGGTGGCGGTAAATGTAACTTTACCAACCTGTATGTCGAACCAAGTAACTATATTTCACACAATCCGCATTTTGTGATTTCTGCGCTAAGCCGTTATACCAACTGGGACTTTATCGGGCTGGTCTGTAAATACGGCATTGAGTATGAAGAACGCAAGCATGGTCAGCTGTTTACCTTAAATGGGGCCAAAGAAATTCTGGCGATGCTGCTCGCAGAATGTGACAAAACTGGTCTGGTGGACATCAAGACCAACTGCGAAGTTAAAGCAGTGAATGCTGTTGATGATCAAGGTTTCCAGGTTACAACTTCACTCGGTTATTTTGAAGTTGAATCTGTAGTCGTTGCTTCTGGAGGTCTGTCTATTCCTACCCTCGGCGGTTCTGGTATTGGTTATGAAATTGCCAAACAGTTTGGGCACCATGTTTACCCGACCCGCGCTGGTCTGGTGCCTTTCACTTTCTCGGATAATTTTAAGGAAGTCACCACCCGACTCAGCGGTAATGCTGTAGAAGCAACGCTGTCTAATGAATTAAACAGCTTTACCGAAGCATTGCTATTTACCCATCGTGGCTTGAGTGGCCCAAGCTCATTGCAGTTATCAAATTACTGGGATGTCGGTCAAAGCTTTAAGATTGATTTCCTGCCGGGTGAAGAGCTGTTCGATTTCTTTAAGTCTAAGAAACAGAGCCAGCCTAAAGTGCTGCTACGTACTTTATTGACTGAACATTTACCAAAAAGTGTTGTGGTTGAACTACAGAACCTGATCTGGTCTGAAGTAGCAGAAACCTCGATTGGCAATATTAGTGATGACAAGCTGGAACAGATTGCCAAACGCCTGCATGGCTTTGAAGTGAAGCCATCGGGAACTGAAGGCTACCGGACTGCCGAAGTGACTTTAGGTGGTGTGGATACAACTGAAGTGTCATCAAAAACGATGGAAAGTAAGAAACAGAAAGGCTTGTATTTTGTGGGTGAGGTACTGGATGTAACTGGGCATCTGGGTGGGTTTAATTTCCAATGGGCATGGTCGTCTGCCCATGCCGCATCAGAATATGTTTAATCAACGCACTATCTAGGAACGTTTTGAATTACTCCAGATAATCCGTCTTAAACAGAACAAGATTGGCCGTATTTTGCAAACGGTCAATCGTCAATTGCATTTTCTCTGCCGCTTCTTGCAGATAACTTGCAACTTCACCCTCTGAACCCATGTTTAAAACGTTTTTAAGTACTTTCAACATTTTATTGATCTCCATTTTATTGATCTCCATTTTATTTATCATTTATTATCCTTAAGCAAATATTAGACCAAATACTCTAATATTCATTTAAATATTACATGAAATAAAAATATAAACCAGTCTCAGCCTTATGATTTTTCTTGATTTTCTTCTTCAGAATCCGATGGTTCGGCTTGAAGATTAGGTTCAACAGGCTGCTCGTCCTGAATTTCGCTATTACCACTAAAAATAAAACGATAGGCCGCAGTCAGAAAGCCAATGGTAATCCCCGCAATCACTAAAGGTGCCACAATTTTATTTGGTTTTTTTATTTTCATGAATTGTTCCTCATCAGTGAACAAAATCGACCACCTAAAGGTGGCCGATTTTGAATGGTTTGAACAGGTTATTTCGGGTCATCTTTGTTTGGATGACTGTCCACATCAGGTTCATCTTCTCCGGTCGAACCAAATGGATTATTGGCAGGTGGATGAGTCGGATCAACCTTGAGCGCATCCGGCACAGCCTGATCCACATCTGGAGTGACCTGATCTACACCCGATGCTTCATCGTCCTGTGGCGCTGTAGTTAGCGTTGCAGGCGTACTGTTGGAAAGATCAGTACGCATCGGCGCATTGTCATCATTTCCCTGTCCTTGAGTAGACATCGTGGTTCCTCCAGAAGTCGATGTAGTTGAGGTAGTACCCGTCGTTCCAGCCAGACTGGATGTCAATCCTGATGCACTATCATCTTTGTTCTTTAATGGATTCGGTTCTTTTGCTTCGCGTTTCGCTTTATCGATCAGATCTGTCAATACACGTTCTGCCGGCTGACGACCACCCAGACCAAAGGCCAGTGCAAAAGCAACTGCCACAGAACCCAGGGTCAGACCGAAGGCCAGATTGACGATCGAATCGGCGATCCCCATGGCCCGCAGACCCATAGCAACTACAAGGCCCATAATCAGGACACGTACCAGATTGCCTAACCAGCGTGAACTGTTGTATTCACCTCGTTGGACAATATTCGCTACGATATTCGCCAGCCAGAAACCGATGACCAGAATCACAGCACCGAGCAAGATGTTTGCACCAAAATAGATGAACATCGCGATCAGGTCGCTGACCTGTTCAAAGCCAAGACGGTCTGCGGCTTCAGAAACAGCAAACAGCATGGTAAACAGGATGATCAGACAACCGACAACATAAGACAGTTTGGTTTGACCCAGGAAGCGTTGCAGATCCAGTTTTGCCGGAATTTCATCTACACCGGTACCCGCAACTAGTTCAGTGACCAGATTCGCTACCAGTTTTGCGACCACATAAGCCAGAATCAGAATCAGAGCCGCGGCAATGATATTCGGGATGGCATTCATCACCTCATACAGCATCGCTGTGGCTGGCTGTGAAATCGCCTCGATACCCAGTGCTTCAAAGGCAATGATCAGTGCCGTGATAATAATCACTGCAAAGATAAAGGTGCCAATCACCTGAATCACATTGGAGTTCTTGAACAGCCCTACTTTCTCTGCCTGCTGCTGCACATTCAGGCTACGCAGCAATCCTTCAACAATACCGCGAACAATTTTCGCCAGAATATAGCCGACAAAAATGATCACACCGGCGATAAAGATGTTTGGCAGATAACCCACGACATCGTTGACCATGTTCTGCACTGGATAGAGCAATCCGCTCAAGCCAAGAATCGACAGGACTATTGGCAGGAATAACAGCAGAATCAGCCAGTAGATAATTTCACTGATATTTTCACTGAGGGGCTTAACGCCGACTTCCGAGCTGAGTTTTTCATCCAGTTGCGTTCGATCCAGTAATTTTTGCAGTCCAACCTTGACCAGATTCGCCACAATCCAGCCAATAAAACCGACGGCGATCGCAGCCAGCAACTGCGGAATAAACAGCAAGAACTGCTGCAGCATGTTGCTGAACGGTCCGCTGACATTGGTCAGATTGAGGACATTCAGTGCACCAACCACCGCAATGATCAGAATGATCCAGAACACGACTCTGGCAATGATATTTTCAACATTGGAGCGATGCCCTGTAGCATGGCTTAACCGTTCATTGGTACCGAGTTTCTGCAGGACTTTTTTCACGCCTGCGGAGACCAGCAAAGCAATGACCCAACCGATCAGTAGAATGACCACTGCACTCAATATGGGATGAAACTGCTCCCAAAAGTACACGGCATCATAACCACCTGGGCCTCTTATATATTCGTTCATGTCATCCTGCCCTCTTTTAGTTTTACTGTCGTTATAAATAAGTATTTACAGACTTCTTATACGGGAGTTGTAAAACCTTTTTGTTGTAACTTTCTCACATTAGAAGTTGAAGTTTTTTTATTCAATTCAGTTATGCAGAACTACAACAAATCAGTACATTAGCTTGCAAAAAAGCCCTGATTGTTAACCAGGGCTTTAAGAGGGATTTTACTGTCCAGCAGTACGGCTAGTACCATCGCTACTAGTGCCGTCACTATCAGTAGCCACACCAACATCCATTCCGCCTGCAGTACCTTCTGCAGTGGCGTCAGTAGTACCAGTGACACCGCTTAAGTTCGCTGGTTGATCGAGATCCTGACTACGTCCTTCCCCAGCCTGAGCTGGAGTTGTATTATTCATAGTGGCAGGTTCAGCCGCGGGATTCGGATGATCTGGCGGCGCTTCTTTAGGTGCAGGTTTTATATCGGCGAACATATAAAACAGCAGCGCCAGCAGGAAGATACCCACTAAAATCAGAATATAGACAGGAATCCTTTTTTTCTGCCGTGTATCCTCATCATAGTCTGAAGGTGGTGTTTTGTTGAAATCATTAGCCATAACCAACCTCACTGTTGTTATTCACATATTTAGAATTTCATCTTAACAAGCTGATTTTTAAGTTGTGTGAAAAAACTAAGTGAGATGGTGACGGCATGTAAGTTTAAAAATTAAACAGAAATCAATTGTTATTTCAGGGTCTAAAACAGTCTTTTTTGTGGTTGATCCTGTACCGCAACCGGTGTTTCATGTTCATCTTTCAACTGCACACCGGACAGCTGTAACTGGCAGGATTTAGCCATTAATGCAATCAGGCGCTGAATCGCGAGTGGATAAGACAACCCGGCAGGACGCACATTGGAAATGCAGTTACGCAGCGCATCATGACAGCCTTTTACCGCATTATAGGTGTAATAAATACCCATACTGTCGGGTGAACTGAGGCCTGGACGTTCACCGATCAGCATCACCAGCATTTTAGCTTTGAGAATTTCAGCCACTTCATCACCCAGTGCCACCCGGCTGCCTTTGGCCAGAATGATCGGGGCAATCTTCCAGCCCTGTTCCTGACAGGCTTCGACCAGAGCGGGAATAAAATATGAGGCATTTTCTTCAATCGCGCGGGCGGAAAGCCCATCTCCAGCGACTATCACCACATCCCAATCATCCTTATGCTCGGCACGATAGTGTTGCAGCATGTTTTTGGAGGATTCGGAAAGCAATCGCCCCAGATCCGGACGTTTCAAGTAAATATCTTTTTCAACTGCCTGACTTTCTATTTCCAGTATCGGCAGGCCGATTTTATTCAGGCTTTGTTTTAAATGTTCCACATGGAACGGCTTGAGCACGGCATCTTTGGCCTGTGCATGCGCCAACTGAAACTCCAGACTCGGCTTGGTCGGCAAACTCCCGCCAGCACGCCCCAAGGCAATGCGCGCATCAGTATAGGATTTCAGTTTCTCCCAAGGATTGTCTTGTAGTCTGGAGTCATACTTGATATCTGGAACCAGTTTCATCCTACCTCCTTAAGATAACAATAATTGGGAAAAGTTTTTTGGCAGTTCGGTCGGCCAATGTAACTGATTGGCCTGCTGAGCCAGAATACCCTGCTGTTCCAGCCATGCGGCGAATTCTGGGGCAGGTTTCAGACCCAGCAACTGACGGATATATAGCGCATCGTGGAATGAGGTCGTTTGGTAATTCAGCATCACATCATCAGATCCCGGAATGCCCATAATAAAATTTAGTCCGGCATTTGCCAGCAAAGTCAGCAATACATCCATATCATCCTGATCGGCATCAGCATGGTTGGTATAGCAAATGTCACAGCCCATTGGCACTCCGAGCAGCTTGCCGCAGAAATGATCTTCCAAGCCGGCACGAATAATTTGCTTGCCATTATACAGATATTCCGGGCCGATAAATCCGACTACAGTATTGACCAGTAGTGGATTAAACTTGCGTGCCACGGCATAAGCACGTGCTTCCAGAGTCTGTTGATCTACCCCATGATGGCCATTGCTGGACAAGGCACTGCCCTGTCCTGTTTCAAAGTACATCACGTTCTGCCCCACTGTACCGCGTTTCAGACTTAAGGTGGCTTCGTAGCCTTCCTGCAACAAAGCCAGATTAATCCCAAAACCGGTATTGGCGGTTTGGGTTCCGGCAATGGACTGAAACATCAGGTCGATCGGAACATTTTTATTCGCCAGCTGAATCCCAGACGTGATATGGGTCAGCACACAGGACTGGGTTGGAATTTCATATTCATGAATGATGTGATCGAGCAATTTAAGTAACTCAGATAAATTCTGCAGATTATCTGTCGCCGGATTAATCCCGATCACCGCATCACCATTGCCATACATCAGGCCATCCAGAATGGAAGCCGAAATTCCCATCAGATCATCAGTCGGATGGTTTGGCTGCAAACGCGTGGCCATATGTCCTTCTAAACCGATGGTATTGCGAAACTGGGTGACTACACGGCATTTTTTAGCGACTAAAATCAGATCCTGATTACGCATGATTTTGCTGACAGCTGCCACCATTTCCGGCGTCAGCCCCATTTTTAAGGCTATCATTTTTTCAGTCGTGGCATCTTCACTGAGTAACCAGTTACGAAAATCTCCAACGGTAAAATGCGAAATCGGATAAAAGGCATCGGCATCGTGTTCCTCTAGAATCAAGCGTGTCACTTCATCCTGTTCATAAGGAATCAGTGCCTCATTCAGAAACTGTTTTAAGGGAACATCTGCCAGACACATCTGGGCAGCAACACGCTCGGTTGCATCATTGGCAGCAATCCCCGCCAGCTGATCTCCTGAGCGCTCTGGCGTTGCCTTGGCCATCAGGGTTTTCAGATCAGCAAAGATATAATGCTGATTGGCCACATTGATCTGATACAACATTCGCGTGTGCTCCCTTTGCTTGATGGTTTAACTCAGTTCTTTTTCTGCAGCTTCAATGCTGGCAAATTCTTCTTCCGGTGTACCGGCCACCAGATGATGACGGCTATACAACAGGAAGTAGAGAATCAGCACCACATAAATTGCAGCAGCCATCAGCCAGACTTTTGGATCGACCAGGAAGCCTGCCACCACTGCAATAGCAGCCAGCACCAGCGCAATCGAAGCTGTCGCAATACCGCCCGGTGCTTTATATGGACGTGCCAGATCTGTACGAGAGACTTTAAGTTTGATGTAGGACATCATCATCAACACATAAGAAATCGTCGCACCAAATACGGCCATTAGAATCAGCAGGTCACCTTCACCAGACAGTGACAGCAGGAAGCCGATAATACCCGGAATGATAATCGCCAGATGAGGTGCATGATTGCTGTTGGTCAGCGACAGTTTTTTCGGTAAATAACCGGCACGGGATAGTGCAAAAATTTGACGGGAATACGCGTAAATAATCGAGAAGAAGCTTGCGATCAGACCAGCAAGGCCCACGAAGTTCACAAAGCCTGCCATCCAGGTATTCGCGCCATAGACTGTAACCAGCGCATCGACCAGTGGCGCGCCAGAATCTTTAATGACATCGGCACCTGCAGCGCCCGGCCCCAGTAGCAGAATGCTTAAAGCAAAGAATGCCAGAATCAGCATTGAACCAATCAGGCCACGTGGCAAAGATTTCGCTGGATCTTTGGCTTCTTCTGCAGCCAGCGGCACGCCCTCAACTGCCAGGAAAAACCAGATCGCATACGGCACGGCAGCCCAGATACCCAGATAGCCCAGTGGCAGAAAGCTGCTTGCGCCTGGTGCTTCAGGATTGACTGCAATATTAAACAAGTTTGCACTATTAAAATGCGGCAGCATACCAAAGATGAACACCATCAACGCAACAGCAGCGATTGCCGTAATAATGAACATAACCTTGAGTGCTTCACCTGCCCCCTTCAGGTGTAAGCCCATAAAGATCAGGTAGCTGACCAGATAAATAATCCAGCCGCCAATACCAAATAGTGCTTCACAATACGCTCCGATAAAACAGGCAATGGCAGCAGGTGCAATCGCATATTCAATCAGGATGGCACTACCAGTCAGATAACCGCCAAACGGGCCAAATGCGATACGGGCAAAACTGTAGCCACCGCCTGCTGTCGGCAGCATGGTCGACATTTCCGACATCGCCAGACACATGCATAAATACATGAATGCCACCACAATCGTTGCGATGAACATGCCGCCCCAACCGGCCTGGGCCAGACCAAAGTTCCACCCAGCGAAATCCCCGGAAATGACATAAGCCACTCCTAGACCTACGAGAAGTAACCAGCCGACAGCGCCTTTTTTCAGCTGTCGCAGGGCAAAATAATCTTCTTGTTCTACAGTTCCGGTGACTCCAGTATCAATCACACTTTTTGACTCTGACATAGCAACCCCTTTGTTTTTCTCATTGTTGTTAGAAGGTATGCATAAGCCGTACCAGTTCCATCTGGGCTTTTATTTAAAGGAAGTTGAAGCGGTGCCCTATCGATAGGAAATGCGCTATAATCATCCACCTCCTATTTATACACCCGAGTTATATGGCGTATCGTCAACAAAGTGTATCGCTTGATCTTGACACTGACGTCACACATCAATGTGCCCTGCACTACACCCGTGATCAACATCTGATTGGAATTATTGAATTCAGCAAGCCAAGCTATCTGCTGCGCTGGCAGGATCTGGAATATTTCCGTCGTCGCACGGAAGAAATGTCTGTGATGCCATTTCCGGACTGCATTAATGCCATGATTATTGATGTGCGCAATGTAGCGGCCTGGCTCGACAATGACGTGCCGATCATTCCATGGCGTTTACTGGAAGAAGAATGTCCAGTGCGTCTAGTTGTGCCTGCAGAACGTATCGAACACTATGCCGGTTTCTTTGAACCAACTTGGCTCACCACCGATGTTGATACCGCGATTCACGAAATCCGTGAATTTATGGATATGTTTGTTCATTAAGTGACAATGATGAAAAAAACCTCCGTCGGGAGGTTTTTTTGTGCCTAAAACTCCTCCCTTTAAAAAAGGGAGGTTGGGAGGGATTTAATTTGAATTATTTCTTATTCTTGAATCCACCCCAACCCCTCCTTTAACAAAGGAGGGGCTTTTCTTATTACCAATAATTCTCCACCGCAATATTCCCTTCCCCACGGCGGTTCATGGTCAGGCCACGAGCTTTAAGAGCTTCTTTGGTATCTTCAACCATCTGCGGGTTACCACACAGCATCACATGGCTAGTTTCAGGATTAAACTGCATGCCAGCCGCTTTTTCCAGGTCACCATTTGCAATCAAAATTGGCAGACGTTCATGTAATGCTGCTTCAGGATCACGTGTAATGATTGGGATAAATTTAAAGCTGTTATGACCTTCGCCAAAGGTCTCGGCAATTTCCTGAATACGGTCAACATAGGCCAGTTCAGCTTGGGTTCGTACACTATAAACGAGGTTGATGTGTTTGTAATTATTCCAGGTTTCAAAGTCCTGCAGCATCGATAGAAATGGTGCCAGACCCGTCCCTGTGCCCAGCAACCAGAGATCATGCGGCAAAGGCAGTTGATAACGAGCAAGGGTCAGATAACCATAAGGAATCTTCTCAAGGTAAAGTTCATCACCCACCTTAAGATGTTGTAAATTCGAAGTAAATTTTCCTTCAGGAACAACGATTGAAAAGAATTCCAGAGTTTCATCGAAGGGAGATGACACGACTGAATATGCCCGAACCACAAGTTCATCACCGACTTTCAAGCCGATCCGTGCAAACTGCCCGGCGGTAAACTTGAAATGTGCGGGTCTGGTCATAGTGAAACTAAACAGCGTATTGGTCCAACGGTGTACAGATAAAACCTTTTCTAAGCTAAATTTTTCAATAGACATGATTCAAACGTGGCATCAAATACTGTGCTCATGTTAGCATGACAACATAATTTATTAATATTTTTTAAATGTTAAGGCTCTATTCATGCGCATGACTCTACGCCAGTTGGCTGTTTTTGTAGCAGTTGCTCAAGAAGGTACCGTCACCAAAGCCAGTGATGCAGTCAAACTCACCCAAAGTGCGGCGAGTATGGCTTTAGCAGATTTAGAAGATGGTCTTGGCGCGCCTTTATTCGACCGTCTTGGAAAGCGTTTACAGCTTAATGACTTAGGTCGTTTCCTTCTCCCACAAGCCCTTGAAATCCTTGGCCGTTGTGAAGCTTTCGAACAGGCAGCCAAAGGTGAATTGCAAAGCATCGACCTGCGTCTCGGTGCGACGTTGACCATTTCCGATTACCTGATGCCTGACCTGATGGCGGACTTCCTGAAAATCCAGCCACAAGCCCATCTACAGCTGCAAGTCGGCAATACCCGCCAGATGATAGAAGCGGTGAACCAGTTCCAGCTGGATCTCGCCCTGATCGAAGGTTCTTGTCACCTGCCACAGCTGCAATGTATCCACTGGCGTGATGATGAACTCGCGGTATGCTGTGCGCCGGATCATCCACTAGCACAACTGGATCGCCCATTAACTGCAGAAGACTTTAAAACAGTGGAATGGATTCTGCGTGAAGAAGGTTCAGGCACCCGTGAAGTCTTTGATAACGCGATTCTGCAAGACCTGCCCGATGCCAATATCCGCCTGACCTTAGGTCATAACGAAGCGATTCTGAAGATCGTGGCTGGTGGTCTAGGTATGTCCTGTATTTCCAAACTGGCGATTGAACCTTTACGTGAAAAAGGTCAGTTAGTCGTTCTGGATACACCATTCTGGTCGCTGACCCGTCCACTGTTTATGCTAGTACACCGTCAGAAATATCAAGGCCCAGGTCTGAAAGCCTTTATGAAATTCTGTGAAGATAAATAATCTTCTCTGAAATAAAAAAGCGCCTTAGGGCTAATGCCAGTCAGTTAAGAGATTGACTGGCATTTTTTTGGGTATTTCTGTGGTTTCCCTTTCACAACTCGTGGGTAGTTTCTACTTCTTTTTTTCGGTAAAACATACCTTTTAGATTTTTCCATTAAACTTTCTAGATGTTTAGGCAAATTGCCTGCGGAAGCCAAAGAATCAAACTTCAATAGGTTAAGGATAGCAATAGAGGTAATATGAAAGCTCATTCTCAAAGGACTGACTTTTGCACGTTGAGCCATATATTTCATTTGTCTTCTTAGAATATTATAGGCAATAAAGACTCCCCATAACTCTTGATAAATCAAGGTAGGTTGTTTACTCCTTAAATGCTTCCCTTCCTGTAAGTTACTCTTGATTTCTCGGTAACACATTTCTATTTCCCAACGCTGGGCATAGAGTTTTGCTAAAGCTAATAATGGATATCTCTTTGAATCTATTAGTGAAGTGATATAACGTCTAATCTTACCTGCCTGCTCAACCTCAATGAGACGTGCTTCCCAATAATCTCCTAAGGCTGGATTAAGTTTTTTAGCTCTTGTTGATATCGGCATTCTAATATGAAAGTCATGTTGCGAATTACGCTCCACAATCTCATACCGTAAATTATCTTTTGCACGCATAAGCCAATGACTTTCTTCTGCACGTTTTTGCCACCCGATGAGAAAATCTGCAGAGAAATAGGCTCGATCAAATAGGGTAATACTGTGTGAACAAGGAGATAATTGGCTTGCCAGTGTGAGTTCACCTTGATCCATACTGCCTATTTGAGCATCTATAATTTCATGGGTCGCGGTATTTACTAAGCAGGTTGCTCTCACTTGTGGATAAGGAGCATCAGCAGTTTTTCCTTTAGATGAACCAAAGTGTGCAAAATTCTCATCTGTATAAGGCATAGACCAAACAACACCATCAACAGCGCACACACTCAGACCGTGAAAGTTTGAGTATTGCTGCTGAGATTCTTCAAACCAGGCTTGGCTAAGTAAAGAAAATAGCGCATTTAAAGGTTCTGATCCTAAACGTTGTCGTGCTTGTACTACTGCGCTAGGAACACAATATTCTGTTGTACCAAATACAAGTTTTAGTTGTTCTACGACATATCCGATAGGTTGATTTCGAAATAAAGCGAGTCCAATGACAAGCCATACCACATGTTCAGCGGGTAACTTCCTTCTTCTAATTGATGCCTTACCTGTTTGATTCAGACTTTCCTCAATCCAGTTGAAATCAATAAATTCACTAAAATGGCTAAGTGAAGGTAAAGAATGTTGAAGGGTGCAATCTAAATTTTCAGATAAAGTCATAAAAAAAAATGAGCGTATTTACATACACTCATTTTTACTACATATTACTAATATTTGCTTAACTGACTGGCATTAGCCTTAGGGCGCTTTTTTATTTCATGACTACACTTATTTTTTCAACCAGCGAATGTCATTTTCACAGGGAACACCATTGCCATTATTGTCGAGTCTGGTTCCACGGCAATGACGCTGAAAATATAAAGCCTCTTCATAAGACCGCATTTCGTGGCAATATTTACGCTCATCACATTTAAATCGGCCAGAGGATACCGGTAATAAACCATTCAGTTTATCAATGCCTCGTGTCACAGTATCAGAGCGTTCTCTTACTGTGCCGTAAACTTTAGCATCCAAATTACGTTTTGCTTCTTCAGAAAGACCTCCCTCTTGCAAATCTCCCAAAGCAGCTCGTTGTTGATTAATGGCCTGTTGTTGTTCGCGTTGAAACTGCTCTGCCTTACGTTGTTGATAATTTTGGTAGCTACTTACGCTGGCGTACATAATTAAAGTGATACACAGAATTAGTAAACTTATCGCAGCAATAATGATCTTCTTTTGCCTAGTTTTCGGCTGTTCATAAAAATATATGCGGGCAGCATGTTGTATGCCTTTCAACTTAGCTTTAACACCTTGGGGAGGCTTAATCTCTGGGCGGACAATATCACTGGCATAGATATGTCCCTCATCATCATTAAAAATAAAATTCAGTTTTTCACCCACAGTCGGGGGGATATATCCCGTAGGCAAATCCGCAAGGCAATACAAAATTAAAGGATAACCTTCGACCTGAATATAGCCACATCGCTGTGTAGCGTTATAACTGATAATTTCCCCATCTAACCTTTTCATTGCTTTAATTCATTTTTGCTTTTTTCATGATTTTAATAAAAAAGAGGCAGATTTAAACTGCCCCCTGAAAAATGTATGTTTTAAGTCTAATTTAGAGGACGCTTTTTTATTACCAGCGTGAATCGTTTTCACAAGGAATACCATCACCATCTCCATCCATTTTGGTATTTGGACAGTTACGGATAAACCATTCAGCTTCTTCACGGGAATTCATTTGTGAACAGTGTTGACGCCCATCACAGCTGAAATTCTGCTGTATTTTCGGTTCTTCAACGATACGCTGTACTTCTACTGGCTGCACTCTGCTACTTTGCCAATCCTGATATTTGTTATAAACCGCATAAGCCAAACCAATAATAATCAGCAAACCGATATAAGTGCTAACGCTGCTTTTCTTCTGGTAAGGCTGCTTTCGTTGAATAGTACGTGGCTTATTTTCTAAAGCTCGTGACTGTGGTGTATGTCGGGGAGTTTCTATCTTAATGTCCAATCGAACAATATTATCCGCTTTAAACTTTCCGCCCTCTTCCACTTTTCGAAACTTAAGTTTCTCGCCCACTTTTGGCAGTACATTTTTATTTGGAAAATCTTTAATGTGAAAGAATAAATCTTTGGATTCCCCTTCAATTTCAATAAAACCAAAACCACGATCTTCGTTATACGTTTTGATTTTCCCCTCTAAAAACATAACTCACTCTTTTTGGGATATTTTTGACTATTCTAATAAAAAAGAGGCTCTAAAGCCTCTTCTTGATTGATTTTATTTCTGTACTTAGCGTTTCAGATTCGACAATAATGCCGAAGTAATTGAAGTATTCACTGCCACTACTTTGGCTTTCTTCGCTTTCTTGGATTTATCCGCCATGCGTTCAATCTTGATGGCTTTGTATCTATCGCCATTTTCAACCACGTTAAATTTTACACGATCATTGCGTTTAGGTTCATTGCCATCTGCCGGGAAATCCGAAATATGGAAAAATACGTCCCCTTCTGGACAGGCAATAAAACCAAAGCCCTTTTCCGGATTATATTGCTTCACTTTACCCTGATATTGTTCGGACTTCATACTCTACCCTACGCTGTCACTGCCATTTATTCAGTATATAAAAAAGAGGCTATAAAAGCCCCTTTTTCTATCCAATGTCAAAAATTAGTCTTTTTGCACTGAACCAAAAATTTTATCGCCCGCATCACCCAGACCTGGAACGATATAGCCATTTTCATTCAGACCGTTGTCAATCGCAGCAGTGAAAATAGTCACGTCTGGGTGTTTCTCTTCTACTTTCTTAATCCCTTCAGGTGCAGCTACCAATACCATCACACGGATATCTTTACAGCCGCTTGCTTTCAATACATCAATCGCAGCAACCAAAGAAGAACCAGTTGCCAGCATTGGATCAATGATCATGGCAATACGGTTTTGCACATCCGGTACCAGTTTTTTATAGTAAGTACGTGCCTGCAAAGTTTCTTCATCACGTTCCAGACCGAGTACAGATACTTTGGCACTTGGAATCAAGTTCAGGAAACCATCCAGCATCCCAATACCGGCACGCAGAATCGGTACAACGGTAATTTTCTTGCCCGCGATACGGCTCACAGTCACCGGGCCATTCCAACCTTCAATTTCATGCTCAACAACAGGAAGATCCTTAGTTGCTTCATAAGTCAAAAGCATGGTCACTTCCTGAGCCAGCTCACGGAAGTTTTTAGTACTGATGTCTGCACGACGAAGTAAACCGAGTTTATGTCGGATTAAAGGATGACGGATTTCATGAATTGCCACGGGAGAACACCTAAAAGGTTGAAGATAAATTGCTGCTTATTATAAAGCGATTTTTCTTTTTGTATAAATAAAAAAGCCCCCAAGATTGGAGGCTTTTTTGTAATAACGATTTAATCTTCCGATTAATTAGTTATAACCGCTCTGTACCAGCATGAAGATAAACTGTTGCAGCTCAGGTGAAATCGCAAAGAATGCAAATTTTGAAACTGCAATCATTGGATCTGGGTAGATACCCAGGATCAGTACCAGTGCAGCAACTGCCAGCACCATGATACCACCCACTTTTTGGCCCCAATGATTGACTGCGTCAATACGTGGAGTTTCTGGTGGAGTCATGTACAGTACAACCATCACACGCAGGTAGTAGTACAGACCAATACCTGAACCCAAGATGATCATCGCAGCAAGGAACCAAGACTCCCCTGCTACCGCAGTTTTCACAACCAAGAACTTACCGATGAAGCCCGCTGTTAATGGAATACCTGCCAGAGACAGCATCATCACAGTCAATACAGCAGTCAGCACTGGACGGCGCCAGAACAGACCACGGTACTCAGCCAGGCTACCCGCTTCGTCAGTATTGTTATACGGACTAGACATCAGCGTTACCACACCGAATGCACCGATGGTAGTCAGTACATAAGTGATGATATACACGTTCACGCTTTCGAAAGTCGCGAAGCCTTGCATTTGCAGGAAGTCAGAGTTACGTGCAGATACGATTGCAACCAGCACATAACCAAAGTGAGCGATTGAAGAGTATGCCAGGATACGTTTCAGGTTCACCTGTTTTACTGCCAGCAAGTTACCCACCAGGATTGAAAGCACTGCAAGAATCGTAATGATCGTTACGAAGCTGTCTGCCAAGATTAAACCTGATGACAATACATAACGTACGAACAGACCGAGCATTGCTACTTTCGCTACAGTTGCAAGGAAAGTTGCGATTGGTGCTGGAGAACCTGCATAAACGTCAGGCGTCCATTTGTGGAATGGCGCTAAAGACAGTTTGAAACCAACAGCAAATACGATCAGTGCAAGACCGATGACTACAGCTGGTTGGCTGAATGCAGTGAACATTTTGCCTGGTTCAGCAGCGAAGTTCAGAGAACCTGTGTACGCATAGATGTATGCCATACCCATCAGCAGCATTGCAGATGCAGTTGCTGAAAGAACAAGGTATTTCACACCTGCTTCAAGCGATTGAGAACGTTGATGTGTGTACGCCAATAAGCCGTAAACAGGAATCGACATAAGCTCAAGGCTGATAAAGAACGAAGCATAGTGAGTGCTTGCCACCATCAGCATTGCACCCGCAACAGAACACAGCATCAGGATGTAGAGTTCTTCGCGGTTGTCTTTATAAGTTTCAATGTACGCATGTGACAGTGTGCTACACGCCAGTGCAGCAATCAGAATCACAAACTGGTACAGCATCGTAAATGGATCTACGATGAACAGGTTCATCACGTTAGCTGGAGCAAACTTGCCAGCCAACAGGACGAAAATCATAAATAACGCAGCAAGGTTTAAACCAATCACTGACGTAGTCGCAACCAGGTTATGGTTACGCTTGATTGCTGTCACCAGCATTGCAACAACCGCGGTCAATGCCACGATCATCACAGGTGCTAGGGGCATAAGCTCAGAAAAAGACATTGTGAAGTTCATGGCTTATTGGATCTCCACATTTTCAGCTGAAACGGCAGCTTGCTGCACAGCATCAGCTGCTTCTTGAACAGGAATGTAGCTATTTGCTAACCACGCCATGCTTGAGTTGGAAACGTCAAGGAAGCTTTGTGGGTATAGACCAAGCCATACTAGACCAAGCGCACAGATCAACAGGATCACTACTTCACGCGCATTCAAGTCTTTCAGCGGGTTGCTGTAGTGAGCTTTTTGCTCTTCGTTTGGTACACCAAACAGTGATTTGTGAATCAGGATCAGACCGTACAGACCAGCAAATACCAGGCTGATTGCGGCAATGATCGTGAACACAGGGTATTTACCAAATGAACCCATCAAGATCAGGAATTCACCGATGAAGTTACCCAGACCAGGGATGCCAACCAGTGCTGCTACGAAGAACATCAGGAAGAATGCCAGGTATGGGAACTGACCACGCATACCACCCATCAGACGCATGTCACGCGTATGAACACGTTCGTACACCTGACCACACATGATGAACAGTGCAGCAGAAGACAGACCGTGAGCCAGCATCATGATCATCAGACCTTGGTAAGTCAGTACGTTACCTGCATAAAGCGCAAGCAGGACAAAGCCCATGTGCGAAATAGAAGTGTACGCAAGCAGACGTTTCATGTCTGTTTGCTGGAATGCACACCATGCACCGTAGAAGATACCGACCAGACCCAGAATGATCGCGATGTCTGCAAACTGAGCAGAAGCCGCTGGGAAGAATGGCATTACGAAGCGTAGTAGACCGTACGCCGCTGTTTTAATCAGGATACCTGCAAGGTCAACAGAACCCGCTGTAGGTGCCTGAGCGTGCGCATCTGGTAACCAGCCGTGTAATGGGAAAACTGGAAGTTTTACCGCAAAACCGATGAACATACATACCATGAAGGCATACGCTAATGCTGGAACTTGCGTATCCAGTGTATTCGCAACACCCATCAAGAAGTTATAGTCAAAGCGGATTTCGCCAGACATTGAGTAACCAGCAATTACCAGACCCAAGATACCAATCAGCATCACCAGACCAGCAACCTGTGTATAAATAAAGAACTTGGTTGCTGCGTAAACGCGAGACTTACCAGAAGCACCTTTATGACCCCATAGTGCGATCAGGAAGTAGATTGGAACCAGCATCATCTCCCAGAAGAAGAAGAACAGGAACAGGTCAATCGCCAGGAATACGCCGATCACGCCACCCAAAGACCATAGAAGGTTCAGGTGGAAGAAACCCACGTTTTTCTGAATCTCACCCCATGAACAGCCCACTGCCAAAACACCAAGCAATGCAGTCAAGCCGACCATCAGTAAAGATAAACCATCCACCGCTAAGTGAATGTTAATGCCCAGGGTTTGAATCCAAGGCAATTTAAACTCAGCAGCCCACGATGGCGTGTTGCCGCCTAATTCATAAACATAAGTGCCGTTCTGCCAAAGAACCACGGTAAGAACCAGGGTCACCAGCATACCGACCAGTGCGATATAACGCGGTAAGTGTTGGTCGAGTTTATCGACCAACCAGCATACAAAACCTGCAATGAACGGAATGAGGATCAGAGCCGGCAAAATCATGTTATTTGGAGCTTCCATTTTATTTCCCCACTACCTGAATCACGAGCAAGATCATCAGTAGGACAATCGTACCGAGCCCCATACTTGATGCATATTCACGCAGTGAACCTGTTTGACGTGAGCTGGTAAAGCTGTGACCGCCTTTCACAAGGGCTGGCAGTACAAGCCATAGACCGTCAATTGGATCACGACCGAACAATTTCGCGAAGAATAAATAAGGCTTCACAAAGATGATGTCATACAGTGCATCGAAACCCAGTGCATTGCGACAGATGTTCGCAAGACCGGCACCTAAAGAAGTACGAGCAAAAGATTTCACAGCGTTGTAAGCAAAAGCAAACAGCACTACGCCAACTGCCAGACCTGCAAGCGCGATACCCACTGCAGTGTATTCTGCAGTATGCATGCCATGCTCAAGTGCTTCAGAGATTTCAAATGCAGGGATTTTCGCTGCATTCAGGATACTTTCTACAGGTGCTTTAAGCGCTGCACCGACGAAAGTAGAAAGAACTGCAAGAATCGCCAAAGGACCCCAGTAAGTCACACCCTTGATTTCGTGGTAAGGCGTATTTTCTTTACCGAAGAATACTACCCAGATCAGACGGAAGGTATAGATTGAAGTCAGGAACGCACCGACAACACCAGTCCAGTACAGGCAGTTATACACTGCAACTTCCTGGCCTTGTGCCCAAACTGCACCAAGGATTGCATCTTTTGAGAAGAAGCCCACAGTGATGAATGGAATTGCAGCCAGCGCACCGCCACCAATCGCGAAACATGCGAACAGGAATTTGTTCTTGTAGAACAGACCGCCCATCTTGAAGATGTTTTGTTCGTGATGGTAAGCCAGAATCACCGCACCAGAAGACAAGAATAATAATGCCTTGAAGAATGCGTGAGTCAGCATGTGGAACAGACCCGCCTGGTAAGCTTCAGCACCCACAGCCATAAACATGTAGCCCAGCTGACTCATGGTTGAGTAAGCAAGAATACGTTTGATGTCGGTTTGTACCAGAGCCGCAAAACCAGCCACCAGCAATGTCACCGCACCAGTAATAGAGATGAACATCATCACTTCAGGTGCAAGTTCAAATACTGTGAACAGACGGCAGCACAGGTAAACACCTGCAGTTACCATTGTTGCAGCATGGATCAGTGCAGAAACAGGTGTAGGACCCGCCATCGCATCGGCCAACCAGGTTTGCAGTGGAATCTGTGCAGATTTACCAGCAGCACCCAAGAACAACAGTAATGCAGTCCAGATAGTTAGTGAAGAGCTTTGAGTCATCACGTTCGCAGCATTTTCTACGATGTACTGAGTATTCAGCGTACCGAATTGCTGGAAGATCAGGAACATGGCGATCAGCAGGAATACGTCACCGACACGAGTTACAGTAAACGCTTTGATTGCAGCGAAACCGTTGTTCGGGTTTTCGTAGTAGTAACCGATCAGCAGGTAAGAACACAGACCTACACCTTCCCATCCCAGGAATAACAACGCCAGGTTGTCGCCTAGAACCAGCAGCAACATGCTCGCAACGAACAGGTTGAAGTAAGAGAAGAAACGTGCGAAGTCTTCTTCACCGCGCATATACCATGACGCGAAGATGTGAATCAGGAAACCTACGCCAGTGATCATGCCTGTCATTAATAAAGACAGACCGTCTAGGTGCAGGCTGATGCCTGGTGCCAGGTTACCGGCACTGAACCAGGTCCACAGATGCTGTACTTGAGCAACTGAACCATTATTCACAAAGTCCATACCTGCGATCAGTGCAAATAATGCAGACAGACCAACTGCACCCACACCAATAATGGCTGCAACAGGTTCAGGAAGCTTGTTACGCCCTGCCGCTAACAATACAAAACCGATTAGCGGGAATAAAATTGTTAAATATAAATAACTCATCCGCGCATCTCACTAGCAGCATCCACATCCAGGTGATGGAAGCGATGATAGAACTGAAGGACGATCGCAAGACCAATACACGCCTCTGCCGCAGCCAACGTCAGAATAAAGATGAACATGATCTGACCATCTGGCTGTGCCCAGGCACTGCCCGCCAGGACGAACGCTAAAGCAGCAGCGTTCATCATGATTTCAAGGCTCATTAGAATAAATAGCAGGTTGCGTCGCACCATTACACCGTAAAAACCCAGTGCAAAAAGAATGGATGCAACGATCAAACCATGCTCTAAAGGGATGTTGCCCATTATTTATTGTCCTCTTCTGCACCTGGTTCACGTTTGCCAAGATGGTAAGCCGCAACGAGTGCGCCTAACAGTAACATCGCAGCAACTTCTACCAATAATAAGTACTGTGTAAAGAGCGCTTGACCAACTGCCTTAGGACCCACGATTTCTGAGCCCATCACTGCAGCTGATTGTGTGTAATCAGATTTAAGTACCCAAACCAGGACCAAACCGATCAGGAAGCTCATCAGTGCCGGGTAAGCCCAAGCCGATGAAGTCAACCATTTACGCTCCTGTGCAACTGTTTGTTCACCCAGGTTCAGCATCATGACAACGAAGACAAACAGAACCATGATCGCACCAGCATATACGATGATCTCAAGAGCACCGGCAAACGGCGCTCCTACGATCATGAAAATGCCAGCGACTGCCAACAGTGAAACAATCAGACTCAATAAAGCATGTACCGGGTTCGCGTTGGTCACAACTCGAACCGTAGAGACGATGGCCACTAGCGCCATCAGATAAAACGGCCACATCATGGTAATAGACTCCGTACATCAACAGGCGCACTTTCACGCTGTGCTTGACCTTTATCTTTACCAGCGACAGCCATACCTGTTACACGGTAGAAGTTATAGTCAGGATATTTACCAGGACCAGAAATCAGCAAGTGTTCTTTTTCATAGACTAGGTCTTGACGAACATATTCACTGAGTTCGAAATCTGGTGTCATTTGAATCGCAGTTGTCGGACATGCTTCTTCACACATACCGCAGAAAATGCAGCGTGAGAAGTTGATGCGGAAGAATTCTGGGTACCAGCGACCGTCTTCTTTTTCTGCTTTTTGCAGAGAGATACAGCCTACCGGACACGCAACCGCACACAGGTTACATGCTACACAACGCTCTTCGCCATCTGGGTCACGCGTCAATACGATACGACCACGGAAACGTGGTGGCACGATTTCCTCGGCTGGTACTTCTGGGTACAAGATGGTGTCACGTTTGCGCGTTGCATGGGTAAAGACCATGAACAATGTACGAACGATTGACCCGAATCCAGCTAGAAATTTAAACATTTTGTTCTCCCTGCTGTCTTAGGCCTGATTCATTAGAATCACAGCACCAGTCACCAAAAGGTTAACCAACGCCAATGGCAAGCAAATTTTCCAACCGAAGTTCATCACCTGGTCGTAACGTGGACGCATTAAAGAACCACGTGCCAGCACGAACATCATTACAAAGAATGCTGTTTTGATAATGAACCAGAATGCTGGTGGAAGGAAATCAAGACCGAACGGTGCTAACCAGCCACCGAAGAATAGAGTTACGATCAGTGCAGAGATCAGAACCACGTTCACGTATTCTGCAACGAAGAACATACCCCATTTCATACCGCCGTACTCGACGTGGTAACCTTCAGCCAGTTCCTGTTCCGCTTCTGGTTGGTCAAATGGGTGACGGTGAGTTACCGCTACGCCTGCAACCACGAAGATCAGGAATCCTAGGAACTGAGGAATTACAAACCATACGCCTTGTTGTGCTTCTACGATTTCACGCATGTTGAATGAGCCAGCAATTGCCACTACGCCCATCAGCGAGATGCCTAGGAACACTTCATAAGAAATTGTTTGTGCTGCAGAACGCAGACCACCGAGCAATGCATATTTGTTGTTAGAAGACCAACCACCAAATAACACTGCGTAAACTGCAATACCCGCCATTGCCATAAAGAACAGCAGGCCGATGCTCATGTCTGCTACACCTAAGTAAGGTGACACAGGAATAACCATGAACGACAGCACTGCAGTTGCCATTGCAACTGCTGGTGCCATACGGAATGTCAGTTTGTCTGCAAATTTTGGGGTCCAGTCTTCCTTGAACATGATTTTCAGCATGTCGGCAACGATCTGGAAGATACCACCAGGACCTACACGGTTAGGACCGTAACGGTCCTGCCATAGGCCTAGCAAACGACGTTCAATAAACGACATCAATGCAGCGATCAATACTACAACAAGCAAGATCACGATCGCTTGCAGAACTGAATAGGCAATCGGCCAGTTTTCAGCCCACAGCGGCGTTTGACGGATCAATTCTTGTTCCATGAATTACACTCCTACCGCGACTGAAACAGGCTCTGCAAGAGATACCGTCGGTGCTAGACCAATTGGGTAACCAATATAACCTGTTGGTAAATATTCAATCACCTGTACTGGCAGAACGATTTCATTGTCGCCTGCTTTCACAGTGATCTTCTGACCGTCCTGAACGTTCAGGCGAGCTGCATCCTGTTCACCCAGTGCAAATACTGGCTCAGGAATACGTGATTCCATTGCAGGAGTTTTGATCGTGAACTCACCAGATGCAAAGATGTGATGCATTGGTACCAGACGGAAGCTTTCAGCATTCACAAGTACGGGTGCTGGAGCAACGAAAGTACGTGCTGGACGTTTTGGCAGTACGTCAAACAGACGGATACCAGAATCACCACCCTTCAGATGACCGCCCACTTTGTCCTGGAACTTGTTCCAAGCCTGTGGAGAGTTCCAACCCGCTGACCATGCAAATGGAACCAGTGGAGATGGAGTTTGGTCACCGACATAACCTTCCATAGAGAATGTTAATGCAGTGTCTTGGTCTGATGGCTGTTTAGGCTCATGTACAGACAGTGGTGCGCGCATTGCAGTACGGCCAGAGTAACGGCGTGGTTCACGTGCTACTTTCAGACCATGTACGCGGAAGCCAGCATCTGGTGCAACGTCTTGAATCGCTTCAAGCGCAGGCACGTTTTTCGCAACTGCTTCAATCACGTCATCCAGTACAGTCCAAGAAATTGACTGACCTTTCACGCCAGTTTCAATTGCATGCAACCAGCGCCAAGATTCTTTGATAGCGAGTTCTGGGTTGTAGTAGCTTGGGTCATACACTTGGTAGAAACGTTGTGCACGGCCTTCTTGAGAAACGACAGTACCGTCACCTTCAGCGAATGAAGCAGCAGAAAGTACGATATTGGCTTTCTTCACTGTTTCAGTTTCTGAGTGTTCAAGAACGATCACGTCTTTTGCTTTCGCCAGTGCAGCATCGACCTGAGCCGCTGGTAAACGACGGTATAGGTCGTTTTCAACGATCACAACAGTGTCATAGTCTTGTGCAAATGCTTGCTCAAGACTGTTACCACCGAAGATTGCCAGACCCATTGAGTTCACTTCAGGAACGGTCAGGGTCAGACCTGCATTTTCACCCAGGTTTTGCGCTACTTGTGCAGCCGCTTCCATGATCGCAGCGTCTTGCAGGCTAGTACCAGAAATCACCAGTGGTTTCTTCGCAGCTTTCAGTGTATCGGCGATGGTTTGCGCGAATGCTTTCGCATCATCGTCAAGACCAGTGATCGCTTCACCTTTCACGCCAGCAGCAATTGCGAAACCTAAACGCGCGATGTCGTTTGGAGATGCAACAACTTCACCAGTTGCCACGTCAGCTAAACGGGTTTGAGTCGCAGCCAGGATGTAAATCGGAGATTTTGCATCTTGACCAATACGTTGTACAGGTTCAGCCAGCCAGTCTGGAGTACGGCGTTCTGCAGCCATTTCTTTGGCTTTGTTTTTCGCAGCCTGACGTACAGACAGTGCCATACGTGGAGCAGTTTGAGTCAGGTCTTCACCTAGAATCAGAACCGCATCGTAGCTTTCAATTTCACGCATACCTGGGTTGTAAACACCTTCGGTTTGCATGATAGACGCAGCCAGTTCAACCAGGTTCTGCTCTTTCTGAGACATACCAGTTGAGTAGTTGTCTTGACCTACCAGCTCACGCAGTGCGTAGTTGGTTTCCAGTGATGCACGTGGAGAACCGATACCCAGCACTTTTTTGCCCTGGATTTTCGCGATTACGGTATCCAGTGCGGTATCAACAGAAACTGTTTCTACATTCGTACCAGTACGGAACTGTGGCTGACGAGGACGGTCCGCACGGTTTACGTAACCAGTACCGAAACGGCCTTTATCGCACAGGAAGTATTGGTTAACGTCACCATTGAAACGGTTTTCTACACGACGCAGTTCACCATAACGTTCACCCGGAGAGATGTTACAACCAGAAGAACAGCCATGACATACGCTAGGCGCATACTGCATGTCCCATTTACGGTTATAGCGTTCTGAGTGAGTCTTATCGGTGAATACACCTGTTGGGCATACTTCAGTCAGGTTACCAGAGAATTCAGATTCCAAAGTGCCTGATTCTGGACGACCGAAGTACACACGTGATGCATTAGCATACACGCCGAAGTCAGTACCGCCAGCATAGTCTTTGTAGTAACGAACACAACGGTAGCACGCGATACAACGGTTCATCTCGTGCGCAATGAACGAACCAAGTTCTTGGTTGTAGTGCGTACGTTTAGTGAAGCGGTAACGACGACGGTCGTGTTGTGTCATCACGGTCATATCTTGTAAATGACAATGACCACCCTCTTCACAGACTGGACAGTCGTGCGGGTGGTTGGTCATCAAGAATTCAACAACAGAAGCACGGAAATCTTTCGCTTCTTTGTCTTCGATCGAGATGTAGGTATTGTCAGCAGCCGGAGTCATACATGACATGACCAAACGACCACGCGTATCTTCTGGATTCGCGTATTGAGTCACAGCACATTGACGGCAAGAGCCGACAGAACCTAAGGATGGATGCCAACAAAAGTATGGGATGTCGATGCCAAGACTCAAACATGCTTGTAGCAGGTTCTCTGAGCCGTTGACTTCATACGATTTTCCATCGACATGAATTGTAGCCATAGTCGAATTCCTTAAGCTTGTTCTACGTTGCGGGTTTGAGCTGCGGCATTCGCCACTTTCGCTTCAAATTCGCCACGGAAATGTTTGAGTGCGCCCATTAACGGTTCCATCGCACCTGGTGCGTGAGCACAGAAAGTTTTACCAATCCAGAGCTTGCGAGTCAGTTCTTGCAAGTGGTCGATATCTTCTTTCTGACCAGTACCATCTTCAAGTGCTTTAAGCGCTTTAACCGCCCAAGGTAAACCATCCCGGCAAGGTGTACACCAGCCACATGATTCACGTGCAAAGAATTCTTCTAGGTTACGTACTGCTGAAACCATACATTGAGTTTCATCAACCACCATCAACAGACAGGTACCCAGACGAGAACCCGCTTTCATGATGTTTTCCGCATCCATAGGCAGGTCGATGTGTTCAGCTGTCAGGAAGTCAGTTGATGCACCACCTGGTAACCATGCTTTCAGCTTCAGGCCGTCACGCATACCACCCGCATGTTCTTCAATCACTTCACGCGCAGTTGTACCGAATGGCAGTTCCCATAGGCCTGGGAATTTCACCTTACCTGAAGCACCATAGATTTTTGTGCCAGGATCTTTCGATTTACCTGCAGACAGGCCGATGTACCATTCTGGACCGCGCAGCATGATTGCTGGCAAGTTATTGTAGGTCTCTACGTTGTTGACAATCGTAGGGCGACCCCAAGCACCTGCAACCTGCGGGAATGGTGGTTTAGTACGTGGGTTAGCACGACGACCTTCAAGCGAGTTAATCAATGCAGTTTCTTCACCACAGATATAACGGCCCGCACCGGTGTGCACGTGTAACTCAAAGTTCCAGCCAGAACCTAAAATGTTTTCCCCTAGGTAACCTTTGGCACGGATTTGCTCCAGCGCTTCGTTCAGGTACTTCGCCGCTTCGATGTATTCACCACGGATGAAGATATAACCTTGAGTTGCTTCAAGGGTATAACCTGCAATCAGCATACCTTCGATCAGCTGGTGAGGAAGTTTTTCCATCAACAGACGGTCTTTGAAGGTACCTGGTTCCATTTCATCGGCATTACAAATCAGGTAACGTGGACCTGAATTGTCGTTTGGCGCCATCAGCGACCATTTGATACCCGCCGGGAAGCCCGCACCACCACGACCTTTGACGGTTGCGGCTTTAATGACTTCAAGTACGTCTTTTGGTGGCATAGAGATCGCTTTTTTAAAACCTTCATAGCCTTCTAAAGCTTCGTAATCATCTACGCTACGTACAGCATCTTGTTTGCTCAAACGCCAGGTCAGTGGATGAGTTTCTGGATTACCGTCGCCATAAATTGGTTTTGGTTCAGTATTCATACATACTTCTCCAATAACTGTTTAATTGAGGTCACTTCAACCAGACCATGAGTATCTTCATCAATCATCAAAGTAGGACCTTTGTCACAGTTACCTAAGCAGCAGATTGGCAGCAAAGTGAAACGACCATCAGCGGTTGTTTGACCAAACGAAATCCCCAATTCACGCTGAAAAGCTTCTGCTAAAGTTTCCGCACCCATCAAGAAGCACGCAATCGAGTCACACAGTAAAATTACGTGACGACCCACTGGCTGACGGTAGATACGGTTATAGAAAGTGGCAACACCTTCCAAATCCGCCACGCTCATGCTTAGCATTTGTGCAATCGCATTGAGCTGTGCGTCATCAATCCAGCCATTGCGGCGTTGTACACATTTCAGCGCATCAAGGCACGCTGCACGTGGGTACGGATAGTGGCCAATGTGATGTTCAATTTCATGGATTTCTTCCGAAGTCAAAATCCCTTCAACATTCACACGTGGCTTTTTATCAGTCAAAATCATCATAAAGCGTTTACCCCTTAGCGATCCACGTCAGCCATTACGACGTCAATTGTCGCTAAATAAATGATTAAGTCAGACATGAGACTGCCGTTAATCACGGAAGGCATTTGCTGCAAGTGTGTGAAGGTTGGTGTACGGATACGGGTACGATAACTCATAGTCGACTTGTCTGAAGTCAGGTAATAAGTCGATGCCCCTTTCACCACTTCTGCCATAACAGAAGCTTCGCCTGCAGGCATTACAGGACCCCATGAAACGCTCAAGAAGTGCGTAATCAAGGTTTCAATGTCTTGTAAAGTCTTGTCTTTTGGTGGTGGAACAGCCAGTGGGTGATCCGCTTTGTGAGGACCAGATGGCATGTTATCTAGACACTGCTTGATGATCTTCAGTGACTGCTCGATTTCACGGAAGTGAACGATGACACGTGCATACGCATCACCTTCATACTCTACCGGCACTTCGAAGTCATAGTTTTCATAGCCACTGTATGGACGGTATTTACGTACGTCAAAGTCAATACCTGTCGCACGTAGACCAGTACCTGTTACACCCCAAGCCAATGCAGATTTCGCATCGTATTGCGCAACATTACGGGTACGGCCGATAAATACTGAGTTTTTCAGTGCCGCAGTGTAGTACTCGTTCAGACGTTTAGGCATCCAATCCAGCAGTTCACGCACCAATTTTTCCCAGCCATTAGGCAGGTCGTGTGCCGTACCACCAATACGGAACCATGCTGGATGCATACGGTAACCGGTGATCGCTTCCACGATGTCATACACTTTCTGACGGTCAGCGAACATATAGAATACTGGGGTCATACCGCCGGCATCCTGAATCGCAGTACCGATGTACAGCAAGTGGTTATTGATTCGGAACAGTTCCGACATCATGACACGGATACATTGCGCACGTTCTGGCACGGTAATACCAGCCATTTGTTCCACGCCCATCACATAAGGCATGTTTTGCGCACAACCACCTAAGTAGTCGACACGGTCAGTATAAGGAATGAAAGAGTGCCAGGTTTGACGCTCAGCCATTTTTTCCACACCACGATGGTGATAGCCGATATCAGGTACACAGTCTTTAATTTCTTCACCGTCCATCTGCAGGATCACACGGAACGCACCGTGCGCAGATGGGTGGTTAGGACCCAGGTTCAGGAACATAAAGTCTTCGTCGGCTGTGCCGCGTTTCATGCCCCAGTCTTCAGGTACGAAACGCAGGTGTTCCTGTTCGTAGTCCTGTTTCGCCTGGTTCTGACGGTACGGTGTATATTCAGTCGCACGTGCAGAATATTCTTTACGAAGCGGGTGACCTTCCCAGTATGTTGGCAACAAGATACGACGGAGCATTGGGTGCCCTTCGAAGTTGATGCCGAACATATCGTAGGCTTCACGTTCGTACCAGTTTGCGTTTGGCCAGATGGTGGTTGCTGTCGGGATGTTAAGATCATCCTCGCTCAAGGCAACTTTAATACGGATGTCCGTATTACGTTCTAGCGACAACAGGTGATAGAACACTGTGAAGTCAGACGCAGGTAAACCGTCGCGGTGCGTACGCAGACGCTCATCTACCGCTGACAGGTCGAACAACATCACGTATGGACGTGACACTGTACGCAAGAACATTAAAACGTCTTGTACACGTGCGCGCTCAACCCAAACTGTCGGGAAATCCTCGAAAGTTGTTTGCACGTAGAAGTTCTCACCAAACTTGTTATTGAGCTCTTCTACAATTGCAAATGCAGGGCGGGAATCAACTAGAGTTGATTCTGGCATAGCAATGTCAGTTTCAGCCATTGGCTTGGCTTCCTATTTAATACAAATTCAGTCAACCTAAACGACAATTACACCCAAACCGGGTGCATCAAAAAAGTGTCGTCTAAATTATTTAATTTCATCCATTGAGCGAAGATTTTTCACAGCAATACGCTGTTCTTTCTTACGGTCACGTTCTGGCATCATCTTTGGCTTATACACTGGCTGAAGATCATCACCGATTACCGCAGAAAGTGGACGGCGCTCAAGTTGAATCTGGTCTTGCAATAGCATGAGTGCTTGGATCAGAGCTTCAGGACGTGGCGGGCAACCCGGAATGTACACATCCACTGGAATAATTTTGTCCACACCTTGTACAACTGAATAGATGTCGTACATACCACCTGAGTTGGCACACGCACCCATGGAAATCACCCATTTTGGCTCAAGCATTTGTTCATACAAACGCTGAATTACCGGGGCCATTTTCACGAAGCAGGTACCTGCCACAATCATCAAGTCCGCCTGACGAGGTGAAGCACGGATAACCTCGGCACCGAAACGTGACAAGTCATGCACACCGGTCAAGGTGGTTGCATACTCTACGTAACAGCAAGATGTACCAAAGTTAAACGGCCAAACTGAGTTCTTACGACCCCAGTTTACTGCTGTATGTAGCACGTCCTCTAGGCGAGTCATGAATACATTCTTATTCACTTCTTCTTGCAGAAGCGGATCGTCTACAACGATACGTTCCTGAAGCGGATATTCGTCAGCATTCGGATTCGCACGGGTTAATGTGTATTTCATCCCGGGTTACTCCTTATCAGATGATGGAGCCGGTGAACGTTTCACACGACCAGATGATTGAGCTGGGATTTGACCAGTTGGGTCTGCTACCAATTCTTCAATTGAGTTGAAGCGGGTAATTTCGGCAAGGTCCATATTTGGTGAACCTGCTTTAAAGACTTTACCAGCGGCTTTACGCTTGTCTGTAGGAGACCAGTTCAGGGCACCCACTTTCACTGCATAAACCAATGCAATTAACAGGTCGACCACAAAAATGACTACAGTCGTAAAACCGAACCACCCTGCCTCACGCACTGAAGTAGACCATGCATAGAGATAAAGTGCTTCAATATCAAAAACAACGAAGAAAATCGCAACTAAATAGAACTTTGCAGACAAGCGGATACGTGCTCCACCTGCGCTGACTACGCCTGACTCAAACTGCTCCTGCTTGGCACGGCCCCATGATTTACCCCCGAGGAGTAATGGGACAGTGAGCATAAAGACGCATAAAAATGTAACGCCGATCACGAAGGCAATAATTGCCCAATCGTATGGAGTAATGGCACTCATGCGGGGATAACTCCTGGCAGGCCGATTTATTAACAAAGAATGTATGTATTGGCCTTCAAATACACCAAACACAAAATTAATCCCGCCAATTGTACCTGATTTTGGATTTCACTTGCTAGCTTATAAGGCTTAGTCTTTTGGATGATTTTTTAGACAAACGCTGGTTTTTTCTGGGTTCTATTGCCCAGATAACCGACTAATCGCTTAAACACATCAAAAACAAAAAATTCATTATTTTTCCAATTCAGTTTAATTCGGAGGAGAACTTCTGCTACTGAAACATAGTTAGACCGGTTCAATTGTGTATTTTTTGCAACCACCTAATAGTATAGCTTCATCCCCTGCAGGCTTTATGCTATCAGTATAAAGAGCTTGATAATGAAGAATAAGGATGAAATATATGAGTCTAAAGTTTACCCATGAACCTGCGTATTTTCTCTATGCCCAATTATTTATCCGACATCTTGAAAACTATATTGAAAAACATCCAGGTGAACTAAATCCCACCCTAAACTTGCAAAAAGTTTATGAGCTTTTCGGCAAAGACTTTGCCTCTGCTTCAATGAATCTGGAAGGCATTTTAAATATTGCAGACGAATACCGCGTAGAAACCCTGCATGGCGACCAGAAACTCATTAAAGGACGTAGCGTCGATGGAAAATACAATAATTTGATACTCAACCTAAATTCAGAAGCAGTGAAAAGCTTGCGTGAAGGCAAGCCGGTAATTGAACCGGATGCAAAAACACACGAATAAGCCCATCCATAAAAAGTAATCTGGTTTAAAAGTTCTCCATAAAAAAACGATGCTTGATGCATCGTTTTTTTATTATCAGCAAGTTTTAACTTTACCGAGTCACTAGGAACTAGTCTGTTCTTTAATACCTTCTTCAGCTTTATAACGAGACTTTTTCTTAAAGCGTTGAGCTGGCCAAGACATAGTAAAGCGCGCGCCACCCAAACGTGGACTTTCATCGACTTCAATCTTGCCACCAAACCAGAATGCAATCCGGCTGACAATTGACAAGCCCAGACCATAGCCACCCGAGGCCCGGGTACGACTGTCATCCAAACGAGAGAAAGCCTCAAACACACGTTTACGGTCTTCCGGCGGAATCCCCGGCCCGTCATCTTCCACACAGATATAAGCCTGTTTGTTCGCATCTACACCGCCACTAATAATAATTTTCTCATCACAGTAACGTACTGCATTGCCGACCAGGTTCTGTACCACACGATGTAAATAACGACGCTCTGCTTCGACTTCCAGATCCATCGGCACCTGATACAACTCGATCTGCTTACCAGTTTTCAGCGCTTCGGTTTCAGTTGCCACCTGCTCCAGTACATCACGCAGGTTCACCCGCTCAAAATCCAGCGACGGCGTACCTTGCTCCAGCTTGGCATAGGTCATGATTTCATCAATCAGCTTATTCAGTGCTTCGATGTCTTTATCGATCTGCTCCATCTGCTGCTGACGGTATTCATAATCATCTTCATCGACTAGCATTTCCAAAGCAAAACGGATACGCGCTACCGGCGTCCGCAGCTCGTGCGAAACCGCGCGCATCAATTCGCGCTGTGCCTCAATCAGACGCTGAATATGATCCGACATGGCGTTATAACTAGAGGCCAGCAAAGCCATTTCATCCTTACCATCTATTGCCAGACGCACCGACATGTTGCCCGATTTCATCTTGTTCAGCGCATAGCTCACTTCACGCAGTTTGCGTTGCATTGGTACTAACAGCCCGTAAACACCCAGACTCAGCACAAACATACTCAATAAGGTAATACCTGCTGCGAGCTGGAATGGCATCCAGTTGAACAGCGGCACCGGCCCCATCACCAGCACTTCAGAGACTGAGCTTGGAATTGGCGAAACAATCGAAATGGTAGTGCCACGAATGGTGGCGCTGTCACGATACAGAATAATGCTGTGATCCAGACGCAGACGCCCGATCTGCTCGGAGTCTAATGGCAGACTCTGTACGTCCTGAATGGTGATCGGATAAGAGAAGTAATCCTGGATTTTGGCCAGATACTGTTTTTCCTGACCCGGGTAATACACCAGATAATCCAGAATAAATACCGGCAGCGCCTTCATCTGGCGCTCGGTAATATTGTCAGCTTTGATATAAAGAAAGTGATCCGGGTCATCCCGTAGACCAATGACAATATAAGCCACTGAAGTCTGCGCATCCCAGCGCACCACAGCCTTGCGCTGCTCAATGCGGCGTTTTTCCGCCCGGGTCAGATCAACTTTTTCTGCTTCGACATAGTAAATCGGCAATTCCAGCAGGTCTGAAGCATCCGAAATCCAGTCCAGCTTCTGCTGCATATTCGGCTGACGTGCCACCCCCTCACTCATGATATAGGCCATACCATCCGTCAGGGACTCACGATATACCTGCGCCCGCTGGTAGTTAATGATTTGTACCAACAGATAGCCGAACAGGGTCACCAGGAGTACCAGAATGACCAGTCCTGCATAGATACGCAAAAATATATTGTGCTTGAACACTTATAAGCTTTCCCGCTTATTCAGCCTAGGAATGGCATGTACAATTACATGCCATTGGTTTCCTTAACGAACAGATAACCTTTACTACGAACTGTCTTGATACGTTTAGGGTTTTCCGGATCATCACCAATTTTTGGACGGATACGTGAGATACGCACGTCAATTGAACGGTCCTGGCCATCATATTCGATGCCACGTAGACGTTCAAAAATGTCTTCGCGCGACAGGATACGGCCAGCATTCGATGCAAGCAACCACAACAGGTCATATTCTGCACTGGTGAAGTCCACCAGCTCACCATTTAAGGTCACCGAACGACCACCGTTGTCGATAACCAGATCATCAAATTCGATGCGCTGAGCAACTTCATCCTCAGCTACTTTATCGGTACGGCGTAACAAGGCACGGATACGTGCCAGCAGGACACGCGGCTGAACCGGTTTCGCGACATAATCGTCAGCGCCCATTTCCAGACCGAGTACCTGATCCATGTCTTCGGTACGTGCAGTCAGCATCAGAATTGGCTGATGATAATGTGGGCGCACTTCACGGCAAATGGTCAAGCCATCTGCGCCTGGCAGCATCACATCCAGTACAACCAAGTCTGGCTGCTCGGCAATAATGCGACGAATCGCACGGTTACCATCTGGCTCTACCCCTACCTCAAGCCCGTTACGAATTAGATATTCTTGAGTTAAACGAGCAAGACGCTCATCATCTTCCACAATTAGAATTTTGGGTAACTTTTCTTCTTGGCTCATATATTGTGCACCTTTATATTCGATGGGCGTATCCCTTAGAAATCTGATAGATACGAGTGATATAGCAAGCAATATACACACGTTTACATTGTAAACAAGGTGCCGTTCACCAAACTGATACATCAAAGTTGCATTTTGTAATATTTCTTTGCAGATATTTCTGATACCGACATTTTTTATACATTAGTCACTTTTTGTATCAAGCTAGCCCCACCGTTCATCTGGATAAAAATTGGCTTTTAATTTGCTTTAACAAAGTTATCCACAATGTTATCTATAAGCACTTTTTGCCAGTCTTGTTATGCTATGCCTTGCCAGATAAGGCCTGCACAAAGATGATAAAAATAAGGATTTTTTCAAGAGAAAAGCTCGAGCTTTTTCATCAAAACATTTATTAAAATGTCAATATTGATCTACCCTAAATTTTCCCGTATCTTGTGCTCAATTAATTCTTAAACCACTAGGTATTGTGTTTATTCCTCAAACACTGTGGCATGAATTTTGCCCGGTTCAAACGGTCCATAAACATAAAAATAGATGACAATGGAGCTATGCTAAAATGAGCGTAATCACGTCAACCCCTGGTCAACTGCAGGTGATTAAACGCACCGGTGATGTTGCCCCTTTCAATGCAGAAAAAATTTCTGTCGCAATTGGTAAGGCTTTCCTGGCAGTTGAAGGCCAGCAAAGCGCTGACTCGAGCCGTATCCATGACCGCATCGAGCAACTGACGGAAATGGTATTAAACACATTTAAACGTCGCTTACCTTCAGGTGGTACCATTCACATTGAAGAAATCCAGGATCAGGTTGAACTTGCGCTTATGCGTACTGGTGAACAGAAAGTTGCTCGCGCCTACGTCATCTATCGCGAACAACGTGCTGAAGCTCGTAAGCAGTTAAATGCCAATCATCACCCTACACTGCAAATTACCGATGCAGAAGGTAAATTAAAACCGCTGGACCTGAGCGAACTGACTGCGAATATCACCAAAGCAGCAGAAGGCCTGGAAGGCATCGACGTTCAGGCGATTGTCGATGAGACCGTGAAAAACCTGTACAACGGCGTAAAAGAGTCTGACATCGCGACTACCATGATGATGGCGACGCGTACCCGTATCGAACAGGAACCTAACTATACTTATGTGACTGCACGTTTACTACGTAACGAGCTGGTTGCAACAGGTCTGGAATTCTTAGGCTTGCCTGCAGATACTGCTGAAGGCGATGCGCTAGAAACCTTCCTGAAAAAAGGTGTGGAATTAGAACTTCTGTCACCAGAATTATTGAATTTTGACCTAGCAAAACTATCTGCAGCGATCAAACCAGAACGCTCAAACCAGTTTACTTACCTGGGTCTGCAAACTTTATTCGACCGTTACTTCATCCACTCTGATGGCGTACGTTTCGAATTACCACAATTATTCTTCATGCGTGTGTCTATGGGTCTTGCCCTGAATGAAGACAACCGTGAAGAGCGTGCCATCGAATTCTACGACCTGCTGTCTAGCTTCGATTACATGGCATCAACGCCTACTCTGTTCAACTCAGGTACGCTTCGTCCACAGCTGTCTAGCTGCTACTTAACAACAATTGCCGATGACCTGTACAACATCTATGGCGCTATGCGTGACAACGCAATGCTGTCTAAATGGGCTGGCGGTTTAGGTAATGATTGGACTCCAGTTCGCGCCCTGAACTCTTACATCAAGGGTACCAACGGTAAATCTCAAGGTGTAGTTCCATTCCTGAAAGTTGCCAACGATACTGCAGTTGCGGTTAACCAAGGTGGTAAACGTAAAGGTGCGGTGTGTGCTTACTTAGAAACTTGGCACCTGGACATCGAAGAATTCCTGGAACTGCGTAAAAACACGGGTGACGACCGTCGTCGTACCCATGACATGAACACTGCGAACTGGGTTCCTGACCTGTTCATGCAACGTGTATTTGAAGATGCTGAATGGACCCTGTTCACGCCTTCTGAAACGCCTGACCTGCACGACCTGACTGGTAGCGCATTTGCAGAACGTTATGCTTACTACGAAAGCATTGCCAAAGAACAAAATCTGCTGCACAAAAAAGTACGTGCAAAAGACTTATGGCGCAAAATGCTGTCTATGCTGTTCGAAACAGGTCACCCTTGGATCACATTCAAAGACGTATGTAACCTGCGTTCACCACAACAACACGTGGGTGTAGTTCACTCATCTAACCTGTGTACAGAAATTACCCTGAACACCAATCAGGATGAAATCGCGGTATGTAACCTGGGTTCTATTAACCTGGTGCAACACGTACAAGGCGGCAAACTGGATCGCGAAAAACTGGCGCGTACCATCAAAACTGCTGTACGTATGCTCGATAACGTGATCGATATCAACTACTACGCAGTACCACAAGCACGTAATTCAAACCTGAAACACCGCCCAGTCGGTATGGGTATCATGGGCTTCCAGGATGCACTATACGAAATGGGCATTGCTTACGGTTCTGATGCAGCGGTTGATTTCGCTGACGAATCGATGGAAGTGATTTCTTACTATGCAATTCAAACTTCAAGTGATCTTGCAGTTGAACGTGGTACTTATGAAACTTTCAAAGGTTCACTCTGGGATCAAGGCATTCTACCTATTGACTCTCTGGACATCGTTGCGAAATCTCGCCCAGAACGTATGTTCGAAGTAGACCGTACGACTCGTCTGGATTGGGACACTTTACGTGCCAAAGTTCAGAAAGACGGTATGCGTAACTCAAACGTGATGGCGATCGCTCCGACTGCAACGATTTCGAACATCTGTGGTGTTTCTCAATCTATCGAGCCAACATTCCAGAACTTGTATGTGAAATCTAACCTGTCTGGTGAATTCACTGTGATCAACCCATACCTGGTACGTGCATTGAAAGAACGTGGCCTTTGGGATGCGGTAATGGTCAATGACCTGAAACATTTCGAAGGTTCTGTACAGAAGATCGCACGTATTCCTGAAGAACTAAAAGCTATTTTCGCGACTGCGTTCGAAGTTGAACCACGTTGGATCGTAGATGCTGCTTCTCGTCGTCAAAAATGGATCGACCAGGCGCAATCTCTGAACCTGTACATCGCAGGTGCAAACGGTAAGAAACTGGACATCACTTACAAGATGGCTTGGTTACGTGGTCTGAAAACGACTTATTACCTACGTGCATTGGGTGCAACTTCTGCCGAAAAATCAACAATTAACACGGGTGCACTGAACGCAGTTAAACCTGCAACTGTTGCGGCGCCTGTTGCTGCAGCACCAGTAGTTGAAGAGAAGAAACCAGAAGCTCCAGTAGAGGAAGAAGGTTTCACTCAAGCAGCGCCAGTGCCACAAGCGTGTTCGATTGATAACCCAGACTGTGAGGCTTGTCAGTAATCTGACGGGTTTCTAAGAATCCCCCTAAATCCCCCTTTTGCAAAGGGGAACTTCCAAAAATCAGAATAGGTTGATGGAAGCCCCTCCTTTCATAAAGGAGGGGTTTGGGGAGGATTAAAAGAAATTAGAAAAATTAAAGGAAAACTACCATGCCTCCAATGACCCACAACTATATGTTAGGACTGGTAGCCCTGGTTGTTTCCTTTGTTCTTACCTTTTATTTGCCGATCGCCTACTTTTGGATGAAGGCACATAAAGCGCGTAAGCAAAATAAGTAGTGGGGATATTCGCTCTTTCGAATAAAACTAGAGCATTCATCGACAAAACTTAATTTTGCTTACACAAATTGAGCGTATAGTAAGACATCTCAGCGTTGCTGGATGTCTAATAAAAGATATAAGCATCGAAGAGAGAATTGATATGTCTATCCTAAGTTGGGACGATTTCGAAGATGATTCGCAAAAACCGGCTGCACCTGAACACCAGTCTGCGCCCGTCGAACCGAAAAAAACGGCTAATCCGCAAGTGGTATCTGATGCACAGCAACCACAGAAGAGTGTGGCAACTGCACAACCCGCTGCAACCACTAGAAGCACATCAACAAATTCAGCCGATCCGTTGGCTCGAGCATCTAACGCCTTAAATCATTTAGACGTTGCGCCTGGTCTTGAAGAACTTGAGATGGGCGCTCAACGTGTACAAGTTGACGACAAACGCATGATCAACTGTCGTGCCGATTTGAACCAGCTTGTACCATTCAAATACGAATGGGCTTGGCAGAAATATCTGGACGGTTGTGCCAACCACTGGATGCCACAAGAAATCAACATGAACCACGATATCGCACTTTGGAAGTCTGAAGATGGCTTGACCGAAGACGAGCGTACTATCGTGATGCGTTCTCTTGGTTTCTTCTCTACTGCTGACTCACTGGTAGCGAACAACCTGGTACTGGCGATCTACCGTCACATTACCAACCCGGAATGCCGTCAATACATTCTGCGTCAGTCTTTTGAAGAAGCGATTCACACTCACGCTTACCAATACTGTATCGAATCTTTGGGTATGGACGAAGGCGAAGTCTTCAACATGTACCGCGAAGTTCCAGCAGTGGCACGTAAAGCGGCTTGGGGCCTGAAATATACACAGTCTTTAAGTGATCCTACTTTCAAAACTGGTACACCAGAAAACGACCAGATTCTGCTACGTAACCTGATTGCGTTTTACTGTGTCCTTGAAGGTATCTTCTTCTACTGCGGTTTCACACAAATTCTGTCTATGGGCCGCCGTAACAAAATGAATGGTGTGGCTGAGCAGTTCCAGTACATCCTGCGTGACGAGTCTATGCACCTGAACTTCGGTATCGACATGATCAACCAGATCAAGATCGAGAACCCACACCTGTGGACTGCTGAATTCCAGCAAGAAGTGATTCAGATGATCCTTGAAGGTACGATGCTTGAAATCGAATATGCTCGTGACACTATGCCACGCGGTGTATTGGGTATGAATGCTGGCATGATGGAAGAATACCTGAAATTCATCTGTAACCGTCGTCTGAGCCAGCTTGGCTTGCCTGAACAGTTCACTGGTGTGACTAACCCATTCCAGTGGATGTCAGAAATGATGGACCTACGTAAAGAAAAGAACTTCTTCGAAACTCGCGTAACTGACTACCAAACTGGTGGTGCGTTAAGCTGGTAATCGAAAGATTCTAAAAAATCCCGTCTTAATGGCGGGATTTTTTATTTGATAAGAAATATTTAAATTCAAATAAATATAGCTATAATCAAATTAAAATCAAAAACTTAAATATTAGAATGACAAATAATACGCTTCAGCAAAAGCTACAAGAATTTCCAAAGGCCGTATGGGTGCAGATGTATCGTGATCGTATACAACTGTTAAATCACCAAGGACAGGTAGAACATACAATTTTACCTATTCAGAAATATGATCATCCCCGAACAATTATTGCGAATTTCGAAGCCGCTGAAATGACATTGAAGCAGTTAATCAAAATGAAAAAACTGCCTTGGTATGATCGTACCCCTATTTTACTTTTACAAGTCAAAGAAAATCTGGAAGAAGGCATTACTTTTGTAGAAAATCGAGCATTACGTGAGCTTGGCTATAATGCTGGTGGTCGAGAAGTGCTTATTTTTGATCATCAAGGGCAATGGTTAAATACTGAAAAACAGCCGAAACAGTCCGCTTTTATTAACCCTGTTTATAGTAATGTGATTTTAATCATTGTGATTGTCTTGATTCTTTTTACAGTTAAATTCATAAATTAAAATCAATTTATTCAAAAATAAACGACTTAATAAGAAATATATTATGCCTGATTCAAAACCCTTATTTAGCTGTCGCTATATTCCCTTGTTTTGGACAATCTTGTTCGGCTGCATCGTCATTGTATTATGCCTAGTAAAATCTTCTCAGGCAGAATTTTTAGATTTATTCAGTATCCAAGATTGGCAAAGAGTGCTTCTTGATCAGCCACTGTATGGCTGGCTCATGGCCGCTTTTCTCCTGATTTTTGTTATATTTCTGGCAAATACCAAATTGATCGTGACCCGAGACGTAATTTTCGTGAAAGGATTTTCACTGGTCTTTACTACCTTTGCTGAACGACAAAAAGTCGGTAAATTACAACTCTATAATCACTCTAACTCTGAAAGCTGGGTACTTAAACCTTTATTTAGGCGCGGAGGTTTATCCATAGAAGAACAATGGCGTACAAGTACCATTGGCATCATTATGAAACCAACCTATCGTTTCTCACATCCAGTACAAAGAATATGGTTAGGGCAATTTCCATATGCTGACCGGATTCAAATAATTCAGGTTCTACAACGATATTAGGGTCTCAATCCTAGAAGTATTTTAGGATTTGATCAGCTAGTTAAACTGACAGTAAGGCATAAGTTACGTTAGATTCAAGAGAATATTCAATCTAATAAAAATATGATAAATTTATAAAATACAAAATATTAGAACAAATAAAATATATGAATATTAATAAATTGGGGCATCATACTCAGGCTCCTGAACGAGAGCTGATCAATGTATTTCCAAAATCTTATAAGTCTATAGTCATAATCTCTATCGCAGGCAGCCTACTCCTGCTTGTTATGCATTGGGGGAAGTTACTCGAAGATATTTCCTTCGATGTTATATTTCAAATTGCTATTTTATTTCTTACAGGACTATGGCTGGCTTTCAGCCGTGTGACCGTCACCACTCATCGAATCACGCATTCCTTTCCGCTGTTTAAACAGGAAATCGCACGCGAGCATGTGGAAGATATTAAAATCGTACCGGATCGTCGTACGCAGCTGCAAAAACAGTTACAGGCTAAGCATCCTATTTTAACAAAACCATTATTCCAGCTCACCAAAAAGAAAAAACTGAAAACACATCAAAGTTTGTATTTTCAGCACCTGCAAAAAAACTGGCAATTTGATGCGTATTCCCTTAAAAACATTGGATCTTAATTTATTTTCTAACGAACAAAGTGAAGACATTATCCGCCACTTAAAACAGGATTGGGGTTTCGCCTGCCAGCAGGAAGACCTGTTTTTACCTGAAATCATTCAAAATGAAGCCATCAGCCAAGATATAGGAAAGCGTTGTCTCTATATTATTACCGGAAGCATTCTGCTATTCGTTGCCATGGTGTTAGTGACAATCTATGTACATGGAGCCATACATTTTGGACTCGAATCCTATATTGGATTAATTCCTTGCATCCTGATTGCCTTGATACTGAGCTATCCATATATACACAATGAAGGAAAAGCTCTCCCTGCATTGGTTGCCGGAATGTGCAGTCTCCTACTCGGTTCTGCCTTATATTTTACCAGTCTACAATTGAATCGAAGTTTTAGCGAAACACATTACCAAACCTTAGAAACAATTATGCGATTAGAAAGTTATGATCAAGCGGTACAAGTCTGGGCTTTCAAACCGGATATGGCTACTCAACTTGGGATTCCTAAATTGTATTTATCTGACCGTATTAAAGGCTATAACCCAAAACTTGAAGCAGGAAAGGATTACCAGATTACTTTGAAAAAAGGTGCGTTCAATGATTATTTCCTGGATGAATCTAGTTTAAACAATATACGTACAGTCATTGATTAACTATTAGTTGGACACTTCTATGCCAAGTTTTTAGAGGCTTGGCATAGGCTATAGCAAGAATAAATTTTTTAGCCTATTTGCTATGAAACAACGCATACAAATTGGTATTAAACAAATTTTTTACCGAAACAAAATCACCTTTACTTAAGCTGCTGTTATAAATCATCCCCATCCAGATAGGCGACAAGATTAATAAACAAAACTCAAAAGCAGTGGTTCTCAGCTGAATTTCTTTACGTTCACTGGCGATCAACACTACTTTCTCCAGTTCACTGATATATGGTGAAAACATCACATTAAAATAAATTTTCTTTAATTCAGGATGATGCTGACTTTCTTTTAAAATCAGTTGTGCAATCCCTTCCCGACCTGAAGATGAAAAAGAATCGATGACTTTGTCAAAATAGTTCAATAAAAATTCATACGCGGTGAGTTCAGGCGGCAGCATATCCGAATGAAAAACCATATGGTTTTCACTAATCATCATGCGAGCGATAGCTTCAAAAATATCTTCTTTGTTCGAGAAATAACGATAAACCGAACCAATACTTAGCTCAGCAGCACTGGAGATATCCCGAATAGTCGTCTTCGAAAAACCTTTTTTAATAAACAAAGCTAAAGCAGCATCCAAAATCGCCTGTTTGGTCTGATCTGTTTTCTCATAGCTTAGGCTTCGAGTACGTCTAGTGGTATCCATAAGAATCTAGAATTTTAATTCATCATAAAAAATAGCCTCATAAAGAGGCTACTTTATTATGAATTAGATTCTTATTTTTTGCTATCAGCATCAGCAGCTGGAGCTTCTGAAGTCGCTGGTTCGCTTGCTGCAGCTTCAGTCGCTGGAGCAGTAGTCACAGCTTCGCTTGCTGGTGCTTCATTTGCGAATACATTCAGTGATGCTACAAGTGCCAAACCTGCAAAAGATAGTTTTACTAATTTCATACCAATAATACCTCAAGAATTTAGATGATTATGTTTGTTTTTCGACATACATAAGTATAAAAATGAACAATGTTCATTTTTATACTATTTAACTTTGAAATACTTTTCAACAATCAATAACGTATTGTTACAAGAAAGAATAATGCCAATATACTGTGGAAGACATAAAAAAAGCGTGGTTTAACCACGCTTGATTTTTGAAAGCAGCTTAAAAGGCTTTAGTTAGGCTTAACCCTGCACTCCAGTTTCGCCCTTCTGATGGCTCATAAAAACGACCATTGCTTTCATTGACGATCACTGAACCTGAATAGTCTTTATCAAACAGATTATCGACACGGGCAAAGGTCTTCATAGACCAATCTTTTACAGACCAGTTATAACCCACGTTTGCGCCAGCAACGGTATAGCTTGGCGCATATTGCGAGTTAATGTCGTTGACATAAATCCGGTCTGAATAACGCACATCTACACCAGCACTTAAACCATTTTCAGGTTTCCAGCCTAGGCTAAGAAAAGCCTGATTCTTGGCAATACCCGGAATATAGTTTCCTGCTGCAACTGCTTCTACATTACCAATTGCCGGAATATCCGCATCAAAAGTGGCATCAATATAACTATAGCTGGCTTGAGCACTTAGATCACGCCAGAGGTCTTTACTCCAAGACAGTTCCAACCCTTTTCTTAACGTTTTATCTGCATTACGGAAAGTCGAACGCCCACCATCACTACCAGCAGAAACAATGTCATCCTGAGTAGTGGTATGGAAAACTGCAGCCGTAAAATCACCGAAACGATTGGCTGACTTCAGACCAATTTCATAGGTTTCACTTTCTGCTGCCTTTAAGCCCAATGTGTCATTACTGCCATCTGCCGGATAAGCCATTTCCGTAAAAGTTGGTGTTTCAAAACCTTGTGCATAGCTAGCATAGATCATTGCATCCGGAATAATTTTCCAGCTTAGCGCAACTGAAGGCAAAAGCTTTTCATAAGTGGTTTTACCAGAGTTATCGCCATTTTCCCCGACGATATAATGATCCTCAGTTTTAAAATGTACATTGCTGTAACGCAAACCAGCATCTAATGTCCAATCTGGAGCAAAGTTATAAGAGGCCTGCAGATATGGATCCGCATTCCATAAGGTATTGTCTTCATCACGGCGCAGTTCGCCCTTAACCCCATATTGCGTGTCACCGATAAAATTTTGAAAACCTTTACGTTCTTCGGTCATGGCATCGATCGCAACACCGGCAATTAATTTTAAGTTTGGTAGTACTTTTTTGCCTGTCCAACGAACGTCAGTACCGTAAAAATTACGATCAAAATCAATCACACCACCCGCATGCTTTTTACCCAGCTGAATTGTATTAGGTATACAAACATCTGTGTCATCAACGTAAGCACATTTAGGCGTTGATTGATACTGGATTACAGAACGCTGTCCAGCATATGCCATAGCGTACAGTTCATGCTGATCATTGATCAGCTTATTCCATGTTAAGCCAGTTTGTACCTGCTCAATTTCTTTACGGGCATTGTATTTGGTGACATTACCAACCACTTGTTTCGGATTGGCTTCCCATTGTGGACGAGTCAAACCACCCGGATCATCCGCGTCAATTTTCACATAGTTATTCACCCAGTTAATTTTGGAACCATCATCCAGGTTCCAAGTCAGCTTGGCATTATTCAGGACTTTATGTGCGCCGCTATGGTCACGGTAGCCATTGGTATCAAAATAAGATGAACTGATGACATAACTAGGCTCAGAAGCATTCTCTGAACCACCTTGTAATACCAGATTGGTTTGACCTTTATTTTGACTGCCACCTGAATATCCCAAAGTGACTGAATCCGGTCCTTGCCCTTCTCGGCTTTGAGTCAGAATGGTTCCGCCTGATGAGTTGCCATACAGCGAAGAAAACGGCCCGCTCAATACTTCAATATGATCCAGACTATTCAGATCAATATTGGAGGTTTGTCCTTGTCCATCCGGCATAGTTGCTGGAATACCATCCACATACAAACGTACTCCACGCACACCAAAAGTTGATCGAGCGCCAAAACCGCGCATGGAAATTTGCAGATCCTGGGCATAGTTTTCCCGGTTATTCAGCTGCAAACCTGGCACACCTTTTAAGGTTTCCGACAGGTTCACATTCATGCTGCGCTGTTCTGGCGGATTCAGGTAATAGGCAGATGCTGGTGTTTCTAACGCTGCACGGTCAGTACGGGTGACTTCCACCACGATCGGGGCAAGGCGCTGTACCTCCTCCGTGCCCGGCTCATCAGCATAAATGCCCTGTGTGATGCAGGCAATCAGACAGGACAAGGTCGATTTTATTGGTAACCGCGTTGCATGAAGGTACATAGATCATATTCCTGATGTCGGCATAGCAATGCCGGGGAGCAAAATAGTTATAAAGTATTTGGTGCTGTAGTTTGAATGCTCACTATCTGCTTAAGATCAGTTGCGCAGATTAAGTTTCATCATGATTACAGCTGGTATTTTGCATAAAAAAGCCTGACGAATCAGGCTTTTTTACCTAAGTATAAAACTTCATTATTTATTGTCAGGTAATGCATAGGCAACCAGAGAATCACCCATTTTGGTACCAAAGGAACCATGACCACCTGCCATAATCACCACATACTGTTTACCGTTAGCTTCATACGTCATTGGTGTTGCTTGACCACCTGCAGGCAGACGACCTTTCCACAGCTCATCACCATTAGTTACATTGATCGCACGGATGTAGTTGTCTTGAGTTGCACCGACAAACATTACATTACCCGCTGTTGAGATTGGTCCACCTAACATCGGTACACCCATTTTAAATGGAGGCAATGGAATGCCCGGCATACTGTCACGAATCGTACCGATACGGCGTTTCCAAGCGATTTCATGATTGGTCAGGTCAACACCAGCGACATAACCCCATGCAGGTTGCTTACATGGCAAGCCGAATGGAGACAGGAAGGCACTGATTTCAACACCATAAGGCACGCCATACATGGGTTGTACGCCTGCTTCTGTACCTGCACCTTTGGCAGTTTGCTCACGGTTAGGATCAGCAGGAATCAGACGAGTCACGAATGGCAAACCAATTGGATTGGTCAATGCAATTTGACGATCTGGGTTGACTGACATACCGCCCCATTCGAATACACCGAGGTTACCTGGGAACACCAACGTACCATTTTCAGATGGAGGTGTATAAATACCGTCATAGTTTAATTTCTTGAACGATACACGACACATCAACTGGTCAAACATAGTGGCACCCCACATGTCTTTATCAGTCAATTTATCTTTAGGTGCCAGGTTAAAGTCAGAGAATGGTTGAGTTTTTGAATACCACTCGCCCTTAGTTTGCGGACCACGTTTTACTGACTGAGGTACTGGTTTTTCAGTAATCGGAACGATCGCTTCACCTGTACGACGGTCTAACACAAAGGCATTACCGGTTTTGGTCAGCACATAGATCGCTGGAACCATGTTCCCGTTTTTGTCTTTGATATCAGTTAATGTCGGTTGAGCTGGTACATCCATATCCCAAAGGTCATGATGGGTCGTCTGGAAGTTCCAGATCAATTTACCAGTTGACGCATTCAGTGCCAGCATTGAGTTCGCATAACGCTCATCTAGCTCAGTACGGTGACCACCGTAGATATCCGGTGTACCTACACCTGTTGGTACATAGACAATATCCAACTGTGCATCATAAGCCAATGGTGCCCATGCGTTTGGCGAATTGTTTACAAATTTTTGTCCTGGAGCTGGAATCGCGTTTGGATCTTCTGCGCCAGTATCAAATACCCATAATAATTCACCGGTATTTACGTCATAACCACGGATCACACCTGAAGGTTCTTCAGTTGAGTAATTATCAGTGGTTGAACCCGCGATAATGATGGTTGTACCTGTAATTACTGGAGGTGAAGTCGGGTTATAACCGCCTGGATATGGGAATGGCATATCTTTTTGCAGATCAACTTCACCATTGTTACCAAAGTCAGAACATACTTTACCCGTAGTCGCATTCACTGCAACCAGGCGTCCATCATTGACTGGTAAGATCACTTTTTGAGGACATTCAGCAGAAGTGGTTGAACGTGCAGCCAGACTGCTTTCAAAACCTGCAGTATTGTTCGCATCATAATAAGATACGCCACGACAAGTTAAATGCTGGAAGGTATTGTCCGCTTTCAGTTTAGGGTCGAAACGCCATTTTTCCTTACCAGTTGCAGGATCGAGTGCAATCAGATATTGGTGAGTTGAACACATGAACAGGTTGTTCCCCACTTTAATTGGAGTCACCTGATTGGTCGTTTCACCAGAGTCTTTATCTGTTTTAGTATCGCCAGTACGGAATTCCCAAGCCAGTTCAAGATCTTTTACGTTTTCAGAATTGATCTGTTTTAATGGAGAATAACGTAAACCTGACTGAGTACGACCATAAGCAGGCCAGTCTTCATCGGCAATACCCGGAATGGCTTGATGGACTGCAGGTTGTTGTGATTTTAATTCGCCACGGATTTCTTGCGGGTCATTAAATACAGAATAAATCATGACAGCAATCGTAATTGCCAGAGAGCCTGTCAGCGCCATTTTTGCAGCTTTGCTGTCACCAAAACCGCGAGTCACTGCAGGAATCAGCAGAGCCAGACCAAACAGGCCTAAAATATCTAGACGTGGTGCCAGTGCAAAGAAGTCTGAACCCACTTCCCAAAGCCCCCATACCACTGTACCAAGGACCAATACTGCATAAACAATAAGGGCTGTGCTTTTACGTTTTTGTAATAACACGGCTGTCGCCAGGAAGAACAGACCGGCAATGATGTAGTACCAAGACCCACCAAGTGTTGCCAGATATATTCCTCCAAATAGCAGAACCAAACCGAAAATGGCAGCAATAGCTGCCAGAATCGTTTTCAGTACTGAACCTGAAGACGAAGTATTCATATTGAACACCTTTTTTTTGATTTCTTGAACGTCTAAGCACTTAAGCGGCATAGACACCATATTGTTAAGTTCTTAGTTATAAATACATGAATACTTGGAGTATCAGTTCATCAATGCCCCAAAGTAATGGAAGAATCAATTGTGTATTTGCAACTAAAAACTCCGATTAGAACGACGTATTAAACTTGATTCCACCCACCCAGACATTTTCACCATCTTTATATGCACCCACATGACGAACATATTGCAGGTTTGGACGGATGGTCAGCCAGTTAGTTGCATGAATGCCGTAATAGATTTCCGCATCGACTTCTTCACTACGGTTACCCAATACATCATTGTTCATATTGATACGGGCAACACCCAAAGCGATTTCATCCTGTGGACGGGCATCCATCGCACCTTTGTAGACAAGACCGATATTTTGCATATCACTAACTTGGTTGGTTTTAGAGTCATGAACAGTGACGTTCACGAAACCGCTTAAACCACGTGATGTATCCCCTTGATGTGAAGTCAGCTGTTGCTTAGCTACAATCCACCCCCCGTGATGATGACCAGTTTGGATTTGTTCATCTTGTGGAGTCACGCCATCAAATATTCTGGCATCAGCGGTACTGTAGTAATAACCGGCACGATATTCACCTGGCAGTTTTTGTTCACCCAGTTTTGGTGTCCAGACCACTTCTGCAGGAATGATCGCGCCTTTAGATCCGTCTGTGCTCAAGTTAAAGCCTTTGCCACGATTCTCAGCATTTTCAGGATTGTATTCATAAACCCCTACCTGAGTATAAACTTCCGGGGTCACGTTATATTTAACCCGCGCAGCCCATTGAGAAACTGGCCAGTTATACCATTGATCCCCTACCCAGTTACCCACTTGTGAACCGCACAATGCCAGATTCTGGAAATCACAATCGAAACTGTTAAAGTCTTCACCTTCACCAAAACGTCCGACTTTGACATCCAGTTTTTGATCCAGGAATTGTTTCTTGATCCAGAAATCTGTTAGACGCCAGGTTTGACCACGACCCCATACTTCCTGTACTGAACTTAAATGTCCTGTAAGCGCATCAGAAGTATTCGAAAGATTACGGCCATCACGATGAGTCACCGTAATTTGTGCTTCAGTGCCTTGCCAGCCAGCAATTTTTTCCAGATCCAGATGAGCACCCAGGTTTAACTGACCGGTATATTCTGTGCCATGGCTATTTGAGCGTTTCGCGTCAAGTAAAGTCGCCATTTCACCTGTATATCCAAAGCTAAAATCATAGCCCTGCTCTTGAAGCTGGATACGTTGACCATTCCAGTCACCCAACATCCACGGACTTTCTGCACTAAATGCATCAGCAGCGTGGGTTGTGTGTACAAATAGCAAAGCAGCCAAGGATGCATATACACCCTTGGATATCGGAGAGATAGACATGAAATGTGTTACCTTAATCACACGCTTAAGGTGAATATAATCCACCTTTTTGAACTTATTGTTTCAAATTATAGTTGAAAAGTATTAATAATGTGAAGAAAACTATTTTTCACCCAGCCATTTACAGAAATAGCAAGGAAGCAAAATATTAATTTAAATATTTAATAAATATAAATATTTTAAAATAAACACAAATTACCAAGTTGGATAAAAATACCTCTGTAATTTTTCCAAATGGCAAAAAATTTGTTTAATTTTCTTATATTTAATTTTTCTCGATCAAAAAAGTTGGTTTTAGATGATTTTTATTGTGTTTCCTAAAAAATAAACTTAAAAAAACAGTAAGCTCTTACTAGGGTGTGTTGACACTTTTAGCTTAAAAAAATAGCGAAGTAGTAAAATCAAATCACCAAACCCAATTTTACTATTCGCTATGCCTCGTACCATGCTGACAGATCAACACTGGCAAAAGTTGAAAGTTATTCTGCGCAATTTATCCATTCACCACAACTCAAATTTACGCAATTTTATTGAAGCTATTCTCTATAGAATTAGAACAGGCTGTCCGTGGCGAGATATTCCTTCTTGTTTTGGTCATTCCAACTCTATTTTCAAACGTTTTAATCGTTGGTCAAGCAGCGGTAAGTTACTATTCAAATTACTAGCCTCATGCCCCGATATGGAGTGGATTTTTATTGATGGCTCTCATGTACGTGCTCATCAACATTCTGCCGGCATAGCGAATCAATCTATTTCTAAAAGTGTAGGAGGAAACTCCTCAAAAATACATTTGATTGTTGATGCACATGGCAATCCTATTGATTTCATGATTACCGATGGAACCACACATGATGTTAAAGTTGCGCCTGATTTAATATCAACATTAGATTTAAAAGAGACAAAAGTGGTATGTGCAGATAAAGGCTATGATTCAGAACCACTGCGTGAACAGATCAGGAAAACAGGGACTAAAGCGAATATACCAAAGAAAACGAATAGCCAATCGAACAATGATCATATGGACTGGTATTTATATAAAATCAGGCATTTAGTTGAAAATATGTTTTGTAGATTAAAGCAATTTAGAGGAATAGCTACTCGATATGACAAGCTCAAAAGAAATTATCAAAGTTCTGTTGCCTTAGCCTGTATATTTTTATGGCTACCTTTATAGGGTTAATTATGAACAGTAAGTGTCAACAGACCCTAAATAAAAAAAATCCCACCAAGGTGGGATTTTATTGGATGTTTTTAAGCTCAAGATTAACCAAAACTTAATCCAAGCATTGGGTAATTTCATTGAACTGGTTAATCTGAAACTTCGGTTTCGCCTGAGCAAACTCTTCTGCTGAACCATATCCATAAGTCACGGCAATGGTATCAATACCATTCCGACGAGCACCGAAAATATCATGCTCACGGTCACCGACCATGATGCAGGTCGCTGGATCTAACTGTTCCTGTTGCAGGATATATTCAATCAAATCACCTTTATTGGTTCGTTCACCATTTAACTCACTGCCATAAATACCTTTGAAGTATTGATCCAGCCCAAAATGTTCCAGAATCTGTCGGGCATAGATGGTCGGTTTGGCTGTTGCCAGAAAGAGTTGATAACCACGTTGGTTCAGCTCGGTCAAAGTTTCTGCCACATTTGGAAAAACTTTGTTTTCATATAAGCCTTTCACTGCAAAACGTTCACGGTAAGCTTCCAATGCCTGCTCTGCCAGAACATGGTTATTATCTACATTGAGGATTTTTGCCAGAGAAGCTTTTAAAGGCGGACCAATGATCCAGTCAATATTGGTATCCGGGCTGATGGGATGCCCGATTTTTTCCAGGCCATAACGTACAGAAGTGGTAATTCCAACTTTTGGATCCGTTAATGTTCCATCCAGATCAATCAATATATTCCGAATCACCACATTCCTCCGCTACGTCGATCTAAATTGGTATCGAGTGTTTATCAAATTTTGCCTATACTAACCCAAATCATGAGATTAAGGACATCGTTTTGCGCCCTACTGTATTGTGCTTTTCAGGTCTGGATCCTTCTGGCGGAGCAGGCCTTCAGGCGGATATTGAAGCGGTTGGCCAAAGTGGCGCCCATGCCGCGATCGCCTGCACTGCCCTGACCATCCAAAACTCGCAACAGGTGTTTGGCTTTGAGGCAACTTCGAAAAACTTGCTGCTTGCTCAGGCCCATGCAGTCGTGGGTGATTTGCCGATTCGCGGTGTAAAGTCTGGCATGCTTGGAACGACCGAGAACATTGAAGCATTGGCCGAGTTTCTGAATGAGCATCCGGAATATTTCTATGTCTTGGATCCTGTCTTAGTCGCAAATAGTGGCGGTTCGCTTGGCGATCAAGCCACCTTAGTTAAAGCCTTCACCCAGCTAATTCCACATGCCACTATTATTACTCCGAATACGGTAGAATTGCGCGCACTCACTGGTGAGCAGGATCTGGAACTTGCCACTCAAAAACTGTTTGCCATGGGTGCTAAAGCGGTTCTAGTCAAAGGTGGCCATGAAGATACGCCAGACTACATTCAAAACAGTCTTTATATTAATGGTGAACTGATCAACCAGACTCGCTGTGCCCGACTTGAAGGTGAATATCATGGTTCCGGCTGTTCACTGGCCAGCTTTATCGCTGGTCGTCTAGCCTTAGGTGACCAGCTTAAAACTGCGGTTCAGCATGCTGAAACCTGGTTATTTGGCGTATTAAAAAATGCCGAAACACCGATTCCAAATGGCCAAAAGATTCCAAAACGTTTTGGTTAATCCGATCCATATAAAAAAGGCCTAAATGGTTTAGGCCTTTTTATCGAAATTCAGTTTTTTCAATATATCGATTAAATATTTAGCAATAATTTAATTCCTTAAGCTAGATATTAGCTTCTCTATTTTCCCCGTCCAAATCTAGAACCTGCATCGCTCCCGTTTCAAATTCCCCCGGCACAGAAACATGCTGGTGTACAATCTTCCACTGCCCTTGCTCTTTTCTCACACATATAGTAGAGCGGCACCATTTTACAGTTGAAAGCCACTTCACTTTTTCAGCGTTCGCTGGTGTGAGTTTTACATAGCAATGAATGAAAGCTAAATTAGATTCTACATGGATATTCACATCACGCCGCTGTATGGTCACCCCATGAAGCATATAAGGCTTGTAGAGATTCCATTTCTGTTCATAAGCTTCAAGACCATGGACTTGGGTATTTAAATCAAAAAAAGTAACATCTGATCCGCACAACTTAACCGAATGCTGAACATCCAATTCCGCTATTGTCCTATCTACTTCATGTAATAAATCAACAATTTCTTTACCTAAAGATGGATCCCCGAAGATTTTCATTCTATTCTCTTTTATTTCTTGCTTTACAACATCACTGTAACTTGCTCCCCATAAGAAACTTTATGCAAAATTACAGCGCCAAAACTTTTTATAAATTTATATGATTCAGACAAACTCGAATTGCCTGAATCTTTACGTTTTATCTATTTTTATATAAGGCTACATATACTTAAAGAAATCCAGTAGCACATCGCCTGATCATATTTTTAACTCTTTGGTTAATACTTATTAAAGACAATTGCTTGATATATCGAACAATACCTATAAATTGATTGACCCACAAGTTCTATTTAAAAATAGCATTAGACCACAGCTTTACTATAGTACTCTCTTGGCATATCCAGAATTTCCACACACAGCTGAATCTCCAAGCCTAGTTGCGGCTGCACATGCTGTTGCAGCACTTGCAGTACACATTGCGAAATGGCCTGTTTCAATTCAGGACTACGGCCAGACAATAATGAAACTTTCGCATGCACATAAGCCTGCGCTGTATTCACATCCAGACCGATAACATAATCCTTCTGACAAATCGCACGACTTTTCAGATCTTTCGGCTCAGTAATGTATTTTGCATCAAAAAGTGCCTGATGGATCGCCAGTAACATTGATTTGATTTCAAGGCTCTGGAGATTGTCTGAATATTCGATATGAAGATGAGGCATGCCTAAAGTCACTGAGTTGTTTTGATTATTATGCCGTGAATTCTATATTTTTGTGGTTAAAAAAGAATAGCGGCCTATTTTAAAGCCGCCATTCTTTTGTTTCAAATATAACTTTGCAGAAATATCATCGTTATGCTTTTTTTACATATTCAGATTTCAGCTTGATGGCACCAATGCCATCCACTTTACAATCCAGGTTATGCCCATCGGTTGCATCTGGCAGCAAACGCACACTTTTTACTTTGGTACCAACTTTCACTACAGAAGAAGAGCCTTTAATTTTCAGGTCTTTAATCATCGTCACACTATCACCATCCGCTAGAACATTGCCATTGGCATCCTTGATGATTACCTGCTCTTCAGTGGTATCTTCACCTTCTTTCCACTCATGTGCGCATTCAGGACAGATCAGCAAGTCCCCATCTTCATAGGTATATTCAGACTGGCATTTTGGACAAGATGGTAGCGCCATAGGAACCTCAAAAAATAAAAATAAGAAATAGAAAAATTAAAAATTCATTATAACATTTTATACCTTAATATTTATATGGATTTTATTTGAACATCCTAAAAAGAATAAAGCCTAGACAAACCGGGCTTTAGAAAATCAATTTTCAATAGGCTAAGCAGGATTAGCTTTTAAAAGACAGCTCTTCATCATCCACGTCATCATAGACATAGGCCATACAACCCCAACCGTCGTAGACGCCACCAAATTCATTGGCGATTTTGGTAAACCATTGCTCCAGATCGACAATATCTTCGTAAGCCGGTTCCATATAAACATAAATGGTAATCACCCACTCCAGCGTGTCACTTTCTTCATCCTGAAACAGGCTGATTTTTTGTTCTTCTTTTAACAGGTGCAAGGCACAGCGATCCGCCTGTTCTTCTTCATTAAAGGCAATTGAAAATTCAATTTCATGCGCTTCGGTGAGGTCATCCCCATCCTGAAACATCTGCCAGAGTACGTTGCCATTTTCATCATCGGGGAACTGCTGATAATCACGTGACATAGGAGCGTCCTTATTCTACTGCTGTTTTATTATACAAATTAGATTAGCTGATTTTTAAACAAGATACGACCATTAATTTACAATTTTTAATGAACAAATGATGATTTAAACCACTGTTTCATAAAACTTATTTTTTTAAAGAGTTCTTTGTATAAATTTATCTTCCAGGTAATACACTGGAACTTATTTCATTGAAAAACCTGGATCATTTTCCTCAACACTTGAACTGAAGAAAATCACCCACTTCATGCCAGTTCAGCGATGGGTACACGTTTAAATTCCAGCAGCAATGTCGCAAATTTCAGCTCCTCTAGGCGCAAGTCCAGGTAAGGCTGCTGAATTGCAGCTTGGCTCAAATCCTTGCCTTTATGATTAATTAAATGAAAATCATCCTGCAAAGCCTGCTGCATTTGCCCCAAATTATCCGGGGTTAGACACAACAGATACAGGTCTGCACGACTGTTAAAAGCCAGCGTGATCATTTCAACGGTAGTATTACGGCGATCATCATCCACATAGTTACAGGTGGCCACTTTACGCTCTTGTGCCATCTGATTGATCCGTTCACGCAGCTGCTGTAAATGACGGGCTGCATCCTGTTCCTGATAGCCTTCAATCAATTCATCCAGTACATCTTTCGAAGTCAGGGCAAAACCATGTGAGTAACCACTGATTTTATGCTGTAAAGCCAGCAACACATCCTGCAAGCGATATTCTTCCTGAGCCTGCTGATAATAACGCCCGAGTTTCTCCTGTGCCTGCTGTTCAACTTGTGCAATGCTTTTAGTCTGATAATCATTAACATAGGCTTTGACCCGTTCGATATAGCCTTTAATGTCATCAATCATAATGGAAGCATCTGCCTTGGTCATTTCCACAAAGGTCTCCGCCTGCAATCGACGGTTAACTACATACTGCTCGATCTCACAGATTTCCTGGTATTTCTTATATTTATCCAGGGTAGTTTTTAAGCCGCTGACCTGTACCCGTAACTGGGACAACTCGAACTCAGTCTCTTCCAGCTGGTTCTCATACTCAGAAATTTTAAGACGCGCGTGGTCGAGATTGTCTTGTAAGAATTTTAGGTTTCCACGCAAAGATTTCAGCTTACTGAGTGTGATCGACAACACTCCAGCTAACACCCCTACCAGAACGAATGAAACGATGCTGAACATTGTTCGTTCCTCAATCCAAAAAAAGAAAATTGCTGCAAATGTAATCATTAAAATGGGCGAGCAAGCATATTGTGCACGGATTCACAAAAGAATCCCATCCTCAGTTTTGGAGGTAAACTATTTATAAAATTCAAGTTTTTGTTGATTTTTCATTTATTTCTTTATAGGCAAACGACATTCTTTGAAGGAAATCTGAGAGTACTATAGGGAACGTGCAGTGAGATAAATTTAACCATTCGATATATTTACATATTTTAACACTTCAGATAACTAAAATTACATTTAGGTAAATTTCACCAGATTTCTATCCCAAATACCCCTTTAATTTTTAAATATTTTGAAACATTTTCTCACATTTTACCCAACGCCCTCGATCAGCGTATCCGCTCAGTTCATCCTCTATGAGGAAATAAAATCAGAATGGCACTTCTCCACGGATTTCGACAGACTCACCACTAATCGGCTGTTCAAAAGCCAGATAGCTGGCATGTAAAGCCATCCGTTTTAGTGGACTGCGTTGTGGCTCTGGATGGTAAATCTTGTCCCCGGTAATTGGATGACCAATATGCAGCATATGCACGCGTAACTGATGCGAACGACCGGTAATCGGTGTCAGTAACACCCGGCTAATGTCCTGTTCAGCATCATAATGTAGGGTTTGATACAGCGTTTGTGAAGGCTTGCCCAGTTCCAGATGCACCATCTGACGCGGACGGTTTTCCCAATCGGTGATCAGCGGTGCATTCACCTCGCCTTCGCCTTCAAGTCGCCCTTGTACCAAAGCAATATAGTTTTTCTTGACCCGTCGCGCCTGAAACATTTTACTGACCGCAACTTCGGCATCGCGATGCTTGGCAAACATCAAGATACCCGAGGTCGCCATATCCAGACGATGAGTAATTTTGGCATCTGGAATCTGATCACGTACCCGCAAATAAGCACTGTCATGATGTTCAGGTAAACGTCCCGGTACCGATAGCAACCCGGCCGGTTTATCAATCACGACCAGGTCAGCATCTTCATAGAGAATTTTCAGGGGATCTTGTGGTGGGGCGTAAACAAAATCGTCATTCAGTGGCATGGAACAGCGCTACGGGAGGAGAAAACGCGAAAAATATCAAGGCAGCCCCTGACTGTCAATCAATAGGCAATAGCAATCCGAATAAAAATAATCAAACTTGAGTCGATGCTGGATCAGTCTGGCTTGAGCTATGCTGATACTGCCGTTTGATGCTCTCGATCTCTCCGCTGACAAAGCTGTTTAAAATGGACTGTACCTGTTTCAGACTCAGTTCACGAAAAGAGACATAATCCTTAGCCTTATAGCTAAACAGGCCAAACAGGTTCTTTTCACCTGTGATCTCAATGTCACTGTCGAGTTTAAATTCCAGCTGATGCGACGCTGCAAACTCATTCAGGCTGATCTGAATGGATTGTTCACTTTCAGAATCTGTCACAGTAAAGGTGGTACTGCCCGCCTGCATTTGTAATTGCAGAATCAGTAACTGACTCCAGTTCAGGCTATGAAACTTTTCCAGCACCGCTTCTGCAGCTAAATTCTCAAGCTGAACACCCTCTTCCTTGTCTTTATGGGGATAGCTGATTTCTACTTCATAGCGCTTCATTTTTATTCTCGCCCTTTCTTATTGATCATTTTTCATACTAGCAAAAGTATTTTATTATTATCATTTAATTTCAAAATGATCAAAAATCAAGCATTAATTTCAAAAATAAAATGAGCTAAAACAGACAGAAGGCTAACGGTTCCCACTGATCCCAAGTTATGCACCTAATCCGCTAGATAATACTCCACGGTAGAGACCACACGGACTTTTTTCAGATACGGCGTATTGCTGTCACGATCTTCGATGCTAAACAGGCCCTGATTCGCGGTCTTGATTTTGCCGAGTCGGCTTTGTGAATCAGCCGCAAATTTTTCTGCCACACTCCGGGCATTTTGTGTGGCTTCTTCGATCATGGCCGGCTTGATGTCATTCAGTTGAGTAAACAGATATTCAGTTCTTTGTCCAGAATCTTCGCCATTAAAAGCAATGCCCTTCTTCCCTAGTTCCGCCAGACGGGTTTGCGCAGCACGCACCTGTTCAATATTATGGGTATAAACGGTAATGGTCTGATGCGCCGCATAACGCAGTGCGACATTGGCATCACCACCATATTGCTGGGCATATTTATCGGTCGTTACCGGCGCCCCCGTAGTGATTTCTTCAGGTTTAAAGCCTTCAGTTTTCAGAAAATTCTGGATCTGCAGGGTTTGCTGTTCCATATTGGCATATAGCTCAGCCAGATCCTGACTGCCGGCACTAAAGCGAATCGGCCAGACCGCGACATCGGCTTTCACTTCCCGCTCTGACAGGCCTTTGACTGAAACAACTCGTTCATATTGTTTGATTCTGAGCGCACTATTGCCAAGGATCCATCCGGCAATAATCATACCGACAGCAATCAACGCCCCTAAAATCAGCGCAGGTTTAAACTGGGCCATGCTTCAAACTCCTTTTGCCTTATTCTTGTTCTGATCAGACTATTTTAATCATTTTACTGTAGTGCTTTCACCTCTAGATGACTACTGCTTCCGCTCTATGGATACTATTTAGATAACCGGAATGCTTGTATTTTTAAATCAGACATAAGGTGATGAAGGGCACCAGATAAAACAGAAAAATGCCGATTTTATACATTGCCATGCCACCATAATGAATGGCGTCAAAAGTAGTATCGGAGAGCTGGAACCACTGCCCATGAATGCGTTTCACCCAGTTTCGGGCAAACACAATCAGCAAGAACCAGAGCATTAAGATGCCGTAATTGATCAGAAGTGAATAAAGAAGAAACTGCCGCCAGAAATCCAAATCCATAGTGATCTCCTGCCTGAACATGCTGCTTATTTTCTAAACTAGCATAAATCCCTGATAGGAGCATTGAATGCTGGATTTATATCTTGAATGCAGGAAATTTAAATGGCTTGAGAAGGTTTAAAGAGGAGAATTTTTTAATTATTTTTTATACTGGTTTGGAGAATCTTTTAGGGTGTAGGGAAAACTCGCGATCGTTTACTTCAACTATCAATCTTTGTAAGAATTGACCTTATAGCCTACAAACTTCTGGTTCATAGCGTCCTAAGCCGGATCAAGACCTTTTGGGTTCGTACTGCTCTCGCGTTTTGCGCCGCTCACAGCATGCTACTCTTTCCGATCCCATCACACCCTTGAGATATATAGTAGCCTCGAGTGGATGGGATTAATTTCCTATGTTTGACTCATTTTTTTATTTTTTGAAAATTTATTTCACCAAATATATAAGACTCGAGAAATAAATTCCATTTGATCATTTTAATGACGTTTTATTCTGTAAAAATGACTTTTATTAGGATTTTATTTTCAGAATTTCAAGCGTTTTTATTTTAATACATGTTGCTGTAACCACTGCGCGGTAAACCACCAGCCACTCATCGCAGACATGCCGGACATGATAATCGCCAGCACTTTATTCATTTTGCTCAAGTCAGATGTAAACACTTTCAGGTTAATCAGATAGGCCAAGGCAAAATACACCAGTCCGATTGCACCACAAAAAGGCACAAATACCAGTGGCCACGCGCTCCAAAGATGAGCTGAAAGTGGTAATTTTCCAGATTCAGGAACTTGATCGGTGATTTCCATATTCGATTCCCTCTATTTACACAGCAAAATGCACTGTTTTAAACCAAGACTTCACCCAAAGATGGAGCCTTGCCCTCTACAATTAAATGATTTGCAAAATCCAAGCCAAATCAGTGCAGTTTTAAAAGTACAAAAGCATGCTTGCATGAAAAAGCCCTGCACAGAGGCAAGGCTTAGGGAGGATGATGATCCGTATTTAAATCAATACGCCAATCTCAACTTTTTAAGTCATTGAAATAAAAAGGACATAACCTCATTTTAAATCCGTCTATGAAAATAAAATTACAGTTATGTCCACTGAAGAATTTATCATCATTGTCTATTTAATCATAGAGGAAATTTACCCAACTATAGTCTCTGAACCATTAAGAAAACGTGGTTTTCCACCTGCTTTAACCGATATTGAAATTATCACAATGCAAATTGTTGGTGAGTGTCTCAAAATGGATACGGATAAAAGCATATGGATGTTTTTTAAAAACAATTACTTAAGTTGGTTCCCTCATTTAGGTTCATATCCTAACTTTTGTAAGCATTGTGCAAACTTATGGCAAGTTCATCAAAAAATCACAGCCCAATTAACTGCACATTATGGTCAGGATCATATTCATTTTATTGATGGATTTCCTATACCTGTTTGTCGTTATAGTCGAGCAAAAAGACACAAGAATTTCAAAGAACATGCAGGTTTTAGTTATTGTGCTGCACAACAAGAGAAATACTATGGTTTTAAAGGGCATCTTGTAATTAATTTGGAGGGTATGATTACTGGCTATACTTTCGCTCCAGCAAATGTAGATGAGCGTGATGTTGCACCAGAAATCACAGAAAATATTCATGGGTTACTAGGTGCAGATAAAGGTTACTTAAGACCCAGCTTGAAAGAATACTATAAATTTCAGTATGTTGATCTACAAACTCCTTTAAGAAAGAATATGCCGGACTCTAGATCTCAAGAATCAATGAGGTTGCTTATGAGAGCACGAAGGAAAATTGAAACGGTCATTGGTCAATTAACTGATCGCTTTAATATTCAAAAAGTAAGGGCAAGAGATTTATGGCACTTATCGCATCGTTTTATCAGAAAGATTTTGTCACATACGGTCTGCGTCGTTATGAATAAAAAATGTGGTTATTCGCCGATTCAATTTGAAAAGCTTATTTAAAGTTGAGATTGGCGTAATCAATATGAATTGTTATTTATGCTTTGCAGCATTTCTCACAACCACTTACCTTTTCTCTTGGCCAGTTCATACGCGCCCGCTTATAGGCCAGATCATAATTAGCAAAGTAACCAATCAGGATCTGGGCATCAGCAGCAGGTAAATCTTCACAACCAACCGTTGAATTATGAATGAGATGTGCCCCGTTGGCTGCAGCATTTTCATCAATCACAAACTTGATCATGTCCATGCAAATTCCCCCATCTTCGTTTTTATTAAGGTAGGAATAAAGCCATACATTTTGTATGTATTTATAAATCCCATACTAAAATTATGTCTTTTATGTGCAAAAATCAATCAGGTTGGCAAAATATTTTTCAAGTTTTTCTCAGGTGAATTAGCGACTTATCACAGATTATGTTTGAAATGCTGCTGGACTAGACAGTTTTAGGTGTGGTCTTGTCATTCTTGTTTTTCTTGAACCAGCGTACAAACCACACCACAGCAATGATCAGGGCGATCACCACTAGTACCGGAATAAAGAATGAAAATATGGAGAGGACAGCGGCACTGATCCATTCACCGGTCGAAATCACCGGATTTCCTGCACCACCTGTTGTCGCGGTCGATAAGCCACGTAATGCGACAGTTCCAAATTGCACCGCCCCTGCTGTTCCACCACCGACAATCAGCGCTGCTGCCCATCCGACAAACTGGGACATTTCCCCACTACTGACGGCCATAGTGGATACGGTTCCGGCAATCACTGCTGCCGGTGTGGCAATGGTATCCAGGACATTGTCCACCCAAGGAATGTAGTAGGCGGAAATTTCACAGATGGTTGCGATTGCCAAAGTCAGACACACCGATGGTAATGCCAGCCAGCCGAAACCCTGGATCGGTTCAAACCAGCCCATCATGCAGGCCACGCTCATAACCAGTAACGGAACAAAGATACGAAAACCACAAGCTGCACTGAGCCCAATACCAATACATAAACCGAGAATCGTTTCCATACTGCGCTCCAGGTAGATTTGTGGCGATGGTTTCTTTTTATCTGTTTCTAAAATAGCAAAAAGCCCTATTGGGTAATAGGGCTTTTATTTTAAAACAGTTTGTTCTGTTTTATTCTTTGCTGTAGCTCAGGCAACCTTATCGTTGTATTTGGTGCCTTGGCATTTGGTACACGGTGGTAAGCGGTCTGTACCAATTTCTAAGTAAACGCGATGTCCACATTGAACACAAAAATAGAAACCTGTTCCCGGTTTTGAGCCAGCTGTTACCATCTTTGTTCTCCGTTGTTTTTAGAAAATGGTAAAGCTAGTATAACCACGCTTTATAGGTTACGGATTGTCCATTTTGTTACAAAATTATGTCGATTAGGCGAAATTGAAATTTTATAAATTATCTAATTAGTCATTTGCCACACTCGCAGATGGTTTTGGTATGGCGGCATTTACTTCAATCATTTTTAGATTATTTAACTCACTATCTTGTATGAGCTTTAAAAAGCGTTCCTATCTATTCTCTGAAATTTCCATATTATGAATTACTAGATAAATTCCTTTATGAGACTTTTCTGACTTTTGATAAATAGGTAGTTGCGAAGTAAATCCTTTTTCTAGCTTACTATTAGAGGTTAATTTCACCTCAACAAGCACTTTAATATTAGCCCCTTTACTAACTTTGAAATCTACCGGTCCCCTACCTGCATCCGATTCTGGACTAATATCAAGATTATTTGCTGAACAATATGCATCAGCTATACCAAAGAATAAGAGTTGTGCAGCTGACTCATGCTTTCTTTTCCCATTTTTATCGTAAAGCAACTTGCATAACTGGTTATCTTCTATCAATTTTTTGAAATGTTCACAGATTACCTCTACAGTTTTATATACATCATCTAAAGTTGGTGTGGCTGATAACTTTAAATCTAAGGGATATTCTTTGACTACTTTTTTTTGATGCCTCATACCATACTGTTTCCCCTGTAGGATCATCTACAAAATCATAATATTGAGGTGATATTTGTTTATAGGCTTCCAGAACTTCTCTCAAAAAAATTGGATCATCAATGATTGCTTTCCGGATATGTCCTTTTTGTTCTTTTATAGAAATTTTTTTAAAGGAACCTTCAATCACTGAATTCAAATAAAGGCGTAATTGTTCATTCTTTTTACAGATCCAATCCAAGTCCATGAGACTATCCGCAATTGGAAGGTCTCGTAAAAATTCTTTAGGAACAAGAATTATAGGTTTTCCAGTAAGTTTATTTTGAGGTAATTCATTAGGTTCATAATTTTTCGAAAATGATTTTTTACTTAATGGAATATTTAATTCAGCACATATACGCTGAGTATAAGAAATAAAATCTTCTATCAAAATATTTGAAATTAAATCACTTATTAAGTCAGGTCCTACTCCCTCTTGAAATCCTCCTATCAACTCAAAAATTGTTGGATCATTTGTACCAGCATCTAAAATTTGTTTCAAATTTCTAAGAATCTCTAATTTTTTGATTTTACCTATACCACCGCCACTGGCATTTTCTTTGCCATATCCTATCGATAATCCATTAATTTCACTTGACTTAAAAAATTCAAAAGCTCTATTCCAAAAAATATCATTTTCTTTTTTGCTAGCATTTGAACCGTACCGGGTTTGTCGGAGAGTCAATATTCTGAGAGACTATCCCGATGACAAAATTAAAATATACCCCTGAAATCAGAGAAAGAGCGGTTCAATTATTGATTGAATCTGAAAAAGATTATCCATCGAATTGGGCTGCGATCACCGCTATTGCTCCCTGAGCAGTATACTGCGCAAGGGTTGTACTCCTGAAACACTACGTGTTTGGTATCAAAAATATTTAGATAAACAAAATCCAGTTAAAGTACAGCAGCTTTCAGACCAAGAACGTATCAAACAACTCGAACGCGAAAATAAAGAACTGCAACGCGCCAATGAGATTCTACGTAAAGCAGCCGCTTTTTTCGCCCAGGCGGAGCTCGACCGCCCACACAAATAAAGTTCAGGTCGATACGGTGTGCGTAAGGTCTGGCAACAACTGAAACGTGAAGGCTATGTGATTGCACGTTGTACAGTTGCTCGATTGATGCAGAAGCTAGGTATACAAGGTGTTTGGCGCGGTAAGAATAAACAAACTACCCGTAGCCGGGATGACCAAAAACGGGCAGATGATTTAGTGAAACGTAATTTTAGTGCTGATCATCCAAACCAACTATGGGTCGGTGACTTTATGTATATTCAAACTCATTCAGGCTGGGTCTATACCGCCTTTATTATTGATGTGTTTTCACGAGCAATTGTTGGATGGAAAGTATCTACACGGATGAATACAGATATGGTGCTCGATGCATTGGAGCAAGCATTGCATGATCGCGGCATGCCAAAGAATGTGATTCATCATTCCGACAGAGGTGTGCAATATCTTTCCATTCGCTATACCAATCGTTTAGAAGCAGCAAATTTACGAGCATCAGTCGGTACGACAGGTGATTCATACGATAATGCTTTGGCTGAAACGGTGAATGGCTTATACAAAACAGAGGTGATTGAATATCTAAAAGCAGATTGGCAAGGTTTAGCGGATGTACAACTTGCGACATTAAATTGGGTAGATTGGTTCAACAAAAAGCGTGTACACAGTGCACTGGGTTATGTATCGCCTTTTGAGTTTGAAGCAATGTACTATGATAAGATTAACCCGTTAGGTCAGGTGGCCTAACTTAAATAAAAAAATCTCCGACAAACCCGGTACGGTTCAATTTAATAATGTCAAAATTTTTTGGAAATATTCCTCAATTTTTAAAGTCGAATTTTTGAATTCTGGAATTTTTGTGTTTCTAACTAATAAAGGATCAATAAATAAACGAGTATCAATATTTAGAATTGGATCTAATGCACCTAAGGCTGTAAATAAATCAGTATCAATTCCGTAAGAGTCTGAAAAGCTTATTGTCATTTTAATTCCAAATAAAAACACCCTACGTTAAAGTAGGGTGTTTTTTAATCAAATTCAACAACTTTTAACTTGAAATATTACACAATTGAGCCTTCTAAAAAGTCCTGTGCAAAGCGCTGTAATACTCCACCCGCTTCATACACAGAAACCTCTTCTTCCGTATCCAGGCGACAGGTCACCGGCACTTTCACCACTTCATTTTTACCATCAGTGGTTGAACGTTCAATCACTAGCGTTAAAGTCGAACGTGGTGCAATATTACCAATCACGCTATACAGCTCTGTACCATCCAGCTTCAAGGTCTTGCGGTCTGTACCCGGTTTAAACTCCAGCGGAAGCACACCCATACCCACCAAGTTGGTACGGTGAATACGCTCAAAACCTTCAGCGACAATCGCTTCTACACCCGCCAGACGAACACCTTTCGCTGCCCAGTCACGGCTTGAACCCTGACCATAATCCTTACCGGCAATGATAATCAACGGCTGCTTGCGGTTCATATAGGTTTCAATCGCTTCCCACATACGCATTACTTCACCTTCCGGCTCCACACGCGCTTTAGAACCTTGCTTGATGGTGCCATCTGAACGAACCACCATTTCGTTATACAGCTTCGGATTCGCCAAAGTCGCACGCTGTGCAGTCAGGTGATCACCACGGTGTGTTGCATAGGAGTTAAAGTCTTCCTCAGGCACGCCCATTTTCGCCAGATATTCACCCGCAGCCGAATCACGGGTTATCGCATTCGATGGAGATAAATGGTCTGTGGTGATGTTATCGCCCAGAATCGCCAGCGGACGCATGTTGGCTAAAGTACGCGGTGCAGCCAGTGCCCCTTCCCAATATGGCGGACGGCGAATATAAGTACTTTGCGGACGCCAGTCATACAGCGGACTCGCAGCTTCCTCTGCCTTGCCTAGATCAAACATCGGGATGTAGACTTTCTTGAACTGCTCTGGTTTTACAGATTCTTTTACCAAAGCGTCAATTTCTTCATCTGATGGCCAGATATCTTTCAGGTAAATCGGATTGCCATCTTTGTCTGTACCCAAAGCATCTTTTTCGATGTCAAAACGGATCGTACCGGCAATCGCATACGCCACCACTAACGGTGGAGATGCCAGGAAAGCCTGTTTTGCATAAGGATGGATACGGCCATCGAAGTTACGGTTACCGGACAGAACCGCAGTTGCATACAGGTCACGGTCGATAATTTCCTGCTGAATCTTCGGATCAAGCGCGCCAGACATGCCGTTACAGGTGGTACATGCATACGCCACGATGCCAAAGCCCAGTTTTTCCAGATCGTGCAGAACACCTGCTTCTTCCAAATACAATGCGGCCGCTTTAGAGCCCGGTGCAAATGATGTTTTTACCCATGGCTTACGGGTTAAGCCCAATTCATTTGCCTTTCGTGCTAGCAAGCCTGCTGCGACGGTATTGCGCGGATTTGAAGTATTGGTACAAGAAGTAATGGCTGCAATGATGATAGCACCATCTGGCATCAGGCCATCAGTACGATTTTCTACCACACCGGCAATGCCTTTTTCTTTCAGCTCAGAAGTCGATACACGTGCATGCGGATTGGATGGACCAGCGATGTTACGGGTCACTTTAGACAGATCAAAACGCAGCACACGTGGATACTCTGCCTGCTTCATTTCAGATGACCACAAGCCAATTTCCTTGGCATAGGTTTCCACCAGCTTGATCTGCTCAGGCTCACGACCTGTCAGAGTTAAATAATCAATGGTGTTTTGGTCGATATAGAACATGGCAGCAGTGGCACCATATTCCGGAGTCATATTAGAGATCGTCGCGCGATCGCCTACTGACATGCTGTCCGCACCTTCACCGAAGAATTCCAGATAAGCACCGACCACACGTTCTTTACGCAGGAACTCTGTCAATGCCAACACAATATCAGTAGCAGTAATGCCCGGCTGGCGCTGTCCTACCAGTTCAATTCCGATAATATCCGGCAGACGCATCCACGATGCTCGACCCAGCATGACATTTTCAGCTTCTAGGCCGCCCACACCGACTGAAATCACACCCAGCGCATCGGTATGTGGTGTATGCGAATCAGTCCCGACACAGGTATCCGGGAAAGCGACACCATCACGGCTCTGAATCACCGGTGACATTTTTTCCAGATTGATCTGGTGCATGATGCCATTACCGGCTGGAATCACATCGACATTTTTGAAAGCAGTCTTGGTCCAGTTAATAAAATGGAAACGGTCTTCATTACGGCGCTCTTCCACCGCACGGTTTTTCTCAAAAGCCTCCGGATCATAGCCGCCATATTCCACCGCCAGTGAGTGATCGACGATCAACTGAGTTGGCACCACCGGATTAACTTTGGCTGGATCACCACCTTGGTCAGCAATCGCATCACGCAGACCAGCCAGATCGACCAGCGCCGTTTGTCCCAGAATGTCATGACATACCACACGTGCCGGATACCAAGGAAAATCATGTTCCTGCTTGCGCTCAATCAACTGGCGTAATGACTGTTCCAGAATGGCAGGATCACAACGGCGTACCAACTGCTCAGCCAGCACTTTGGAGGTATATGGAAGTTTGGCATATGCGCCTGGCTGGATATCTTCAACGGCCTGACGCACGTCATAATATTCCAGCTGGGTACCTTGCAGTGGTTTACGGTAGTTGTTGTTCATAGCTTACCTGCCCTCTTGAATCTTTCTTCTTTACTGCATACTTGTTATCGATGTTTCGCACACCGTTTGCAGGCATAGTACACTGTTGAAAACCCATTTCCCAAATCGTTTATATTTCATAAGCTTAACTACCAAAATAGGCCTTTTAGAAATATTTAGTTACATATTCTTTAGAATAAGTGCTCTAAATAAGACTTTTTTTATGAAAATTGGGCTGAAATCGCATCATTCTTTAGTATGAGATGCAGGTTTAAGAGGAAAAAGTTCTATTTCTTACCATGGCTAAATGAAAGGATCTGAATGCCTGAATTCACCTTTCTGATGAATCCCATATTTTTTTTAAGATTTTTTACAATTACTAATTTATCGCAAATGATTTTAATTAAATCTGCTTATTCAAAACTTGGCGGATTCAAGCGGCAAGTGCAACAGTATAAAAACCAGCCATAACTTCACTCGGTGTATACCAACCTAGCGTTTTTCTAGGACGATGGTTGAGTGCAAATTCTATCTGCTCTATTTGTTCGTTTGACACGTCATCAAACGATGATGATTTTGGCAGATATTGACGGATTAAACCATTCGTATTTTCATTTCTAGCTCGCTGAATAGACTTGTAAGGATCAGCAAAATACGTCTCTATCCCGGCATCAGTAATTCTTTTGTGTTCGGAAAATTCTTTACCATTATCAAATGTCACACTATAAGCATGGCTCATTCGTAAACGATCTAACGCACAAGTAATCGTTTGAGAGGATGCTCTCGTTGATCCTAAATGAACAATATGTACATACAGGCTCTTTCGATCAACAAGGGTTAATAAAGCACCTTTATGATGTTTACCAATCACCGTGTCACCTTCGAAATCTCCTAAACGTTGTCGTTGATCAATGACCTGGTCTCGACAGTGAATACTTGTTTTATCAATGATTTGCCCCCTACGATCCGTGTTTTTGTAACCTCGTTTTCGATATTTCTTCTGATGCCTTAAGTGTAGATGGAGTTTACCGCCTTTTGATTTATCTTGATAAATGTACTGGTAAATCCACTCATGTGAAGGTACATCCAGCCAACCGCGTTGTGTTAAAGCACCTGAAATTTGTTCTGGTGACCAGTCCAAGCCAATTAAATAATCAATATAGGCGAAGGCAAATGCTGTCATTGATGAGGAAGGACGGTACCGTCTTTGACTTGCAAATTTAGCTGCCTGTTGAGCCCTATATCCACGTTGCCCAGTATTTCTTTTTAATTCACGGTAGATGGTTGATCGTGAACGCCCTAACTCCCGAGCAAGGTTAGCGATTGAGCTTTTACTTTTCAAAGTAGCATAAATTTCGTATCTTTCATCTTGAGAAAGTTGGGTGTATTTCTTCATTGTGTGCTTTCCAATTGCGAGTTGAAAAAGTCTAATGATTCTATGAATACACCTAACTTTTTCAACTAACTACAAATGTGTCGCACTTGGGATTTGAATCTGCGCTTTATAAAAAATTGTCTGATTTTTATTAATTGAATAGTTTCAAACTCTGTTAACCACTCGTCTTTATATCCCTATTTGGTGATATTCCTCACTGCTATAGTCACGTATGAATAAGAAAAAAATTAACTCATCACAACAAAATATAAAAAACAATAAAGGTAAATCACATGTTGCATATAGCTATTATTGGGATCATTACAGCAGTTCTCGCAGTTCTGGTCTCTAGTTGGAATAATGGTAAAAATCCTCCAAATCCATCTAATCCTCCTAAACCAACCCCCTCGCATCCAACAAAACCGGATCATCCGACTACACCAGCAAATCCGGCGCCGAGTATTGCCAATTCAATCATCAATAACCCTCCTTTGTTGGAAAAAGGCGCAAAAGGTAAATATGAACTGGTTGCAGCATATAAAACCAATAAAATTTATAACCCGAGATCATCCGAATGGGATCAGTTAGTGGTTCGTGGGTATCTGACCAAAGCCAGCTTATTGAACAAGCAGGCTGCACGTGAAACCGGAATTGTAGATGAACTGGTAGGCCCACAAATTCGTGTAAAACAAGGAGAAACCTTATCGGTTAATTTAAACAACCAGCTCCCAGATGAAACACCAGAAAGTTGTCACCATATTGAAGAACAAGACATTAATACACCACATTGCTTTAATACCACTAACTTGCATACCCATGGTTTTTGGGTCAGTCCTCAAGGCAATAGTGACAATATCTTTGTGAGAATTGATCCACAAAAAAACTTTGATTATCAATATAAAATTGATCCGAATCACCCTGCAGGGACTTACTGGTATCACGCGCATTTACATGGTTCAACCGCAATTCAGGTCTCTAGTGGCATGGCCGGACCTTTAATCGTAGAAGGTAATCGTGTACCTAAAGTGAAGAATGGTAAAGTCACTGAAACAGGAGATATGGATATCCTGTGGAAAGATAAGGCTAAAAATAGCTATCCAAATGAAAAAGTCCTGGTCTTCCAGCAAATTCAATATGATTGTAAGGATGCAAGTGGAGCTGATCTAAACACAAATGATTGTGGTACAGATGGTGTAGGTGTCATCGAGAATTATGATGGTCTGGCTGGATTCAACACTTGGGGGGCCAACAACTACTACACTTCAATTAATGGCAAAATTTTAGGTGAAATCCAGGTCAATCAGAATGAATTTAACCGCTGGCGTATGATTCATGCAGGCGTACGAGATACTTTGGGCTTGGTCATTAAAGAACTACCAAACTCACAAAAATTTACCGCTGAACAGACCCTTGAAGCTTGTTTAAATTATCAGGGCAGACAAAATGATCAGGCTTCAATCGATGAATTTAATAAATTAACCAGTTTACCAGTCCATACCATAGCCCAGGATGGCTTAACGATGAATCATGTACAAATTCGCCGACTATCCGTCTTCCAGCCAGGCTACCGCCATGATGCCATGGTGAACTTTCCAACTACCAATAAGTACTGCATCTTCGATACTCGATTAAATCTAGATGATGAAATTAATAGTACGCCAATTCCTGGTCAGCCTGGCCAAATAGTCCCACAACTTGCTCCAGCCAATCCTGCGAATGCTCAATTGCTTGGATGGGTCAATGTCAAAGCTAGTAAATTAAAAGAACAGACTGCAGCACAGTTCTTAAAGGAGCAGGCACAAAAAATTGGTCTAAATAAAGAAATCCAGAATCAGCTCGCTCAACTTAACCTGTCTGCTTTTGTGGGCCATTCAACTTTAATGACTGATGCAATAACGGCTTTGGTGAATAAGAGACCAAAACAGCGGTCTGTTTTTGATCTTACTTTTGGTGCAAATGCCAAGTTTGGTTACCTCATTGATAATTTTGACGGTATTTATAGCTTTGGAGATGATTATAACGGACCAGATGCAACACATGGTAAATATGTAAGGAAATTACAAATTGGACAAGTGGACGAATGGATTTTAACCAGCAATTTCGCTACTCACCCCTACCATATCCATGTCAACCCATTCCAGATTGTTGAGATCCGGGACCCACGTCGTAATGATGTAAGTGCCGCAGTACCTGAAGATCCGAATGCGCCGATTGATCTGGATGATATTCAGTACCGAGGATTAAAAGGACAGTTTAAAGACACCATCTTTGTCAAACCGGGTTATGAGGTCATTGTTCGAAGCCATTACAAGAAATTTGAAGGTGATTTCGTACAACACTGCCATATTCTTGATCATGAAGATCAAGGCATGATGGAATATGTCCGAATCTGTGGGGGTGAATTTGATTGTAATTCACCTTTACCGGATCACCATGGCGATAATCATAGCCATCATTAACTCTTTCATTTGGTTCAAAGCCCGCGATTGATATTGCGGGCTTTTTTATTTGCCTCACACTACGCCTTGCTGCACAATAGTCTGATTGATTTGTGGTATTAAAACTGAGGCTTATCATGGCAACGTCTACTGCTTTTACATCATTCACTTTAAAGGGTGTAGATGCACAAAAATTCCTTCAAGGCCAGGTCACTTTAAATGCTGAAGCTTTGGCTGAAAATCAGACCCGTTATACCGCGATCTGTAATCAGAAAGGCCGTATTCTGTTTGGTGTATGGCTGAAAAAAATTGTTCCTGAAAACTTTGAAATTGTCGTGTCTGCTGATCAGGCAGAAGATTTTGCCAAACACATCAGAAAATACGGTGCTTTTTCTAAAATGAAACTGGAAGAAGCTGGTCCAGTCTATCCAACAGCAGACGGTATCTTTACTGTATTTGACTCTGAAGCAACCGACATTCAGGCTTGGGAAATCAAGGCAATTGAATCTGGTCAGGCCTGGATTCAGGCAGCAACTGCTGAACTATTCCAACCACAGGAATTACGTCTGCATCAACGTGAAGGCGTACATTATGACAAAGGCTGTTACCTCGGTCAGGAAGTGATTGCACGCTTGTGGTTTAAGGCAAAACCAAAACACTGGCTGCATCTAGTTCAAGGTACAGGTAATGCACCAGTAGTGGCTAGCAAACTGCATAATGATGTAGAAGTAGTAAATAGTATTGCTGTTGATGAGGGCTTTAAAGCGCTGGTGGTTGCTAAACCGGAAGCGCTGGTTGAATTAAGTTTAACCGTATTGAATCTGCCAGAACAACTCAGTGGTGATGTAGCTCGCCCACAATAAAATGTACTGATAAAAATCCTCCTTGATGGAGGATTTTTATTGTCTTTTTAATAAATAAATCAACAATCTCAACCTAGACTTCTACCTATCTATCTCTAATCAATTAATATTTAAAAATATTTATCTATCTTTCCTCATTTACTCTCATTTATATAAAAACTTAATTTTATTTCGTGACAATTAGGATATTTACAAAGTATAAAATCCTCTTATGATGTAGCTGTCATGATTTAAAAAGCACCACGGAATCAGGTGTTACCTACAACAAGGTTTGGAACAATGAAAAAAATAATTCTTGCTGCACTACTTGCAGTCTCATCTCAATATGTACTTGCCAATAGCAAAACTGAAACTGTTGATCCTCAATTTACCAAAGTTGAATCCTTAGTCAAAGCGAATGATTTTAAAGGTGCCTATAACCTTTTGAATGAAATGGCAAAAAAAGGGAATGCTCAAGCAATTTATAACTTAGGCTATTTAACCCAGACTGGCCAAGGTACAGCAAAAGACGAGAAAAAAGCTGTTCAGCTGTATGAACAGGCAGCAAGCAAAGGCTATCCTGTAGCAAATTATGTGCTGGGTAAAAACTATGCTGGTGGTACACTGGGGCTAAAACAGGACTTGGTAAAAGCGAAACAGTATCTGGAACGCGCATCTACTGCCGGTTTTGATGATGCGACTGTAGATCTAGCCGTTCTCCTCTTCGCAGAAGGTAAGCTTGCTTCAGACCAACAGGCGCTAAAAAAACTACAACCTTTAATCAAGAAAAATAATTTCCAGGCGATTCATGCCAAAGCCCTGTATGATATTAGCCTTGGCTTTAAAAACAAGGATGAAAAACCAATTCAACAAGGTTTAAACTCCATTCAGGAGCTTGCGAAAAAAGGCTACATCCCTGCCTTGATGGCTGTAGGCAATATGTTTGCCAATGGCAATATCGTGCCGCAAAACCTGCCTGAAGCGAAAAAAATCTTTAGTGCCCTAGCTCAAGAAAATATCCCTCAAGCCAAAGAATCTCTGGCTGCTGTAGAGAAAATGATGGCGGAACAATCCAAAAAGCCTGCTCAATCAACGACACAAAAGAAAAGTTAACTTAGCAGATATAAAAAGCCCCGATGACGGGGCTTTTTTAATAAGAAAGATTAATTTAAATAGACATGAGACTGGGTCAATAACAAGGCCACTACCATAAAGCCAAGCAAGGTACTTAGTACCAGCGGTGGCAAGGCTTTTTCCTGTACACCGTAATGCTGGGCAAAAATCCCAAAGGCAATCGGCATAGGTAATGCTGCCAGTAAGGTACCTATAAATAACATTTCCTGACTGGCACCAAATGCCCACAACAAGCCAAAAATCACAGTAGGCATCACCATAACTTTCAGGATTGTGAGCAACCAGCTCAAGCTGTTCATGGATTTAACCTTCATCCCAATCAGGCTGCCCCCAATCACAAATAAAGCCAATGGCGATGCTGTCTGCCCCAACATTTTCAGTGTTTGAGCCAATAGTTCAGGCAACTTGATATTCAGCAAAATACACAGAATCCCGAGGATGATGGACAGAATCACTGGATTTTTGAAAATCCGCTGTAAAGTTTCCCGCAAAATCTGACTCTGGGTATTCCCTCCCGTCTGTAAACCACGTTCGGCCAATACCATCATCAAAGTCACAATAATCAGATTCTCAACAATCAAAGTTAAGGATAGATAAATCGCTGAATGTGAACCAATCAATAAGGTCAGGATGGCTGTACCGATAAAACCGGTATTGGACATGGAACCACCCATCGCCAATACCGCTGACTCGGTTAAATTCGTTTTAAACAGCGATGCACAACCCCAAAAACTCAGGGCATAGAGCAGCAGCGACCCACCCGCATAGGCAATGAAATATTCTGGACTCCAGATATCAGTGAGATTCTTGCTGGCCAATGCTTGTAGCAGAAAAGCCGGTAATGAAATTTTCATCACAAACTGGCTCATCGCTGTAATCAGTGATGGATTAATAAATTGCATCCGTGCGGCAATATAGCCCAAGCCAACCACTGCACAGATCGGAAATAAAATATTTAATAACATGAACTTTTCAATATAGGTACTGTGCTGTTTGCAAACGGTTCATCCATGAACGCTCACATTCCCAAAATCAGTAGAAATTAACTGTACGGCTTAAACAGGTTACGGAGTCCGTGCGGCTGACAGCGCAAATATTGTGGGGATATTTCGATGGTTTCACCCAATTCTGCAGCAGCATGCCAAGGCCAGCGAGGGTCATACTGGATAGTACGAGCCAGTGCGATCGCATCGGCCTGCTCATACTGCAAAATCCCTTCTGCCTGTAATGCTTCCGTGATCAATCCCACTGCAATCACTGGAATATTGACTACCTTTTTAATTGCTTCTGCAAAAGGTACCTGATAATTCGGATGTACATCAATTTTTTGCGCTGCATGCAGACCACCACTGGAGACATGAATATAGGCTGCACCCAGTGCTTCGAGTTGCTGACTTAAGAATACAGAAGACTCTACATCCCAGCTCTCCACACCTTCCATCCAGTCGGTTGCCGAAATCCGTACACCAATTGGATAGCCTTCTGGTACAGCCGCCTTTATCGCTTTAAATACTTCCAATGTTAATCGAATACGATTTTCCAGTGAGCCACCATATTCATCTTCACGCTGGTTAGATAACGGTGACATAAATTGATGCAGCAAATAGCCATGTGCAGCATGTAATTCAATCAGGTCAAATCCTGCTTCTACTGCACGTTTGGCACTGGATGCAAAGCCCTGAATTACTTGCTGGATTTCATCCAGACTTAAGGCTTTAGGTGGATGCTCATGCGACTGGAATGGAAGGTCACTTGCCGACACCGTTTGCCAACCCAATGGCTGATCTGGTGCAATCTGCCCTTTACCTTCCCAAGGTTTATCGGTAGAAGCTTTACGGCCAGCATGGGCAAGCTGAATCGCAAATGGCATCGGTGAAAGCGACTTTACTTTCTGTAATAAATCCTTGATCAGGCTCGCCTGCTGGTCATTCCACAAGCCTAGATCAGCATAACTAATCCGGCCTTCAGGCTGAACTGCTGTCGCTTCAACAATACAGAGACCGGCACCAGACAGTGCATAATTGGCCCATTGCTGCTCATGCCAATAGGTAATTTCACCCTGCTCGGTTGCAGAGTACTGGCACATCGGTGCAATCACGATTTTATTGTTCAGTTGCAGTGATCCAAACTGTACTGGCTGAAATAGTAGAGTCACGCCGCATTCCCTCTTTTATGAAACGGTTTGGTCTTTTTATCAAGAAATAAAAAACAGGCTCAATTGAGCCTGTTTAGTTATAGCCTGAACGATCCGATTTTAGAAGATAATTCTTGTACCTAAACCAAGAACGAAGGCATTATCTACATTATTGGTTGAACCTGGGTTAATCACATATTGCAGGTTCGGACGTAGCATCAACCATTTGGTTGGGTTGTAGCTATAGTTCAATTCGATATTGTATTCTGCACTTGCATCAAAGTTTGGGTTATTAATGCGATCGTTGACATGAACACGGTTTACTGCCAGACCCAAGATATCATTTGGCTGACTATCCACTAAACCGATATATTTCAGACCGATTTGTTGTGAATTATCCACTTTATTGGTATCACGATCATGCCAGGTAAAGTTAGCAAATGAATGTAAACCTTGACGACCATTGCCTGTGGAAGTCAACTGTTGTTCTATTGCCAGCCAACCAGCAAAGGTACGATTTTTACCATCTGTAGGATTGGCTACATCTTTCTGATTATTTACATCATCGGCAGTGTTATACATACCACCTATACGATAACTACCTGGCAAGCCATTTACAAAGTTCTTCGGTGTCCAGATCACTTCTGCAGGAATCGTTACACCATCTGCATTCTCTGTATCCAAATTCCAACCATGGCGCTCTAAAGCATTTTCAGGGTTAAATTCATATACACCGACTTGGACAGCAAGCTCTGGATTAAGCTCTTGTTTAACGCGTGCCCCCCATTGAGACACTGGGGTATTCATCCAGATATTACCTTGCCATTTACCCATCTGGGCGGCACAGAAAGCAGTGCTGGCAAAGTCACATCCCATGACATTGAAGTCCATACCTAAACCTAAACGACCGGCTTTAATGCTGGTGCCTTGGTCTTTAAATTTCTTTTCAATTGAAAGTTCAGACAACCGGCTCTTTTGGTTACCACGACCAAACGTACCCTGTACATTTGCCATATGTGGTGCACCTGGATCCTGTAAATCTTCAATAGACGTGCTTTGACCTTGACGTGCTGTAGCCACAGCACGGATTGTCACACCATCCCAGCCAGCCAGTTTTTCCATGTCGAGCTGTGTACCCAACCACAACTGCGCAGAAGTAAGTGGATCTGCACCGTCATTACGACCACCTTCAGCCAGATAAGCGGTATCAGTCAGTAAATTTGCTTCAAATTTCACACCTTGCTGTGCCAGTTCCGTACGTTTTCCACCCCAGTCACCCAACAAGTACTGTCCTTGAGGATCGAATGCTGATTCTGCTTGTGCTGAAGTCATGGCTGCCAGCAATGGCAATAAAGCTAGACTTAATTTTTTCATATTTGACCTAAACATACGGAGAGAGTGAAAGTAATCCGAGGGATTACCAGCATGATTTGATACAGAAACTTACATAACTTTTTAATTAAATACGCAGCATTTTTTTTATTATTGGTAAAACTTTAAGTTATTAAACAACCCCGTTAATATAAACTTAAATTTACTAAATATTTATTTTTCATATATTTATATTATTTAAATGCAAGTATTTATATCTAATTTCACTAGATTAAAACTTTAACTTAATAAAACTAAAGTCTATTATTTAATCAATTATTCAAATAACTATTTAAACTTGGTAGCTGATTAGCTTCCTCGCAATAAGACTTGCATTCAATTGAAAAACGCCCAATATTAGGCTCATTCTATTCATCTTGAAGTGCTATGCCTGAATTACCCGAAGTCGAAACTACCAAAACCAGTCTCCTGCCCCTGCTTGATCAACGAGTTCTGACTGTGGAAGTCCGCCAGTCCAGCTTACGCTGGCCCATTCCGGAAGATATTACCCGCTTACAAAGTCAACGCCTGATTCAACTCACCCGCCGTTCCAAATACATTCTGGCGCAATTTGAGCAGGACACCATGTTATGGCATTTAGGCATGTCAGGCAGTTTCCGTCTTTGTGATGCGAGTGACGAACTCCGCAAACATGACCATTTGATTATCCAGTTTGAAGACATCCAGCTACGTTACCATGACCCTCGTCGTTTTGGCTGTATTCTGTGGCTCGATGCACAATCACAAAGCAAGCTGATCGACACCTTAGGCCCTGAACCTTTGAGTGATACCTTTAATGCCAACTATCTCTTTGAAAAATTAAAAAATAAGAACGTTGGCACCAAAGTTGCAATTATGGATAACCATGTCGTGGTTGGCGTGGGAAATATTTACGCCACAGAAAGTTTATTTAATTTGGGTATTCATCCTGCACAGCCAGCATCAAGCTTGAGCTTTGAACAGGTTGAAAAACTGGTACTTGAAATTAAACGCATTTTAAAACAGGCAATTGATCTTGGTGGTTCGACCCTGCGCGACTATACCAATGCTATGGGTGAAAATGGTTATTTCCAGCAGACTTTACTCGCTTACGGCCGGGCCGGTGAAATGTGTGTCAACTGTGAAACCACACTGGAAAATATTAAACTGGGTCAGCGTGCTTCAGTCTTTTGTCCTGAATGCCAACCGCTACGAAAGGTAAAACCTGCACCGAAACGTATGGCTGCTGTACGAGGTAAGAAATCATGAAAACTGCGATCGTCCGTCATATCCTTGTCAAGGATAAAGAGACTGCAGAACAGTTAAAGACGAAAATTCTGTCGGGTGCAGATTTTGCCAAAATAGCTAAACAGTATTCAACTTGTAACTCAGCTAAACGTGGTGGTGAACTGGGTGAAGTAAAAAAAGGTCAGCTGGTGCCGGTAATTGATAAACTGGTATTTACTGCTGCGGAACGGGTTCTACATGGTCCGATTAAAAGCCAGTTTGGATTTCATTTGGTAGAAATTAAGTTTCGGATAGATTTTTAATCCCCCTAGATCCCCCTTTAACAAAGGGGGACTTTTTTTCCTCCCTTTATTAAAGGGAGGTTAGGAGGGATTCCATATAAAAACGGCGCCTATGCGCCGTTTTCTTTCAATCAAAATTACGCTTGCGGACGTTTTTTTAATTCGTCACGAATTTCACGTAGCAATTCAATATCTTCAGGTGTTGCTTCTGGTTCTGGAGCTGCTTCTTCAGCTTTGTCACGGCGCAGTTTATTCATTAACTTCACTAACCAGAACACGACCCATGCCAATAACAGGAAGTTTATAAGAATGGTCAGGAAGTTACCATAAGCAAATACATTCAGACCTGCTGCCTGTGCAGCAGCTAAATTATTAATGTTATTTGGATTGTCACCCAATACTAGGAACCAGTTCGAGTAGTCAACATCTCCGCCCAAGATCCAGCTAACCACAGGCATAATGATGTCTTTGACCATGGAATCGATGATTTTACCGAAAGCACCGCCAATGATCACACCGACCGCAAGGTCCATGACATTGCCTTTAACCGCAAATTCCTTAAATTCTTGAATAATGCTCATGATTTCACCAAGTTATTATCAAATTTTGTGATGGATTATACATTAATTAACTCTTTCTATTTAAAACTAATTTATCAAGTTTATGTAAATCACCCAAATCTTTTTTCATTGTATAAAAAAACCGCTGACTTGAAGCCAGCGGTTTTTTCGTATCAATAACCAGTCTTATTTAGAACGGTTACGTTTACGTTCGTTTTCAGTCAGGTATTTCTTACGAATACGGATTGACTTAGGTGTTACTTCAACCAGCTCGTCATCTTCAATAAATTCAAGCGCTTGTTCAAGAGTGAATTCAATAGGTGGAGTTAGTGTTAACGCTTCATCTGTACCAGATGCACGAACGTTAGTTAACTGTTTCGCTTTAGTTGGGTTCACAACCATATCGTCTGAACGAGAGTTAATACCCACGATCATACCTTCGTAAACTTCTAACTGAGGTTTAGCGAACAGACGGCCACGGTCTTGCAAGCTGAATAATGCATAGCCCAGGCAAGTACCTTGAACCATAGAAATCAATACACCGTTTTGACGTTTCGCAACAGTACCTGCTTTCGCTGGACCGTAGTGCGAGAAGCTTGAAGTCATGATACCAGTACCAGAAGTCATGGTCATGAATTCAGAACGGAAACCGATCAGGCCACGTGAAGGAACAGTTGCTTCAATACGGATACGGCCTTTACCGTCAACTTCCATATTGGTCATCTCACCTTTACGGTAACCCATTTGTTCCATTACAGCGCCTTGGTGCTGTTCTTCAACGTCGAAAGTTACATTTTCGTACGGTTCTTGCATTTCACCGTCGATTTCTTTCATGATGACTTCTGGACGAGATACACCCATCTCGAAGCCTTCACGACGCATATTTTCGATCAGTACAGAAAGGTGAAGTTCACCACGGCCAGATACTTTGAAACGGTCTGGACTGTCAGTATCTTCAACACGAAGTGCTACGTTGTGGATCAATTCGCGGTCTAGACGTTCACGGATATTACGTGAAGTCACGAATTTACCTTCTTTACCAGCGAACGGAGAGTTGTTCACCTGGAATGTCATAGACACAGTCGGTTCGTCTACAGAAAGTGCTGGAAGTGCTTCAACAGCTTTCGGATCACAGATGGTGTCTGAAATGTTCAGTGCATCGATACCAGTTACACAAACAATGTCACCTGCTTGAGCAGATTCGATGTCAATACGTTCAAGACCGTGGTAACCCATGATTTTCAGGATACGGCCGTTACGGGTATTGCCTTCTTTGTCGATTACAGTTACAGGCGTGTTCAGTTTTACAGAACCACGCTGGATACGACCAACACCGATAACACCTACGAAGCTGTTATAGTCCAGAGAAGAAATTTGCATCTGGAATGGACCGTCAACGTCAACTGCTGGTGGTTCAACGATGTCTACGATTGTTTCAAACAATGGAGTCATGTCGTCAGCCAGTTCTTCTGGAGAAGGACCAGCAACACCACGAAGACCAGAAGCATATACCACTGGGAAGTCTAACTGTTCATCAGTACCGCCCAGGTTGTCAAACAGGTCGAATACTTGGTCGATAACCCAGTCTGGACGTGCGCTTGGTTTGTCGACTTTGTTAATAATAACGATTGGTTTCAGGCCACGTGCGAACGCTTTTTGTGTTACGAAACGAGTTTGTGGCATTGGACCTTCTTGTGAGTCTACAAGAAGAAGTACACAGTCAACCATCGACATTACACGTTCAACTTCACCACCGAAGTCGGCGTGTCCCGGGGTGTCCACGATGTTGATGCGGTATTCAGTATCTGTACGTTTATCTAACCATTTGATTGCAGTGTTTTTTGCAAGAATGGTAATACCACGTTCAGATTCTAACGCGTTCGAATCCATGACACGCTCGATCTCACCCGCGCGATCACCGAGAGCACCTGATTGTTGCAAAAGTTTGTCTACAAGAGTGGTTTTACCATGGTCGACGTGCGCGATAATGGCAATGTTACGGAGAGTTTTAATATCTGACATGAAAATTCGATACGTTTTAAATTTGAGGGCAAATTATACAGAAAAATACAAAAAATTTATAGTGACTGTTCCCATTCTCTTCCTATTTTTTTTGTCAGGATGTGACCAATTAATTTTGTAAAGACGTGTAACTCGATTAGAATAGCGCCACCCAGCCTTAATTTGCGTTCACACATGTCTGATTTTCATCAATCTCCTTCCTCTTCCAAAGATCAACTTGATTTAGTCTATGGCCTGAACGACCGTCCTAAACCGTTGGTCGCTTTTTTAGCTGCATTCCAGCATCTTCTCGCCATTATTGTCCCAATTGTTACTCCTGGCCTACTCATCTGTCTGGCTCTAGGTGTATCGAAAGAAGATACCAACATGATCCTGTCGATGTCTTTGGTGATTTCGGGGATTGCGACTTTTCTGCAGTGTAAAAAAGTCGGTCCATTTGGCGCAGGCTTGCTGATTGTGCAAGGCACCAGTTTTAACTTTATTGGTCCAATCATCGGGATCGGCTCAGCAATGGTCGCTACAGGCACCCCCGTTGAAGCAGTAATGGCTTCTATTTTCGGTGTAGTCATTGCCGGCTCATTTATTGAAATGGGCGTATCCCGTATCCTACCTTGGGTGAAAAAACTGATTACTCCGCTCGTTACCGGTATCGTGGTCCTGCTGATCGGCCTGACTTTAATTAAAGAAGGCCTGATTTCGATGGGTGGTGGTTATCAGGCAATGTCTGATAAGACCTTTGCCAATGCCGATAACCTGATCATGTCCTGTACTGTTCTGGCACTGATTATTATCCTGAACCGCATCCGTATCGTTTGGGTAAAAAGCTCAGCAATTCTGATTGCCCTGGTTGTAGGTTATATCCTTGCCGGCTTTATGGGCCATTTGAACTTTGATGGTCTGAAAGATGCACCACTGGTTCAGATTCCAACACCTATGCACTTCGGTCTAAGCTTCTCTTGGAGCCTGTTTATTCCAATGGCCTTTATTTATCTGGTGACTTCACTGGAAGCGATTGGTGATATTACTGCGACCTCTAAAATCTCGAATCAAGCCGTAGATGGTCCTGAATGGATGAAACGCATCAAAGGTGGTGTGCTGGTCAATGGTGCCAATTCATTACTGGCAGGTATCTTTAATACTTTCCCAAGTTCAGTCTTTGCACAAAATAACGGTGTGATTCAGCTGACTGGTGTAGCCAGCCGTTATGTGGGCATCTGGATTGCAGCACTTCTAGTAATTCTAGGTTTATTACCTGCTGTTGCTGGTGTAATTCAGGCAGTACCTCAAGCCGTTCTTGGTGGTGCAGTGATGGTGATGTTCGGTGCAGTTGCTGCTTCTGGTATTAATATCCTGGCCGGCATTCATCTGGACCGCCGTGCCCTGCTGATCATTGCGATTTCTCTGGCTCTAGGCTTAGGTGTTGCACAAGTCCCACAAATTCTGGAACATCTACCGGAATTATTCCGTAATATCTTTAGCTCAGGTGTTGCGACTGGTGGTATTGCTGCCCTGATTCTGAATATTGTACTTCCTGAAACAAAGAAGTAATTTCATGTCCAAAAAACACTGTCTGAGGTGGACTCAGACAGTGTTTTTCTATTGGAGAGATTCCTATGGATGCTAAAAGCGAAGTTTTATTAAGACAATATGATTATTTGTCGGGTCGTGTATTGCTGATTAATCCTCCAACGGATCAACTGCTCTCTGAATTTGACGACAAGATTCAGACTTCAATCTGGACATGGAACTATAACGATTATCAATATTTCTTGTCACAGCAAGTTGATGTGCATTTTGGGGCTGAATTTCCAGAAGCCGCGTTTGATCAGGCGGTGATATTTGTTCCTAAATCCAAAGAATTACTTAATTACTTGATTCATAATGTTGCAGTACATTTAAGCTCTGGTAGCAGTGTGTTCCTGGTCGGTGAAAAAAAAGGTGGTGTGGAACGTGCTGCCAAACAGCTGCAAGCCTATGGTAAAATCATCAAACTTGACAGCGCACGGCATTGCCAATTGTGGCAATTGACACTAGACTGCTGCGTCGAGAAAAAAGCGTTAGCTGACTGGGCACTAACCTATAGCATCTCTACTCCCAAAGGTGACTTAACTGTTTGTGCGCTTCCTGGTGTATTTAGCCAAAACCGTCTGGATGTGGGTACTGCAGTATTGCTGCCTTATCTGTCTGAAGTCACTTCAGGTAAAATTGCAGACTTTGGCTGTGGTGCAGGCGTAATTAGCGCCTATCTGGCAAAACTCAATCCGAATAACCGTATTTTTGCGCTGGATGTCGATGCCTTTGCTTTGGCATCTACCCAGATGACTTTCGAGAAAAATCAGCTCCAACCCGAGCAGCTTGAAATCAAAGCGGTAAGCGGTATTGATGATGCACCATTATTTTTACATGCCATTGTCAGCAATCCTCCATTCCATCAGGGCATCCAGACCAATTACGATGCTAGTGAAAACCTGTGCAAGTCTTCACGTCGCCACCTCAAGTCTGGCGGTGAATTATGGATCGTGGCGAACCGCTTCTTAAATTACCCGATCTTAATTGAGCAAAGTTTTGGCCAGTGCACAGTCAAAACCGATCAACAAGGTTTCAAGGTGCTTTTCGCCAGCACCTCAAAAAATAAGGAATCATGATGAGCGAAACCCAAAACAGCACACAGCTGCAGCGTAAGCTTAGTGCTCGTCATTTGAATATGATCGCCATTGGTGGATCAATTGGTACAGGTTTATTCCTGGCTTCAGGTGCAACCATTGCCAGTGCCGGACCTGGTGGCGCCCTACTCGCCTATGCCCTGATCGGCGTCATGATCTACTTCCTAATGACCAGTCTGGGCGAGCTTGCAACCCATAACCCGACTTCAGGTGCCTTCTTTACTTACGGTACTAAATATGTCGAGGGCGGCTTTGGTTTCGCGCTAGGATGGAACTATTGGTATAACTGGGCCATTACCGTTGCCTTTGAGCTGGTAGCAGTACAATTCATTATGAAATTCTGGTTCCCGGACATTCCCGGGTTTTACTGGAGTGCCTTGTTCCTGACCATTGTCTTCGCAATTAATGCACTGACCGTTAAAGGCTTTGGTGAATCCGAATTTTTCTTCTCTCTCATTAAAGTCCTAGCCATTGTGGCTTTTATCATTATTGGTATCTTCATGATTGCGAAAATCATGCTGACACCTGATGTGGCAACCTTTGCAAACTGGACTAAAGGTGAAGCACCATTTGTAGGAGGCTTACCTGCCCTGATTGGGGTAGCAATGATTGCCGGGTTCTCTTTTCAGGGCACAGAAATGGTCGGTGTCGCTGCAGGTGAATCCAAAGATCCTCAAAAGACTATTCCTGTTGCGATCAAGCAGATTTTCTGGCGAATCCTGCTGTTCTATATCGTGTGTATTTTCATTATCGGCACCCTGATTGCCTATGATGATCCACGTTTATTACAGGCAGCAGCAAGTGAAGATATCGCGCTTTCTCCTTTCACCTTACTCTACGAACAGGCAGGCTTTGCTTTTGCAGCCAGTGTCATGAATGCGGTCATCCTGACTGCGATCCTCTCAGCGGGTAACTCAGGCATGTACTCTTCTACCCGTATGCTATTTGATATGGCACGTAAAGGCAGTGCACCAAAAATCTTTGGTAAATTAGATGCTCGTGGCGTACCGATGAATGCACTGTATGCAACAACTGCAATTGCCGCACTATGCTTCTTAACTACCTTTATTGGTGAACAAGAAGTATTTAACTGGTTGCTGAATATGTCAGGTATGTGTGGCTTTATCGTTTGGCTGGGTATTGCCATATCACATTATCGCTTCCGTAAAGGTTATTTAGCCCAAGGCTATAAGCTTGAAGATCTAGCCTATCGTGCCAAGTTCTTCCCATTTGCGCCTTGGTTTGCTTTTGTGCTTTGTGCCATTGTAGTACTGGGCCAGAACTATGAAGCGGTATTAAAAGGTGATTGGTTAGGCGTACTATCAACCTATATCGGTATTTTCCTGTTTCTGGCTATCTGGATTGGCTATAAGTGGAAACATAAAACCAGACTGATTTCTTATCAGGATATGGATGTACAACCTGTCAAAATAGACCGCGAATAATGTCTTGTCCTGAAATAGATTGACAGTATTCCACTTCAAACCGAGTTAAGCAATTAGCTCGGTTTTTGTTTGCTCATACATCTGATTCGGGGTGTTCATATTTAAACTTAAATGCGGTCTATAACAATTGTAAATCATGATAGATTCCGCAATTAAGTGATCTAACTCCTTCATGGTTTGACATCGCGTGGTTAAAAACTCCTGCTTTAATATTCCATTAATTCGCTCTGCTAATGCATTCTGATAACAGTCCTTGCCATCTGTCATGGAAGGACATATCCCATAATGGCGCAATGCCGATTGATATAGCTCAGAGCAATATTGAGCACCTCTATCTGAATGATGAATCATCCTAGTCGCTCGATCTGTCGCTTGCTGCATCGCCATATGTAGAGCCTGCACAACATTCTCCGCACGCATATCATTCGATAACTTATAACCTTTAATCTGTCGGGTATAAGCATCTGTCACCAAGGATAAATAATGCACACCTTCAGCACTCTCAACATAGGTAATATCACTAACAAAGACTTCATTGGCTTGCACTGCTGAATAATCCTTTAATAAATTTGGATGCTTCTTCATCCAATGCTTGCTATCCGTAGTTTTTGTATAGCGACGCTTAGGGCGAATCAATAAGTTATTTTCTTTCAATATTTTAAATAACTGATCCCGTCCACACTTTAAACCACGTTGCAACAATTTGCCTTTAATAAGCCAATACAGCTTACGTGTTCCGATACTTGGCATGAGACAGCGATATTCCATAACCAACTCAAGTATTTGTTCAGTTGCTTGTGCAGTCATTTGAGCACGTTTTTCTGCTTGATAATAAGCTTGTCGGGTGATTCCCAACCACTGACAATAACGTGAAACGCTTAGTCTTCTTTGGCTTTGCCAATCTTTGAAACGTGCTCGGTATACTTTTTTCCAAGATCAGTCCCACATTCTTTATCAATGTGATAAATCACATCCTGAATAAATTCAGTTTTAAGCTTTTCTGCGGCTAACTGCTTTTCTAATTGGCGGATTCGTTGTTGGGGTGTCAATTGGCGTTTAGAAGAAGTCGGCATATTCGAAGTCCAGTCCTGTTGTCCGTGCTTGCGTAACCATACCAGCACAGTTGATCTTCCTTGAATACCATATTTTGCCTGAGCTTGCTTATAAGTAATTTGCCCTTTTTCTACTTCATGTACCACCATCATTTTAAAGGCAAAGCTATAGTCACGTTGTGTACGTTTAACTCGTTGTTCTCGTTTATGTTCCATAAAATAAGTCTCTTAAGGTGTAAACTTATTTCAGGACGGGACATAATCCAGAACTAAAAAAGCAGCGTGAATCGCTGCTTTTTTTTACGCTTAAAATTTTATTTTTCATCAGCTGTGTCGCATCACGAAATTACGATCATCAATCACTATCGCTTGCTGGCAGATCCCTTCTTTCCGGCGTTGCTGTTCAAAAGTTTCTTTGCTCATTACATCAAAACTATCAAAGAAACTAATTTCTTTGTCATTAATTTCATAGATCAATGAATGATTCCCTACCCCATCTAAAGTGTCATAGAACACGATCACAAAATTTCCAGATTCCACATATTCTTGTATCTGCTCATAAGATAAAGGAGTTTCCTCCATAGAAATCTTAAGCTGTTTCGATTGTTGATAAAACCTGACTTCTAGCGGCTGTTTATCTGCATCATGCTCGGTATAGAACGCTACCTCTAGCCCCAGTGTTTTTAATGTAACTGCAAGTGCAATCGTCGAAGTCCCCATTTCAGGATCATGACTAGTCAATTGCACCAAATCTGGAATATGCAGATCAATACCATAATGATGGAAGATCATCCAGATCGCATAAATACCACTATTGGCATCCAGATTTTGTAAATCTTGGGGAAGTTCAACACTCATGCTTTCGCTCAATACTGTTTAGACGATGGCAGTGTAGTGAATTTAAAACAATAAAAAAAGCGACTCCAAAGAGTCGCTTTTCGTTAATCAGACTTCAATAATGAATTATTGAGCTGGTTGTTCTACTGGTTGCTCAGCAGCTGGTTGTTCAGCTAGAACAGTACGGCTACCAGTGATAGTAGCGAATACACGACGGTTCATAGCACGGCCTTCTTTAGTGTTGTTGTCAGCAATTGGCTGATCCCAAGCGAAGCCTTGAGTAGACAGACGAGCCGGATCTACGTTGTATTCGTTAACCAGTGAAGATTTCACAGAGTTAGCACGAGCAAGAGACAGACGTTCGTTCAGTGCACGTGGACCAGTGTTGTCTGTGTGACCTTCGATACGAGCAGTTGCATTTGGATATTCAACCAGTTTTTCAGCAACTTTCGCGATTTCTGGTTTGTACTGATCTTTGATGTTAGATTTGTTAGTATCAAAGAATACGCGAAGTTCCATGTTCAGGTCTTCAGTCAACTCTTGTGGAGCTGGTTGAACTGGAGCAACTGGCTCAACTGGAGCAACTTCAACTACTGGAGCAGCTGGTTTCAAGTGACCGCCAAGAACTACGTTAAGACCAGCAAGAGCTGTGTAGTTCCAGAATTGTTCGTCAAAGTTATAAGTACCACGACCTTCAGCACGTAGAGATACAACATCGTTTAAACGATAGAATGCACCAACACCAGCGTTCGCTAAAGTACCTTCTTCAGTGTTACCACGGTCACGAGTATTCGCACCGTTTACGTTAGAACGTTCAACACCGTCAAATTTGTATTTGTAGTGACCAGCACCAGCAAGTACGTAAGGTTTGAATTTGCTGTCGTAGTCTTGAGTAATCAAGTCAGAAGTAACGTAGAAGTTACCGTTGATTTGAGTTTGTTTGTACTCAGCACCAAGATCAACCAAGCTGTTTGCTTGACCTAAGCCGTGTGAACCGTTCATTTGGCTCACGTCGCCTTTTACTTGGTTGTATTCAGCTTCAAAGCCTAACCATGGAGTTAATTCTACACCTAACGCAGCGCCGACGAATAAATCGTCTTTCATTTCGCCTTGAGCTAGTTTAGAAGAAAGCAACTGTGATTGACCGTTGTTGTGTTTAGTGTCTTGCCAAGTGTAACCAAGCATTAAAGGAGTTACAGTTACGCCTGCAGTTGCTGCGGCAAAAGGAGCAGCTACGAGCATTGCTAATGCAATACGACTCATTTTCATGGATTTATCCTCCAGAGATAAGAAATTGTTGTTCAAGCTCAAATCTAAATTGGCTTTCCTGAGATAGGCTTCTTTTACCCCAGTTTTATTTTTAAGCTATTCACAGGGAATCATACAAACACTTGATTAAATTTCCAAGTGCTTGATTAATCTAATCAAGTAAATTATTGACAAAATTACTTACAATTTCCGTTGTAATTCGGTAATTTTTTACTCAATTTCTTGTTGTGAATAACTTATTTTCACTTACTTAATTTTAACAGCTTTCTCTTACTTCAAGTACAAAAATACTCAGGTAATAAAAAAAGCATTCAAAAAACGCCTAATTAATAGCATGTTTCCAATAAAAATAATATATAAAAAGGTTAAACCATGTATATAAAAAGAAATAAAGCGTTCACTCTTGTAGAGCTAATTGTCACTCTCTCTGTACTCGCAGTAATTGCAACAATTGCGGTTCCTTCCTTTCAGGAATACCAAGCCAAGCAGGAAGCGAATAGTATTTTTCACAAGATTGCAGCAATAAATCGTTATGCACGTAGTCAGTCAGCCATCCTACGACAAAATATAGTCATCTGTCCGACCTTAAACTTATCCAACTGTCAAGCAAATCAATGGAGTCATGCCTGGCTGGTGTTTGTTGATCAGAATAGAAACAGACAAGTTGATGCAGGCGAAACGGTCCTGCAGATTGACCAGCTCAAATTAAAATATGGCCAGTTGGACTGGAGCGGTGCTTTAAGTATCCCAAGCGTTAGCTATCAAGCACAGACCAATTTACCGATCGGCTCCAATGGCAGTTTTTATTACTGCTCTCTGAAATCCGCTAAACATTACAAAATCGTGCTGAGCAAAATGGGACACCTCCGCAAAGAAGATTTAACTAGCTGTTCCTAAGAACTGACCGGTTTATGATTCACTATCTTTTTAGGCTTTTTTCTGTCCGTTTTTTTAATATACTGCTTAAGTCAAGAATAAATGACTAAAACTCATACGGAGATACAACAATGACTGACATTGTAATTGTCAATGGTGCACGTACAGCCATGGGCGGCTTTCAGGGAAGTTTATCAAGTGTTCCTGCACCAGAACTTGGTGCTGTGACTATCAAAGAAGCGATCGCTCGTGCAGGTTTACAGCCAACTGATATTGAAGAAGTCATTATGGGTTGTGTCCTTCCAGCGGGTTTAAAACAAGGCCCTGCCCGTCAAGCGATGCGTAAAGCAGGCTTACCCGATAGCACTGGTGCTGTGACCATCAACAAACTATGTGGTTCAGGAATGAAAGCCGTGATGCAGGCTGCGGACATGATTAAAGCGGGTTCTGCCAACATCGTGGTTGCTGGTGGTATGGAATCCATGAGTAATGCGCCATACCTGATACCTAAAGCACGTGGTGGTTTCCGTATGGGACATGGTGAAGTTAAAGATCATATGTTCCTGGATGGTCTGGAAGATGCTGAAACAGGTCGTCTGATGGGTTCATTTGCTCAGGACATGGCCAACCAGAAAGGCTATACCCGTGAACAGATGGATGATTTTGCGATTCGTTCATTAAAACGTGCCCTAACTGCAGTCAATGAAGGCTACTTCGCTGATGAAATCGTGCCAGTCACTGTCTCTACCCGCAAAGGTGATGTGGTAGTTGATAAAGACGAACAGCCATTCAATGCCAATATTGAAAAAATTCCTACCCTTCGTCCGGCATTTGCTAAAGACGGCACCATTACCGCTGCCAATGCCAGCTCGATCTCAGACGGTGCTTCTGCTCTTGTGTTGACTTCAAGCGATAACGCAGCAGCTAAAGGTCTAGCACCTTTGGCTAAAATCATTGCCTATGCATCAAACTCCCAGCATCCATCTGAATTTACCATTGCGCCAGTCGGTGCGATTCAGAAAGTTCTGAATAAAACTGGCTGGAAAGCTGAAGACGTGGATCTTTGGGAAATCAATGAAGCTTTTGCCATGGTCACTATGTGTCCAATGGATGAGTTCAAGCTGGATCCAGAAAAAGTCAACATTAACGGTGGTGCATGTGCACTGGGTCACCCGGTTGGTTCTACCGGTTCACGTATCATTCTGACTCTGATCCATGCCCTAAAACGTACTGGTGGTAAACGCGGTATTGCTGCACTATGTATCGGTGGTGGTGAAGCAACAGCGATTGCAATTGAACTAATCTAATTCAAACAGAAATTTGCTATAAGAAAGAGAGCTTTGTTAGCTCTCTTTTTATTTTTAGCGAATTAAGAAATTTCACTGTAAAAATGATTTAAAACAGCCTATTAAAATTAGTCTTTACTGATTCTTTCGCTAGTCGTTTCATACTTTTATCCCTTTAGCCGTAAAACCTCGCCCTTCAGGGCGGGGATATAAGGCTGCAATCCGCTAGTCCCCCTTGTGGGGATTAGCTAGGATTGCTAATGCGGTGTTTGCTGTTGTTGGATATATTGTTTAATAATCCCAATGGGAGCACCTCCACACGATGCAGCGAAATAACTAGGCGACCACAAAGCATTCCCCCATAATTTGTTTTTAATTTCAGGGTGTTTAGTTCTTAAAATACGACTAGATGCACCTTTTAGGCTGTTAACCAAGCTAGAAATAGCTACTTTTGGTGGATAGTTCACAAGTAAATGAACATGATCATGCTCACCATCAAATTCTACCAACTTAGCTTCAAAGTCTAAGCAAATGCGCTTGAATACTTCATTCATAGTTTCGAGCATAGCTTTGGTAAAAACATCTCTACGATATTTAGCCACAAAGACTAAATGAACGTGCATATTAAAAACACAGTGACGACCTGTTCTAATCTCTTGACTATTATCCATAGACCAAATATATTTTAGTGATGAAGACACTTAAATTACGCATAAAAGACAAACATTGCAAGGTGCTAGACCAATTGGCATCTGAAGTTAATTTTGTCTGGAACTATGTCAATGATTTGTGTTTTAAACACTTGCAAAGAAAACAACAATTCTTTTCAGCTTACGATATTGCTAAATACACGAAAGGTACATCAAAAGAGTGCAATTTGCACAGCCAAACCATACAGGCAGTTGCGGAAGAATTAGTTACTCGAAGAAAGCAATTTAAAAAAGCCAAGCTAAAATGGCGTGTCAGTAACAAAAAAATGCTAGACGTTCTCTCGGTTGGATTCCATTTAAAAAAGTGGCGGTGAAATATGCCGATGGGTATGTCCAATACGGCAAGCATCAATTCAAGCTATGGGACAGTTACGGACTAAGTAAATACAATGTTAAAACAGGCTCGTTTGTCGAGGATAGCCGAGGGCGTTGGTATGTATGTCTTGTGGTTGATTCAATTAAAACAGAGAAAACCACCGCTAAAACCTCAATTGGCATTGATCTAGGACTCAAAGACCTTGCGACTTGCTCAGATGGTGTAAAGTTCAAAGCGCCTAAAATCTATCGTCAATATGAACAAAAACTTGGTATTGCTCAAAGAGCAAGAAATAAAAAACGTGTCAAAGCGATTCATGCCAAGATCAAAAATCTACGTCAAAATATGCTGCATCAATTCAGTCATAAACTGGTGAATGAACATGCAGCCATCTTCGTTGGTAATGTGAATGCCAAAGCATTGGCACAGACAAAATTAGCTAAGTCTGTACTCGATGCAGGTTGGACGACCTTAAGAACCATGCTCAAGTATAAATGCGAGAACGCAGGGGTATGGTATGAAGAAGTCAATGAAGCCTATACCACCCAAACTTGCTCGTGCTGCGGCTCACGCTCCAGTAGTCTGAAAGGTAGAGCAGGACTTGGAATAAGAGAATGGCAGTGTGTGGAGTGCGGTACATTCCACGATAGAGATATAAACTCAGCACTGAATATTCTTGCGCTCGGACATGGGCGTCTCGCAGGAGGAATCTCCGTCCTTTAGGTCGGAGAGGATGTCAAATAAGTAGTCATAGTTCCTGCTTACATATTCATAAAGCTTCTTGATCAATCTGATAACTCAATCAGGCGTAGATTAAGGAAGATAAAAAACAAAAACAGGACACTGTCATGCGTTTCAATCACTATCTGAATTTCCAAGGTGAAACCGAAGCCGCCTTTACCTTTTATCGTTCAATCTTTGGTGGTGAATTTTCCAGTCTAACCCGCTATGGAGATATGCCTGCACAAGAAGGACTGGATCTATCCGAAACGGAAAAAAGTCTGATCCTGCATGTTGCCCTTCCCATCAATGAATATACCGAATTGATGGGTTCGGATGTGAATGACAAATTATGTACACCGAATACGCCAGCTTTTGTGAAAGGCAGCAATCACTTTATTGCAATTATTTTGAGTGCCAGCGAACAGGTAGAAGCACAACGACTATTTGAAGCTTTATCAGTAAAAGGCAAAGTGGAAATGCCGCTGGAAAAAACTTTTTGGGGTGCTCTTTATGCAGCGTTTACCGATCAGTTTGGCGTGCAGTGGATGATTAACTGCTTATTGGAAGAACATACAATCTAATTTTCAGCAATAAAAAAGCCTCCCGATGGAGGCTTTTTTACTCAAGGCTGCTTAAGCCCCAGTTTGGTAATTCGCTTGAGGCACGGCAGTCGATGCTTGATAAGGACGAGTAAAGTCATTCAGCCCCGCTGCTGCTTCCTGAATGTCTTTGCCTTCTTTAATCACAAATGTATCAAAGCCGGAACGTTTCATGTAGTTCAGTACATCTTTGAACACGTCACCAGTCGCACGCAGTTCACCCTGGAAACCTTGACGGCGCAGTAATGCGGCAAATGAATAGCCACGGCCATCATTAAAACCAGCAAACTCGATGAAAATCGCATCCAGTTGATCCAGCGGAAATTCATTGGTTTCAGGTGAAGCATCAACAGTCAAGTACAATGCTTTTTTACCAGTGATGTTTGGCAACTGATCCAGTTGATCAACAGTCAGAACCACATCACCTTGTGGCAATACGCCGTCTTCACCAATCAGCTGGTAAGTATTGTGTGCAATCGTGCCATCTTTAGAGAGCACTTGTAGTGCGGTATTAAGCATATGCACGCTCCTTGAATGGTTGAATGCCAACACGGCGGTAAGTATCGATGAACTCTTCACCTTCCTGACGCAGGTCAAGATAAGTATTCAGGATTTCTTCGATAATATCTGGAACCACTTCAGCAGCAAATGATGGGCCAAGAATATCACCAATCGATGCATCATGATCCGCATTACCACCTAATGTGATTTGGTAGAACTCAGCACCTTTTTTATCCACACCCAAGATACCGATATTACCGACATGGTGATGACCACACGCATTCATACAGCCTGAAATGTTCAGGTCGATTTTGCCAAGGTTATAAATGGTATCCAGATCATCAAAACGGCGTGAAATCGCTTCAGAAATTGGAATCGATTTCGCATTTGCCAATGAACAGAAGTCACCGCCTGGGCAGCAGATAATATCCGTCAAGAAACCGATATGTGCACGTGCCAGGTTATGCTGATCCAGAGTCTGCCACAATTCGAATAGGTCTTTTTGTGGTACATCAACAAGCGCAATGTTTTGCTCATGTGTAGTACGCAGTTCACCGAAGGTGTACTTGTCTGCAAGATCTGCAATCAGGTTCATCTCTTCAGTTGTTACATCACCAGGTGCTACACCCGCACGTTTCAAAGAAATCGTTACGATGCGGTAACCTTTCACTTTATGTGCATTGGTATTGATGTTGAACCATTGCTTGAATTTTGAATACTGCGCAAAGAGCTCAGTGAAGTCTTCATCTGCATAATCCTGATAATCAAATGGTGTGAAGTTCTCATCCATTTTCTTCAGGGTTTCAGCATCGATTTTCAGTGTTTTAATCGTATGCGCAAATTCAGCTTCAACTTTCTCTGCAAATACTTCTGGTGTTAATGCTTTTACCAAAATCTTGATACGCGCTTTATATTTGTTGTCACGACGACCATGCAGGTTATAAACACGCAGTACCGCTTCAAGATAAGCAATCAGGTCTTCACGAGGCAACCATTCACGGATTACTGAACCGATGATTGGGGTACGGCCCAGACCACCACCGACTTTGATCTTGTAACCGATCTCACCTGCTGCATTTTTCACGATATACACACCGATATCGTGGAATGAAGTCGCAGCACGATCCACTTCTTCAAGTGCAGAAACTGCAATCTTGAACTTACGTGGCAGGAAAGCAAATTCAGGGTGGAAAGTTGACCACTGACGGATCAATTCACAAGTCGGGCGAGGATCTGCAATTTCACCTGCAACCACACCGGCATACTGGTCAGTTGTAGTGTTACGGATACAGTTACCTGAAGTCTGGATCGCATGCATTTGTACTGATGCCAGCTCTTGCAGCATGTCTGGTACATTTTCCAATGCAGGCCAGTTGAACTGGATATTCTGACGGGTTGAAACGTGTGCATAGCCACGGTCATATTCTTTTGCCAACTCCGCCACTTTACGAAGCTGTTTAGAATTCATTAGTCCATAAGGCACCGCGATACGCAACATTGGTGCATAACGTTGGACATATAAACCATTTTGAAGACGGAGCGGACGGTATTCATCTTCAGTGAGTTTGCCCGCTAGGTAACGTTCCGTCTGGTCACGGAACTGTGCAACACGTTCATTAATCAGTTGCTGATCGAAATCAGTATATAAATACATGGCGTACAGCTAGTAGTTTCTATTATATCGACCGCAAGAATAACGAGATTGAATCTATCAATAAAATGCTTTTTATACATATTTTATAGCGGTTTTATTGATAAGCCTATAGGAATTTCAGTGATATAAAGGCTTTGCGCAACAAAACCATTATTCCAGCAATAATAATTAATTTTTCACTTCTTTAGCATTTATTTTCATATAAAGACTTTTTGCTACTGCTTGATAAATAAACATATAAAAGAAGGCTTTTCTTACCAGTCTTTAGTTTCACCTAGTGCTTGTCCAATAAATTCATAACGTGAACTGGAACGTGAAAACTTGATGGGACAGGCCAGCTGAGGTTCGGTCTCCTGCTCTCCTGACTTCACTGGTACCTTCACTACCCAACCGCGTTCTTGGGCTAGCTGTGAATGTAAAGCTTCGTCCAGTTGCAACACGGGTTCGACACAGACATCCAAGCTGGAAAATATAGTCTGCCACTCAGCTAAAGTCTTACTGCCAATTTTCTGCTGGATCGCCGCTTTAACTTCTGCCCGATCCTGTGCATCCATAGACATACCTTTTTCTAGCAGGATCGGTAGCTCCAATGCTTGTGCCAGACCCTGCATAAATTGTGGCTCTAAACTGCCTACAGAAAGATAGCGACCATCTTGGGTATGGTAATAGTCATAAAAGGTTCCACCATTTAGATGACCCGACTCTGGCTGTGCATGCACACCACCCGCCAAACTGGCTGCTGCGGCCATATTGTTTAGAGTTACCGCGCAATCGGTCATGGAAATATCAATATATTGTCCCATGCCGCTACGTTGCCGTTCGATCACGGCTGCCAAAATGGCAATGATAGCATGCATAGAACCACCGGCGACATCCGCCACCTGAATGCCAAACGGCGGTGGCCCGCCCTGCACCCGACCACTATGACCGGCAATGCCTGACAACGCCAGATAATTAATGTCGTGCCCAGCTTTATCCTTATAGGAACCCGTTTGGCCATACCCGGTAATCGAACAATAGATCAGTCGTGGATTAATCTCAGCTAGGGTGGAATAATCCAATCCTAAACGTTGCATCACACCAGGGCGGAATTGTTCTACGACAATGTCATAGTCCGAGATTTTGGCTTTGATTAATTCAAGGCTGTTTCGGTCTTTCAAATCTAATGCCACAGATTGTTTATTACGATTCAAATAATTATGTGCAGTGGCCTGTCCGTGTGCATACGGTGGCACTAAACGCAACAAATCCGGTCGTGTCGGTGATTCAATATGCACAACTTCCGCACCGAGATCTGCCAAATACATGGTGGCAAAAGGACCAGGCAAAAGTGTAGAAAAATCCAGAACTTTCAATCCTTTCAGAGCATAAGACATTAGAATATTTACTCTATTTATGGTGGTTTTTTATTCATCTTAGAAACACAAATGCATAAAAACAATGTCATGTTCAGCCATTTACCTTGATCATTTCGGCAATTTAATATGTAACAAATGGCAAGTCAGATTTTGTAAATTGCCATTGATTTATTATTTTGTGTCAATTAGGTCAAGCATTAGTGAACATCAAAGAGACTGAAGGTTTAAACATGAGTCGTGATACGATCAGTATCCATTTCGTCAACGCAGCACTCTACGGCGTGAAGCGTCTGGGTATGGATGTCGATACACTTTTGTCTCATGTGGGTATTGAAGCTGAGCTTCTGCATCAGCCAAAGGCACGTATCTCGCCAGAACAATATACCCGTTTTATCAAGATGCTCTGGATGGTAACTCAAGATGAGCATGTCGGCTTTGACAAACAGCCGCGCCGTCTCGGCACATTTGCCATTATGTGTCAGCTGATTATTCATGCCAAAACTCTGGGTGATGCGCTGGAGCTGTCCTCTCAGTTCTACAAGCTGTTCGGTGATGACTGGGCTGTGACCTTGGAACGTGACAAACATGAAGCACGTCTGGTGCCGCAAATTCCGAAAGACATGGACCCGGATCACTTCATTACTGAAAGTATGTTGATGATCTGGCATGGCTTGGCCTCATGGCTGATTGAACGCCGCCTGCCATTAGAACGTGTACATTTTAACTATCCACGTCCAGATCATGCCGATGAATATGATGCGCTGTTCTTTGCACCGGTGATGCAGTTTGATATGCCACGGACTGAAATCACATTTGCAGCGGACTATTTAGACCTGCCAATCCGCCAGAATGAAGAAACCCTGGAAGAATTCCTGAAAGCTGCACCAGCACAGCTGTTGGTAAAATTCAAGAATACCAACTCGCTGACTTCTCGTATTCGTGAAGTGCTGAAGAGCCAGATCGGAGAAGAAATGCCGACCCTGAATGATGTAGCATCCATGCTGTATCTATCGCCACAAACTTTGCGTCGCCGTCTGGCTGCGGAAGGTAAAAGCTATCAGGGTGTGAAAGATGCGCTACGCCGAGATGCTGCAATTCACCTATTATTGAATCCAGATCTGACGCTGGAAGATGTCGCACAACAAGTGGGTTTCAGTGAAACCAGTACCTTCCACCGTGCTTTCAAGAAATGGACCGGGGTTACTCCAGGTCTTTATCGTCAGTTGCATGGTTACCATTAAGCCACAGCATCTTCATATTTAGCCTTCACACGAGTGCTAAATTCAAATATTGCCCAAGCTCCAGACTTGGGCGTTTTTTTTATTTGAACATTTCTTTAAACCATCTCTTTTAATTGACCAGAATGCTCAAATGACCTGATCCGTTCTCGTCATTGCGCTCACCTCAAGAATCATTACACTCAAATCATCAGAATAAATCATATTCCATCAATAAAAAGGGAAATGCTATGAGCGAGGCCTACATCATCGATGCCATTCGCACGCCACGCGGCAAGGGGAAAAAGGATGGATCCTTATATGAAGTCAAACCGATTACTTTAGTTACCACTTTACTCAATGAACTGAAAGACCGTCATTCTTTAGATACATCCAAAGTAGATGATATCGTCCTTGGTTGTGTCACACCAATTGGTGACCAAGGTGCTGATATTGCCAAAACAGCAGCTATTGCAGCCGGCTGGGACAATGATGTCGCTGGTGTACAAATCAACCGTTTCTGTGCTTCCGGTCTAGAAGCGGTGAATATGGCAGCACAAAAAGTTCGCTCTGGTTGGGAAGATCTAGTGGTTGCAGGTGGTGTGGAATCCATGTCCCGTGTACCGATGGGCTCCGATGGCGGCCCTTGGGCACTCGACCCGGAAACCAACATGGCTTGTGATTTTATTCCACAAGGCATTGGTGCCGACCTGATCGCGACCATTGATGGTTATACGCGTTCCGATGTCGATGCCTTCGCCGAACAGTCTCAGAAAAAAGCCGCAGCAGCTCAGGCCAATGGTCATTTTGATAAATCAATTGTGCCGGTCAAAGATAAAGCCGGTGTGGTAATTTTGGATAAAGACGAATTCATTAAACCGAATACCACGCTTGAAACTCTCAACAAACTGAATCCAAGTTTCGCCACCATGGGACAGATGGGCTTTGATGCCATCGCCCTACAGAAATACCCGGAAGTCGGTGCAGTGAATCACGTGCATCACGCCGGCAACTCATCCGGCATTGTTGATGGTGCTGCACTGGTCCTACTGGCCTCAGAACAGGCGGTGAAAGAACAGAACCTGAAACCGCGTGCCAAGGTACTAGCGACTGCGCTAGTCGGTGCTGATCCAACGATTATGCTGACTGGCCCTGCACCTGCTGCACGTAAAGCGCTGGCTAAAGCTGGCTTAACGATTGATGATATTGACCTGTTTGAAGTCAATGAAGCTTTTGCGGCTGTGGTGATGCGCTTTATCAATGAAATGAAGGTTGACCCGGCTAAAGTTAATGTGAATGGTGGTGCGATTGCAATGGGTCATCCACTGGGGGCAACTGGTGCCATGATTCTCGGTACTTTGCTGGATGAGCTGGAACGCCAGGGCAAGAAACGCGGTCTGGCAACTTTATGTGTCGGTGGCGGCATGGGCATCGCCACCATTATTGAACTGGTTTAAGGAGAGAACCATGAGCGCTATTCAATATCAAAAAACTGAAGACAATATTGTTCTTCTGACCTTTGACTCTCCAAACCAGTCAGCCAATACCATGAATGCCGACTTCCGTGCAGCACTGACAGAAGCGGTTAATAAATTAAAAGCTGATGATAATGTCAGCGGGATTATCTTCCGTTCAGCCAAAAAGACTTTTTTCGCCGGCGGTGATCTGGATGAGCTGATTCAAGCCACGCCAGAACATGCCACCGAATTCTTCAATATGATTGAGAATATGAAAGACCAGCTGCGCTATATCGAAACCCGCGGTATTCCCGTAGTGGCAACCTTGAATGGCACTGCACTCGGTGGTGGCTGGGAAATTGCCTTATGTGCACATCATCGTATTGCCCTGAATGACCCTAAAACTAAATTTGGCCTGCCAGAAGTCACGTTAGGCTTGTTACCAGGGGGTGGTGGGATTGTACGTACCGTACGACTGTTAGGACTACAAAATGCCTTTCCACTTTTGATGGAAGGCAAGAAATTCAGTGTAGAGAAAGCCAAAACTTTAGGCCTGATTCATGATACGGCCGAGAATCTGGATGAGCTTTTAGACAAAGCAATTACATGGATTAAAACGAATCCTAAGTCTCAGCAACCTTTCGATATTAAAGGCTACAAAATTCCGGGTGGTTCGCCTTCTTCACCTGCTATCGCGCAAATGCTGACCATCGCTCCTGCCATACTGCGCGACAAAACCAAAGGCTGTTATCCAGCACCAGAAGCGATTATGTCAGCTGCGGTCGAAGGTGCACAGGTCGATGTGGATACCGCACTCCGTATTGAATCCCGTTATTTCACCTATCTGGCGACCGGTCAAGTATCTAAAAACATGATTGGCACTTTCTGGCATGGCATGAATAGCATCAAATCTGGTGCTCATCGTCCAAAGGATGTCACTAAATGGCAGGCTAAAAAAGTGGGAATTTTGGGGGCAGGCATGATGGGTGCCGGGATTGCCTATGTCACTGCCGGCAAAGGCATTCAGGTCATCCTTAAAGATGTTTCAATTGAAGCTGCCGAAAAAGGCAAGGCCTATAGCCAAAAACTGCTAGATAAAAAAGTCAGTCAAGGTCGTATGACGGCTGAACAGCGTGACCAGATTTTAGGCCTGATACAAACCACGACAGAAGCAGCCGATCTGCAAGGCTGTGACCTGATCATTGAAGCGGTATTTGAAAATCAGCAATTGAAAGCTCAGGTGACTCAAGAAGCCGAACAGTATTTAGCTACCGACGGCGTCATGGCATCCAATACCTCAACCCTGCCAATTAGCCAACTGGCACAGGCAAGTCAGGATCAAGCTAAATTTATCGGCCTGCACTTCTTTAGCCCGGTCGATAAAATGCAGCTGGTGGAAATCATTAAAGGGAAAAACACTTCGAACGACACCTTAGCTAAAGCATTTGACTTCGTGCAGCAGATTGGCAAGCTGCCAATTGTGGTGAATGACAGCCGTGGTTTCTTTACCAGCCGCGTATTTGGCACTTTTATTCAGGAAGGTTTGCACCTGCTCGCCGAAGGTGTTCATCCAGCACGCATTGAAATGGCAGCCTTAAAAGCCGGTATGCCGGTTGGGCCACTGGCGATCCAGGATGAAGTCTCTTTAACGTTGACTGCGCATATTACCCATGAAACCCGTAAGGCTTTACAAGCCGAAGGCAAAGAACGACCGGCATCCCCTGCTGATGACGTGATTCAAACCATGATTCACCAGTTTAACCGCAAAGGGAAAGCAGCCGGTGCTGGTTTCTATGACTATCCTGAAAATGGTAAAAAGCAGCTTTGGTCGGGCTTGAGTCACTGGAATAAAAACACTGAGATTTCTGAACAGGAAATGATTGAACGTTTCTTGTTTGTGCAGGCACTGGATACAGTACGTTGTTTGGAAGAAGACGTGTTGCAATCTGCTGTAGAAGGGAATATTGGTTCCATCTTTGGGATTGGATTCCCGGCCTGGACGGGTGGTGCGATCCAGTATCTGAACCAGTACGGACTGGCAAAAGCACTGGCACGTGCCAATGTACTGGAAAAGAAATATGGTGAACGCTTTAAGGCACCAGAATTATTAAAAAAGAAAGTCGCAGCGGCTGAAACTTTCTGATCTAGAACATGTGAGATAAAGAGGAGTTTGATGCTCCTCTTTTTTATATTCCACTAAAAATCAAACATATTTTCGGCTGAATTCTGATCTGCTTTTTAGCAAATTTATGTTATAAAGTAACATAAATTTATTTCATGTTAGGTTCAGATCCATGTCTCATCAAAATACGCCAGAGAAATCGCCTTGGGGTTGGAAAGCACTGATCATTTTCTGCGTGATTGGTGGCTTATTCATGTTTATTTTCTGGTTAGCGGTCAGCAATGAGCCGGACTATATGCCAAGCCAGCAGGCTAAGAAAAAACAGCAAGCTGCCCTGCAGCAATCTAATCAACCTGCATCTGAACCGACTGCAGCTGAAATGGACATGACTGAAGAAGAACATGCTCATATGGATAATACCCATGTTGAATCAAACGCAGCCCACGGTCATTCTTCACATTAAGACATCGCATTAAAAAACAAAAAAGCGAGGCTTAGACCTCGCTTTTTTATAGCTAGATTTTAAAACTGTAAATACATATCAATATGCGGAATACCACAATCCAAATATTCCTTACCCTGAAGCTGAAAGCCCAGCGCCTGATAAAAACCAATCGCATGAACTTGTGATGACAGTTTCACAAACTGACGACCTTCGGTACGAGCTGTATCCATCACAAACTGCATCAGACGTTGTCCGACTTTATGGCCACGAGCCGATTTCAGCACTGCTACCCGGCCAATACTGTTATTTCTTAACAGTCGGGCGGTCGCGACGGGTTGATCCTGCAGATAAGCCACAAAATGGATCGATACTGAGTCTTCAGCATCCCATTCATCTTCCAACGCAATCTGCTGTTCCTGAATAAACACGGCTTCACGAATCGGCTTGGCATCAACAGCTAGATCAGTCCAACTACCTGAAACAATTCGCAACTCAGATGAACTTAGCATTTACAGCCAATCCCCTGCTGATCCCATTGATTATTCAACAATAATTCCAGCGAGTGTTTCTGAATACCATACATATCTTTTAATGCCTGGATCTGGGCCAGCACTTCCTGATCAGGTTCCTTATAGTCTTTACGTTTTACCGCAAGAATCATTTTGTTCTTGCTGGTATGTTCCAGTGCCACAAATTCAAATATTTTGGTTTCATAGCCATAGGCTTTTAGCAACAAAGCACGGATAGTATCGGTCAACATTTCTGCCTGCTGGCCGGCATGAATACCAAACTGCAGCATTGGGCTTAGCACTGTTGGTGCTTTCAGTTGCGGACGCAATTCCTTATGACAGCATGGCGCGCACATGATGATCTGCGCATTGAGGCGAATTCCGGTATGAATGGCAAAATCGGTCGCCACATCACAGGCATGCAAAGCAATCATCACATCCAGGCGTTCCGGTTCATAAGTGCGTACATCGCCCTGGAAAAAGTCCAGCTGGTTAAATTCAGATTGATTCGCAACATTCTGGCAGAACTCAACCATTTTCGGATTCAGTTCCACCCCGGTCACCCACGGCGTCTGTCCATGCTTTTGCATATAGTCATACAAGGCACAGGTCAGATAACCTTTTCCTGAACCAAAATCGACAACGCGCAATCCTTCTTTGGGTTCTTTGATTTGACTCAAAGCATTAGAAAAAATTTCTACGAACTTGTTAATTTGTTTCCACTTACGCGCCATGCTGGGAATGATCTGGCTCTGCTGATCGGTAATCCCGAGCAATTTGAGGAACAAGGCGTCTTGATCGACATAACGCTGTTTGACCCGGTCATGCCCCTGTTCAGTTTTGTCCTTGAGCACTGGCTTGCTCTTGCTACGAGTGAGCATAACTTTCTTCTTGTTCTTTTTTAGCTGCAATTCTTCAGATGTGGTGATCAGATTGGCTTGCTTGCAACATGCCAGCAATTCATTCACTTTATCTATGGCTTCACTTAAAGAATAGTTCTTGGTGACATCCTGGGTTTTGTAGCGGTATAGGCAACTTAATACTTTCTGGTCATTTAATGAAATGACTCGCAAGGTCATTTTTTCCAGATTTTCAAGTTCACCTTTATACTGACTTAAAATCAGTCGATCAAATTGATCACTTTCAATGGCTTGCTGAAAAGTTTCCAGAAATTGCTGTTCTTGCACCGAGAGAGACGCCAAAGTGGACATAAAAGAAACCTAAAATGAATTGCCTATAAAGTGTAAATGTTCTTACCCTAAAAGCAAAATTGAATTATTATACATTTGTATATTTAAGAAGAACGATAACTATGTCAAACGCACCACTACTCCAAGATTATGATGCAACCGAAGAGCGCATCAACTATATGAGTCACGGGATCGGTGCCGCATTGGCCGTGATTGCTGGTATTCTGCTGGTAATCAAAGGAGCCTATTTAAGTGCCGGACAATGGTTTGGCCTGTGGGTCTATGCACTCAGTATGATCGCGCTGTTTTCTGCATCCATGCTGTATCACATGGCCACTACAGCCGATCGTCGTTATTTCTATAAAAAGCTGGATCACACCGCAATTTATTATTTGATTGCGGGAACCTACACGCCTTTTTTAGCGATTGCGATCCCCACCCCTAAAGCGCAGTATTTGCTGATCGCGTTATGGGTGATTGCCATCCTTGGAACACTCTTCAAGTTCATTTTCATTCATCGTTTCCAGAAACTTTCACTGGCTGCTTACCTGATTATGGGCTGGCTGGCACTGTTAGTCATGGACGATATGCAGAAATACTTATCCGTTCAATCTTTGACCTTTCTCGTAATTGGCGGGCTGGCGTATACTGTGGGTGCATTGTTTTACGCCCTAAAAAGAGTAAGATATACGCACGCTATCTGGCATATTTTTGTATTGATAGGCGCAGGATCACATTTTCTGTCTATCTATCTTTACGTGATTTAATCCTCTTATTCTCCATTTCAGTGACCCTGAGCGCGCAGAATCAAGAAGATTGCAGTTGTTTTTTTAAGAAATTACGCCTTTTTTAAAAAGATTACGCTTTTAAAACTAAGTTTTTTTATTTTTAGTAAGTGTAAGGTCCTTCATGGCGTCGTCAAATACTGCTGCTCTACCAGCACAAAATTCAAAATTTCGCGTTTTAACAGCAAGTTTAGTGGGTACAACAATCGAGTTCTTCGATTTCTATATCTATGCCACTGCTGCTGTGATTATTTTTCCACACTTGTTCTTCCCTGCAAGTACGGATCCAACGACAGCGACCATTCAGTCTCTGGCAACCTTCGCGATTGCATTTATCGCACGTCCAATTGGTGCAGCCCTGTTCGGCCACCTCGGCGACAGAATCGGGCGTAAAGCCACCCTGGTTGCAGCCTTGCTAACCATGGGTCTCTCTACAGTTGCGATTGGTCTGCTGCCAACTTATCAACAGATTGGTATCGTTGCGCCATTATTGCTGGCACTGTGCCGTCTAGGTCAAGGTCTTGGTTTGGGTGGTGAATGGTCAGGTGCCGTATTGCTGGCAACTGAAAATGCGCCAGACGGTAAACGCGCATGGTACGGTATGTTCCCACAACTGGGTGCTCCGCTAGGCTTCATTCTGGCCACTGGTTCGTTCCTGACTTTGGGTGCATTCATGTCTGAAGCACAATTCATGCAATGGGGCTGGCGTATTCCGTTCATTTGTAGTTCTTTACTGGTCATCATGGGCTTATGGATTCGTTTGAAACTGCATGAAACTCCTGCATTCCAGAAAGTTCTAAGCAAACAGAAAGAAGTGAATGTGCCATTTGTACAGGTATTTAAAAAGCATTCAGGCATGCTGGTTTTAGGTACCATTGCGGCAATTTGTACTTTCGTGGTGTTCTACCTGACTACAGTATTCGCATTGAACTGGGGTACAACTAAACTGGGTTATAGCCGTGCAGAATTCCTTGAACTGCAACTGATTGCGACTCTATGTTTCGCTGCATTTATTCCATTATCTGCTGTATTTGCTGAAAAATTTGGCCGTAAAACTACTTCAATCGGTGTATGTATTATCTCAGCGATATTCGGTCTGTTCTTTGCAGATATGCTGGAGTCTGGCAGCACTGTGGTCGTATTCCTGTTCCTGTGTATCGGTCTTGCGATTATGGGCTTAACTTATGGTCCAATCGGTACTGTACTGTCTGAAATCTTCCCGACTTCAGTACGTTATACTGGTTCAGCATTGACCTTCAACCTGGCTGGTATTTTCGGTGCATCTTTCGCACCATTGATCGCAACTAAACTGGCAACAGGTTATGGCCTGTATGCAGTAGGATACTACCTGACTGCAGCATCAATTTTGTCACTATTAGCCTTCCTGCTGATTCGTGAAACCAAAAATGATGATGTGAATAACCAGATTTAATGGTTACCTAGCATAGTCTAAAAGCCAGCGTAATCCGCTGGCTTTTTTATGCCTGTCATTTAATGTACAAAAATCTGCTATTTCTTTGGACAAGATTCATAAACAATAAGAATAAGATTCACGACTATAAGGATAAGACATGCGGGATCCTATCGAGCACCTCAACGAGGAACAGCTGGTTCATATCGTGGTCTTACTGGAAGAGGATAAAAAGAATGAAGCACTCGTTTATATTGTCAAAAACAGCTCACTCACCGAACAGCAAGCACGAGATGTAATCGCTGCGATTCTGATGGAACATGATGCAGCCTTGCAGCAACAAACCTCTGGTCCACGCTTTAGTGATGATCTTCCAGAACAACAGGTTGAGACTGGGAATCTGACTGATTCCATTGCCATCTCTATTCCCCGTCAGAATGATCAGCTGAGTGACAGCCCTGCTTCCCCATTACCACCCGCTACAGCAGAATTGCAGGAAAAAGTGGCGGAACCGGAATCTGCACCGAAAACACCGCATTTAATCTGGATTGCTGCCGGCATTGTTATTTTTATCCTGCTCTTAATCTGGATTTTGGACTAGAAAGAAATCATTCTTAGACTAGCTCGATAATATCAATCGTTGGTGGCACTCGGAAACGGAAAGGTACACCCACCAGTCCTGTACCCACCGTCACAAACACATCAGCATGTGCATGACGGTACAAACCTTTTTTATGACCCAAGATCGATACACGTTTCATCACATAATCGGTAAGCCATGGCAGTTCCACCTGCCCACCATGTGTATGTCCAGACAACATCAAGGGCCGTGTAGGTAATTGTGGCACCATATCCACCGTATCCGGGTTATGCGACAGAATCACCCAAGGCTTGTCCTGCGGCAGTTCAGGCAAGAAACGCATATCCGCCTTACCAGCCCATAGATCCCCAATCCCAAGCAGACGAAATTCATCGAACTCAACAATCTGTCCTTCAATATCGATCACCTGATTGACTTCTAAAGCATGATGCAGCAATTCCTGAATAGGAGGTCCAGGATACTGTTCATCATGATTGCCATTGACTGAATATATCGGCGCCTGAATTTCTTTGAGCACAGCAAGTTCTTCAGTCAGCTTGTCTTCTGGTTCATAAGTCCAGTCCCCTGCCACAACTACCAAGTCAGGTTTCTGCTGGTTCAGCTTTTCAACAATCTCTTTCAGCTGGCGTTCATGACCGGAAAATAAACCAATATGTAAATCTGCAATCAGTGCAATACGCACCGGCTTGTCAAATTTTTTATCGGGATTAATCTGGTAACGTGTGGTTTTGACTTGAATCAGATGCGGCTCAATAAATCGTGCATAACACAGTACTCCACTGAGCAGACAAATAAATATTGCCTCGTGAATGGAATAATAGCCGTTAAAACCAGCATAAATACTGAAGAAAAATAAAGGAATCAGCAAGTAAGATAGATAATAAGCTAATAAATGGGTAAAGGCTTTGAAAGGATGAATGGTCTGTGTATGGGATTGACTGATCCAAGCGTGTGAGATTCCCCACAGCGCTAAAATGGCCATGCCAATATAAAAATAAAAGGTCACGGAATCAATATTCCCCATAATTTTTGCCTTTTCCCGTTCTTCAGTACATACTCTGCATCGTATTTATCTTTTCACAGCTGACCATTATACTCAAACCTAATTTATCACTCTTAGACACCTATGGCGATTGCTCCCCGTTCCAAGGCCGACCTGCCCATGGTCAATTCCAAGCGTAACATTCAATATAAAAGTGCTGTTTTATTGAGTTGCAGCCTTGTTTTGGGAATTCCTGCCTGTAGTACTTTGCCACATCGCGGCGAAGTTGCATCACATATGGCCTTTGAGACAGATACATCCCAAACTAGTTTGTCGAAAATCGTACAGCCTTTACGGGACCAAAATATTGGTCTCACCGGTTACCATGTTCTCTATGACCCACTAGAAGCACTCGCTGCCCGCATGCAGCTGATTAATAAAGCTGAAAAGACTTTAGACTTGCAATATTACATCTGGGACAATGACCGGATTGGTGCTATGGCGCTATATAGCATCATTCAAGCTGCAGACCGTGGCGTCAAAGTACGTATCCTGATTGATGACAACAATGCCAAGAAAATGGAAGGTATCTATCTAGCACTAGATCAGCACCAGAACATTGATGTACGGCTTTATAACCCCTACCGTTTCCGTAAGCATCGTGCCATGGATATGGTTTTGGATCTGAAACGCATCAACCGCCGTATGCACAACAAGAGCTTTATTGCCGACAACCAGATCTCTCTGATCGGTGGACGTAATATGAGCAACCAGTATTACAATGTCAGTGATGCTTACCAGTTCTCAGATGTCGATGTGATGCTGGTCGGTGCTGCCTCTGATGAAATTATCCATTCCTTTGATGAATACTGGAACGATGATTATGCCTATCCAGTACGGGACATCGTTAATCATCACCAGCATACCCTGCGCTACGAAAGCCTAAAACAGCAATTGGAAAAGCATCAACAGGATCCACGTGTGACCAATTACCTGGATTTAGCGAATCGTTCTAAAGCCTTTGATAAATGGTTGGAGCAAAATATCCAGCTCGATTGGGTCGAAGCTGAAGTGGTCAAAGATCACCCAAGCAAGATCCGGTCTAAATCCAAAAAAGAAGATCATTTAAATTTTCAGCTTGTACAGCATTTAGAAAAACCTGAGCAGAGTGTAGATATTGTCTCTGCCTATTTTGTACCAGAAAAAGAAGGTGCTGAACGGCTAAAAAAACTCGCCCGAGAAAATGTCAAAGTTCGGGTTCTCACCAATTCCTATCAAGCCAATGACGTACCTGTGGTTCATGCCTTCTATAGCAAATACCGTAAGGATCTACTCAAAAATAATGTGCAGCTCTATGAATTTCTTGCTGCGCCTGAAGCTGCGAATTTAAACTCGAATACCTATGAAATTGCTGACAAAGCGAAAGTCAGCTTAAAGGGCTTAAGTCGTTCTAGTCTGCACGCTAAACTCATGGCATTGGATGAAAAACAGGTGTTTATTGGCTCTTTTAACTTGGATCCACGTTCTGCCTATCTTAATACTGAAATTGGGGTATTGCTCAATAGCCCTTCCTTAGCTCACAAAGTACACCAGACCATGGATCAGAACTTAAGCAAATACGCTTATAAACTAGTTTTAGATGCTAATGATAAGATTAACTGGAAAATCAAACAGGCCAATGGCGAAATTCACACCTTGGAAAAAGAACCGAAAATGAAGTGGTATAATAAAGCACTGGTGACATTCCTCTCTTGGTTGCCACTTGAAGGGTTTATGTAATAGCTTCACAAAAATTTATATAGTTCTTAAATAAAAAAGCCCATCAGAAGATGGGCTTTTTACTATGATTAGATTATTTTTGTTTCACGGTATAACAATCTGCAAGATTCAGGCTCACTGTACCGCCACTGAGTTTAGCTAACGCTTTATCTGCATCTGTCACAGAAGTTGATTCTTTATTTGCTGTGTTATAAATATTTTGGAAACTCGCCAAAGTATTTGCCCAACCAACAGCTTGTCCAGCTGAGTTGGTAAAGGTAATACGACCTTTTTGTCCAGCGTTTGAATTCAATAAGTTTGAGACATTGATTAATGCGCCACCTATCACAATACTGTCATTGGCATTGGTTGAAGTTTGAATGCGCGAATCTACCCCAATCAAAGCACCATTAATATCGCCGAAGTTTTCATGACCTAAAATCATGCGAATCGACAAGGTTTTATCTTTGGCGAATGCACGCCCCAAAGTCCCTAAACGATATTGGGTAACGCCATTGTCATCTTTAAGATCACTACCTAATATATCACCCCGGCAGCCATTTTGCGGATCCATCGCCAGTGTGGTTTCTGATTGACGGTTGGTACGTACATCACCATTACTATCAATAACGATACCAACTTTTACCGGGCTGTGGCTTGTATCAGTAAATTTAAACTCAAGCTCGCCATAAATTGGGAAGATATATTTTTCACCTTTCACCACATTATTCGCAGTTTTAAAGACTTCACCATCCAAATAGCTAATTGGGAAAATCTTATATAAATCTATAGAACCGTTGTAGTTTAGATTATCTGCAGACATTCTCCATTTACCCAGCTTAGCTTGTTCAACAGCAGTCAACGGTGTGTTATCGACCTTTCCTTTCACGACTAATTTATAAAAATTTTCATTGCCGGCAATCACATAGTCACTGAGTAAAGTACCTTGGGTAATTTCTAGCTTATCTTGACCTTGCCCCACATTAAACTGGTATGGGGATGTAATCTTATCAGCCACCGTATCTAACCAAGTTGTTTGTGGCAGCGCAGTCATCCCTACTGGCTTCACCTTACGAATCATTTCAGCATTAATACCGCCTAAGGAAGTTAAATTACTGCCTGCAACAATCAGGTCTTTATCACGCCATTGAACACCTGAGCCAAAGGTATACCCCTGACGATCTGTAATCAGCATGAAATGACCAAAGACATGACGCGTGGTTTTATCAGAAGCACTACAACTTGCTTTATCACAACCTACCAGTCCATTTGAACCACTAAGCTGACTTAATAAGCCATCTGTAGAAAACAGAGAAAATTCAGGCTGATACACTGCAGCGTTAGCAATAATCGCAAGCTTGCTCACTGTCTTAAATGCATCTTCATCTTTTATCTTGGTAATATCGATCACAGGTTTTATTTGTGATTCAAAATCAGCATCAGCCACATTAATAGATTTTGTGATTGTATTTAAGCGCGTACGTATCTTATCGGTGATAAATAACGGCTGAATATCTGTTGGATCAGTAATTCGCTCTTCTTCTAATGCCAAAGTTTGCAATACTTTAATTGTATTGATTGCTTTTTTGACATTCGGATCATTCGGATTTAAGTTACTGGCATTCGGCTGACCTGCACTAATATCCAATAAGCTTAAACGTGGGAAGCTCGACTCGACTCCAGAAACTTGAATAAAATCGCTGAGTTTAATTTTTCCAATATTGATACGCGTATCGAGTTCACTGGCAATATAAAATTCGATTTCATCAGTTTCTTTACAGCGGCCTGTTGCAACACCATCGTTACGGTTAAATTGAGTAATAAAATTATTTTTGGTATCACTACTACAATTAAAATTTAACCCGTCTAGAGGATATTCTAAGCCCCACTCAATACATCCTGCACCACTACAACTGCCATTCGTTGTCGCGGGTTCATCATTTTCAGATTTAACGTTGGCACTCCCGCCACCACCACAAGCTGTCAATGTTGTGACCAATGCTGTTAAAGCAAATGGAAAGATTTTTTTTATATTCATGATGATTTACTCGAATAATCCTTATCGAATTGCGGTTAATTTTAGTTGTCCTTGATTACTCAACATTTTATCTTCTACATCAATTGCAGAAGCGAGCGGTGTAAGAAGTACATATGCTGTTTGTTCAGGAATCTGTAAGATGCCCTCAATGGACTCATATTGGAAATAATTGCCTTGTCCATCTTGATTTTTAAATCCCCCTGCACCCTCTAAAACACAGCCTTTATGGTCTAGAAATACCGTAAACGGCCAATAAAACACAGGTTTATTTTGGCTAGATGCAAAAGATTTTAGCTGAATATTTTTAATTCCTGCATCGACTGCCACAACTTCATAGTCAAATTCATCTTTAGTGATGGGTGCTCGAGGCCATAAGCTGACTTCTTTTTTTAATGCAAGTTTTTTTGATTTTTTAAGCTTTTTACCACTAAAGCAACGTTGCCCCAAACTTTCTATCGTTTCATCGCCCGAAACCCGATAATAAGTTTGTGCCAATATGATCGGAACATCTTGTTGAGTTGACTTTTGGAATAAAGCCTTCAAGGTTGACTGCCCTACCCCTTTTTCACGTTCTACGTTTTGAAAGCGAACGCTGCCGAGATTTTTATCTACTATCCCTTCTGGCATCGTATAAAAACGTTTTTTTCCTTCTAAATTGAATTCTTTTGCTTCCAAATATTCACTATCAACGTATTCCACCCCATCCACTTGACTAATGCCAGAACGTGGCTGAGATTGTTGCTCTTGAACTTCTGCTGTTGATTTTTGAGTAATTACTGGTTGTACTGGTTGTACTGGTTGTACTGGTTGTACTGGTTGTACTGGTTGTACTGGTTGTACTGGTTGTACTGGTTGTACTGGTTGTACTGGTTGTACTGGTTGTACTGGTTGTACTGGTTGTACTGGTTGTACAACAGTATTTATTTTCTGTGCAGCTGTGTCACCCAAAATCGCAGATGTTTTAGGTTGAACTTTCGGAACAGATAGAGCTTGATGGCTTTCTTGTTGATTCACTGTTGATTGTTGAGATACAACAGCTTTTGCTTTTTTATCTTTAGTACCTGTTGGAGGAGGAACAACCATCGGCCGACCATCCGGTCCAATAATTGTGACGAACTCTTTTGCTGACACAGAAACAGATATTGGCACTAAACCTAGCACCAATACTGTCTTTAACCATACACCCTTTCTAATCATATATTCCTTTACCAACGTGTGCGGTAGTTCAAACCTAAAATTGTAATTTTGGTATCAGTTTTGACATTTAAGCCTGCATATGGGTTAAGTAATAAATTATTAACCCCGGTTTGGTTGGCCAAACTACTGGTATTTGCTGGGATATTATCCTTACTGCGCAAGAAACCAATGGATAAATCAAGTTCTGTATCTGCATCAAAGCGATAGCCTACCCCCATACCAAAAAGTTGTGCACCGTTAATTGGCACCATGGTATTTCGCTTGTCATCTGGAATTGCAGATGTACGTGGCTCATAACCCATACGCAGCTTTAATCGGTCTGTCGCTGAATATTCAAGTCCCACACCAAAGTTCCATGGTGACTCAAAGCCTAAAGGAAGCGCTAATGAAGTATCAGTCACATTTGCAGACAATAATTTTGCAATTTTAAGCGCTGAAATTTGCCGGTCGAACTCAAATTTAAACTGATCCCACGCCGCATAATTGGTCCAGCCCACATCCACATTAATTTGCAGATCAGGCATAATTTTGTATTTAATGCCAGCCTGAATATGCTCTGGATATTCAAAATCCATTGATACTAAACCAGATTCACTGGATGGAATATAGGTAGGGAATCCAAGAATCGCTGCCAGAATCTGCCCTGTTGGAGAAGTCATCAATCCTTTGATCATTTCCTGTGGCGCCTTAGCATTATCAATATGGTATTTGCCTTTCAAACGCATTTTGGCTGCACTTTGATAAACCAGACCAAAGCTAAAATCTTCAGTTGGCTCCCAAAGTACCCCCAAGTTATAACTTGGGCTTAAGTTTTGTTCAACTGCCAATTGCATCTGACCAAATTTACCAAATGGGTTCATACCTTCATCAGCATTACAGATCC